>CAMTWO010000010.1:0-95411 GCA_947085405.1 uncultured Ignavibacteriota bacterium
AATGGTAACGAAAGAATATTGAAACTATCACTAGCGATGAAACGAAGAAGTTGGTTTGAAGGACTCTGGGCAAGTACAAATCTCTTTAGTTGGCCTTTTGTTGTTTCAACTGAGAATTCCTAATGACAAATCCGGGTTTAAAAATATTTCAATAAAGCATTCGACTCCGCTGGAGTCGGTATTTTTTTTTATTTCTTTCTACAAACATTCGACTCCTACTGGAGTCGGTATTATTTATTTTTCATATTATGCAGACATCATTAGAACCGAGTCCGTAGGTCGCATTAGGCGACATAAATGTTTGTAGTATGTATATAGATAGTCAGGAAAAAGAAGCTGTCGTCCTCCGGCACAGCAAGGAAATTCAAAATCCCAAATCCCCGCCCGAACGACTGAAGTCGTTCAGTCGGGCGGGTAAAATCATCAATGGCTGTACTTCCAACTCTGTTTTATTTCCGTCCTCTTTATAAAATTCGTCTTTTCCCTTTCAAATTCCATCGGATATAATAAATCAGAGTAGGTAATTTTTATCTCTTCATAAATAGTATCATTTCCGACGATGTAAAACTTGAACGGAATCTTTAAAGGCACATCCGGAAATGAGTAAAATTTTATTCGTGCGTTTTCGCTTCCCTCAAGAGAGAAAAATTTTATGGGTGCCGATCCACCGCCAGCAATAAATTTATAATCTGTTTGTAAACTACGTATAAGATTTTTCCCACCATACAAATCCAATTCAACCTTATACGGACGCATTTTGGATATCAATGTTAAATTGTTATCGAAGAATGTAGTATCACCCGACTTTGTGTGTTTAGATTTTCGGAGAATTCTGTATTTAGTTGTATCGAGTGGAAATAAATTTGTCGTATCAAAATCTATCGAAGTATTTTTCCCTAACAAAAGGGTGTCTTTATTTGAATATTTTATTTTTATACTGTCTAAATATTCAAAACTTTTTAAGTTTATCGTGAACAGGCGCTCATCTAAATCAAACGTCTGTTGAACTTCTACAGTTTTATTCCATACCTCATTGTACGATGGTTGTGTGTACAAATAAATCGACACCATTCCAAACGTAATAATTGTGAAAACAAGAACTTTCACAGTTCTGAATTTATCTATTACAATTTTAAGGAAAGGAGTTTCGCGATACACAGCTCCGAATGCGAGGAAGAAGGGGATAGTTAAGAGCGAATAGAAAATTATTATAACGACACTGAATATTATCTGAAGAAATATTAAATAAGGGTCGTCTCTGGGAATTTCAATTTCAAAATTCGTAACAGACAATCTTGCTATAAATGGATACCACTCATTAAATATGAATCGGAACAGCGGCAAGGGTGAAAGTATAAAAAAGATTATCTTTAAAAATTGAATACGAAATGCCGAAGCTAAAGCAATCAGCAACAACGATGCTGCCGGATATATTGCTATTCGCGGGCTGACAAAACTTAAAGCAATTATAAAAATCAATAGAAGAACCGATGAACGCTTGTAAAATACATAAGGACACTTTGATAAACGTAATTTCTTTTCGATCTGTAAAGATATCCACAAACCAACACCGCCGAATAATAATGAATAGAAAAGATATGGAATAATATTGGAAAACCAAGGATATCTTACCGATTTTATCCATCCGATAATGTCGATTGCAAACCAGGCAAAACCAACTGGGATAATTACAAACAAGAGCATTTTGATTCCCGACCATTTGCGAGGGGTAGGAAGTGGTTTGTCAGTGATGCTGTCGAGGATTGGAGACTGGGTAATAATAAGTCGCCGGTTGCGAACGATCATAAAACTAATGATTCCCACCAAAACAGAAAACCCGATAAAAATATATAAAGCCCAAACCGGCAGAAAAATTGGAACCGTTCCAAAAAGATAAAACCAATATCTTTCTGTTTGAACTTGAGGAACTCCGTTGTCGAATCGTTCAACAAGTTTTAAAACTAAGTCGCCCGAACGTTTTAATCCTCGTGCGTCGAAATTATTGATGTTGTCCTGCGGTGTGTGAATGGGGGTATTAATATCAGTGGTGAATCCTATTGCAGGAATTCCTCTGTCAAGAAATGATTTGTGGTCAGAGTTAAGCGGCAAGTTCAAAGCTCGTGCATGAGTAGAATAAGTCAGATTATCGTAACCTAACTTTTTAAATTCTTCTACAGCAGCTTCAACTAACCATCGAGGTGCATTGTAACGGGTTGTGTGTGGGTCGATTTCAATCAAACCTAATCCGTTTGCCATATCAACGTTAAGCATTACAACGACACTGTCGATTTCGTGGAAGAAATCCACGAAATATTTTGAACCTTCAAGTCCTTGTTCTTCGCCGCCAAATAGTGCAAACACAATTGTTGATTGCAAATCTTGTTTTGCTAAAACTCTTGCAACTTCTAAAATCACAGCCGAGCCTGATCCGTTATCGTTAGCGCCCGGAGTTTCAGGTTCAGCGGAATCTATGTGCCCGCCAATTACTATGATTCTTTTTGTAGCTCCCTTTTTAATACCGACAGCGACTCCGCTATTAGTATTTACTTTGGCTGTGTATGTCATTGGCATGATGTAAGCGGTATCGCAACCGAATGATTTGAATTTTTCTGCTGCAAATTTTAGTGCTTTTTGTTCGGCGGGTGAGCCCATGGTGCGTGGACCGATTTCCACAGCCAAAACTTTTAAAAATTTTTCTGCACTCTCCTGTGAAAATTCGGTTTGCGCATTTAAACTTACAGATGAAACTAACCAACATAAAAGAAGAAATATTTTCATTATAAATTTCTCCCAAAAAATTCTAACAACTTGTTGTGATATTTTTCTCCGCCGAGTTCCCACGTATCGTTGTGGCTGGAGTCATCAAGAGGAAATAATTCTTTCGGTTCGTCGGTGTTTTCGTATAATTGTATTGAATACTTGTAATTGATGTGCTTATCTAATTTTGCATAGGCGAATAAAATCGGGATATGAACATCGGCGATTGATTGAAGGGGTGAAACTTCGCGAGCTTTGAAATTTGCCATAAATTCGGACCGCTTTATTACAAAGTTACGCAAGTAATGAAATGGTATTTTTACAATTCGTTTTTGGTAGTCGTCGAAAATTTTTCGGAGTGTAGAGAATGAGTTTTCGGCGACAACAGCTTTTATTCTTTTATCGATAGCTGCCGTTTGAATTGCAACTGCCGCCCCCATGGAAGAACCGAATAATCCGATCTTGCCGGTATTCAAATCTTTTCTCGATTCAAGATAATCTATTACCTTGATCAAATCGTGCTTTTCGTAAAACCCGTAAGTGCAGTAATCGCCACCACTTTCGCCGTGTCGCCGTGAATCATAAAGAAATACATTGAATCCGTTATCTCTAAAAAACTTTGCAAAGGGAAGACCCGCAATCTTGCAATCGCCGACACCGTGCAGGTAAATTATTGTGCCTTGGGATGGCTCCGACGATTTAATCAGCCAACTGTTCAATTTAATACCATCATTTGTAATTACATTTATTTCTTCGTAATTCAAATGGAGTTCTTCGGGAGAAATTGGATGCTTTAATTTTTTATAAAAGTCGCCTCTTCGCCGTGCGGGTTGAAGTAAAATAGTCGGACCGATTAGCAACAAAGTAATTGTTACGGTCAATAAGAAAGCGAATAAAATTATTAGTAAACCAACAAATAGAGTCATTATAAATATTTTGATAATATTATCGAGTTTAATATACACACGGTTTTTGATAAACTCAAGAGCTTTGAAACTCGTGCGAAACTTTGTATATTTTTTGTGAAATATGAAGAGTAAATTAAAAATAGCGCTCGTTCACGATTGGCTCACAGGAATGCGAGGCGGTGAAAAAGTTTTGGAAGTTTTGTGCGAGCTGTTCCCGGATGCAACTCTTTTTACTCTGCTGCATAACAAAGGGAGTGTTTCGCCGGCAATCGAGAGTATGAAAATCCGAACCTCCATCATTCAGCATTTACCAAAAAGTGTGAGCCGCTATCAGTATTATCTTCCGCTTATGCCCTTTGCGATAGAAAGATTCGACATGAGTGAATATGATGTTATTATTTCGAGCAGTCATGCTGTTGCAAAAGGAGTGAAGGTAAGGAGGGATGCGCTTCACATTTGTTACTGCCACACTCCGATGCGTTATATATGGGATCAATACGATAATTATTTTGGTAAAACACAATCGGGTTTAGCAACGCGAACGGCGATGAGTTTGTTTAGAAGATATTTACAAAAATGGGATGTGAAATCGAGCAGTCGTGTGAATTACTTCATCGCGAATTCAAAGAATGTGCAGGAACGCATTTTACGGATATACAATCGCGAATCGGATGTAATATATCCGCCGGTTGATACTTCGCGGTTCAAAATTTCGCAAAACGAAGGGGAATATTTTTTGATTGTATCGGCACTCGTTCCTTATAAGAGAATCGATATCGCAGTTGCAGCGTTCAACGAAATTGGCGAGAGGTTGGTAGTCGTTGGGGTAGGCAGTGAGTTGGAGAAACTGAAAAAAATAGCCAAACCAAATATCGAATTTCTTGGATGGGCGAGCGACGATCAGATTGCAGAGTATTATGCCGGATGCAGAGCGTTAATATTTCCGGGCGAAGAAGATTTTGGAATCGTTCCACTTGAAGCGATGGCTTCGGGCAAACCCGTTATTGCTTTTGCAAAAGGGGGGACGCTTGAGACGGTGGTTGAAAATCGGACGGGAATGTTTTTCAGCGACCAAAGTAAGGAAAGTTTAGTTAACACCGTGAAAGGATTTGATCTGAAGAAGTTCGACCCGAACGAGATTCAGCTACATGCACTTGAGTTTGACAGGACAATATTCAAAGAAAAATTAAAAGCATACATAGAATCGCTGGCCGATAAGTTGTAGGTTAACGAGTCTCGTCGACCTACAGTTTTGATGTGAATGGAAAAGTTTTTATATTCATTTAGAACAAATTGAGGTTTATATGTTTAGTAGATATTTAAACTTTGTTGTTTTTCTATTAAGTATTTTGTCGTCACCACTTTTGGCACAGTGGTCGGATGTTATCAAAATTACATCGGGAGATTTTAACGATGAGATGCCAGCGTTCGCATCTTACTTACCAATCTACGGACCATCAACTTATGTTGATTATTTAGTATTTACAAGAAATGATAGTGTTGGCAGTAATATTTGTTTGAAAAAGACAATTGAGTATGGAAGGAAGTGGGATGAAAAAGTAACTTACATAACTTCCGATAGCTTCGTTAACAAATCACCTTCGATCGCTCGTCGTTTGGGATATCCAAATTATGAAATAAATATGATAGTTTGGCAATCAAACCGTAACGGGAAAAACGATATATTTTACAGTTTAGGTGATGGAGTAATTTGGTCAACACCAAGTCCGATTACAACGGATTCTGCTGATGATATTAATCCATGTGTAGGGGTATTTGGTACGACATTCATGGTTGTTTGGGAATCCGATGGATGCATAAAATCAAGTCTTTTTTCAGAAAACCGTTGGAGTGATGCAATGAATGTTTCTGATTCGATTCTTAATTTGAGTCCAAAAATTGCTTCGAACTCTTGGGGACAATCGATTGTGTTTTGGGATAAAGGGTTGGGAGATAGTGTTCAAATTCTTTATTCAATTTTCACAAATAACGCTTGGAGTGTTCCGAAGTTATTCAAAACTATTAGTGATAAAAGTAATTTTTCGATATCAAAGATATTTGATTATTTTGGTACAATACAAGTTACGTGGAACCAAAGGGTTGGAAACGATATAGAAGTTTACGGAAAGATTTCAGATTTTAATTTTGATACACTCAGGTGGAGCGTTGAAACAAATCTAAGTCAAGCACCATTAACACATAATAAAAACGCCTCAAGCATCTATATGCCTGTAATTTGGAAGGAAGCAAAGCAATACTTTTATTTCGATGTTCTTGCATTTGAGGACTCATCCGACTCTTATAATCACATACGTGCAAAAAGTATATTCACGTATGAGGATGAAATTTTTAATACTAATGGACTCGACAAAAATCCAGTTGTTTCGTGCGGGGTTCAGGATACACAATACTGGCCTTATCCTTATAACGTCTGGGTTGTATGGCAAACAAATGAAAGCGGAAAATGGCAGTTGGTCGGCTCTTATTTTACAATAACTGCGTGGGGAGTTAAGGATGAAAATTCTCCGCAGAATTTTAAACTTGACCAAAACTACCCGAATCCCTTCAATTATGGCACTAATATACCGTATTCGATAGAAAAACCGGTAAATGTAAATCTCGAAATATTTAACATATTAGGTATCCGCGTAAAAACTTTTTTAGAATCGCACGTTGCTGCCGGTGATTATCAATTTTATTGGGATGGTAAAAACGAAAGCGGCGTCCCGTTACCATCCGGGGTTTATTATTACCGTATGAGTTCGGGTATCCATTTTCAAAATAGAAGTTTAATTTTGTTAAAATAATTTCGTTTGGAATTATAGTATTCCTTTTATATATTCCAAGTGCAGACATTTATTTCTAGAAGTAAAATAAATTTAATTAACTAATGTTAAACAAATTTTGAGGAGAAGTTATGTCGGTTTCTGAAAAACTGCTGTCGTTGTTAAAACAGCAAAATGTTCGTTACGAGGTTTTACCTCATCCAAAAGCTTACACGGCTCAAGAGGTTGCACATTCTTTACACACCACAGGCAAAGTTTGTGCAAAAGCAGTAATCACAGTAGTTGATGGGAAGTATAAAATGGTGGTAGTTCCGGCACCGCACAAAGTCAATTTATCAAAATTAAAAGATGTTCTAAAAGCTGCCGAAGTTCATCTTGCAAGAGAAGACGATTTACGCACCCTTTTTCCTGACTCAGAATTGGGCGCAGAGCCGGCACTCGGTAATTTGTACAATATGCCTGTAGTCGTCGCCTGGCAGCTTGCCGAAAAGGAAGATATAATTTTTAATGCCGGCTCGCACACTGAGTGTGTAAAAATGACGTACCAAGATTATGAGAAATTTACTAATCCGATTGTAGGAGATATATCGGAAATTCCAATTTAGAACGTTCCACGTTCTTTAGTTGCAATAAATTTTTAGATTGAAACGGCTCATTCGCAATGTGCGAGTGAGCCGTTCTGTTTAATCGCTTTCGTAACTTTCTCGGCAGCTTCACGCAAGCTTTGTGCGACTGAGAAATTCAAACCTGAATTTTGCAATATCACAGCGGCTTCTTCGGCATTCGTGCCGGCAAGCCGGACTACAATCGGAACTGTAACATTAACTTTCTTTGCCGCTTCCACAACACCAGTGGCTACACGGTCGCAGCGGACAATTCCACCGAAAATATTAATTAAAACTGCTTTTACATTTTTATCGGCTAAAATAATTTTAAAACCGTTCTCGACGGTTTCGGCATTAGCTCCGCCTCCAACATCCAGGAAGTTTGCAGGTTCACCTCCGGCGAGTTTAATAATATCCATCGTCGCCATTGCGAGTCCGGCACCGTTCACCATACATCCAACGTTTCCATCAAGCTTGATGTAGTTAAGATTGTATTTTGAAGCTTCGATTTCGAGCGGCTCTTCTTCATCGAGGTCTCGCATTTCGAGAAGTTCGGGATGCTTGAAAATTGCATTATCATCAAAGTTCATCTTAGCATCTAATGCCAAAACTTTTCCGTCGGTAGTAATAACGAGGGGGTTAATTTCGGCAAGCGAGGCGTCGGTTTCTTCATAAGCTTTATAAAGGGCGAGCAAAAATTTCACACCGTTTTTAAACGCATCGCCTTCTAACTTAAGTGCGAATGCTAATTTGCGGGCTTGAAATTCGCCGAAGCCAATTGTCGGGTCAACCCACTCTTTAAAAATAAGTTCGGGAGTTTCTTCAGCAACTTTCTCGATTTCAACGCCCCCTTCTGTCGAAGCCATTACAACGTTTTGTGAGCGAGCGCGGTCGAGCGTTACACCAACGTACAATTCCCGCGCGATACTTATTCCTTGCTCAATCAATAGCCGTTTAACTATTCTGCCTTCGGGACCTGTTTGATGAGTAATGAGCTGCATACCTAATATTTGAGAAGCGAGTGTGCGGACTTCGTCAATGCTTTTTGCAATTTTTACGCCGCCGCCTTTGCCTCTTCCACCTGCGTGGATTTGCGCTTTTACAACCCATACGGAGCCTCCAATGGTTTCTGCAACTTTCACAGCTTCATCTACACTGAATGCTACAGCACCCTTTGGAGTCGGAACATTAAATTTTCTTAAAATATCTTTACCCTGATATTCATGAATTTTCATTTTTTATCCTTTACGATTAATTTAAACGGTTGAAATATAAAAGATATGCTACTGATTTGCAAAAGTTAAAAATTTGGAAAATTTCTCAAAAAATCGTATCATAGCACGTTATAAATACATAAACTTAAATTATTGAAAGGATTTCAAATGAAATATCTATTAACCGTCCTGATTGCATTCGGACTTTTAGCATGCCAAAGCAATACTCAGGATAATGTTAAGATGAAAAGTCAGACCGACAGTGTGAGTTACGCAATCGGATTAGACATAGGAAAAAACCTGAAAAGTCAGAAAATCGAAGTTGCAGCCGAAGTACTTGCACAAGGTATAAAGGATATAATAGACAGCAACAAAACACTCCTCACCGAAACTGAAGCACAAGAAGTACTGATGGCGTTTCAAAAACGACTAATGGCAAAACACGAGGAGATGATGAAAGGTCAAGGCGATAAAAATAAAATTGCAGGCGAGGAATTCCTTGCGGCTAATAAAACTAAAGAAGGTGTGGTAACATTACCTAACGGTTTACAATACAAAGTTATTACTATGGGAACAGGCAAAAAACCAAAAGCAACAGATAATGTAACCGTTCATTATCGCGGAACTCTGATTGACGGGACCGAATTCGACAGTTCGATTGGACGTGGCGAGCCAACATCGTTTCAACTCGATCAGGTTATTAAAGGTTGGACAGAAGGTGTTCAATTAATGCCTGTTGGTTCAAAGTTCGAATTTTATATCCCTTCGGATCTTGGTTACGGCGACCGTAGTGCGGGGCAACTTATTCAACCGAATTCGACATTGATTTTTGAAGTGGAACTTATTTCTATAAATAAATAAATTTTTTCCCTCTCCCGATATATTTACAAACTAAAACTCCGATTTCTTAACTATACAAGAAATCGGAGTTTGGTTTTAGGACTCGCACAACATTAAACGGTTTAAATATAATTGTAGTGAGATTGAATTGCAATTTATGTTTGAAATGTTATATTTGTTTAGGCACTGAATATTAACATCGTGAAATGAGAAATAAATATAATGACTCCAAAGTTCGTATTTGAAAACCTCGTAAAATACATAGCTAAAGACAGCGTTACCGATGGTATAAAGCCTATTTTCAAGTCGGATGACTTTTGCCTTTATCAAGAGGATTGTTTAAAAGTGATGGCAAATTTCTTCGACTCAAGGAACACTTTCATCAACACAAAAATTTCAGTATAATGAGCAATCAAGAATTACTGGATAAAATTTCTTTTTGGTTCGCTCGAACAACAGAATGCTTTGATGATTGGGATTGGGACGGAAATGAGTTATTAATTTTCTTAAACGGAAAAATAATTGAAAGATATTCATATCGTGATATAATGGAATTATTAAAATGAAACAATACGAAGCAGTCATACAAGCATTAGAAAAACTTGGCGGTGTCGCAACATTAGGACAACTTAACCAAGAAACCATGAAGATTAAGGACTGTGAATGGAAAGCAAAAAATCCATTTGCAAATATTCGTAGAATAGTTCAACTTGATAAAAATATTTATAAAATCAAACATGGATTATATGGTTTATTGAAGTTTAGAAAAGAGATTGAAGCAAGGGGAATAATTGCTGAAACTTCTGAAAACAAAAATACAAGTCAAGTAATCGAATTTAATCATTCATATTATCAAGGCTTATTACTTACCGTTGGAAACTTAAAAGGATTTAAAACTTTTGTTCCAAATCAAGACAAGAATAGAAAATTTATTGACAGAAGTTTAAGTGATGTAAGAACACTGGATGATATCCCTGATTTCAGCTACCCAAATTTAGTTCAACGAAGTTCTACTATTGATGTAATTTGGTTTAATGAGAGAAAAATGCCTCATTCCTTCTTTGAGGTGGAGTATTCTCCCGACATTCAAAATTCACTTTTAAAATATAACGATTTACAAGATTTTTACACACAAATGTTTATTGTCGCTGATAATAGGAACAAGTCCGAATACGAAAAAAAAATCAGATATTCATCTTTTAAGGAAATTTTTAAGAGAGTAAAATTTTTGGATTATAAGTCGCTGAATAGACAATACGAATTTATTATTGAACAACAAATGTTTCAAACATTAATAATATGAGCAAAAATGAATTATTCTGTTTCTATAAATCCGACAGGACTTCTGATTTTCTGAGGATTGATAAAGATGGTTATGCCTACTTCTGGGGCATCCATATTAATCAAAAAAGAATAAAAATCAACAAACATATTAACTCACTGATTATTAAATATGATTTTACTAAGGGTGAAGTAATGGAATTAGCAAATGATAATTGTTTATTATTTTTTGAAGAAGTATACAAAATTAATGCTTCAAAGCAAAGTTTTAAGTAATTTCAAGGCAATGGGAATCAATGCTTTAAAACTTTGAAATTCCGAGATGCAACACCTCGATTTTGCTTATGCTTCAAGTTTAATTCGAACATTTTTAGAAGATGAAACGCTTGTCTTAACAATACGAGGAAGAAAATACACACCACAATTTTCATTTAAAGTAGGCAATCAGCATTTAACAGTCGAAAGTGTTCAAACAGAAGTAGATGCTGGATATGAAGGCAAAAAACAAGTTGCTCTGATTGAAGCCAAAAATAGTAAAACTAATAATACAATTATTCGTCAATTGTTTTATCCTTTTCGGCAGTGGTCACATCATACAACGAAAACTGTTAAGACATTATTTTTTGAGAAACGCAAGAACTTTTATTCTATATGGCAATTTGATTTTGGCGACATCAACGATTATAACAGCATTCAGTTAACCAAATGTAATCGCTACGAAATAATTGAAAAATAATTTCATGATACGTTGTTGACCAAAAAGTCATTGCGATCCCGACTTCAGTCGGGAGAAGCAATCTCAACGTGTCGTTTTTCAATTGTATTGAGAGATTGCTTCGTCGTCCGTCAGCCGACGGACTCCTCGCAATGACAGTTTGCTTACTTTTTAGTCAACCTCGCCCCAAAAAACGAAACCCACAGCGTTTGCCGTGGGTTAAATTTTAATTAGAAACCGGAATTCTCTAAAATCTATCTATCTTTTCTCTGATTCTTCCGTCCAGATATCTTCTATCGTTTTGTCAGGCTCATCAAGACTATTAAGAGTATGTTGCCGAACAGATGAAAGACCAAGCAGTCTCGTATTTTAAAAAGAGCCAGCTTAAGTAGTACTGATGTTCCGATACTTCATCTTCTTCTCAGCAATCGACTTTGCTTGCATGAACAGCAGCAGATAATCTCTGCCGCCGGCTTTAGAATCGGTGCCGCTCATATTAAAGCCGCCGAACGGATGAACTCCCACAAGCGCACCCGTGCATTTGCGGTTCAGATACAAGTTGCCGCAGAAAAATTCTTCTTTTGCTTTTTCTAACCGCTTCCGGTTTTTTGAATAGACCGCTCCTGTTAAACCATACTCGGTGTTGTTGGCAATCTCAAGTGCGTGGTCGAAATCTCTTGCTTTAATCACGGCGAGGACAGGTCCGAAAATTTCTTCCTGCGAAATCGTTCCCATCGGATCTACGTCGGCAATTATAGTCGGACGCAAGAAGAAGCCATCGCCAGACGCAACGTCGCCGCCGATAATCAATCTGCCGCCTTCTTTAATTGCAGTTTGTATATACTCCAACATTTTTTCCATCGAACCTTTGTTGATAACCGGTCCCATAAAGTTGGATTGAATTTTTGCTTGTCCGATTGTAATTGTTGAAGCACGGGCTTTTAACAATTCAACCATCTTGTCGTAAACTTTTTCGACTATGATCGCGCGTGAACAGGCCGAACATTTCTGTCCTTGAAAACCAAAAGCTGCCAAAGTAATTCCTGCTGCTGCTTCATCCAGGTCTGTAGTTTCGTCCACTATGATGGAATCCTTGCCGCCCATTTCAGCTACAACGCGCTTGAGCCAGATTTGTCCCGGACGAACTTTAGCCGCTTCTACGTTAATGTGAATGCCTACTTCTTTTGACCCAGTGAAAGCGATGAATCGAGTTTTCGGATGTGTAACGAGGGTATCACCGACAGCGCCACCGGGTCCTGAAACAAAATTAATTACGCCGGCAGGTAGTCCGGCTTCCTCCATTACTTCCATGAACTTGTATGCGATAAGAGGAGAGTCGCTGGATGGTTTAAGAATAACAGTATTTCCGCAAACGACTGCAGCAGTTGTCATCCCTGTGAGAATTGCGAGTGGAAAATTCCAAGGTGGAATTACAACGCCAACGCCAAGTGGTATATAAACCAGTTCATCTTTTTCGCCCTTGAATTGAACAACAGGTTGCCTGCCTGCATAACGCAGCATCTCGCGGGCATAGAATTCTAAAAAGTCGATTGCTTCGGCAGTATCGCCGTCGGCTTCGGGCCAGGTTTTGCCAACTTCGAGTATCATAGTTGCATTCAGCTCGAAGCGGCGTTTTCGCATTACCTTTGCTGCGCGGAATAAATAATCGGCACGCTTCTTTGCCGGAACGCGTTTCCATTCTTCAAATTTTGCAAGCGCTACTTCCATTGCTTTGTTGGCGTCATCCGCAGTTCCTTTTTGAAATGTTCCGACTATTTCAGAGGGATTGGATGGATTAATAGAATTGAATTTGTTTTGTGTGTAAATTTTTTCGCTGCCGATTATAATCGGATATTCTTTGCCCAACTCGGCTTCGATTTTTTCGATTGCGAGTTGTTGTTTGCGACGGGCTTCGGGTTTTGAAAAATCAGTGAACTTTTCGTTTTTAAAAGGTTTAATTGCCATAACTTTTCCTTGTTTTAGGTTAGTTTTACATTCGTATTCTTATTGTAACTCTTGCAAATATAAGAAATTATTGGATTTGTTGCCATTTAATTTGATGTTCCTCATACAAAGCCTTATGTTTGAAAAATCCCAAATTCTAATTACGAAATTCGAAACAAATTCGAAGAATCAAATCGGAAAAAAAAATGAATATATTACAGTAACAATCTTTTTATTGAATTACGTGAGCCCCACCAATTACCATTTCGGGAAACTTACGGAATTGTCAAAATATATAAATGACCAACTATCAAACAAAAATTTACTTTACCGCTTCAATCACGATGTCGTGTAACTCGGAGCGGATTTTAATAATCTTATTATTAGCACGGGTTGGATGCACGCGGTTAGTTAAAAATAGGACAATCAAATTTCTATCGGGGTCAATCCAAAGCAATGTGCCTGTAAACCCTGTGTGCCCGAAAGATTTTGGACTAAAAAGATTTCCCGCCGAACTGTAGCCGTTCAAAGTTTTAAAATCCCAGCCGAGTCCGCGTTTGGTTTTTAAATCAGTTCGTTCAGTAAATAATTTGACTGTTTCTGGTTTAATGTATTGAACTCCGCCGTAGCTTCCTCCGTTCAAAATCATCTGAGCGAATTTTGCTAAATCGGGAGCGGTCGAAAACATTCCTGCGTGCCCCGAAATTCCTCCGAGCAGCGCCGCTGTTTCATCGTGGACAGTTCCGTGAACGAGTTTTTTCCGCCATATTGTATCAATTTCTGTTGGGGCAATTCTATGTAACATATCTTGAGAGGGATTGAAAAAAGTGTTATCCATTCCTAATGGATTAAAAAATTCGTTCTTCAAAAAAACATCTAAACTAAAACCGGTTATCTTTTCAATAATTTTTTCCAGAACGATAAACCCAAAATCGCTGTAAACAATCGAATCGCTTGTTTTATAAATTAACTTTGAGTTGTAAATAGAATCCAAAACTTCACCGGCAGACTTGCAAGTGAGATAAAATTTTTGCCAAGCCGGCAGCCCGCTGTTGTGCAGGAGTAAATTTCGAATAGTGATATTCTCTTTTCCGTTAGTAGCAAAAGCCGGAATGTATTTCGTTACATTTTCATCCAGAATGATTTTACCATCATCCAGCAACTTCATAATTGCTGCGGTTGTGCCGACTACTTTTGTAAGCGATGCAATGTCGTATAGAGTTGAATCGGTAATTTCAGGCGAATCGGAGGAGTAATCCTGTCGTCCGTAATTTTGATGATGTAAAACTTCTCCATCCTTAATAACCATTACTTGGGCGCCGGGGAATGCCTTATCAGAAATTGCCGATTTGATTGTTCGATCCAGAATCTCAAATTTTTTCAGGTCGGTTGTAGTTTTATCTTCGTGCAAAGTGGTTTTCGAAATTTTTAACCCGCTTCCGAACGCATACATTGTAACTCCCGAAGTTGCATCGGGGATTGTAACGGGGAGTTCGCCATTAGCTTTTATTTCGCCGAACAAAATTTCTGTTACAGCTTCGGTCGAAAGTTCAGTATCTGAATATGCAAAAACTACGGCATCAGAATTTTTTAACAATCCAACGGTGTAAGGATTTCCGAAAGCAACTAAAATATTTTTAGCAGTTCGTCCGTTTCCTTTTGCAGTAGAGATGGAATTAATAAAATCAATAAGGTTTTGGGAAAGTCCGTAAGGGTTTGTTCTGGTTCGTATCTTCACGAACAAAGCGCAGATAACAACATCGGATGCACGGGCTTGTGATATTGCTGCATCGAAATCAATTTGATTGCTGCGTGGAGATAAACGGATTGATTTTATTTTATTGCTTCTTGCTCGAAGTTCTCCTAAAAAATAATCGCCGACTCTCTCGTTCGGATTTGCATTCCCGGGGCGATTGATATCGGTGCGGTAATCATCGGTGTCGCTGATTATCAATGCGAGTGTGTTCTTACGCGGATTGATTGGTATTGCGCGTTCGTTCTTTACAACTGTGATTGAAACTTGTGAAATTTCTTTCGCAACTTGCCAATGTTCAGGAGTGCTGACAACGTCCGAAATTTTATTCACATCAACCAATTTGTTTTCGTCTAACTTCAGCCATTGTTTAACTGCTAAAATTTTTCTGACTGATGAATCGATTCGGGCTTGTGAAATTTTTCCTTTCTGAATCGCATCCAAAATTGCATCAATTGCTGCATCTTCATCGGGGGGCAGCAGTAAAATATCGGCACCCGATTCCACAGATCGAATTGCCGCATCGGCTACACTAAAAACTTTTGTAACGCCACGCATTTCGAGTGCATCAGTTATTATCAAACCTTTAAATCCTAATTCGTTTTGCAGCAAATCGGTAGTTATGTTTTTTGAAAGCGATGCCGGAATCCGCTTCTTCCCATCGAAAGCGGAAACTGCAAGGTGTGCGGTCATTATTCCCATTACACCTTTATCTATCAATTCTTTGAAAGGGGGGAGTTCAATTTTGTTTAAGCGTTCACGGCTTACATTTAATACTGGTAAGTCGTAGTGCGAATCGACATCCGTATCGCCGTGTCCGGGAAAATGTTTTGCTGTTGCAATAAGTCCGTTGGTTTGCATCCCGGCAGCATAAGCTGATGCTATATCGGCAACGAGTTGCGGCGATTCGCCATACGAACGGGTATTAATAACCGGATTGAGGGGATTGTTGTTCACATCTACTACCGGTGCGAAGTTGATATGAACGCCGATAGCACGACTTTCTGTTGCTACAATTTTGCCCATTTGAAAAGCAAGTTCGGGACTTCGAGCGGCACCCACAGCCATTGCTTCAGGGAAAGGAGTCATCCGCCGGATTCGCATAGGTCCGCCTCGCTCAAAGTCGGCGCTGTTTAAAAGCGGAACATCCGAGACTTCCTGAAGTTTATTTATTGTTACTGCTGTTGCATAAACATCACCCTGAAAAAAACAGAAGCCGCCAACTTTCCGGTTCTTTGCAAGATGTAACATCTTGTTGTATTCATCGCTCCCGGAATTTACAAAATATCCTGTTGCGCGAGGCATAATCATCTGCCCAACTTTTTCTTCAATCGTTAAACGGTTCAGTGTTTCTTCAACCCAGTCGGTTTTGGTTTCGATAATTTCTTCCACATCTTCTTTGTCGATGGGGGTTGGTTCTTCGTGTGTTTGTTGAATGTCAACAGGTGCGCGACAGCCGAGGAAATAAGTAATTAGTAAAAAGTAAAAAGTAAAAAGTAAATGTTTCATATAAATTGGGAATCTGATTAATTCTAAAACTCGAATGCTTTCAGTCCAATAATTGCAGCGCCGAATGCTGCCGGAAATTTTGGTTTCTGAATTATTATTTGTGGAAGCGAACGCGATATTCGTTCCTTTACCATCTTCGAGTAAACATTTTCGGTTTCGAGAAGTCCGCCCATTAAAGCTACCGGCATTTTTCTTTTCGGATGCATCTGCGAAATCAGTGCACGCACTAAATCGGCAAGCTCATTTGCCTGACTGAAAAGAATATTGTGAGCTACGTGGTCGAATTCGGTTGAAGCTTTGATCACCTTGGAAGCAAACGAAGCTACATCCGCTGAACCGGTGTATATTTTTGAGATGATATCATCCAACGATTTGCATCCGAAATGTTCAAGAGCTAAGTTTAACAAAGTTGTTTTATCGGCTCTTCCTTCATAAGAGCGGATTGCGGCGTTGAGAGCTTTTAATCCGATTGTATAACCGCTCCCCTCGTCGCCTAAAATTCTTCCCCAGCCGCCGAGGCGAAAAATTTTTCCGGCTTCGTCTTTGCTTAAAGCTATTGAGCCAGTTCCGGCAATAAGCACAATACCGTAGCTGCTTGCGAACGCGGCTTCGAGTGCAATTCGGGCGTCGTTTTCCACCGTTACAGCAGGAAGCAATATTTGACTTTTCTTCAGTCCTTCAAGAAGAATTTTTTTATCGCTTAACCTTCCAGCCCCCGCTAATCCTAAAACAATAGATTTTATTGAATTAATATCGCAGCCGGTTTTTTTGCAGCAAGCGAAAATTAATTTGATAATTGTTTTGGTTGCCTTCTCAACTCCGACTATTTGAATATTTGTTGAAACTGACTTTTCTTCCGCAACTACAGCTCCATCCAGACCCACTAAAATAGCAGTAGTTTGAGTGCCGCCGCCGTCAACTCCCAGAACATATTTTTTCTTTTCCATATTGTAAGTTCTCTTTTGCTCAAAAAATATCAAATAAAAAAGTGATATGCAAGAATTTGTTAAATATGCGAAATGAGTTTATATTTCAACTGACTAATGAGAAAATATATATCAACACTTTTTATAGAAGAAAAAAAATAAAGAACGTTTACGTTCAGAAGGAAAACAATATGCGCCGTAAGGTAATTGCCGGAAATTGGAAAATGAATAAAGATATACAAGAGACAGTAACTCTCGTAAATGAAATAAAAGAACGCTTGAACGGGTTCAACAAAAATGTTGAGGTTGTAATTTGCCCGCCGTTCGTATCGCTCGTGGTTGCCAGCGGATTGATAAAAGGTTCGATGATAAAATTAGGTGCTCAAAATATGTATCATCAAAACGACGGAGCTTTTACAGGCGAAATATCGGCGAAGATGTTAAAATCGGTTGGCTGCGAGTATGTAATTTTAGGACACTCGGAACGCCGGCAATATTTTAAAGAGTCGAATGAGTTTATAAATTTAAAAGTTAAGCAAGCATTAGCTAATAACTTTACACCGATAATCTGTGTCGGCGAAACGTTGGAAGAGCGTGAATCGGGAGTAACTGACCAAATAGTTTCCACACAAGTAAAGGGAGTTCTCGCCGGTTTGACGCAAAATGATATTGAAAAAATTGTGATAGCTTATGAACCGGTTTGGGCGATCGGAACTGGAAAAACAGCAACAAACGAGCAAGCTAATCAAGTTCACAAGTTAATCCGGAAGTTAGTCGCACAATTATACTCGTGGACGTTGGCTGAAAATCTGATAATCCAATACGGCGGTAGTGTGAATCAGCAAAACGCATTCGAGTTGCTTTCGCAGTCTGATATTGATGGGGCGCTGGTTGGAGGAGCGTGTTTGAAGGCTGATTCGTTTATTTCGATAATTGGTGCGGCAGGTGAAGTAGGTTAAAATTTCCATTATTAAAAACGAAAAGTTTAGTGAATAACGATGCGAAAAAATAAAACAAAACGAGAGAGAATAAAATGGAATTATTCTCAGCAGGTGAGTTTTCCCGACAGGTATAAAAAATTTGTATGGGAACATATAAATCGCAAAGCTCCCCTAGAGAAACTCATCCATCGCATCTTCACTTATGGAAGGTTTGAGGACCTTCAATGGCTGTACCATAAATACCCTGACCAATCGTTCGCAATCTCGAAAAAATACAATGATATAAAACGGGGCGTTAAATTTTGGATGGAGTACTGGCATGATCAAAGAACATAATTCATTACTTAAACTTGCCAAGGAAATTCAGGAACACTTCCCTGGATTTTATTTAGCCGGTGGAACCGCTCTCATGTTGAGACATAAACATCGTGTAAGCATTGATTTAGATTTTTTCAATTTTCGCTCATTTTCCTTTACGCATCTCGCAGCAAAAACGAGGAAGCTATTTCACGTCGGGGGAGAAGAGCGGTTAGGCGACAATATCGATTTCTTTATTGATGGCAAGAAAGTTTTATTTGTCTTCTTTCCTTTTAAGAACAGCACCCCGTTAGTGAAATATGGAGGCATTAAAATGGCTTCCGATTATGATATATTCCTTAACAAAATTTATGTCGCGGGAAGACGAGTTGACCCGAAAGATTCTTATGATGCAGCATTCTTATACAAGACGTCCAAATGGAAGCCCGCTGCGATTAAGAAAGATTTTGAGAAAAAGTTTCAAGGACAAAGTTATGAGATTTTTCTTGGAGCCCTTTTACACTTTGAAGATTATCCTAAACTACCTAAATGGGTTAAGTCAACTTTAATAGAGTTAATACAGTAACCGCGAGCAACTTGGACAGTAAGAGTTTGACCAAAAAGTCGGTTTTCTCGATACGTTCGCTCTGCGAACACTCGAAAACCGGCTAAATAAGCAGGTTCTCGAGTTCGATTTCGACTTGTCCCGAATTTGTTTCGGGAAGAAATAGAGTAACGAGAGAACTTTTTAGACAACCTCCTACTGCTTGGTGAGTCGGATTACAAATCTCTACGAGTCTTCGACTCTCTACGAGACCGTAGGTCGATAGAGTCGTAGACCGACCTACATTATAGAAAACAATATTATATCAAATCAGAATGGTAAACAAAGAAACAGCATACAAGAAAATTTCGGAATTAGTAGAGCGATTTACAGACCAATACGATTCCTACAAAAAATCCGACTACAACGAAACGCAGACACGGCGGGATTTCATCGACCCGTTTTTCAAAGCGTTGGGTTAGGTTCGGTGAGTTGGCACACAAATACAAAGTTTAGTAACGATACCGCTTGACATAAGTAAAATTAATATATATATTTGAGCCATCATTAATCAAAAACATTCAACCTGCTACATGGCGGTTCGACTCTCTCCTTACACACAAGGATAGCTGCGCAAAGAAGTAACACCTTGCGCTGCGTGAGTAACCCCCACAAATTTTTTCACCCTAATGAAAGGATAACACAATGAAAGTTTTTTCTATTTTAGTTGCTCTCGTAATTCTTTTTTCGGTAACCGTATTTACGCAAACGTCAACAGTTGACATTCTGTATTTGAAGAACGGAAGTATCATTCGTGGTCAAGTTATTGAACTCAGTTTGGATAACATAAAAATCAAAACCTCGGACGGTAGCCTTTTCGTTTATACTCTGGCGGATCTTGAGAAAATGGTAAAGGAGATTACAACTCTTGACCCTGCATCCGTATCCACACAACCACAAAGCGTTGACATTTTGTCTTTGAAGAACGGAAGTATCATTCGTGGTCAAGTTATGGAACTCAATGTAGAAAATGTAAAAATCAAAACCGCAGATGGTAGTCTTTTCGTTTATACCCTAACGGATTTAGAGAAAATGGTAAAGGAAACAATAGCACTTGCTCCTGCACCTACACAAACACAAACAATAATACCAAAGGTTGACACGGCAACTAGACGGAATGTTGCCGAAGTAGATGAAACACTTGCAACTGAACCCGAACTAAAGAAGGAAGGTGTTTCGTTTGGATTAGCTGCTGGGATTTGGGCAAACTTAGGATTGTGGGATCAGTTGAAAGGAAATCCGGATAGTAGGTTGGGTTTTGGTCTTATGGGCACTCTGCTCGCAGGAATTGCTATCGACGACGAAATGTTCATCGGTGTCGGTCCGCACTTTGGTGGAAACTTCTGGAGTCAAAGTAAACAGATTGCGGGCTACAATACTACAGCCACGATTAATGTAGCTGATGTTGGACCAAACTTTGGATTTGCTTTTGACGGAATGTACGCCGTTATCGGATTTGGTTCTGGTTCTGTGAGTGTAACGGCAACCGTTGGTGGTTCATCTGAGACGGTCAAGATTCCCAATACTGCATCGTATAGCCGAATAATGATAGGTTTTGGCAGCGGTTTTTCTTATGGTATCTCATATGTTTCCTATTCTGGTTGGGCAAAACATCTCAGTCGTGGGGAAATCAATCTGGGATATACGTTCTAAGAAAGATAAATATAGTAAGTCGGATTACGAATCCGACATACTACTTTGCGGCTGTGCAACGGAGGTTCACTGGATTTTAGGCAATGGGTTTCAGGAAGTAATTTATCCAAGAGCATTGCTATTGAAATGGCAAATCAAGGTCTGAATTTTAGTCGAGAACACGAAATGGAAATACCTCTCTTCAATTCAAGAGAATAATGAAGCCAAATAAAAATTGTGGAGGGGATTTGACTTTTTTAATAATAGGTTTTATATTTAGGCTGTTGATTAGATGTTTTAGATGGTACTTTATATCGCGGATCTTATTTAGCACGGTGTATAAAGGGGATTGAGCGGTTACTATAAATTCCCAATTAAATCACAGCAATTGCTTAAATCAAGTGAAAATAAAGAAATAAATGAAACCTATTTTTGACTCAACCATTCATTCAATTTTAAATGAGCGACTGCAGAAACTTGAAGAACATTTTAAGTCTGATGTGATTTTTTATTATGCTCCAATTGCGAATGGGTTAGTAAAACCATTTCGTGACATTATTGAAAATCTCAAAGCAGATGTTATTAAAAATGACACCCTGTCAATTATTTTAAATACACCAGGAGGCTCTGTTGAAGTTGTTGAACAGTTAGTGAATATAATACGTCAACACTATAATGAAATTAACTTTATTATTCCTGATAGTGCTTATTCAGCGGGTACGATTTTTTGTATGTCAGGGGACAATATTTACATGGATTATAGTTCATGTTTAGGCCCTATAGACCCACAAGTGGAAGTTCAAGCACCTAACGGTCAAACTCAATGGGTTCCAGCTCTTGGCTATTTAGATAAGGTAAATGAACTGATTGAAAAATCAGAAAAAGGAATATTAACACATGCAGAACTTGTAATGTTACAAAAACAAGATTTAGCTATGCTCAGACGATATGAACAAGCTAAAGAATTAACTATTGCATTATTAAAAAATTGGCTTGTTAAGTATAAATTTAAAAATTGGGACATCCATCAAACTAACCCTGATAAACTTGGACAACCTGTTACTTTATTTGAAAAAACAGCAAGGGCAGAAGAGATTGCTATGCTTCTTAGTAAAAATAGCGAATGGCATTCGCATGGACGTTCGATAAATATTGAAACACTTAAAACAAAGCTAAAATTAAAAATAGAAGACTTTTCAGGACAAACTGAAAGGACTAAACTGATTCGAGGCTATAACGATTTGATAACTGAATATATTAGAAAAAATAATTTTGAAGCATTTATGCATTCTAGAAATTTTATATAAATTTGCATTATGAAAACTATTGATAAAAGAGTTGAAAAGATTCTTGAAATAGAGAATAAAAAAATGACACAAATCGAAAAAGATTTAATCGACCAAATTTGTGTCCCGAATTCTTTATTTGAATCCATTAAACCAGAATATACCATTTCACCTAAAGACACTATTGGTAAAAGCATTTATTTTAATACCGTTCGAAGATAAAAAAACGTAGACCAACATGGTATATGAAAACTTGGACGGATATTGCTAAATTTACAAGAGTGTAACTCGCATTAATCATTGTGTGTCTTGAGAGGAAATTGTTCCGTAATTCCCAACTTTTAATATACCTGACTGTTATCCGTCATGCCACCTGTTTTGAAACGAATTTAGTAAGAAATCTAATTTTGAAATACAATCTTGGGAGTAAAATCTAATGTACAAATACGAAATCATTATTTATTGGGATAATCAAATCCGACACACAGCACAGTAGGTCGGATTAGCAAATCCGACTTACGGCTACTGCTTATCGTCAGCGGAGTATCAAAATAGGCAAAAACAGCCAATTTTCATTAACTCCTTAAAAATCAATTGCTTTCACACCTTTTTTTTATTATATTTCAACCGAAAAATCTCATTTTGAAATGATTTTAACGATTACCTCCATATTTACTCATACCAGAAGGATATAATTTGGGCAAGTTTTTTGTCGCATTAGTAACATACTCTCTATTATTATGGGCGAACGTCGGTCTCTCCCAAATTCAGCACTCAAATTTAAACAAAAAATTCTTTGAGAACGGTCAACAAACTCCGATTGGTGTTGATGTCGGTATGTTTGCCAACACACCAACCCGCACCAAAATTGATTTAGCCGGTTATTGGCAATATACAATTGATGGCAAAGAATGGTTAAACATTCAAATTCCATCTGCCTACAATTTTGAAAGCCGGGTTACATTTCAGCGGAAGTTTGAAATCACAAGCGAAATGATTGATAAATTTAACTTCATGCTGGTTGCCTACGGAATTAATAATCAAAGCGAAATTCAGATTAATGGAAATTTTGTTGGAAGACATATCGGGGGATACAGTTCGTTTGTCCTTCCGATTCGTGAAAACATTTTACAGATTGGAAAAGAAAATGCAATTCGTATTATAACCGATAACGAATTAACGGCAACCTCGACTCTTCCGCTTCGCCATCAGGTGAGCGGGTGGCGGAATTACGGCGGCATCTTCCGCGATATTTACATCCTCGCAACTCCGAAATTGTTCATCAACGAAACAATAGTAACTTCCGAGTTAACTCCCGATTATAAAAATGCAAAATTAAAAATCAGTGCTACTATTGAAAACACCGGCTTCGATTTTTCCGCTGAAGAAAAATCGAAAGGGGTTTTTGTAGCTCTCTCGGTGGAAGTTTACGATAAACTTAACGAAGCATTGGTCGGGCGGAGCGCCTTGGTTCCGCTTGATGTCCAAAAACGGAAAACGAAAGATTTTAAAGTCGAATTGCAAATTGCTAATCCCAAACTTTGGTCGCCCGAAGTTCCCGACCTTTATCTCATCAAATGTACTGTTGTTCGCGTTGAAGGAAAAGAAACATTTCCACTTGATGAATATATTCTCAACTATGGTTTACGGAATTTACAGTTAAAAAATTCTTCGATAGTTTTAAATGGAAATCCTTTTTACGTTAAAGGTGTAGTTTATTTTGAAGAGCATCCGTTTTTCGGTTCGGCTCTTACTTATGCCGATATGGAAAAAGATATTGCAAAAATAAAAAGCGGTGGCGTTAATCTTATAAGATTTCTTTATCCTCCTCATCCTTATTTTTTAAATCTTTGCGACAGGTATGGCATTTTTGTTATCGAAGAAATTCCACTCACGAATGTTCCAGCAGCAATATTGGAAAAAGAGTTTTATACCGATTTGGCTTCGACATACATCAGAGAAATGATTTGGCGTGATAGAAACAACACTTCCGTTTTGGCGTGGGGTATCGGCAACGAATTTGAAATTTCAAAAAAGAATCCCTCTGTCGCTGTTAATTATATCGAGTCGATGAAGAAAATTATCGCTTCATTGGACAGCCGTCCTGTTTATATATCAGTTCCGGTAAATTGGGACATAAGTGAAATTATAGATAAAGTTGATATTGTTTCAATAAATACATACCCAGGTTTTGAAGGCTCCATCAATCAACTTCGCGACGACTTAACAACTTGGCGGCAAAATTATCCTGATAAACCAATTATTATCGGGAAATATGGAAAAGAAATTTTACCCAACAACCGAAGCGGTTACAGCGACCCGACATCAATCGAGTCGCAAGCTTGGTATGCCTGGCAGGCAAATAATGTAATCCGTGAATTGAAATTCGCAGGGAGTGTATTCTGGTCGTATAACGATTGGTTCAGCGACCGCCCTTCGATGTCAACACCATCCGGAAATCCATATCTACGTTCAACGGGAATGGTGAATATGTCGCGGGACAGGCGTGTAGTTTACGATGTATTACGCAGTGTATTCAACAACGAGAAGGTTACCGCTTTACCGGTTGGCAATTATTCTTCGAGCGCCCCCATAATTTTTGTAATCGCCGGGTTAGTTGTTTTAATCTCTTTAGCTTTTTTCTACAACAGCAACAGGCGTTTCCGGGAAAATATGAACCGATCGATGTTGAGAACTTATAATTTCTTCGCAGATGTCAGAGACCAGCGGATTATTCCCGTAAGCCATAGTATATTCTTATCTGCTGTGCTGTCGATTGCATTAGCTATAATTTTATCAAGTATCCTTACACATTATCGTTACAATCTTTTAGTTGATAATATCTTGAGCCAAATTTTATCCGACACAATGAAAACATGGCTGGTTCAACTTGTATGGCAGCCGGTTTTATTTATTACCTATTTTTCGGTTATCATCTTTTTAAAAATTTTATTATTAACGCTAATCGTAAAATTCTTCTCTCTCTTTATCCGTGTCAGGGTTTATCTGTATCATGCTTTCTCAGTTTTGGTTTGGTCGTTGACTCCATTGATAATTTTCATTCCTTTGAGTATGGTGCTCTTCAGAATTATGGAAGACCCCATTTATATATTGCCATCATTAGGAGTGATTATGTTAATTCTAATCATATCTACCTTCCGCTTGTTCAAGGGTGTATCAATTATATTCGATATTGCACCGTCGAAAATTTATTTCGCCGGTGTTCTTGCCATTCTCGTAGTCGCCGGTTTATTATACGGCTATATGGATTACGCTCATTCAACAACTATCTACCTAAAATTTTTGTTAGAAACACAGAACAGTATCTTGTAAATGTATTTATCTAAAATAGAAATATTTGGTTTTAAGTCGTTTGCACAAAATGTAAATTTGAATTTTGATGCCGGCATTACGGCTATCGTGGGACCGAACGGTTGTGGCAAAACTAATATCGTAGATGCGATACGATGGGCTTTGGGCGAGCAGCGTTACAGCACACTGCGTTCCGACAAGATGGAAGATGTTATTTTTAACGGAACACGAAACCGCAAACCGCTTGGTATGGCTGAAGTTTCTCTCATCATTGAAAACACACGTGGAATTTTGCCAACCGACTATTCTCAAGTTACAATCTCACGCAGAGTTTATCGTTCAGGCGAAAGCGAATATCTGCTCAACAGAGTTCAGTGCCGGCTAAAAGATATAGTCGATTTATTTATGGATACCGGCATGGGCGCCGATGCTTATTCGGTGATTGAATTGAAAATGGTTGAGACGATTTTAAGCGACAGGACAGACGAACGCCGCCGTTTGTTTGAAGAAGCTGCCGGCGTTACAAAATACAAGCATCGTCGGAAAGCCGCATACCACAAATTAGAAAGTGTTCAGCAGGACTTGATTCGTGTGAACGATATTGTTAAAGAAGTTCAAAAAACAGTTAACGCACTCGAGCGACAATCGAAACGGGCGGAACAATTCAACGAGATTTCAAAAAACCTGCGGGCAACCGAAATTGATTTACTAGAGCACGAATACGCTTATCTATTCGGAAAACTGAATCCATTAAAAGATCGTTTTGGTGAAACAGAGATTGCCAAAAATAATATTGATGCTGAATTAAATGAACAGGAAGAGTTACTCGATAAAATGCGCATCGAAATCAGCGAAGTCGAGAGGCAGTTAATCGATTTCCAAAGGCAGGCAGCCAAACTTGTTTCGCAGATTCATAAATATGATGAAGGCATTATTAAAGGGAACGAACAAATTAATTCGCTCCAATCGAACATCGAAAGATACGAAAAAGAAAAGATCGATTTGTTCAATCAAAAAGAGTGGTTAGAAGGTAAACAGGTAACACTCCGCGAAAACATCGAAAAATTTGCTGAAGCAGTAATTGCAGACCATGGAGTTTTTGAAAAGCTTAACACCGATTTTCAATTTATGGGAAAACAGCTTGATGAGAAAAAAGAACTTCTGCAAGGATTAAATAACGAAATCATCTCGCTGATACACGAGATCGTTCAGAAGAACGGCGACCGGCAGTTGTTAGATGAAAGAATAGAAAACCTGAACAGATTAATCGAACGGATAACTGAAGACGCAGCATATTTTGAAAACGAGATTTCAGAAAGCGAAAATAAAGTTTCGGAGTTGACAGTCAAAGATAAAGAACTGCACCGCGATTTCATCCAGGCTGAAATGGAGCTTATGGAAGTGAACACTTTGGTGCAGCAGAACCGGAGTGAACTTGAAGCTTTGCAACAAAAGGAATTAGAACTAAAAAACGAGATACACCGGATAACAGCTAAAATAGATTTCTCCGTTTCTTTGATTGAAGGCAGCGAAGGACGAAGCAGCAGTATAAAGTATTTATTGAACGAAACTGAATTTAAAAAGAAAAACTACCTTACAGTTGCAGATATAGTTAATACAGATGAAAAATACCGGTCGGCAATCCAAACGGCTTTAGGCGAAACAGCAAACTACATCATCGTCGAAAAAGAGAGCGAAGCTTTCGAAGCAGCAAGTCTTCTCGAAAAAAATGAAAAAGGAAAAGCGGTTTTTATTTGTCTCGACCGCATTCCCAAAATCAAACGTATTCGTCCGTCAAATCACTCGCCGATACTTTGGGCAGATCAGGTTGTAAAGGTAAAAGAACCGTATCGTAATTTAGTTTCATACTTATTAGATAGCATCGCAATTGTTGAGGATTTAAAATCTGTGCCGAACTCGTTAATAGGGATAAAATTTGTATCACTCAACGGTAATGTGAGAACAAGCGGCGGAGTTGTTCGCGGCGGCAGTCGCCGGCAGGACGAAGGCAGTTTGATCGGCAAGCGCGACCAGATAGCCGAGTTAGAATTAGATAAAGCAAAGTTTATAGCCGAGCTTGAATTGTTGCAACAACAGCAAAGCGAGAAACAGAAGATACTCGAAACTCTGGATATTAAAGCAGCTTCTGAAAAGGTTAAGAAAATTGAAAAAGAAATGGCATCGGTTGAGATGCGCATCGCACAGATTGTATTCGAGAAAAAACGTGCGAACGATTCGATTGAAAGAAGTAAATCCGAGATTAAACGCATTGAAGCCGAAATTTCAGAGTTGAGTGCCGAGAAGGAAAAGTTAATCCCAGAAATAAATCAGATCGAACAGGCGAAAGCTGCAGCCGAAACGAATGCTGCCGAACTCAACAAAGAATTAGAACAAATTACTCAACAATGGAATGATTTGTCGAAAGCCGTGAACGATGCTGAAATCAAGATGGTAACCTTACACGGCAACAAGCGGAACGCTGAAGCTGAATTAGAAAGAGATATTTCAACAGTCCGGAATACCGAGACTACATTGCAAAAGCGGGATTCTGAAATCACGCAGGCAAAAGAAGACATCGAACGGATTACCAACGAACTGCAGTCAGTTGGAATGCAATTACAGGAACTGAGATTGCAGTTGAATGAAGTTGAAAAAGGAAAGACCGAAGTCGAAACTGTTTACACACAAAAGCGGAACGCAATTCACAGTGTCGAATTAAAAATTAAAGACGACCGCCGCCTGCACGACGATACACTAAAATTGTTCCACGAATATGATATGAAGATATCTGAAATTAATCAGAATATCGAACACGTTCGCGAACGGGCACGAAACGAATTTGAAATCAGCATTGAATTAAAAACTTATCCAGAAGATGAATGGATCGATTTTGCTGCCAAACGGGAAGAAGTTCGCCAGATGAAAGACCGGATTAGAATGTTGGGCGCCATTAACTTTGCTGCTTTCGATGAGTATAACACTGAAAGCGAACGGTTTACATTTATGACGCAGCAACGTGACGATTTGATTGAAGCCGAGCGGACATTATTAAACACAATCGAAGAAATTAATAACACAGCACAGAGAAAGTTTTTAACTACTTTCGAATTAATACGTGAAAACTTTATCAAGACTTTCAAAAGTTTGTTCGACGAAGGCGACGAGTGCGATTTACGGCTCGAAGAAAACGAAGACCCGCTTGAAGCCGGTATCGAAATTATTGCTAAACCACGCGGCAAACGCCCCACTTCCATCGACTTACTTTCAGGAGGCGAAAAAACTTTAACCGCCATTGCACTTTTGTTTGCAATTTATTTAGTAAAGCCAAGCCCGTTCTGTATTCTCGACGAAGTCGACGCTCCATTAGATGATTCGAATATCGACCGCTATACAAGGATTCTCAAAAAGTTTTCCGACAATACTCAGTTTATAGTTGTAACACACAACAAGCGGACGATGGAAGCTGCTAATGCACTTTACGGAATTACAATGGAAGAAGAAGGGGTTTCAAAAATTGTAACAGTTCGTTTCAACGATGAAGACCGTGTGCAATCGGCTGCGGTTGCGAGTGGTGTGTAAACCAGAAAGGTAAAACTATGACAAACTTTATACATGGCGACAACATTGAGCATAAAAAAGGATAATGGAAAAAATGTGATTACCCAGCAATGCTTTTTGAAGAATTAGTTTCAAGAGTTTTAAAATTATTTTATTTTAGAGGAAATACAATTTGCAAAAAATCTTTAATGGAGATATTTAAGAATATAAACCATGAATAACACTACTAAAAAAATTTTATATAAGAAAAAGTATAAAAAGGATAATATTAATGCGGGTACATCTAACAAAGTGAAGGAACCAGAACTATCACTATTTCCAGAAAAGGAAAAAATTACTAATAATAATTCCTTACAAAAATTATATAAAGATTTGCATGATTTATTAAAGTTATTTGTTGATAATGCTAAATGTTCATCTAATACGAGGATATTCTTAAAAACTAATGGCATAGACAACGATGATAAATTTATAGTTGAATCTGGTATACTATATTTCGGCAAAGTAATTTTAATGAAGTATTGTAAAGACAACGATTTTTTGAAAATAGACTTTAAAAATGGTTTGTATGAATCAGTTAATGAATTTTATGATTTCTTTGGAAAAACATATTACAACTTAGAATCTAACGATTTGTATGCTGAATATATCCCTCCACAGTATTTAAATGATGAACTGATGGATGCTTTAGATAGATACGACTTAAGCGATATAGATATAGATATTATTGGAAAGCTATATGAGAACTTCATCAGCAAAGAGGAAAAGATTTTATTAGGACAAGTTTATACTCCAGATGAAGTAGTGAGATATATTCTGGCAAAAACAGGATGGATAACAGACGCAGATATTGAAAACAAAAAACTTATAGATATAGCATGTGGGACTGGCGTGTTTTTATTGACTGCTGTAAAAAATTTAATTGATAACTTAAAGTTAAAAGGCTTTGATTCGTATGATATTTTTGAAACAGTTCAAAAAAATATCTGGGGAATGGATATCAATCCGTTCTCTTTGCGGTTAGCAGAACTTAACTTATTGATTTCAACTTTTGAGTTGTTAAAGTATATCAAGAAGATCAATCCGAATTATATTCCTCAAAAGTTTAATCTATACTTAACAAACTCTATAAATAAAAATGATGAGAGCGATGAAGTCATTGTGAGAGATTTAAAAAACAGAGAAGGAATATTCGCAAATGGTTTTGATTATGTTGTCGGGAATCCGCCTTATCTGGAAGCGAAAAAAATGTCAACAGAAATAAAATCAATGTGTCGTAAAAATTTTCCTGATATTGCCAATGGTGCTTTTGACCTCTATAACTGCTTTATTAAATTAGGACTTGAATTACTATCCGAGAACGGAAGTTTCGGATTCATTATTCCCAACAAATTTCTGGTATTGAAATCAGCCAAATCATTAAGAAAAAATATTCTAGATAATTATAAAATTGACGAGATAACCGATATTTCCAACTTGCCCGTATTTAAAAATATTTCCGTATATCCGATTTTGCTTTTTGTAAAAAATATTAAAGATAAAAACTGCAAGGTGAAAACTTATGATAATGTTGAACAGTTACAGAACATAGATAAATCCCGTCCATCTTTAATTGCTCAAAACGATTTTAATAAAACAGAGGATTTTATATTTTTTATACTTCCATCTGATAGAACAGGAATAGATATTTATAAAAATCTTTCATCTATTAACATGCTTTTAAAGGATTATTTAGATATAAGATGGACTATTTCTTTTCACAAAAAAGGAATTATAGACAAATTTATTTTTAACAAACCGACAGGGAAAAACCCTAAACCTATATTAGGAGCAAACATCTATTCAAGAGATGCAGAAGTGGAACAGTATCGTATCAAATGGTCGGGATTATGGATTGACTATGATGTTGAAAAAGCAAAGCAAATTAATAATCCGTTGCCACCGATCGAAATTTTTGAAACTCCTAAATTAATTATCCGACAAAATGCAGAACAATTATCGGCTGCAATAGACAAAGAGGGCAAATGGATTTTAAAAGATGTTTATTTTTCAGGGATGCTTACCCAAAAATCTAAAAATGAAAATATATCTTTGGAATATATTGCAGCTATTCTAAATTCAAAATTGATGAATTATTATTACTCAATTCTTTTCAAAGGCGGACATGTTAATGGCGGTTATTTACATTTTTTGGTCGGCTATCTTAATGCTTTGCCTATTAAAATTAACCAAGAGAATAATAATGAAATTAATAGAATGGTAAAGGAAATAAGTAATGCTAATTTATCAGAGGTAAGATATGAGTTAGATAAGTTGGTATGTAAAATCTTTGACTTAAATAATAATGAATTAAAATTTATTCTTAACTAAAAGTAAACCAAATTATGAAAAATTTAAGAGCCCACGGACATCTGTTAGATGGATTTTTAGAAAAAAGTAATCATAAAATACTTTTAGAATTAAAAAGTAAATATGATGAATGGGCTTTGGCTAAGGATGTTCCTACAATTAAACAGAAGTATGTGGAATATAATGAGTTTTTTGATGAGCATTTATCCGACATACGAATAGTTATTGGCAGTGAAAGAAAATTTGCAACCTTTATTGGACATAGAGTAGAAGAGTTCACCTATTTGTTGTGTCTCAACATTTGTAGTTCAAAAAAGAATTTGCAAATAAATAAATTTTCACATAGAGATATGATATCATGGATTGGTTTTAACTCTGACGGAAAATTATCTGTTATCGGACATGGTGCCGATCTGGCGATTGGGAATTGGAGAAAATTTACTATTAAAAATGGTGTCTCAATTGGAATAGAAGAAAAAGATTATTTCGTTCCAAATGTTATTATTGAGTGTAAGTATTATGTTTCTTTAGATATGTTTAGAGATATTGTTACAGAATCGGAGATGTTTAAAAGGATGTACCCTCATTCATTGTTTATTATTGTTTGTGAGGTAATAGAATTAACAGAAGAATTTCAAAAAATGAAAAAAGTGTGGGAAGCATATATCGATGGTTTCTTTGCATTTAGACCAGGTAAAAGAAGAGAACCCGGGAAAATAATAATAAACAATGTAAATAGGTTTGAAAAATTTGTAAGTGATTTTGTACAAAAACTATGAATTGAAATTGCTTGGAAAGAAATGGTAAAAGAATTATGAAAACAAAAAATTTTTCTATCACAAGAATTGAAAAGTCAACTGTCTTGAAAAGAATATCTTATGAAATTGAGGCATTGAGTAAAACGGATGCGTTAAAAAAGTTAGATAAAATGGAGTATAAATTAAGAGATACCATAGACGAAATTCAAGAGGACAATTGGGTGCCACTAGAAATAATAGAAATTATTGAGGAAAGATAAAATGAATTTGTTCAAGCAAGTGTTTTCAAATTTAAGATTTGTTTTGCTTCAATTAGAAAGCCAGCTTACAGGAGACTATTCACAACGAAGCAAGAAAATTACTTATGGAAGCACTTCAACTCATACATTACTTTCATACTTTAATAGAAACATAATAACCTTGTTCGAAGGTGAACGAAAAAGTGACGAACCAATTCATAAACCGGGATTTTATAAAGAATTGAAGAAAGAGAATTTAGTAAGAGCGGTAGAGTTGTTATGATAAAAATATTTATAGATTTCGACGGAACAATTACCAAAGGCGATTTGGGTGATAACCTGTTCTATAATTTTGGCGGTCCTATTTGTACAAAAATTATCGAAGATTATCGTGCCGGATTAATAAGTGCCGCCGAATGTTTTACCCGCGAAGCCGAAGCTTGCGGAAACGTTTCGCAGAAAGATGTATCCGACTTTATCGACCAACAGGAAATCGATACAAGTTTTGGCAATTTTATCAAGTTTTGCCGTGAAAAAAATAGTGATGATCGTCAGATAAAATTTTATATCCTATCGGACGGACTTGATTATTATATAGAACGGGTTTTACGCAAATATGGTCTTTCCGATATTCCGTTTTTTGCAAACAAGTTGGAGTTTGTAGAGGCAGGAATGAAAATAACGTTCCCGTATTCCGAAGAAGAATGCGACCGCTGCGCCAACTGCAAACGCAACCACATTCTTACTTTATCGGGCGATGATGATATCATCGTTTACATTGGCGATGGATACTCGGACAAATGCGCCGTGAAATATGCCGATATTGTTTTTGCCCGCGGCGAGCTGCAAACTTTTTGCCAAAACGAGAATATCTCTTACTATCTTTTTAATTCATTCGAGGATGTGATAACCCGGATGGAAGAAATTCTAAATAAAAAACGAATACGCAAACGACAACAAGCTGAATTCAACCGAAAAGAAGTTTACTTTGCCGGATAAAAATTTTATGAAAACACAAATGGATTTACGAAAAATTTTATTTAAATACCGAAGCTATATACCTATCCCCTTCATTTTGCTTATGATTGTATTTGCGAAGCCGACAATTTACAGTATTGCCGGCGGACTGTTGGTTATTCTCTTCGGCGAGTTCATACGATTGTGGGGCGTTTCGGTGGCAGGCAGCGAAACCCGCACGACAAAATCGGTTGGCAGCTCACAACTTGTTACAAGCGGGCCCTTTTCATACTTACGTAATCCGCTCTACTTCGGTAATATCTGTATTTATTTCGGTGTTGGAATTATGTCGTGGGCTGCGTTTCCTTTTTTACCGACTGTTACACTTTCGTATTTTATTTTTCAATATACTCTCATTGTTAGTTTAGAAGAAGAGCACCTGACTAAAACTTATGGAACGGAATATCAGCGATATTTAAAAGCGGTTCCAAAATTTTTCCCATCATTCAAAAAATATAAATACAGCGGGCACGATCAACCGCAGTTAGACTGGCGACGCGGAATAAAATCAGAGCAAAGAACTTTTCAGGCAATTTTAATTATTGTTTTTATAATAGTTGTAATTTGGATGCTCCGTTTTTTTTACGATTGGAAGATAACAAAACTTTTTGGAGACGCGTAAGATGCGTTTGATGATAATCGCCGGCGAAGCTTCAGGCGATATGCACGGCGCCGGTGTAGTAAAAGAATTAAAATCCCGGTTTAAAGATATCGAGATTTTTGGAATCGGCGGCAACAAGATGCAGCGCGAAGGTATGCAGCTCGTCTATCATATTAACGAGTTGGCGGTGATGGGATTGTTGGAAGTGGTGAAGAAACTCCCGACAATCAGGTCGGTTAGCCGGACTCTCGAATCGTTGCTTACTAACCGCCGCCCCGATGCTGTGCTTTTAATTGATTATCCCGGGTTCAATTTGCGGTTCGCCGAAAAAGTCCGAAAAGCGGGAATCAAAATTTTCTACTATATCAGCCCGCAACTATGGGCATGGCATCCTAATAGAATAAAAAAAATGAAAGGATTAGTAGATAAAATGTTTGTTGTTTTTCCTTTCGAAGAAGAAATTTATAAACGAGCAGGTATCGAAGTAGAATTTGTCGGACATCCTCTGTTAGATGTGATTGAAGAACCGCAACCCAAAGCTGATTTTTGTAAACGTTACGGCTTCGATAAATCGAAACCGATTATCGGGCTTTTCCCCGGCAGCCGCAAGCAGGAGTTGGAAAAAATTTTCCCCCCGATGCTGCATGCTTCAAAAATTTTGGAAACCGGGTATGATGCACAAATAGCCGTCGGTGTGGCATCCGTTTTCGAAGGCGACTATGTAAAATCGTTTTTGTATGAAGATTCATCAGTGCGACTTCTACAAAATGCAACATACGACCTTATGAAAAACTCGGACGTTGCTATTGTAACATCAGGAACGGCAACACTCGAAACGGCTTGTTTCCAAACGCCGATGGTCATCGTTTATAAAACATCGTGGCTTACATATTTAGCAGCCCGGCTGATGATTAACATAAAAAATATCGGTTTGGCTAATATAGTAGCCGGTAAAACTATCGTGCCTGAATTGATTCAGCATCGGGCGAATGCAGAAAATATTGCTGCCGCAGCGGGAAAGTTTTTAACAGATAAAACTTTATCCGACAAAACCCGTATTGAATTGAAATCTGTTTACGAGAAATTAGGCGAACGCGGCGCAGCTAAACGTGTGGCTGAAAATATTTTAAAATTAATTGCTGCAAAATAAAGTGGACATTTTAAAGATAGCGCTATTTCCGTTCTCGTTGTTGTATGGATTGGTAATATCCTTTAGAAACTTGTTCTTTGATATTGGATTATTCAAAACTGTAAAAGTGGACGTTCCCGTAATTTCGGTCGGTAATATAACCGCCGGCGGTACTGGCAAAACTCCGCTTGTCGAGTATATTCTTGAACTCCTACTAAAGCAAAAGAAACGTCCTGCCGTAGTAAGCAGGGGTTACAAACGCACTACAAAAGGAACACTTGTAGTTTCGGACGGCGAACGACTGCTATGCAACGCCGGTGCGTGCGGCGATGAACCGTTTCAAATTGCGTCGAAATTTCCAAATGCAATTGTTATTGTAGATGAACAAAAGTCGCGTGCTGCTCAGTTGGCTGTTCAAAAATTTAATTGCGATTATATAATTGTTGACGATGGATTCCAACATAGAAAATTACACCGAAACCTGGATATCGTTGTGGTGGATGCTTCGAAACCATTGAGCAGAGAGCTGATGCTGCCTGCCGGATTAAGAAGAGAACCAATGCGGAACCTTAAACGTGCCGATATTATTATCTACTCGAATTGGAAACAGAAGTCGGATACTTTAAAAAACACCAGTGCGAAATTAACAGCACGCACTATGCTGGAACCGCGAAAATTAGTAGGTATCCAAGCAGATGATATACTCGAATTGGAAGTTTTAAAAAATAAAACTTGTGGTGCATTTTGCGGCATTGGAAATCCCGATTCGTTTGAAAGAACACTGAACGAGTTAGGTTTGGAAGTAAAGATTTTCAAAAAATATTCCGACCATTACCAATACAATGCTGAAGATATTGAAATATTAAAGAAAGAATTTAAAGAGCAAAAAACCGATTTCGTTATAACAACGGAAAAAGATTTTATGAGATTGATAAAAATGAAAGCTCAAATAACCGAACTGCCGATATACTATTTAGAAGTTGGAGTCCGGTTTATAAGCGGTGAAGAAGATTTTCAAAAAAAGATAACTAATATACGAATGAACAATTAAACAATATGGAGAAATAAAATTATGGCAAAGAAATACGTCTATTATTTTGGTGGAAAGAAAGCTGATGGTCGAGCCGATATGAAATCGCTGCTTGGTGGCAAAGGTGCCAACCTCGCTGAGATGGTGAACCTGAAACTTCCCGTACCGCCGGGATTGACAATAACAACCGAAGTTTGCACTTACTACTATGCAAACAAACGAAAATATCCGAAGGAACTTAAAGCACAGATTTTAACAGCCCTAAAAAAGATGGAGCGTGAATTAGGTGCAAAATTCGGTGATACAAAAAATCCACTTTTAGTTTCTGTCCGATCTGGCGCCCGTGCATCGATGCCCGGTATGATGGATACAATTTTAAACTTGGGTTTAAACGACAAAACAGTTCAAGCTATCATCGCCAAAACAAACAATCCGCGATTTGCCTATGATTCGTATCGCCGCTTCGTAGCTATGTATGGCGATGTTGTTTTAGGTTTGAAACCGGAGAACAAAGACGAACACGATCCGTTTGAAGTAATTTTAGACAAGAAGAAACACGAGAAAGGGGTAACACTCGATACTGAACTTACAGCCGATGATTTGTTAGATATAGTTGAAAGATCTAAAAAGGCAATCAAAGAAAAAACCGGTCACGATTTTCCAGAAAATCCGATGGACCAACTTTGGGGCGCAGTCGGCGCAGTGTTTAACTCGTGGATGAATGAACGCGCAATTGCTTATCGCAAGATGTACGATATTCCCGCATCATGGGGAACCGCGGTAACTATCCAAGCTATGGTTTTCGGAAATATGGGCGAAGATTCAGGAACCGGCGTTGCTTTTACGCGCGATGCCGCAACAGGTGAAAATTATTACTACGGCGAATTCCTTATGAACGCACAAGGCGAAGACGTTGTTGCCGGCACACGCACTCCACTTCTGATTGCAAAACTTGCTGAAGCTAATCCGAAAATTTATAAAGAGCTTGATAAGTATCGCAAAGTTTTAGAGAAGCATTACAAAGATATGCTGGATATCGAGTTCACAATTCAACAAGATAAACTTTATATCTTGCAATGCCGCGTTGGAAAACGGACTGCTTTTGCTGCTCTGAAAATTGCTGTCGATATGGTTGACGAAAAACTTATCGATGAAAAAGAAGCCCTGATGAGAATCGAACCGGATCAGCTCAATCAATTGCTACGTCCGATTTTTGACCGCAAGGAAAAAGACCAGGCAATCAGTGAAGGTAAATTATTAACTGTCGGTTTGAATGCCGGACCTGGCGCTGCAAGCGGAAAAGTTGTTTTCAACGCCCCAGATGCCGAAGAATGGAAAGCCCGTGGCGAAAAAGTAATTTTAGTTCGTATCGAAACTTCTCCCGAAGATATCAAAGGTATGGATGCTTCCGAAGGAATACTTACAGCCCGCGGCGGAATGACTTCGCACGCAGCTCTCGTTGCACGGCAGATGGGCAAAGTTTGCATAGTCGGCTGTTCCGATTTGCACATCGATTATGTTGCGCGAACGATGAATGTAAAAGGAAAAACCGTGAACGAAGGCGATTATATTTCGATTGATGGAACAACCGGCGAAGTGTTGCTCGGTGAAGTTCACACCAAACCTTCCGAAGTTTTGCAAGTGTTAGTCGAAAAAACGCTCGCTCCAAAAGATGCGCCTGTTTATCAACTCTACGAAAAAATTATGAAGTGGGCTGATAAATACCGGACGCTTGGAATCAGAACGAACGCCGACCAGCCCGATCAAGCTGCCGCTGCAATTGCTTTCGGAGCGCAGGGTATCGGACTTTGCCGAACCGAACACATGTTCTTCGGTGAAGGAAAAATCGGACCGATGCGCGAAATGATTTTAGCCGACACTCTCGAAGACCGCAAAGCTGCGTTGGGCAAATTACTGCCGCTGCAACGCGAAGATTTCGAAGGAATATTTGAGGCGATGGATGGTTATCCTGTTACAATTCGCACAATCGACCCGCCGCTTCACGAGTTCGTACCACACGAAGAAAAGCAACAGCGTGAACTTGCTGAAAAAATGGGAATCAGTTACGAAAAAGTTCACAGGCGTGTAAACTCGCTTCACGAGTTCAACCCGATGCTTGGTTTCCGCGGATGCCGCTTGGGAATAATTTATCCGGAAATTACCGAGATGCAAGCCCGCGCAATCTTTGAAGCAGCAGTGAATGTGAAGAAACGTGGGATTTCTGTTAAACCTGAAATTATGATTCCACTTGTCGGGCACGTTAAAGAACTCAAGCTTCAAGAAGAAATTGTTCGAAGGGTTGCTGCTGAAGTGATGGCTGAGAACAAAATCAAAATCGATTACCTTTGCGGAACGATGATCGAAATTCCACGAGGCGCTTTAACAGCCGACGAAATTGCCGGAGTTGCCGAGTTCTTCAGTTTCGGAACTAACGATTTAACACAAACTACGTTAGGTGTTAGCCGCGACGATGCGGGCAGATTCTTAATTCCGTATGTTGAAAAAGATATTTACGCTGTCGATCCTTTCGAAGCAATCGATCGTGACGGCGTTGGTCAGTTGATGAAAATAGCAGTCGAAAAAGGAATGCAAGCACGTCCGAACATAAAGTTAGGAATTTGCGGTGAACACGGCGGCGAACCTTCTTCAATTGAATTCTGTCATCAAATCGGTCTAGATTACGTTAGTTGCTCGCCATATCGCGTAGCAATTGCCCGCTTAGCAGCAGCACGTTCGGCGTTAAAATATGGTGTACCAACATCCAAACAAAACAATTCGCCAAAGGCGAACAAAAAATCAAAATCAAAATCAAAATCAAAAAAATGATTCGTTCAAATAAACTTCTATTAAATAATAAAGGAACAGGATAAAATGAAACTTTCAGATTATAAGTATCCGCTTCCGCGTAATCTTATAGCCAAATATCCTTTGCCGAACCGCGAATCATCGAAATTGATGGTGGTCAATCGCAAGGATGAAAGTATCGAATCAAAAAAATTTACTGATATAATCGACTATTTCAAGAAGGGCGACATATTAGTAATGAACGATACTAAAGTCTTTCCGGCAAGGTTGTTCGGTCGCAAAGAAAAAACCAATGCAAAAATTGAAGTTATACTTTTGCGCGAGTTAAATAAGGAAGATAACATCTGGGATGTTATTGTTGAACCCGCACGGAAAGTTCGCATCGGCAATAAGGTATATTTCGACGACGGAAAATTGATGTGCGAGATTGTGGATAACACGACTTCGCGCGGACGGACAATCCGTTTCGTAACCAACGATGATGTGTACAAAATCTTCGAGCGGATTGGCTATATGCCGTTGCCGCATTATATCAAACGTGAGTCGGAAGAATTAGATAAAGAACGGTATCAAACTGTTTATGCAAAAAATGTCGGCTCGGTAGCGGCTCCAACTGCCGGACTTCACTTTACGAAAAAAGTACTTTCCGCCATCGAGAAAAAAGGTGTGAAAATAGGTTTCGTTACTTTGCACATCGGGCTTGGAACATTCCGCAAAGTTGAAGTGGAAGATTTATCAAAACATAAGATGGATTCAGAATATTTCGAGATTAACGAAAGCCTTGTAAACTCGGTTAATAAAGTTATCGAAGGCAAAGGAAATGTCTTTGTGGTCGGCACAAGCACTGCAAGGGCGTTGGAGTCGTCGGTTACTACCGAAGGATTTCTGAAACCGAATAAGGGATGGACCGATAAATTTATCTTCCCCCCTTATAATATGAAGATTGTAGATAAATTGATTACAAATTTTCATATGCCCGAATCAACATTGTTGATGATGATTTGTGCCTTTTCCGATTACGATTTGATAATGCGTGCATATAAAAAAGCCATAAAAGAGAACTTCCGCTTTTATAGCTATGGTGATGCAATGTTAATTTTGTAATTGGCAGATATGCGAAAGTGTAAAGTTGGTGTTGTTATTCCTGCAGCAGGAATCGGGAAACGCTTCGGCAGCAATAAGCCGAAGCAGTTTCTCGAAATTGATGGAATTCCGATTCTTCAAATTACTCTTCAAAGATTTCAGGCGTGCGATGCGGTCGACTGTATTGTTGTCGTATCCCACGCCGATTTTATTAATGAAGTTACTGATTTAGTAACGAAGAACGACTTCACGAAAATAGCATCAATCGTTAATGGCGGTGAACACCGGCAGGATTCTGTTTGGAATGGTCTGAAAGAAATTATTAAAAATGATGTTGAAATAATTTTAATTCACGATGCTGTCCGTCCGTTCGTTACAGATGAGTTAATTAAAAATGTGATTACAGCTTCCGAAAAGTTTGGGGCAGCAGTTCCGGCTGTTCCGTTGAAAGACACTATAAAAGTTTCGGATGGGAAGGGTTTTCTTATTGAGACACTCGACCGCAATAAACTTTTTGCAGTTCAAACACCGCAGGGTTTCAGGAAAGAGTTGATTGTTAAAGCCTTCGAAAAAGCTTACACCGATAACTACTACGCCACCGACGATGCAAATTTGGTAGAACGTTTAGGAAAAAAAATTAAACTCATCGAGGGAGATTATAAGAATATTAAGATTACTACGAAAGAGGATTTGGAGTAAAGGGGAGTTTTATTTCCACGCCTCATTTAATATTTCTCTAAAACATCTTGCATATTCACCTTTTTTTCAATATCTTTAAACATCAAAATTTAAGGTTTTTTAAATGTTATCGCTTTTATATGTAATTATTTTAAGCTATTTGGTCGGCTCAATACCTACAAGTATAATAGTAAGTAAACTTGTTAAAGGAATCGATATCCGGAATCACGGCAGTGGCAATGCCGGCGGTACCAATGTTATGCGTGTATTAGGATTAAAAGCCGGCTTAATTGTAATATTCTTCGATATCTTTAAAGGATTTGCTGCAACGGTTTTTGTAGCTAAGTTAATGTACTCCCCGTTTCCTTTTGTAAATCATACACCACTCGAAGATTTTACTTTGGTTCAGATTTTGAGCGGTTCGGCTGCGATAGTCGGACATATCTGGACTGTTTTCGGAGGCTTCAAAGGGGGTAAAGGTATGGCAACAGCAGCAGGCATGCTGATAGGTTTAGCGCCTCTCGATATTTCTATCGCAATTGCAGTCTTCGCAATCGTAATGTTTGTTTCAAAATACGTTTCACTCGGTTCAATCAGTGCGGCGGTCGCATTTCCTCTAACTTTATTTTTCAGGGAAAATATTCTTCATGCGGAAGTGGAAGGGTACGGAACTCTGATATTTTTTAGCATCGGTATAGCAATTCTTTTATTATTTACACATCGCGCGAATATAAAACGTCTGCTCGAAGGCAGAGAAAATAAAATAACAAGTTTTAGTTTTTTCAAAAAGAAAACTTCACAAAATTAAAATGAAAATTTCCGTAATTGGCGCGGGAAGTTGGGGAACGACTCTCGCTCTGTTGCTATTTTCGAACAAGCACGATGTAACCCTCTGGTCGTTCCGCAATCAGGATGCTGAAAATATATTAACTAAACGCGAAAACACGGTTTTCCTTCCGGGCATAATCATACCGAATGAAATTCAAATCACTACCGACCTCAAGGATGCAATACAGAATAGCGATCTCATAGTTACTGCTGTGCCTTCGCAGCATTTGCGGTCGGTGTTAAAACAAATTTCACATCTCTCTTTTAAACAATCTATTATCGTAAATCTTGCAAAGGGAATCGAGGTTGGAACGCTCCAAACAATGTCGGATGTAATCGCCGAATCTTTACCCGACCATCCGCTTTCAATGACTGCGATGCTTTCCGGACCCAGCTTTGCCGATGAAGTCAGCAGGAAAATACCGACTGCTGTTGTCGCTGCATCGATCAGTCCGGAAACGGCAAAGTTAGTGCAGCAAGTTTTTAGGACATCGTATTTTAGAGTTTACACATCCGATGATGTCCGGGGTGTTGAATTTGGCGGGGCGTTGAAAAATGTGATTGCTGTTGGTGCCGGTTTGTGCGATGGCGCCGGCTATGGCGATAACACAAAAGCCGCAATTATGACACGCGGGATAGTCGAGATAGCACGACTTGGAACAGCTTTAGGTGCAAATCAGAAAACATTCTCGGGGCTGTCGGGCATTGGAGATTTGATTGCGACATGTATGAGCAAGCACAGCAGAAACCGTCATGTTGGCGAAGAGGTTGGAAAAGGAAGGAAGCTGCAGGATGTTTTAAGCGAAATGCAAATGGTCGCAGAAGGAGTTGCTACTACAAAGTCGGCTTGCGAGTTAGCAAGAAAAGTAAATGTCGAGGTGCCGATTATGCAGGAAGTTCATAACGTACTTTTCAGCGGCAAAGACCCGCACGATGCAACGTTAGATTTAATGATGCGCGACCCGAAGAATGAAGCGGGTTGATTAAATTTAAAACGATAATTAACAAACAACGAACAACTAATAACGGCAGGATTTGGAATAGTAAGATTCAAAGGCAGCCATCGCTTTCACCATATAGATTTGCATCTTACAATATTGTAAGTTACATTAGTGTAAGAAATTAGAAAAACCATGCACGGTCCCTTTATATACGGCAAAATCGCTTCTGGCGAAACATTCACGAATCGTGAATCGGAACAGAAACGGCTATCTAATAACATTGCATCTCGCATCAACAGCGTACTGATTTCTCCGCGGCGATGGGGAAAATCATCTCTCGTTGCTAGAGTAGGACACGCAATTGAGAAGCGTGATACGTCTGTGCGATTCTGCTTTCTTGATCTCTTTAATGTGCGAAGCGAACAGGAGTTCTATGTTCAACTCACTAGGGAAGTCCTTCGTGTCTCCTTCTCAAAGTGGGAGGAGCGGATCGAAAGTGCAAAACGCTTGTTCAAGCGCCTTACTCCAAAATTCAGCGTTGGCATCGATCCCGTAAATGACTTTTCGGTTACATTTGATTGGGAAGAAGTAGAAAAATCCGCGGATGAAATTCTAGATCTACCAGAGACAGTGAGCAAAAAAAGAAACATCCAGCTTGTGATTTGTCTGGATGAGTTCCAAAATGTCGGCTACTTCAACAACCCTCTCATGTTTCAGAAAAAACTGCGTGCGCACTGGCAGCATCACACACATGCTACGTATTGCTTGTATGGAAGCAAGCGCCATATGATGACCGAACTGTTTGAGGAAAAGTCTATGCCGTTTTACAAGTTCGGCGACGTGATGTTCCTGGAAAAGATCCCGGAAACGTATTGGGTTCCATTCATAACCTCCGGATTTAAAAAAACGGGCAAGCGCATAGACGAAAACCTTGCCGCCCGCATTGCGCAAGAGATGGAGAATCATCCATATTTTGTGCAACAGTTCGCTCACACTATCTGGAGCAACACCAATAAGAATTGCAATGAAGGTGATTACCACTCCGCACTCAACGCACTCCTTACGCAACACGGCATTCTGTTCCAGCGCGAAGTAGACGGGTTGACGAATCCTCAGCTTAACTTCCTGAAGGCGTTATGCAACAACATTACACAGTTCAGTGCGGCAGAAACCTTGCATACATACAAGCTCGGAACATCGGGCAACATAAATCGCATCAAACAATCGCTGATTAGTAAAGAGGTACTCGATATAACACCGCAGCGTATTGAGTTCATCGACCCTCTATTCAAAGTGTGGTTCTCCACTGTGTACATGAAACAGTAGGTGCTGATTTAATCTGAAAACGTGGAAATTTTCGGGTTAACAAGATGGAGCAAGACAGTGCTTCGGTTATCATAAGTAACTTTTTTGTATCATAAAATGCCTCTAGATAATATAAATCCAATTAAGAAAACCATAGAAATTCTAGACTCAGTCGATTATTCAAAGTACAGTCGCGCACAGAGTTATGAGAAATATGCTTTAGAAGCTCACGCTGATGAACGCAAGCTAATCCAACCGATCCTATTTACAAAATTCCTTCAACAGGTTCTCGGTTTTGTTCTTGGCGAGACAGCATGGGCTGAACAAAGCGATGAAGGAAACGTACCAGATTTTCTTCCAGTCGATACCTTTACACATTCGTTCCTATTTGATACCAAGTCCACTGCTGTAACTGAACAGACTATTAAGAAGCACATCCCTCAAATTAGGCGCTACATCCGCTTCTACAAAGTCCGGTATGGTGTGTTGACGAACATGAGAGAAGTAAATGTTTATACTGAAGATTCACAAGATGAGTTACCTGAATTCAATTTTAATTTTTTGACACTCTACAAAGACTTCAAGCACAACAAAAAAACCATCCTTGAGAAAGAAAATACAAAAAAGTTTATTCGCTTTGTAGAGACCTTCGCGTTTTGTCCACTAGATACGGAAAAGAAAATCCAGCGAATTTGCAAAAGTTCCGCATGGATTGGTAATGAATCTCTAAAAGTAGATCACCTCACACGAAAATTAAAACAAATAGTAGAATGGTTTGAACAAGATGCATTAAACCAAAAAACGAGTGTTGAGCTTTTCGTGGAACATAATCCTGATTTGGCAAAGGATATTGTGCGGGAGCTTGATTTAATCAGTAAAGAAATTGATAGGTCGCTCGCAGATGCCCAACTATCTGCTACTCCAACTCGTTTGCATGAATATCTACATGCTCCTTCTAAAACAACTCAGGCACGGTCGCTGAAAATTTATTTTTATCGTGTAGCTTATTTCTCGATGGCACGCATTCTTCTTGCACGTATGTGGGAAGATATCGGTTTTATCGAATCGACACTCACAGATGGCGGATTCGAGAAATGGTATAAGAATCTTGGAAAGGAAATCCGTCGCGTACTGAGCCAATCATTCCAATTTGCCGGAGAGAAATACCAATGGCTGTACCGCACGCCAAATAACTACACATGGTATGAGCCAAACGAAACGATACTTATTGATTCACTTTATGAGCTTGCCAATTTCTATCTCGGTGCGTTGAAAGATGATGCGCTGGGAATGATATACGAGCAAGAGCTTGACATCATCGATAAACAAAATAAGGGACAGTATTACACCGATCGCACTGTTATACGTTTCATGTGGGATCGGGTTGGATTCACGAACAATGATGCTTTCTTCCATGAAGAAAAGAAAAAACGCGAACCCAAAAAAGTGTTGGACATCGCAGTTGGTTCGGGCGGATTTTTGGTAGAAGCTGCTCGACGTATAAGGGAGTATTCAAGTCCCAAGGAGAAGACATTTGATGATTTATTGAGAATAAGATCAGCTTTACTTTTGGGACTTTACGGAATGGAAATATCTCCTTTCCCATATTACATTGCGGAAATCAATCTCCTCATCCAACTTACGGCTGTTACACGGGAGATGTATGCCAAGAAAAAATTCACGATACAAGCTCAGCCGATTGGTATTGTACAAGGCGACTCGCTTACTCTTTACAACGATGCTGTGGAGTTGTTTGTAAAAGAAGAAACCGGAACTTACAACGTGAGTAACCATCTAATTCGGTTTGGACGCGACTTCGCAAAACAAAAAATCTTTGATAAAATCTACACCTCGAACGATTTTGATTACTGCCTCGCCAATCCTCCTTACATCCGTGAAGATGACCATAAAGAATTATTCAGGAGAACGAAGAATCTACCAATAGGGCGAGAATTGTATCAGGGCAAGATGGACTATTACCATTTCTTCATCGAGCTTGGACTTTCAAAGTTGCGGGATGGCGGGAAACTTTGTTTCATCACCACATCCTACTGGCTGCAGGCGGTTGGTGCAAGCAACCTACGGCGATATATTCTCGATAATGCAATCGTCAAGGAAGTGATTGATTTTGGACCGACAAAGCTTTTTGAAAGCGCCAAAGGTCAATTCAACGTTATCTTTTTGCTGGAAAAGAAAACCGGCAAACAAAATGCTGATGGCAGAAAGAAAAATACAATCAAAGTTGTACGAGTGAAGGAACTTCTCTCTCCGAATCTTCAGGACAACATTACCAAACTTTTCAAACATCTTTCCGAACATATCGACAGGAAGGAATATTCTGATAAACACATTGAGGTGTACGAGAGTGCAACACTGCAAGGTAATTTAACCGAAAAAGAGTGGCATTTATTCGTTAATAAAAAACACAAGAAAACATTGAATGCAATTGAGGAAGCGGGTAAACCGTTAGATGAGTTTTGTACTATCAATCAGGGATTATTGAGTGGTGCAGATGTTGTCACGGCTGGTAACTTTGAACTGCTACCTCAAAAAAATATAGAAGAATATAATATCAAAGTTGATCAAGGTATTTTTTATTTGGAAGAAAAGGAAGTTACCGCATTGCTATTGGATGATAGAGAAAAAGAATTAATAAAACCACTTTATAAAGCATCTGAGATTACTAATTATCTACCTTCTATACAGTATGCAAAAACTCTTTCCTGTTTATATGTAAATAAAGACACTGTAGTAAGAGATTATCCGCGCATCTTCAAACATCTCCAAAAGTTCAAACCGATTTTAGAAAATAAACGGGAAGCACAGGAAGGGAAGTTACCGTGGTACTCGATGCATTGGGCAAGAACTAATGATCTATTTGCTGGAGAAAAGATTATTGTCTCCAAGTGGCCAGCTTCAAATGATTTTGGTTACAGTGATCAGGATTACTATTCCGATGCAAATACCTACCTTATCAAAATCAAGAACCATCCTAAGGAATCTCTCAAATACATTCTTGGCGTTCTTAATTCCAAAGTTATTACTTACTACTTTGAGCAGAAAGGAAACAAGCGCGGCGATAAATACTTCTTCCCAAAAGAATTTTGTCAGACACTACCTATCAAGCCGATAAAGACAAAAGAAGAACAGAAGCTCCATGATAAAATTGTCGAGTTGGTAGATGAGATGATCATAGAACGGAAGAAACTTTTGGAGCTTACACGTTATATTTCAGACCCCCAGTTTATCAATAAAAAATATTATGACGACGAAATCCCCGCTCTGAATGAGAAAGCTATCGTCAATAGTCTCGGCTGGAAAGGTGCACGACCACTGAAACGGAACGATGCAATAACTTACTCAATCGGGCAAATCGAACCAGAAAAATTCACCTTGGTCAAATATCAACGGGTCGGGGAAACACTTTTTGAATCCAAAGCAGCCATCAGATTAATCGGCGCCGATAGTTCTGTTGTTGAAATCAGGGGGGAGAAAAGCATGATTGATTTACTCAGCACTATTCTCGAAGATTATAAGCAAAAATCGCTAAAAGAAATTCTTGACGACGTGGAATTACCTCTCGACCCAAAACTTTTAACTGCAAAGAAAACAGAAATATCAAAACAAATCAAATCTACCATAAATAAAATCAATAATCTTCAAACATCAATAGACAAATTTGCTATGACCCTTTATGGTATCGAGTTGTGATTATTTTTTAAATTATATTATGATCTGATGTTACGCAAAACAGAACATAGCACACGGATTACACGGATCTAACGGATTAACACAGATAATAAATCCGTGAAAATCCGTCAAAATCTGTGTCATCCGTGTTCCATTAATAGTTAAAATTTTCATTTGAATTACTTTATCTAAAATCGGGAAATCGGCTTTATTTTTTCTTATATTACCTCCCGTGAAGAGTGTAATTAAATACGACCTGAATACTCCTCCTGTTTTCCGCAATGCAGCACCCATTTTTCTAGTATCGTTTCTAAATTTTTTCTTTACCTCTCTGGGACAAGTCCGTAGGACTTGTATGTTTGTAGCCGTGGAAGAAAATAATGTATTTCCACTCCAGCGGAGTGGTATGTTCCAATAGAACATTCGACCCCGCTGGGGTCGGGTTCATTACATCTTTTCTAATCTACAAACATTTGACTCCTAACGGAGTCCTAAACCTGTCTTCCACATTGCAGCACCCATTTTTCTAATATCGTTACTATAACTCTTTATTTTTCAATAATTTATTTTTGTAATTTTTATAAGTGCGGAAGACAGGAGCACACGGATTACACGGATGCAACGGATTAACACAGATAGTAAATCCGTGAAAAATCCGTCAAAATCTGTGTCATCCGTGTTCCATTAATAGTTAAAATTTTCATTTGAATTACTTTATCTAAAATCGGGAAATCGGCTTTATTTTTTCTTATATTACCTCCCGTGAAGAGTGTAATTAAATACGATCTGAAGACTCCTGTTCAGTTTATAAAAGGCATTGGACCCAGGCGTGCCGAAGCTTTTGCAAATCGTGGAATCAATACCGTCCACGAGTTACTCTACTATTTTCCTTTCGATTATTTCGACCTTACACAAGTTTCCGAAATCAGTTCACTCCGCCGCATTACCGATACAACAAAACGAATATCAGTCGTTGGCAGCATCCGTGCTATCGATATAGCAGGCAGACCGCCAAGGCGGAAATGTGTAATAACATTAGGCGATGCTACGGGCACAATTTCACTCGTCTTCTTTCAAAATGCAAACTATTTCAAATCGGCTTTTCAGGTTGGCGAAATGTTAGCTGTTTCCGGGAAGCTTAATTTTTTCCAAAACCGTCCGCAATTTGTACATCCGCGCATCGATCGACTCGAAGTGGGTGAGGAAGATAACCTGAAAGGTTTTTTACACACGAAGGGAATAATACCAAAATATTCTTCGGGGGAAGATTTTAGAAACCTTCGAATTACCGATACAGTGTTTCGTAAAATTATGAAAGAGGTTGTCGATAATTTTGCAGAACAAGCTGAAGAATTTTTTCCCGAAAGCTTGTTGAAGCGTTTAAATCTGCTTCCGCTTTCTGTCGCTTTACGAAATATTCACTTTCCCGAAACAGTCGAATATAAAAATGCCTCCCGTTATCGCTTGAAATTTGATGAATGGTTTTGCTTCCAGCTTTTGCTTGCCTACCGGAAAATGAAGACTAAAGTTCAAACTCCCGGAATATCGTTTAATGTGAAAAGTAATTTAGCCCGCAAGTTAGTCGATTCGCTCCAGTTTAAACTCACGAAAGCTCAAATAAAAGTAGTAAAAGAAATTGCCAACGATATGAGCCAGTCAAAGCAGATGAACCGCTTGCTTCAAGGCGATGTTGGCAGCGGTAAAACGGTTGTGGCTTTGATTGCAATGCTTATAGCAATAGATAACGGATATCAGGTTGCATTTATGGCGCCTACCGAAATTTTAGCCGAACAGCACTATAAAACAATCGCTCAGTTTTTAAGAGAGGTGAATGTAAACACTCGTTTGTTAATCGGCGGGCAGCGGAAAAAGTTAAGAGACGATATTATAGGCGACATCAGAGAAGGAAGAGCTAACATTATTGTTGGAACTCACGCTTTGATACAGGAAAGTGTTGAGTTTGCTAACTTAGGTTTTGTTGTTATCGACGAGCAGCACCGCTTTGGTGTTGACCAAAGAGCGGAGCTTGTGCGGAAGGGGAAGGAGAGCGTTAATATTCATCCTGATGTTTTGGTAATGACAGCCACGCCGATACCGAGAACACTCTCGCTGACAGTTTACGGCGATTTGGATGTTTCAATTATCGATGAGATGCCGAAGAACAGGAAACAGATAAAGACAATGATGTTAGCTGAACCGGAAAGCGACCGGTTATACACGATGATACGAGCGACAGTCCGGAAGGGACAACAAGTATATATAATTTATCCGTTGATTGAAGAATCAGAGAAAGTTGACTTGAAGGCAGCGGTAGAGAGTTACGAAATGTTCCGCGATACGATATTCACCGACTTGAAGGTGGGATTGATACACGGCAGGATGTCGTCAGAGGAAAAAGATCAGGTCATGGAAGCTTTCAAAGCAAAGCAGCTTCACATTCTCGTCTCAACAACAGTAATTGAAGTCGGTATCGATATCCCGAACGCAACTATGATGGTGATTGAGCATGCTGAAAGGTTCGGACTTTCTCAATTGCATCAGTTACGCGGCAGAGTCGGGCGAGGCGCTGAACAATCGCATTGTGTTTTAGTCGTTCCTGATTGGTTAGCTCGAATTACAAAACGGCAAACGGATAATATAGAAATATTCGATTCCCATAACTCCAATAATATCAACGAATTAGAGAGGCAAAAAAATTTAACTCGCATTCAAACTATGCTTGCAACAAACGACGGATTTAAAATTTCAGAAGTAGATTTGAAGCTGCGAGGTCCGGGCGATTTCTTCGGCACGCGACAAAGCGGTTTGCCTGAACTTCATATCGCTAACGTCCTCGACGACGGACCCATCATAACATTAGCTCGTCGGGAAGCATTTCAACTCGTTGCAGACGATCCACATCTTCGTAACCAAGAACATCAATCACTCCGGAAATATTTTTTCGAAAAGTTAAAAACATCTCTCACCTATATCGATGTCGGTTGATCGAGAAAAAAATCTCACACACTCCTTTATAGAAAAAAAATAATTTTTTTCTTCAAAATGCATTTTTTACTTGACTTCTACACAAAAAAGTTTATATTTACACCGTGAGTATTGATTGAAAGAAAAAATTTTTAAAAAAAATGCAGTCGATACGAAGTAAATAAAAAATATGTCTAACAATTAATGAGGAACGAACGAGTTCGTTGATAAATCTTCCGTTGAATGTTGCGCTCGTATATAATCAAAAGAAGGAAGATCTTAAAGAAGAAAAGAATAGCGAGCCTTCCGAACAGTCTTATAATTTAAGTTCGGAAAAATTTAGTGAAACACCGGTAAATACATCCGCTGATATCTATGCAGAGTGGGACACGTTTGAAACTATAGATGCAGTGCGTCAAGCTCTTGCAGAAATACACAACGTAACTATGATAGAAGCGGACGAGTATGCTTACCATAAACTTCAGCAATTAAAACCGGATATTGTTTTTAATATCGCCGAAGGATTAAACGGTGTTTCGCGCGAAGCACAGATACCTGCCATATTAGAACTTCTCCAAATTCCTTACACCGGTTCCGACCCCTTAACTCTCGGTTTGTGCCTCGATAAGGCGAGGACTAAAGAAATTCTCACATATAATGGTATTCCTACACCTTCTTTTGTTTTAATCTCCCAACTTTCTGAATTAGCCGGCGCTTCTGTCCGTTTCCCAAGTATCGTAAAGCCACAACACGAGGGTTCGAGCAAGGGTATTTACAATGCGTCTATTGTCCGAAACTGGGACGAGTTAGTTGCACAATTAAAATTTGTGTTGGAAACTTACAACCAACCGGCTTTAGTAGAGCAATTTATCGAAGGGCGTGAATTCACAGTGGCGCTGCTCGGTAACGGAAGTGATGTTCGTGTTCTTCCGATAGTCGAAATCAAATTCGATTCGCTCCCACAAAATGTAAATCCAATTTATTCTTACGAAGCAAAATGGATTTGGGATAACTCAGAATCGCCGTTGGATATATTCGAGTGTCCCGCAAGTATTTCTCCTGCTCTTCAAACTGAAATCGAAGATGTTTGTTTGAAAACTTATAAAGTTATGCGATGCCGCGATTGGTGCCGCATAGATGTGCGGTTAGATGCCGATGGCAAACCTAACATTCTTGAACTGAACCCATTGCCCGGGATATTACCGAAGCCGGAAGATAATTCCTGTTTCCCCAAAGCAGCCCGCTCGGCTGGGTTGAATTACAACCAACTGATGCAACAAGTTTTGCATAATGCTGCCGAGAGATATGGGCTGTCGAATAATAAAACTGATAATTAGATTTGAATGAATAAAAAGATACATATCGCTTTAATTTATAACGAACCGACGGTTACAACACCCACAGGCAGGAAGTTTATTTCCGAAACGGGAGTTTTATATGAAGGGGGAGAAGTTTCTCAAACCGATGCTGATATAATGGTTGATATGTCGGAAGCCGCTGTGCTTGACGAAATGAACGATATTAAACAAGCCTTGGAGGTAATGGGATACCGAACCACTTTGTTTAATGTGAACAGCGATATTTACAGATTGATCGATTTCCTTAAAAAGGAAAAGCCGGATGTTATATTTAACATTTGTGAAAGTATCGGGACTGAGTCGATACACGAAATGCACGTTGCTGGTATTTTTGAATTATTGGGGATTCCCTACACGGGAGCCAATGCGTTTACACTTGGCTTGGCACAGAACAAAATGCGAGTGAAGGAAATTTTAAGTTATCATAATCTGCCGACTCCGAAGTTTCGAGTGATAAAAAATCCGGACGACCTGATATCCGAAGATGGCTTGCCCCATTGGGGATTGTCGTTTCCGATTATAGTAAAACCATCGCGTGAAGATGCGAGTGTCGGAATCAGCAACGATTCGGTTGTCTATAATTTAGAAGATTTAAAGAATCGCGTTCGTTTTGTAATCGAAAAATTCATCCAACCGGCATTGATAGAAGAATATATTGAAGGACGCGAAATCAATGTTGCTGTTATTGGAAACACAAACCCGACTGCCCTGCCTGTTTCCGAAGTGGATATGTCCACACTGCCCGATAATTATCATAAAATTATTACATACAACGCCAAGTGGATGAAAGGGACCGACGAATTCGAATGCACAAAAGGTATTTGTCCGGCACCGCTTCCCGAAGCTGTCGCTAAAACTTTACAGTCGATGGCGTTGAAGGCATACAATATTATTGGCTGCCGCGATTATGCAAGAGTTGATTTTCGTTTGACCAAAGAGTACAAACCATACATATTGGAAGTAAATCCAAATCCGGATATAGCTGCCGAGGCAGGCTTTGCCCGCGCGGCAAGAACAGCCGGAATGACTTTTGAAGAGATGACAAATAAAATAGTTGAACTGGCGCTTGAACGATGTCAATAACTATAAGAAAATTTGAACAAGGCGATAAAGAACCCGTACGTAATTTATTGGTTCATACAGAATCGTTTACAGAAGCTGAAGTAGATGTAGCTATCGAACTCGTTGATCTGTTCCTGAATAATCCTAATCAAAAAGATTACGATTTATACACTGCAGTTGAAGGGAACGAAGTTTTAGGTTATATCTGCATCGGACCTACACCGTTAACCGAAGGAACTTACGATTTATATTGGATCGCAGTTTCACCGGTTACACAAGGTAAAGGTGTTGGAAAACAGTTGATCAAATATGCAGAAGAAACTGTGAAAAGAAATAACGGGCGACTTCTAGTAGCAGAAACATCGTCGCAGCCGAAGTATCAAAAGACCTGCGATTTTTATGTAAGCGCCGGATATGAAATTTTATCGAGAATAAAAGAATATTATAAAGTCGGCGACGACCTTTTAGTTTATGGAAAATATCTATAGAAATATGTCTAACAAATTCATTGGAGGAATTTAGGTTTGTATGGAACTTTGGCAAGAAATGCTACGAAAGAGTGTCGATAGCTCAAAGGATTTAGTTGAGCGCTTCGGCTTCGATAACGAATTAGCAGAACGGCTTAACAAACTCTTTCACATCCGCATAAACCCTTACTATTTAAGTTTAATCAGGTATCCGGGCGACCCGATCTGGATTCAGTGCATACCTTCGGAAAAGGAGTTGGAAAACGATGGATTCCCCGAAGACCCATTGGCTGAAGATTCGCACAGTCCTGTCCCAAGCATTATTCACCGCTATCCCGATAGGGTGTTGTTTCTTACAACAAGTCAATGCTCGATGTATTGCCGCTTTTGTACGCGTAAACGTAAAGTAGGCGATTCATCCAAGATTAATATGAAATTTATACAAGATGGAATTAACTACATTGCGGCGCATCCTGAAATCCGCGATGTAATTCTTTCGGGCGGCGATCCGCTTATGCTGACCGATTTTATGTTAGAAAAAATTCTTAAAGCATTGCGGGATATTCCTCACATCGAAATAATCCGCCTCGGAACTAAAATGCCCTGTGTGTTACCTCAACGGATTACACCGAAGTTAACTAAGATGCTGCGCAAGTATCATCCCATTTATATCAATACACATTTCAACCATCCTTGGGAAATTACTCCCGAAGCAAAAAAAGCATGCGAGATGTTAGCCGATGCCGGCATTCCGCTCGGCAATCAAGCTGTGCTGATGAAAGGTGTTAACGACGATTCCAACGTAATGTTGGAGTTGATGCGAAAACTTTTAACTATGCGTGTTAAACCATACTATTTGTATCAAGCCGATATAACAAAGGGTGCAAATCATTTCCGCACCCCTGTAAGTAAAGGTTTGGAAATTATGGATAAACTTCGCGGACATACATCGGGACTTGCAATACCGTATTATGTTATTGATGCGCCCGGTGGCGGTGGAAAAATTCCGTTATTACCGCAGTATGTAATTGGCAGAGCCGGCAATCAGGTGATTTTGCGAAATTACAAGTATGATATTTTCACTTACCCGGATGTTGAAGAAGAACCCGAACCGACTACACAGGTTGAGCAGCCGTATCTGAAGAAAAAGAAAAACGGGAAGAAGTTACAACCCGAACCTGTGGAAGTATAATTGATGCTACGTGAAAAACCCCGACCAAGAAATGGTTGGGGTTTTTTGTTAGTGCAGGTCGGTCTACGGCTCTATCGAGTCGACCTACGGTCTCGTAGAGAAGACTCGTAGAGATTTTGTTTACATCCGCATTACAAGGGCTTTAATGATCGTCAGGATGTTCGTCATTTCTTATTTTTTTGATGAATTAGTTTCAGCAACCTTTCAAAATAGATTTCAAAAGTTTCTCCCTCTCTCATCGGGTAATTTTCTAGGGCAGAGGAAAAATCATCCATGAAATCAGTATATCGTTTAAAAATTTCCTCTAACAATTTTTCATCTCCGCTTTCCCAATATTTTCCTTCATCATTTACGGTAAAATTCTTCAAATATTTCTTGCTTACATATTTTAATAAGTGAATAATAACCTTGTGTATTTCAATTCCGGCATATTGCGTTTTTGTGAAGAGCATATACAGATACTCCCGTTCAACTTGGTCATCAGAATTTCCCCAAAAATGCAAATGCATCGGGCTACTCATTTTCCCGTTTGAAAGAAAACAGAGAAAAACAGGTTCGGAATTATGAGGAGTAAAACTTATCCCGTAAATGTTTTGGTCGTAAGTAGTTTTGCCGAAGCACCCGTCAGGAAATTGGTCTTCGTAAATAGTGTATTTCCAATTATAAATTTCGGCAATGTCTTTCACCTCTTCAATCATTTCCGATAAAGAGGCATCACTATTAAAACTGCCACTGTAATGAATAGTCAATCCCATAACATCATAAATATATCAAAAAACTTAATCACTTTTCAACTGCCTCTTTCATAAATCAATTCAGAACTTGGAAGTTTTATTAATCCCGGATTGTTCATTAGGAATAATTTCTAATGACCGTCATTAGAAAAAAAGTAACTAACTCATTATCTATCAATAAGTTACAATTACTGATTGTTTGGTGAATTAATCAATAAATATGTAAGAAAAGCCAAAACAAAAAAACTGTTGAAACAGTTAAAAATATCACCTTTTAGGTATTAACCCACGACTTAAGTCGTGGGTTAATTAGAAAACAGTCAATTTTCTAAACCGTTTTAACGGTTTCTCTCAACGAGCGGTCAACTTGTGGTAATCTAATAATTCTCTAATGACAAATCTGGGTTAATAATTCCTTTGCATCCAACCCTCAAAATCCGTAAATTCAGATCAGAAAATTTGAGATTATAATTGCGACTATCACAAGAAAAAATAGAAGAAATCAGGAATGCTATAGACATTGTTGAATTCATCGGATCGTTTGTAAAGCTGAAGAAGCGAGGGAAAAACTATATCGGCTTGTGCCCGTTTCATAACGAGAAGACACCTTCGTTTAACGTTTCGCCCGACAAACAGATGTATCATTGTTTCGGATGCAGTGTCGGGGGTAATGCGTTCACCTTTTTGATGGAGATGGAAAAAATTTCCTTCATCGAAGCCGTACGCTCACTTGCTGAACGGGCTGGCATTCAACTTCCCGATTACTCGCCGGAAACGGAAGACGCCGCACGCGAACAGGAAGACTTGTACGCAGTATGCAGGATGGGGGCACTTTTTTTCTACAATAATCTCATCAGTACAACTGAGGGGAAATTTGCACTCGATTATTTACGCAAACGAGGATTAACAGACGAAACAATAAAAATGTTTGGGCTTGGTTACTCGCCAAATTCATGGGACGGATTAATCCAGCACGCGGAGTCGCAAAAAATTCAGCTTGAGTATTTAGAAAAAGTAGGTCTTGTGAGAAAACGTGAAGATGGCAGTTACTACGACTACTTCAGAGGGCGCGCTATGTTTCCTGTATTTTCCACAACGGGAAGAGTTATCGGTTTTGGCGCCCGAAAGATTTATGACGACGACCAGTTAGCCAAATATATCAACTCGCCCGAAACGCCTATATACAACAAAAGCCGTCTCCTATATGGAATCCATCAGGCAAAAGAAGCAATGCGCGAGAAAGATTTTGTAATTTTAGTAGAAGGTTATACCGACCATCTTAAAACATTCCAAGCCGGTTTTAAGAATGTTGTTGCTTCGAGCGGAACCGCTTTAACTGTCGAACAAATCCAGTTAATCGCCAGATACACAAAGAACATAACGATTGTTTACGATGCCGATTCGGCAGGATCGAAAGCTACTATGCGTGGAGTGGATTTGGTTCTCGAGAATGATCTCGATGTTCGAGTTGCAAAGTTACCGAGCGGCGAAGACCCCGACTCATATATCGAAAAATTTGGTAGAGAAAAATTTCAGAATCTGATTCAGAACTCAATATCTTTTATCGATTTTATGGCTCAAGCTTATGAGACGGAGGGATATTTTAAAACTCCCGAAGGGCAGACGAAAGCAGTGCGGAAAATAATTCAAACAATTGCCAAGATAAAAGATCCGATAAAAAGAAATTTTTACATTCAGGATGTGGCTGAAAAATATGGTTTGTACGAATCGGTTCTTCAAAAAGAATTAGAAAAATATATTAAAGAAGACCTCCGCCGCAGCGAAACATATACATATATACCTGATGAAATTGCTTCACCACCGACTGAATTAGATATGGCAAACCTATCAGTAAATGCTGATTTTAACGGCAGCCGGGATGCTGAAGATGCTGATGAAATTCCTAAAGCAGAGCGCGATTTATTGCACGCCATCCTCGATGGTGGAAACGATATTGCCGGTTTTGTTTTTCAATATCTGACGCCGGAACAATTTACAAATAAATATTCTTCGATGTTGGCAAACATTTTAAAAATAATGGACGAAACCAACGAGGCGATAGATGCACCATCAGTTTTCAATTATGTTTCCGGTGCGGCGCAAATTTCAACAGAAGATTTAGAAAAATTAAAACATTTTATAACAGAACTAATTTTTAGTAAATATCAATTAAGCAGCCGTTTGAAAGAGGATGGGGCAGAAGTACAAAAGGGGGATGCCGGACAGATTGCACGCGATGCAATACGAGCTATTTATAAAAATGAAATCCAGAAACAGCTTACCTACAACCAATTTCTTATGAAAGAAGCAGCTAAACGGGGAGAAGATTTAACCCAATATTTGAATAAACATAACGAGCTTTTACAAGAGAAAAAATTTATTAAAGAAAATAAAATTTTTAATCCGCCTACGCATTCTGCTTCGGAAGATTAGAAAGTCATTCAGTCGTCGGACAGTGTTTGAATATCCACTGAGAGGTAGTTCTAATAATAAGGTTCTTTCAAAAGTCATTGCGAGTCCGCCACAAGCGGAAGAAGCCTGCTCGCCGTCCATCAGATGACGGACTTTGGCAGGCGGGCAATCCCAACGTACCGTTTTTTATTGCATTAAACCTGGATTATTTAATAGGAATTAACCCACAATATAAAAGGTTGGGTTATAATTATAGGACATCTCTAAAAACTATTATTTTTCTTGGTGTCTTATATATTATATTTACTCATAGTTATTTATTAATTGGGCTAAAGCCCTTGATGCGAGCGGTTTTTCAATAACCCCACGCTTAAGCGTGGGGTTAAAAAAACATACTAATCTCTACGGACTTTAGTTCTTTGCCGAAGGCATGCATTCGCAAATTCAAGTTTTTAGAGATGCCCTATATTTATTACCGAACTCATCCCCCTGGGAGTAGGATTAAACTTTGCGGGGTTGAGTTCGATTTTTTTTTTCCATTATCACACGGACTCTTACGTCGTGGGTTATCGAGAACAAAGTTTTATTTTATTAAGTCCCGATGCTTTGCAATTTCCTTCCGTTTTAAATATATTAACAATAAAACAACAACTTAATGAGCGAACCCCTTCGCATTTTAGTAGTCAGAACCGACAGAATTGGAGATGTCGTCCTAACTCTTCCTATGGTCGATATACTCAGACTGAATCATCCTGATGCTTACATAGCTATGATGGTCAGGAGATATACATTGGAGCTTGTTCAAAATTCTACAAGTGTCGATGAAACAATTTTATACGACGACACTAATGGACTTGTACCTTTTTGTAAAATGTTGAAAATTCTTCGCCGCCATAAGTTTGATGTAGCTTTTATAGCTTTTCCCCGGTTCAGGATTGCATTACTTCTTTTTTTGGCTGGAGTTAAACTACGTGTTGGTTCAGGTTATCGATTGTATTCGCTTCTTTTCAACAAGCGGATATATGAGCACAGGAAAGATGCAAAGAAACACGAACTCGAATATAATTTGAGCTTGTTGGATGCGGTTGGAATCCCTTTAAAAAAAGTAGAACCCCCTTGGATTATCGTCGGTGAAGAATTAGTCCGGAATGTTAAACAGAGGTTAGAAAAAATTGGAATAAATTCTTCAGACAAGATTGTGATAATACATCCCGGCAGCGGAGGTTCGTCGCGCGATTGGGACATCGAAAAATTTGCAGAACTTGGCAAAAAAATATCGGAAATTCAAAATGTTAAAATTGTGATAACCGGCGGGTTGAACGAACACCAACTTGTCGAAAATTTGAAGCGGGCAATCGGTGGAAATGTTGTAGGAAAAGCGGGGGAATTTTCGCTTTTGGAATTTGCAGCGTTAGCAAAATTAGCTCAGCTATTCATCAGTAATTCGACCGGAACGATTCATATCGCAGCGGCTGTCGGAACAAATGTAATCGGCTTCTATCCGCAAATCACGGCATTGAGTCCGCAGCGTTGGGGTCCATACACTGAGAAGAAAAAAGTGATTACTCCATCAGGCAAACCGGCTGACTGTAACAAATGTAAAAAGGGGAAAATAAGATGTGAGTGTATGGATACTATTTCGGCAAATGAAGTTTTTAAAGCTGCGAAAAATTTTCTTAATCAACAGAATAAATGAATTGGAAAATAACATGAACAAATTTAGTAAAATCATAATCGTGCTGTTGTTTGTTACGGTATTTGCTGAAAATGCTTATCTCCAAAACTTAACAAATGATACTATTAACCGCAGTCCGGTAGTCGCTGAACTGCGAAAACATAAAAACGATGCTTTCACAGTTGGCGAATATTTAGAATTCGATGTTCGGTATGGATTTGTAGTTGCGGGCAAAGCAGTTTTGGAAATTCCGAAATATGAAGATTACAGAGGCCGTAAAAGCTTTTACATAGAATCGCGTGTTAATTCGCTCCCGTTCTTTTCTACTTTTTATAAAGTTGAAGATAAATATGTATCGGTAATTGATGCTGAGGGAATCTTTCCGTGGCGTTTCGAGCAGCATATCCGGGAAGGTGGATACAAACGTGATTTCGAAGCCGAGTTTGATCATATTTTAAATATTGCTAAAACGAACGAGGGCACACATCCAATCGATCAGTATGCCCACGATATTCTTTCAGCTTTTTATTTTACACGAACGCTCGATTTTTCGAAAATGAAACCCGGTCAAAGAACAGAACTGAAAAATTTCTATAAAGATACGATATACACATTAGAAGTAAAATTTAAAGGTAGGCAAAAAGTCGAAGTAAAAGCAGGAACTTTCAACACTATTATCATAGAACCGATAATTCAAGGAGGCGGATTATTCAAAGCCGAGGGAACATTGCTTATCTGGCTGACCGATGATGAGAAAAAAATTCCGGTGATGGTGAAATCGAGAGTAATAGTAGGTTCAATAACTGCCGAATTAACGAAGTATTCAGGCGTTCCGGGCGGAATTAATGCAAAGGTGAAATAATGAGGAACTTTAAACAAATTGATATAACAAAAGTAAAAACTATTTCTATTAAATCGCGAAAGAGCAAAGTAACCCCCGATGCTTTTGCAAAAGTTTATGAACCGGGTAAAAACAGCTTGCAAAGTTTTCTCGGTTCGTTTCCGAATATACTTGCAGCAAAAGATTTAAATTTGTTCGTCGATATTATTCTGCAAGCTCGCAAAAAAAATAAGCCGGTAATTGTTCTGATGGGGGCACACGTGATAAAAGTAGGATTGTCGCCGTTGATTATCGACCTGATAAAAAATAATATTATAACCGCAATCGGAATGAACAGCGCTGCTGCAATTCACGATGTAGAAACTGCTATGTTCGGTAAAACATCGGAAGACGTTGCCGAGAATATTTTAGATGGATATTTTGGAATGGCTCGCGAAACAGGAGAGTTAATAAATGTTACATTGCTGCAAGCGAGCGTCCAGACCGACATGGGTTACGGCGAAGCAATCGGAAGGGAGCTGATTAAGCGAAAAGCTCCCAATTTACAATACAGTATTTTAGCGTCGAGTATTAAGTTGAACGTTCCGGTAACAGTTCATGCGGCAATCGGAACGGATATAATTCATCAGCAGCCAACGATGGACGGGGCGGCGACCGGCGAGATGTCGTTCCGTGATTTCAAAGTTCTGTGTAATGCAGTAAAAGACCTTGTGGACGGCGGTGTTGTTATAAACATTGGCTCGGCTGTAATTATGCCCGAGGTATTTTTAAAAGCTCTCACAGTAACACGGAATCTCGGATATAAAACTGCTAAATTCGCTACCGCTAATTTTGATATGCTGCCTCAATACCGTCCGTTTATGAATATAGTAACGCGACCTACTCAAGCGGGTGGTAAGGGATTTAATTTTATAGGCCACCACGAAATTATGATTCCGCTATTGTATGCAATGCTCAAAGAACGAATTAAAAAATGAACTCACAGGAAGTAAATACTCAAATTCCGGAAACGACTTTTCTAGACCGTCATAACATTTCGCCGGTGCTGTTTGCTTTTATTTCTCTCGTCATTCTTTTTACAACTTATCAGATTATAGGCGGAGCGCTTGCTTATCTTTTCTTTAAAGGGCAAATAAATGAGAATACCGTGAACGGCATCCGCTGGCTCACCGTTTTTAGTCAGATTATATTTTTGCTCGCTCCCACAATACTGCTGACAAAATTGGCCTCTTCTGATATACGCGATTATTTAAGATTCAAATCGACAAGTTTGATCCAAATTATTCTTGCGATGTTCGGGATGTTTGCATTAGGGCAGATGCTTCAGGTTTATTTAACAGTTCAGGAGATGATTCCATTACCCGAAAATATACAACCCTTGGTAGATTCGATAAAAAAATCTATCGAACAATTATATAAGCAAGTTGCCGGTGCTTCAAATATTCGGGAATTGTTTTTTGTGCTCTTTGTTATTGCGGTTGTTCCGGCATTTGCAGAAGAGTTTCTTTTTAGAGGATTAGTACAAAGAAGTTTGGAGCGTGGACTGACTCCCTTAAAGGGCGTTATCTTCACCGGAATTATTTTCGGAGCTTTTCATCTCAATCCGTTTACATTCGTTCCGCTAGCAATCATCGGAATTTATTTAGGTTTCTTGGTCCTAAAATCGGGCAGCTTAATGGTTCCAATTGCGGCTCATTTTTTTAATAATGCCATTGCGGTTTTTGCTATTTATCTGAAATACGACGATGATGCTTTAATCACCGGAAAACCATCCGCAATGTCTCCCGAAATTTTACTATTATCGTTCGTGTTTTTTTTATTGGTTTTTTTCATCATAATGTATTATTTTATTCGTGCATCTAACTTATTAACAAAAATAAAAAGCGAGGTATAATATGCCATACTGTCCCAAATGCAGTTATGAATATGTAGAAGGCAGCACTATGTGCCCGGATTGTAATTACACTTTATTAGCCGGAGAACCGTATGCGTGCTTCAACTGCGAGGAATTATTAATTGAAAAACATATATTTTGCCCTCATTGCGGTTATCTGCAATCCGAATTTCTGGCTGACGAAGATGAAATAATGTGTGAAACCCACACTGAAGGTCAAGCATTAGGTTGCTGTGTAATCTGTGGAAAAGCAGTGTGCACTGATTGCTCAGTTGAACATCAAAACAGGATTTTTTGCAGTCAGGACGAACATGTTAAAATATCGGAAGATTGGGCTGTAGTTTTTACGACCAACATCGAATACGAAGCTGAAATGGTAAGGGCTAACTTGGAAGGTGCAAACATTCCTTGCATGGTATTTTCGCAGCGCGACCACGCTTTAGGACTTGTAATAGGTGATATGGCTGTGGTGAAGGTGATGGTTTATAAGAAAAATCTTGGTGAAGCTGAAGAATACCTGAAAAAAATTGACCTCTTCAGCGAAGATTCAGATGAGGAATAGGATAATCAATTGAGTAACCTTACTGTCCGTATCCTGACAGCCGTTTTGGCTATTCCAATAATTATACTTCTTGTAATTTTTGGAGATATTTTTTTTCTATCGTTCGTTTTAATTATTTCGTTTTTAGCACAAAACGAATTTTATAAATTAGCTGCGGTCAAAGGATCGAAACCGATAGCCGGTCTTGGTTTATTTACAGGCAGCTTAATTATTTTATCCTTCTTCCATAAAAAGGTACAATTTTTTGTAGTCGAGTTTTTTGAAAAGTATAGCATACTCATACCTTTCCCTTCTCAAACACAGTTAATCGTGATTATTTCGGTGTTAGCTGTTATTACTATTTTGTTAGTGGAGATGTTCCGCAACCGGGATAATGCTATTCTAAACATTTCAACAACAGTATTAGGAATCTTTTACGTTCCTCTTTTTTTGGGTACTCTGGTTGGCATACGCGAGTTATTTGTACCTTTCGATTTTCCGGTTTACCGGTTTTTTCCTGTCGAAGTAAATTTATCTGATAGTGTAAAAGATCAGATTTATTTGTGGGGAGGATACACGGTTTTGACAATTTTTGCAACGATTTGGATTTGCGACACTGCTGCATATTTTGGCGGCAAAATGTTCGGGAAGCATAAACTTTTTGAACGCGTAAGTCCGAATAAAACTTGGGAAGGTGCGATAAGTGGATTTATTTTTGCTATTGCTTTTGTGGTAGCGGCAAAATATATAGTTCTCGATTACTTGTCGGTCGAGAATGCCGTAGTTATCGGTGTAATCGTCGGGGTCTTCGGACAGTTAGGCGATTTGGCAGAATCGAAATTGAAACGCGATGCCGGTGTTAAAGATTCATCAACGCTGATTCCCGGACACGGCGGAGTGCTCGACCGTTTCGACAGCGTGCTTTTCGTCGCACCGCTTATTTTTCTGTTTTTGGATTTTGTGGTGTTTACATAGATACCGCTCGAAAATTTTAATCTTAATTACACACCCCTGCATCCCCTCTCAAGAGGGGAACTAACGGTGTGTGTGAACTGACTTTATCAAACTTTACAATTTATTCCCGGACACGGCGGAGTGCTGGACCGTTTCGACAGCGTGTTGTTTGTTGCACCGCTTGTTTTTCTGTCCGCCGTTGGCGGATTGGATTTTGTTGTGTTTAGTTAAAATGCAGGTGTTATTCTCCAGCCTCAACCAGAGCTTGTTGCTCAATTGCAGGAGTCAATCGAAAATCAGTTTTTCGTATTTTTTCCAGGTAAGGTTTTATTGATGGGATTACGCCACGAAGTTTTGCTTTGATTATAATTCCTATAGTACCCGTGATTTTAATTCCAAGTTTTTCTGCTATTATCCTTGCTTTATGGTCATCCAGAATAATCGTACTTTTAGGTGTCTCCATAGCTAAAGCAATCACACTCGCCTCTCCCTTGTCGAGTTGAAGTTCGAGTATTTGTTGGCTGAATCTGTCTGATGGTGATTTGATTTTTACCCAATCTGGTAATGGTTGAGAATATTCGGCAACGACTTCTGGCGATGTAATTATTTCGCCATACATTTTGTGGAGTAAGCCAAGCTCACCTATTTTTGTCAAAACTATAAAACAACTCGTGTTGGATATAACAATGTTAGGCATTCTTTACGTCTCTGGACAGATCAGAAACAGGATAATTAAACACGGATACTCCGTATTTGCTAAGCAGTTCGGTGAATGCTTGCTTGGTCAAACCAACAAGTTCAGCAGCTTGCCCAAGTGAAAGTTTGCCTTTTTCATACATGCTTGTAGCGATGAGCATAGCGGCTTCTTTATCGTCGAGGTCAATTGTGTCGGGTATATGTAATGTTAAAGTTTTCACAGTATAATAATAGTAAAATATTAGGATATAACCAATAAGTCCCAGGGCAGCATAGCGATGGTCAGATTCGACAGCTTGTTGTTCGTTGCACCGCTTGTTTTTCTGTCCTCCGTTGGCGGATTGGATTTTGTGGTGTTTAGTGAAAATGCAGGTGTTATTCTCCAGCTTTAATCAGGGCTTGTTGCTCAATTGTAATGGTCAATCGTCCGAATACAGAACACTCTTTATTTTACTGCGTCAGATATTTTTTCGTCAATAACCGAGAGCGTGCGGCATGACGGCTAACGATTTGTTGCTTGGCGAAGGGCGATATTTATAAGCACTTCATTGTCCCCCAAGCACCATAGTTTGATAAAAGCACAAACTTTCAATTTTGCACGGCTGCCCCCATTGCGGTAAACCCGTGTTAGCAGTAGGCTTTCTACCCCCCATACCGTTAAGATGATGGTTTGTTAATGCTTTTATTTTCTGATTTACAATAGTCATTTATATGAATCTAATAAATTTTATATCGTAAATTAATATCGTTCTAAAAACCGTCTTTGTCTTTCCCAGTCACCACTTTTTTGGCAATACTCAATCTGCTCATTCAGATATTTTTTAATCGGTATCAATTTTATTCCAATGTCAGATTTCTCTACGATTGATTGAATATTCTTCCAGTCAGCCATTTCAATGTCTGCAAGGATTACATTTCCCGAACCGCTTGTCCCGTTACCTCTCCACCAAATTTTAGAAAATACTTGAACATCTTGACTTAATTTTAGGGACAATAGCAGAACTTCATCAAAGATTTCTATCATAGAATGTCGCACAATATCAACCACAACATTCATTTTATTGTGGTCTTTGAAATTTGATTTGCAGTATTCAATGAGAAATTTTTTTGCTCTTTCTTTCGTTTCGTTTTGAAGATTTCTAAAAAATGAATTGCAGAAGTGGTCAGAAATTCCAAAATATGGTTCTTTCTCAATTACTAAATCAAAAACAGCTTTCAATACTTCTTCAATATTACTGATGCACCAAATAAATCCTAAATTTTTATGTTCAATCGAAAGTCCAAATTGTTTTTCTGAATATAAGCTATTTACATATTCAAGAAGGAAAGAAGTATCTTTCTTTAAGATATTTAGTAAACCTTTTCCTTCATAGTCAAAGTGATTATGAATTTTGTCTTGCTGCAAATATGCTTTCTTGATAAGTTCAATGTCGTCACCCAGTTGGTCAAAGTGAGTGCTGAAAAAGTCCATCCAAACCCGCAATCGTGTTCCTTCCTTTTCATTCTTCTCAACAATGGTTCTTAAAATAATTTGAAACAAGTTCGGTTCAAGTGTCAAGAACCTTTGTAGTCGGTCAAAGTGAATTGTGTTTGCTTCTTTCATACTGCTAACAGTATTTATCAATGCCTGAACATATTCCATGGTCAGTAACGAATCGTCTATGTAGTCATAAAACGAAAGTTCCCAAAGTCCTTTGTAGATAAATTCGTGTTGCTGTAGAATCTCCCAGATTCTATTTGCTTGTTCTGCTGTCTTTAAATGATTTCTAAAAACAACTCTTGGAATATAATTCGCTTCGTCGTTTCTTTCAATTACTTCAATCAGCAATAAACAACCTAACTCAAAGTTCTTTGAACAGTTTTCGTCAATAACATGGTCAAGAGTTGTATTGTAATTCCATTCATTTTTTGCTGCCTTTTTCAGGTAAGCAAAAATGTTGTAGAACTCTTTTACTTCGGCAGAATTCTTAAACACAAATGAACCTCTGATTTCTGCTTCTTTTAATTTTTCATACTCTCTGTAATCATCAAACTCATACATCTCTTTATCTCTTAACCTATCCCAATCAATCTTTAGGAATATTTCATAGGTCGGATTTGTAAACTTGTGCGCTAATGAAGTGAAAGAAGGATGAGAAACAGAATTTCTTTTGCACCATCTGATTTGGTCTTGAACATACCTGCAATGTTCAAATGAATCTTTGCTTAAATGCTTCTCAATTATTTCAATCAATAAAGGAATGTCAAATTCCATTAGTTCCTTTGTTACATCGGGTCTTACACTTGAATAGCTCAACAAGAGATTAAATGAATCATCAGGATTTTTCTCAAAGTTGAGTTCAACTGCATTCCAAATTCTCTGTCTGAAATTTTGAATCGCTGGAATATTTGGAATAGGATAGTCATACCAATAAAATGAATGATTCCTTCCACCTTTCGTATGATGGAATTTGAATGACAAAAATGTTTTTGACAGTTCGTAAAAAACTGTCGTGAAAAGTGAATCACCTTTGCTTAAACCGTCAAGCAAAATTTGAAATAAAATTATTTGCCTCGCAAATCTGTATTGAATTTGGTCTTCTCTGTCAAAGGTTAGTTGCTCGCTGATTTTATGAATCCATTCGGGTAAATGTTCTGGTTTCTTCCTTGTGTATTCAAAACCTAATTCAATAACATCTTTCAAATTATTTGGGAATCGTAAGAACTCACCAAGCAATTCAATAACATCATTCTTGCTGTATGAGAAAGCATTATTTTCATAAGTAACTTCATACTTCAACGGTGTAACCGTTGGGAGTGCTTCGGTAATATTGAAAATAAATTCTAAAGTTTCTGTTTGAAGGAAAAACCAAAAAATATCTAAAAACCTATATTTTCCATTTTCATCAGAAATAGTTTTCCAATGATTTCTCAAATGCAATTGTAATTTTTCGGTTACATTTTTTCCTCCCATCATATTATATGCAGGAATAACACAATCTCTAAAACGACTACTGTTATTGATAAAATATTTATTCAACAGCATTTCGAACGAAAGCAAATTGTCTTTGATAAATGCTTTGTAGAAAAAATAAGTTGATAAATTTTGTTCAGGAATCTTTACATGCTCAAATTGAATCTCTACTAATTCTAACTTATCTAACTTGTCAATTACATCAATGAATGCTGAATAGTCAATTCCGAAATTGTCAAGAATTGAAGTTGTGATTTCTCTGTTCTTGTAAGGAATTGTATAGAAGAATGCAATCAAACCAAGACATTGAATATTCAATGCCTTTGCAAACTCTCCATCGTCCTTTATGAAAGTAGAAAAGTAGTTTTCAAATAAGTCGGAAACATCATGTAGAACATAAATATTTTGATGTGCCTTTGCAAGCAAAGCTGTCATGATTGCAAGCCGTGGATTGCCGTCCGCAATGCGAACAATTTCCTTATGGTAATCTTGATTGAGAATTTCAAATGGCTGTGCTTTGATAATATCAATAATTTGCTCGTCAGAAAATTTTGCTAAGTCAAGTCGTCTCGGAGAAAATTCTTGGCAAAGAATTCCAATATCTTGAAAAGCGTAATCTCTGACGGTAATAAGGATTTTTAATTTCCCCTTTCTTGTGCCTCTGTAAAATCCTGTTATCTGACTGAACGCATCAATTCTGTTTGCATCGTCAACGAAAAGTATGTAGTCCTTTTTAGAATCAAAATACTGATACAAATCGTCCAGTAAAGTGTGATGCTTGTATGAAACACAATAAGCTCCAAATGTCAAATTCTCTGAAAGGAAATTGTTGATTCCCTCAAGTGCTAATTTGGTCTTGCCGATTCCTGGTGCACCAGTCAGAATAATAAAATCATTTTGAAGTATTGTTTCTTTAAGTTCTTTTAGTTCTTGCTCTCGGTGTAAAAAAGTATTGTCTAATGGCGTTGATATTCCCTTTGATGCTCTGTTATACTCTGCAATGAATTTTTCTTTTGATACTATTTGTCCTGTATCCAAAGGCAATCCCAAATACTCATGTGTTAGATCACGATGATGCAAATGAAGTTCTATTGCTAAAGAATCAAGTGTGTAAACCGTAAGCCCAATTCGCGAATTTGCTAAAAGGTTCATTAATGCTTGAATTGCATTTGGCTTTTTAAAATTAAAATTGACACACAGAATTATTTCAGCAATTTGATTTACTGAGATTCCGGTTTTCTTTGTGTCTATACATTTTTTTACATCTTTCTTTAGCTTCGCGAGTCCTCTAGTTATGTCCGTTGAGTATTCAACGAAAATATACTTACCGCTTGGCAGTAGTAAAAAAGTGTCGGGAGTTCCCGGTACTGTTTTTTGCTTGCCACTTTGACTTCCTGTTCTTGAAAATGCAGAGTAGTTGCTATTTCGTAAAGCAAGAAAACTATCACACAAGTTCTGAAAGGCAGCTTGGTTGATTGATGAAAGTGCATTTTCTATGTCTTGTAATCTGCTCATCTTATCTGTTCTGGCGTTTTCACGGGTAATGTTGTCTTAGCATGACCGCTAACGTCTATAACTACGCATTGTCCCACCGTTGGGGGAATAAACTGTTTTTATTCCTTATCCCCGATTAAATCGGGGACTGATTAATTGGTTATTCGAATCTAACAAATTCTGTTTATAAATCAAATATATTTCAACATCAAGTTTTTTATTCTCTCACAATTTTAATGAATCTCCTCGCCGCAACCTGCCCGTCCCGCAGGCGGACGGCAGGCGGGTTTTACCCTCGTCCGCCTTTGGCGGATTAAATTTTTAGTGTGAAAACTGATACACTCGGCTGTGCTAAAAATGTTGTCGATGCTGAAGAACTCTTGAGACAAATTGACTCCAGCGGCTACTCAATTGTGAAAAATCCTGATGATGCAAAATGCTGTTGATAAGATTTAAGTTCCATACTATTTACCTATTTCTTTGTTTTTATTAGAACTTAAAACTTTAGCATTTTGTTTTGAAACCACTTTTTTGCCTGTGGTATTTTCCAATTGCAAACGAGCTGCTTTAGCTACCTCGCCGCCTTTTTTTGCAACAACTTTATTCTCTATGAATGTCTTAGGCTTTTTCTCTTTAGATATTTCGGTAGTTGATGCTTCAGCAAGCATATTAAGAACTAACTCAAGGTTAGTCATATTGTCGCGAAGGTTTTCTTTCTTCAAGTCTTTAAATGCTTTGTATTTCTTGGTCGAAAAGCCGCTCCAAGCTTTTATAATCTCATCCGTAAGTATAGCAAATTCCTGCCCTCTGTTTACTCCACGGTTCTCCCACTCATCTGTCAGTTCTTTTCGTATTTCAATACTTTTAAGGCGCTGGTTTATCCACTCTTTGCTGTAACCTTTTCTTAAATAGGGTTTCCATTACTCTATCGATACCTATTTCAGGATCTTCAATTTCATCTACCCGCTCACGCGCTACTTTTGCTAACCAAAGCTTAAATGGCTCTGCTTTGGGCGAAGGTATAGATTGAATTAAGCGGAAAATTTGCTCGGTATCCGCAACATCTGTATTATAATATTTTCCGTCAGCCGATTTCATTTTCAGTTGGTTACAATTTGTAACCAACTGGCTTCCTTCTTTGGATAGCCTGTGTTTAAGCACTTTCCAATAGTTATTAGGGGCTGTCAGTCAATATTCCAACTACATCTACAATAGAAAAATACCACTGCTCCTGCTGCTCGTCCCAATTGGTACGAACCTGCTTTTGTTCAAAAAGTTTTACTGAATTTTCTTTATCCATATCAAAACCCTGTATTTGCTATTTAAATTTAACAAATTCCGTTTATAAATCAAATATATCTCAATATCAAGTTTTTTATTCTCTCACAATTTCATTAAATTTTTAGTGTGAAAACTATTACTCCTAAAATTGCAGTTATTACACTCGGATGCGCTAAAAATGTTGTAGATTCTGAAGAACTATTAAGACAAATTGACTCAAGCGACTACACCATCGTGAACAATCCTGAAGATGCAAACGTTGTCGTGATTAATACATGCGGATTTATCAACGATGCAAAATCAGAGTCAGTCGATACGATTTTGCAAGCCGCCGAACTTCGTAAAAGTGGAAAGCTCGATAAACTTATCGTGATGGGCTGTCTCTCCGAAAGATACAAAGCTGACCTGCAAAAAGAAATTCCTGAAGTCGATGCATTCATCGGTGCTAATAAAATCGATGTAGTTACAAACGAACTTGGAATTAATTTCCGATATGAGCTATTAGGCGAACGCCACCTGACCACACCAAGTCATTATGCCTACCTGAAAATTTCAGAAGGATGCGATAATCCCTGTTCGTTTTGTTCAATCCCGATTATGCGTGGTAAGCATATCAGTAAACCGCTCGAACGTGTTATAAAAGAAGCTGAACGGCTTACTGCATTGGGTGTAAAAGAATTGATTTTGATTGCTCAGGATACAACTTATTATGGATTAGATATTTATGGAAAACGCTCGCTCAAAGAATTGCTCGAGCGTTTATGTAAGATTGATGAAGTTGAATGGATACGCTTAATGTATGCCTATCCGGCAAAATTTCCATCAGATATTTTGGATTTGTTTGTTGGAAATGATAAACTTTGTAAATATATTGATATACCGATTCAACATATTTCTGATAAAGTTTTGAAGTCAATGCAGCGCGGTATAAGCTCGGGCGAAACACGCAAGTTGTTAGAAAAAATCAGGGCGAAAGTTCCCGGTGTCGCTTTGCGGACTTCTTTGATCGTAGGTTATCCGACTGAAGGAGAAAAAGAATTCGATGAGTTGGTTGACTTCGTGAAAGAGTTTGAGTTCGATCGGTTAGGTGTTTTTAGCTACTCGCAGGAAGAAAATACAATTGCTGAACCTTTAGGCGATCCTGTCCCTGACGAAATAAAGGAAGCCCGAAAGAATAAGATTATGGAAGTTCAGAGTGAAATTTCGTTCAAGAAGAATCGCAATCTTGTTGGGTCAGAAATAAAGGTAGTAGTTGATAGCAAGACCGCTTCGGCGGCTTACTGCCGGAGCGAATTTGATGCGCCGGAAGTCGATAACGAAATAATCGTTGAACCGCCTGCTCATATAAAAGTAGGAAATTTTTATAAGGTTACTATTGTTGATAATTTTGAATATGATTTGTTTGCTGAAATTAAAAAACAGAAATAATATGAACTTTAAAATACTTCTAATAATCCTGTTAACTGTTTTCGTTTCTTTTTCGACAGTATCACAGGTTGAGACTCACAAAGCTGCTGAAATTGGAATACCCAAAATTTTTATCGAGGTACTGGGTTTTGCTTCAGATGTTCCTAATGAAAGCCGGCTTGATGTGTACATCCAAGTTCCATACGACGCAATATTTTTTGTTAAAAATGCCGACATCTTTCTCTCTAATTATGAACTCACAGTAAATATTTACGATGTATCTAACAACTTGGTCAAAGAAAAGCTGTGGAACGAATCAATCAAAACATCTACTTACGAGGAAACAGTTTCGCCCAAGCTTAATAAGCTTAGTCAGCAATCGTTTCCGTTGCCCCCCGGAGCGTATCGATTAGTGGTTCAAATCAGGGATATCGAAACAAAAAAAGCCGCAAAATTTTCACGGAATGTCGAGTTACGCGATTTTCGACAACAGCAATTCACAGTTTCCGATGTAATGCTTCTGAGCAAACTTACTATCGAAGGTGAAAAAAAGATCATCATTCCGAATATTTCCGGGAATGTTGTTGATTTAGGGGAAGGTTTTTTTGCTTTCGCTGAAGTTTATAATTCCACAAATGCTGATTCAGTAGAAATTGTATTTGAAATTTCTAAAGATAAAAAGAAAACTTTGAGAACCGGTAAAGAGACACAACCATTAGTTAAAGGAAAAAACAGTTTGTTTTTTAAAATCAATTCGGGTGATTTACCGATGGGAGATTATACATTGGAGATAAAAATGAATCCCAACTTACAGCAAATAACCACTTCAATAAGTAGAAAGTTTTCGATTTACTGGCGAGGAATGCCTGTATCAATCGTTGACCTCGATGCAGCTATCGATCAAATGACTTATATCGAACAAGCTTCCGAAATTGCACGAATTAAAAAACTACCATTCAACGAACGGTTGGAATCGTTTAAAGAATTTTGGAAAAAGAAAGACCCCACACCTAACACGGAACGAAACGAATTGATGGAAGAATATTATTCGCGAGTCGAATATGCGAATAAAAATTTTAAACACTACATAGCCGGCTGGAAAACAGATATGGGGATGGTTTTTATAGTTTTCGGTACGCCCAACAACGTCGATCGCCATCCGTTTGATATCGATTCTAAACCTTACGAAGTCTGGTATTACTACGAATTAAACAGGCAATTCGTTTTCGTTGACCAAACCGGCTTCGGTGATTATCAGTTGACGACGCCAATATGGGACGTTTGGCAAAGACCAAGATGAACGACTGACCCAATAAATGGCAACCGATGAGAGAAATCGTAATCCGACTTTTCCTTTTTTTCCTCTTCCTTCAAATCTTTTTGGTAAACGTAAGCTACGCTCAACGGCAAACGATTATTCATAATATTGTTTTTTCTCTATCTCTTCCAGTCTATTCCGAAGATTTCCTCCTCGATAATATTTCTTCAAAAAAAAATAATATCTTCAACGCAGAAAACTTAGAGAAAGATTTAGACAAGCTTCGTTCTCTTTATGTTGCAAACTGCTACTACTTCTCCGAGATTAGTATCGATTCATTACATTATTTTGATGATAGTTTGTATGTAAATATTTTCATTCGTATCGAACCGCATCTTAAATCTTTAATCAAGAAAATCATCATCAGCGGAAATACAATATTTACAACCGACGACATCCTGAAAAATTTCAGCACAACGGCAGGAAGTTGCTTACAAAAAAAAATACTCGAAACCGATATTAATAATCTTGTAACGAGGTATGAAGAATCAGGCTATCCGCTTGTTTCTATTGAGGTTACAGACATTTCTGTTGCGGACGACGAAAATGCTATTGAAGTAACATTGGAAATTGAAGAGGGCTTACAAATCAGAATAGATAAGATTCAGATAGAAGGAAACACTGAAACCGAAAGTGATGTCATCATTCGCGAGACTCGGATTCAACAAGGGGAAATTTATTCGCAATCAAAAATTCAGAAAATACCACGGCGGTTGAACCGTATGCAATTATTTTCGTCAATCAGTGAACCTCAATTATTTCTTTTGCAAGATTCAAATTCCGTTGCCGACACAATTTTATCGTCAATTAAAAAGGCATCTCGAAAAGCCGGACTACCGGCATCGTCGGGTTTGTTGATTAAAGTTACTGAAGCAAATACGAATTCTTTTGATGGTGTTGTTGGATATTTGCCCGGCTCGGTTTCCGAAAAAGGATATTTTACCGGACTTGTAGATGTTACGATGCGGAATCTTTTTGGCACTGCACGCAAGCTGAATGTCAAATGGCTGAAAGACGAACGGAACTCGCAAGAAATTGGAATCCGTTATGCTGAACCGTGGTTGCTAAATTATCCTGTAAATCTTGCAGGCACATTTTTTCAACGTCAGCAAGATACAATTTATGTGCGGCGTTTTATTGAGCTTAAATCTGAACTGATGATCAGCGATTTGTTTTCGGTGGGAGTGTTGTTCAATCAGGAAAATATTATTCCATCATCCGAAACTGCAACACGGTATGTAAATAGCAGCGGCACCGCCTCGATTGGTTTCGATGTTCATTATGATTCCCGCGATAATATTTATAATCCCACAAGCGGCATCAACTATAAATCCGATTATCGTTACGGGCGGAAAAAATTTTATACTTTAAATTCAGTTCAAAATGTTCAACGAGTCGGAATCGATGTTGAATGGTTTCAGGAAACTTTCAGGAGGCAGGTTGTGGTTGTCGGGTTGCACGGTAAAGAACTGCGCGCAAGCACTATCGAGGTGAGCGACCTTTTTAGATTCGGTGGTGCGAACACATTGCGAGGGTATCGCGAAAATCAGTTCCTCGGCTCCCGGATAGTTTGGTCGAATTTGGAATATCGTTTTATTGCCGGCAGCAAGTCGTTCTTCTCCGGCTTTTTTGACGCAGGATATTATTCAAGAAATAATAGCGACTTGAATATTATTACAGAAAGTGTTAAATATGGTTACGGCGTAGGTATGCGAGTTGAAACTGCTTTGGGCATTATCGGTGTAAGTTTAGCTCTCGGTAAAGGCGATACGTTTAATCAGGCAAAAATTCATTTTGGATTAATAAACGAGTTTTAAGAAATGAAACATATAACAGCATTAACATTCGAGCGTGAACTTTGGCAAACGGGTAAACGCTTTGTTGCCGGGGTGGATGAAGCCGGTCGCGGACCGCTTGCAGGACCAGTCGTTGCGGCGGCTGTTGTGTTTCCCCGTGAGTTTATCATTGATGGGATAAAAGATTCTAAAACTTTAAGCGAAAAAAAACGGACTGACCTGTTTGAACAAATTCATTTGAAAGCTTTGAGTATCGGAGTGGGAAGTGTTGATCATATTCTAATTGATGAAATAAATGTCCTGAATGCAACATTCAAAGCAATGCACAAAGCTATTGATGAGCTGGAGCCTGCACCTGAACATTTGCTTGTTGATGGTCCTTACTTTCCCGAATTGAATATTCCTGCTTCCAAAATTGTAGATGGCGATTCGAAATGTTTTACAATTGCAGCCGCTTCAATAATAGCAAAAGTTATTCGAGATAAGATGATGATTGAATACGACAAAATATATCCGCAATACGGTTTTGCTAAACACAAAGGTTACGGCACCGAAGAGCATATTGAAGCGATACGAAAATATGGTTTCTGTGAAATACACCGAAAGAGTTTTAAAATACGCAAACTAAATCCCGAATAATTGTATGCCTCACACACGCGAAAAAGGAAAAGGGGCGGAAGAAATTGCAGAGAAGTTTTTGATTGAAAAAGGTTTTAAAATAATTGAGAAAAATTATTTTTTCGCTCGCGGCGAGATTGACCTCATCGCCGACGATAACGGGATAATCGTTTTCATCGAAGTTAAATCACGAAAGTCAATAGAGTATGGAGAACCCGAAGATTCTATCACGATTGGAAAACGGCGGCAAATCCGGAAAGTTGCAGAAGGTTATTTGTACGAAAAAAACATTTCAGGCGTAGAAGCAAGGTTTGATGTCGTGGCAATCAAATGGGAGAGGGGTAAACCTGTTATTAATTATTATAAGAGTGCTTTTTGAGTAATGAGCGGTGAGCAAATGGCGGTGAGCATGGAGCGGAGAGCAAAGAACTGTGAGCGAAGAGCAGAGAGCTAAGAGCAAAGAGCTTTGAGTTCTATAAATTATCGCTTATTTTTTTTCAGCGGATATTGGTTTTTCCGATGAGGTATCTTTTGGAGTAGTTTTTACCTCACTCTTGTTCGCATCTTCTGTTTTTGAGGGTTTGTTATTTCCTCCTGCCGGAGATGAGTTGCTTTTCTTATAATCGGTTAAATAAAAACCGCTTCCCTTAAAAATTAAACCTGATCCACCACCAATCATTCTTGAAAGTGATGATGTATTGCATGAGGGGCACATCGTCAGTGAATCGGCTTTTATACTTTGAAACTCTTCAAATTCGTATTCGCATCGTTTACATTTATAAGCGTATGTTGGCATATTTTCCTAATCGTGTTAATAATAGCATATTCTGGTTTGAAATATATGAAAATTCGGAGGTTTAAACAAACTTGGTTGGGCTGTTAATTAGAGCTCTAAATTCGGGTCGTTTTCATAAGCTGACCCGATATGACACAGATAATTGAGGGTTTCTGCAAATAACGCGAAGAGGTTTTTTAAACGTTCTACATCTTTGATGATACCATTAACTTGGAAGTATAGTTCATCAACACCCTCAGGAAATTGTGCACCGAACCATCCCTCGTCATCTTTAATCTCAAACGAGATCTCCGGTTGTAGCTGTATCAGTTGGCGGATTGTCGGGTTAGAAAAAAATGTAATCACTTTAGAGGTATCGTTTCCTTTGATAATAAAGTCGTTGTCGAAATCGGGATATCCGACTTCAATATCATCCATACCTAAAATCTTACCTAAATTACTGAAGATATTTTTTCTGTAAACCTTAAAACGGAATCCATCGACATTTACATACGGTGCTCGCATTCGAGTATATACGGCGCTACTTTTTCCTGTTGATACGGTGAAAGTATCTAAAGTTACAGTCCATTCTTTTACTTTTACAGTAACTTTGTCGCCTTTCCAGAGTCCGCCTTTGGTAAAGCTGCCGCCAATTTCGTTGCATAGTTTTTGCCAAACTTCATCTTGGCTTGGTCCGAATATGTGTCTTAAGAATGTCATTTAATTTTTATTGATGATGTTTTTTAAAACATCAATATCAAGAACAGGATTATATTCTTTTTTATGTATTTTCTTGCTTGAAATATCAATTTTAACTCTTGCCAAAAATTCTTTGAAGTCATTATTCATCGTAAGCTTGTTTATAGTTTCCCAGTCAAGTGTCTCCCGATATTTTGCAGGTAATAATATCTCGCTTGAATGAGGGTCGTTAAGGTCGAGTTTTATTACACCGATGCTGAAAGAAGAGGAAAGTCTTGTCAGTTCAGAAAGAAATTCTGGCTCGTTTGAAATATCTGGGGCGACAAGATAGCTTTCGTTCGCCCACGAAGAATTCGATACTGTTTGAAAAAAACTCTCTCTTAAATTACTGAAGTTAAGCTCTCTTTTGAGTTCAAATGATAGAAGACGGATAGATACGTTTCCGATGGCGGAGCTTAATTCATAAACCTCAGGTTTCCACTCATCAATAGGGAAGTGGCAACCAACGATGTCAGGATGCACCCACTCTCCAAATTCTTTTTTAGTCGATTGAGAGTGGTTTATTGTTTTAGTATAACAGTTTAAGTGATAGTAAGCATAATAAGTTAAAAATGGATGTAAATCTTTTTCCAAGTAATTAAATTTATTTTTTTGTTTTATAATATTATCGTTGGGAGTTCCATCTTCCGTGAAATCGATTTTTGATTTTTGTACTTTAAGGTAAAATTTTCTCGGACGAGAATCGGTTTGAGCGAAAGGTGAATCTGGATTGTCTTTAGCATTAACATACATCTGCGCTGCAAGTGTTGCCCAAGGAGTTTTTCCCTTACTGTTTAGTTGTTTATCAAAACCTAGATCAATTGCAAGTTGCCAAATTTCATTGGAGGTTAATGCTCGCTTCTCTTCTCTCAAAACTTTTTCGGCTAATTCTAAAAATGTCATTTAAGTTATCCTTTCAAACTTTTATCCGTTCAAAAACTTGCTGTAAATATATACATTTTGTATTAAACTACCGATTTTTTGAATAGTTTTAATCAGCGTAAGAAATCGTAGGTTTCAAGATAATAATCTTTGCGTACAATTTAGCAAATATCAAATTTAAGGTCAAACGCTTGATATTTGCGGACGCAACAAATAAAAAACTCCGACCTCTTTCGAAATCGGAGTCGTGTAATCGCTCTATGCTCTACGCTGCCCGCCCCGTGGTGAGCGAAGTCGTTAACTAAAAAGTAAAATTATTTGTAGGTCTGAATTTGTAGAATGCTAAATGCAGCTCGCCTGCACATTTCGACAAGCTCAATGTGCGACAATTTCTGACTTATTGGGCAGCCACTGTTTCTTCGGGAGGTTCCAAAGGGATTCTTGTAAGGCGATTGTTTCGGAACGTTGGAAGATACCTTGTGCATTCATCCCGTTAGGGATGAAATATTTATAGTCGAAATTGAAAATCCTTTTGGGACAGTACCTACAATTAAAATCCCTTTAGGGATGGTATGTGTTCTTAACTCTAATGACAAATTTGGGTCAAAAAAATAATCGCCCGAACTAAACGCAAGTCTATTGACGTTTAGCATCACTAAACGTCAATATATTATCTTTTAGTTCAAAAAAAACTCCGACCTCTATCGAAATCGGAGTTTCTAAATTGTTCTACGCTCTTTGCTCTCTGCTCTTAGCTCTCACACCTTCGGACCCGCTTCAATCACTTCTTGCGGACAGCCGGATTCATACTTCTTAAAATTCTCAATGAACCGGCCTGCAAGTTGTTTGTACTTCGTCATGTGAGCTTCTTTGCTATTCCATGATGATGCCGGGTTGAGGACACTTTGTGGTATATCTCCGCATGTTTCAGGAACTTCGAAACCGAATATCGGATCTTTTTTGAACTTAACTTTTAAAAGTTCACCGCTAAGCGCCGCGTTCAATAATTGACGCGTGTATTTTATGCTGATACGTTTACCTACACCGTACGGTCCGCCAACCCAGCCGGTATTTACTAACCAGCAGTGAGCACCGTACTTTAACATTTTGAGTTTCAACAAATCAGCATAAACGGCTGGATGATGAACCATAAATGGAGCGCCAAAGCAAGCGCTAAAAGTTAACTCCGGCTCTTTGCCAAGTCCCATCTCGGTACCAGCAACTTTCGTTGTGTAGCCAGAGATGAATTGGTACATCGCCTGTTCAGGTGTAAGCTTTACGATAGGTGGTAGCACGCCAAGTCCATCACAGGTAAGAAGTATTATGTTCTTCGGATGTCCGCCCATCTTTTCGGGTATTGAGTTATCTATGAATTCGAGCGGATACGATGCGCGTGTGTTCTCTGTAATTGTTGAATCGTCCAGATCGATCTTTCTTGTGATCGGATCGAAAACAACATTCTCTAAAATTGTTCCGAACTTTTGAGTGCAGGCGTAAATCTGCGGCTCGGCAGTGGGGGAGAGAGAAATTACTTTTGCATAACATCCACCTTCAAAATTGAAAATTCCTTCATCGCTCCAGCCGTGCTCGTCGTCGCCTATTAGTCCGCGATTTGGATCGGCTGAAAGTGTCGTCTTGCCAGTACCGGATAATCCAAAGAAGAGTGCGGTATCTTTCTCTTTTCCGATATTTGCAGAACAGTGCATCGGCATTACTCCATCCAACGGCAGTAAGAAATTCATAACTGTGAAAATAGATTTCTTGATTTCGCCGGCATAAGCTGTGTTGCCAATAATGCCTATCTTCTGCTCGAAGTTTAAAAGAATAAATGTTTCGGTCGATGTTCCATCTATTTGCGGAAGTCCTTTGAAAGACGGTATCGACATGATTGTGAAATCGGGTACGTGCCGCTTATATTCCTCTGATGTTTTCGGCAGTATAAACATATTGCGGGCAAAGGCGCTATGCCATGCTTTTTCTGTGATGATGCGGATGGGTAAACGATATTCCTCATCAGCACCGGCATAGCAATCCTGGACAAATAAATCTCTGCCTTGTAAGAATCCTTGCAAGCGACTTAGCACTTCGTTAAACTTATCCTGATTGAACGGACGGTTGTATTCGCCCCACCACACTTTATCCTGCGTGGATGGTTCCTTCACAACGAATTTATCGTTTGCCGATCTGCCGGTATGTTTTCCGGTATGTGCGATGATTGGTCCTAACTTTGAAATCCGAGCTTCACCGCGGAAAGTTATTTCTTCGTAAAGAGCTTCTGTCGGTAAATTCCAGTAAACATTGTTAAGATTCGTTAAGCTGTGATTGTCAAGTCCGTATTCACTCTTCAGTGCTTTTGCCTGATCTTGAGCTGGTGTTTTGATGTTCAGTAAATTGTTCATAACCAATCCCTCACTAATTTCCGTTCGCCAATAAATATTTCGTTTGGTGAGTTGGGGTCGAGTGCCCATTTCATTCGTTCGATTCCTAGCTTAATCTCTTTAATTGTTCCGCAGTAACTCAGGCGTAAGTAACCTTCTATCCCGAATTCTTTTCCGGGAACAGTTACCACAAGAGCTTTCTTCAATAAGAATTGTGATAATTCGAGTGAGTTTTTATTATAAGCACTGAAATCTGGCAGACAGTAAAACGTACCGTCGGGTTTTGTAATCTTCACCCCATTGAACGATTGCAACTCCTGCATCATCACGTTGCGGTTATTTTCTATCATCAACCGTAATCCCTCGACAATACTTTGTATTCCAGTCAACGCACCTTCTGCTGCCGCTTGCAGAATCACAGAAGTTGTTGTAGTTATTTGTCCTTGAACGTTGGTCAGGATTTTAGTCAACGCTTTGGGTGCAACAGTCCAGCCGATTCGGAACCCTGTCATTCCGTACAGTTTCGAGATGCCATTCACGACGATGACTTTAGAATTTTCTAAATCTTTTTTCGTATGCTTGTAAGCCGAAATTGGTTTTCTTCCATCAAAAATTAATTTGTGGTAGATATCATCCATGATGCAGTATATTCCTTTACGCTCACAGAAATCAATAATCTCGGCGATGAACTGCTCGCCGTACATAATACCCGAAGGATTGTTGGGACTGTTAATGATAATCGCTTTAGTGTACGAGCTGACTTTTTGTTCGATGTCTTTCATTCGCGGATGGAACGAGCCGTCTTCCGGTGTAACAATAACGGGAACGCCGTAGCACATGCGCACCATTTCGGGATAACTAACCCAATAGGGTGCAAGTATGATCACTTCTTCCTGAGGATTTAGTAAAGCGAAGAGAAGATTATAAACCGCTTGTTTCGCCCCGGCTGAGACAATAATATTTTCAGGCGAAACCATTTTATTGTAGTTCTCTTCAGTGTACCGGATGATTGCTTTCTTGAGCGAAGGTGTACCGTCGGCGGGGGTATACTTCACGTCGCCGGTATTCAGTTTCGCGGCAGAGCTTAAGATAGCATTGATTGGAGCTTTGTTTTTTGGTTCACCGGCTCCTAAGTGAATAACTGCTTCGCCTTTTTCCTTCAGCAACCGAGCTTCTTCAGTAAGCTTCAGGGTTGGCGATTCAGCTATAGATCGTGCAAGTTGACTTACATTCATTTATTAATAAACCTCATATTTTTTATATATTTAGGAAAATAAGAAAGAACGGTGTTACGAAATGATGATAACTGTTACAGTTTACAAAAAATATTTTTGGAAAACAAAAGTGTTTTGATTGTATTTATAATGCGGCTAAAGCCAACAGTTTTGTTTATTCTTTTGTCAGTTCACTTGGCAAAACCATTGGGACTGTATAAAAACTTATTATTTTGTTGGAACTCATCCCCCGACCCCTTCTCTTGCCAAGAGAAGGGGGGATTTGATTTTTCTATGCGGGGTTGAGTTCTTTTTATACGCTTTTTACACAGCCTCCATTCCTTTGGAAGAAGTGAACTGCAATATATGCAGACACTTTCAAATATCTATTGTAAATTGTAGAAATTGAATAAATCTATTGAGTTGGCTTCAGCCAACTGACTAAGAATCAAAAAAAGAAAATGCTTTAGCATCATTTTCTATGCGGCTGAAGCCGCTAGCTCACTTTTCTCTATTTTTAATTTTATATGAAATGATGTTAACTGCGTGTCTTTGACTCACCGGAAGTTGAGTAATGCAGGCGCGGAGTCCAAATAAAATAATCATTGATTTTTGAGCTTACATTTTTATTCTCCGATTGCTAATTCAACTGAGTGCAAATGACACATAACTGTCAAGGCTTGCCGCAGTGGCGGATTAAATGCTCGTCCTGTCGCCCAGCACAAAGTTAATTAAATGCACAAAACTTTCTTTACGCACTGCACCCGCCATTGTCGGCAAGCTATTGTTAGCACCAGTGTTTTTTCGTCTGTGTTCAGTCGCAAGTGTCCACCGATGTAATTCAGCTACTATAACCAAAGTTTTTTAGGAGAAAACTAATTTGTCTTCTATAATCTTCAATCACACTATCGGTAATAACTATTTTTTTATATTTCCCAACTAATGTGAACATAACAATATTGTTAAGGTCGCTTTGCTTTTCATCTAAAGTCCAATGAGCCATTGTATTTCTCAACCGTTGGACACACCTCAATGATTTTTTAATATCGGAGTAACTTTTCAATTTTTGAAAATAAGGTATTGTTTCATAAATACTAATTTTATTATCAAAAGTAAGGTAAGGTGTATTCATAACATTCCAAAAAAGAATTGTCGCCTTATTGTTAGTATTAGAAAAAAAATATCTTCTTAAGCGATAGCCAAGAACGAACTCAACTCTCGCAGCGGATGAAATAATTTCTCCCCTAATTAAATCCAATTTTTCTCTGATTTTTATATCCATTATTATTTGAGCGTTAATGTCAATGTTTGATGATTGTCAAGCCGAAATATTTTTTGAAAGTTAGCGCGGGACTGTCCACCGCAAAAGTGTTGAGTGATGTTTTTTTTCTCGTAGCGATTTTATCGGTGTCGTTGTTTTGCATCCTATGCACAATTACCGCGTACTTGCTGATAATTCTACATCCCTTCGGTGCTCATAAAAATTCTATAGTATCTTCCCTTGTTATCTTTGGCTACTCCATCTCCGGTTCGAAAATCGGCGGAGACTCTATAAAAAACAATTTCGATGACAGTACCATCTCGGCCAACAATAATTCCAGTCCCGACCGGACGAGCATCAGAATTTTTACCAAACCCATACAGTTCAGCTAAGTCTCTAGGTAGTGTTTCAATCTGAGCATTTAACTCGCCTTTTGAATAACTAGGTAATCGACCATTCCAATTCGTGGTTCGGTCGTAGATGAAATACTCACCTTCGAACTGTTCTTTCTGTCCGATGTAGGAAACTATCGTTCCATGATCACGCGAGGTAGGGTGGAGAATGACTTCAATTATGTTCCCATCTTTGAGATCGTAGAGGCGGAGTGGCTGAATGATTTGTGGAAGCGTACAACCACTCAAGATAGATCCAATGAAAAATACAAGGGTTATGACTTTGACTGATTTCATTATTGATACCTTTGCATATGTTAAAGTTTGAATATTATTGTTACACTTTTTAGTATACTATTTATCTATATCAAAAAAAACTTTTCCTATCCAACTTAAAAATTATCTCAACCAATTATCTCCATCCGGTCTTCAATAATTTGATGTTTCAATCATAATTGTATTCCTCAATCCACTCATAAAAGTCATCATCTTCAGCCTCAAAGTATGTTTTAATCCTCATCTCAAACCAAGCTATATCTTTACATACCTCTTTTATTTCACTTAACTCTTCATCGGTAATAAAATCATTTTCTTTGAGAAATGTGTAAAAATCGAAAATAGATTTAAGAAAAGATTTGATAGTAGAAATATTAGGGTCCATAAATTTTCTAATATACCAATTACCCAAAAATTTTCTTATAGTGTCTTCGTAAACTTCTAAAATGCTCGCCACATCTTCATAGACAAAAACATAATTCATTATGAAGTAAGATGCCATCTCAGTTCGCTTGCCAGCAGTACTCTCTTTTAGTCCTTTGCTTTTTAAATGTTCGTAGAAATGGTCAAAAATTATTTTGGACCTTTGCCATTGTTTTTCGCTATCTTCATCGGAGTTCTCCTCCTTAATGCATTCAAAATGTTCCGCTTTTATCTCATCCATCTAATCATCTTTCATAAACTTATAATTATTACTCCACCAATCCACCAATCCACCAATCCATTAATCCATTAATCCATTACCCCATTCTGTATGAATTTCCTCTTCACTTTAACTTTTGCAATTTAAACTTCAAAAGTTTTTGAACGTGTGGCGGGACAAAGCTTGAAATGTCGCCGCCCAGCTTAGCAATTTCACGGACAATAGATGAGTTCAGATATGTATGATTTTCGTGAGGCATCAGAAATACTGTAGTAATTTTGTCGGCTAACTTTCTGTTCATCAAAGCCATCTGAAATTCATACTCGAAATCCGAAATTGCGCGCAAACCGCGAACCAAAGCTTTCGCTTTTTTTCTTCTCGCATAGTCAACTAATAATCCGTCGAAGTATTCCACCTCGACACGTTTGCCATATTTTTTTACGGCAGTTTTTACCATTTGGATTCGCTCTTCGTCGCTGAACAGCGGTTGCTTTGCCGAGTTGCGTGCAAGAGTTACAATAACTTTATCAAAAATTTCTATTGCTCGTTCGAGTACGTCTATGTGTCCGTAAGTAATCGGGTCGAATGTGCCGGGATAGATTGCAATTTTCATTTTTTCTCCATTATGTTGTGAACGAAAAACGATACTACTGTATTTCCAAATTCCTTTTTAATTGATTGAATGTATTTATCGGAATTTTCAAAAATCATTTTTTTTGTATGCTCAATTATCAAAAAGCCGCCGGTGTTTAATAAATTATTCGTGAAGACTTTTTCGGGAATGCTAGTAGTAAATTCATAAACGTAAGGTGGGTCGGCAAAAATCAAATCGTATTTTCCCTCAGTTTTGCTTATAAACTTAAAAGCATCCGCCTGGATGATACGGCTTTTATCTGATAATTTTAATTTTTCAATATTCGATTTAATTAACTCGATAGATGATTTTGCATTATCAACGATAGTAGCAAAGGCGGCGTAACGGCTCAATGCTTCGATGGCTAAACTACCGGTGCCCGCAAATAAATCGAGAACCCGTGCATCTTCGAGTTTCAAACGCGTTTGTAAAACATTAAAAATAGTTTCCTTTACCCGGTCGGTAGCCGGACGGATGTCGAGTTGTCGGGCAGATTTTAATTGATGTCCTTTAAAAATTCCTGAAATAACACGCATAATCAAGGTTTCCTGAGTGCGATTCCGACGGCAGGCACGAACCGCTGAACATTATTTACAAACCTGTCGTAGTTTCGTACCGTAGAAATATTTAACCGGCGAAATGGATTTAGAATGGAAATGTTGGGCGAAACATCTCTTCTTAGTTTTCCTAAAACTTCAGCAGACGCTTGGTTACCATAAATAAATATCGAATCATAAACCCTACCCGACAAAGAGTCTTTTAAATATTGTACACCCGCCTCAATATCCGATTCCGAACGGCCGTTATATTCTATCAAATGTCCATTGGAGTATCGACTGTATTCTATACTAGATCTTGTCAGTCCGACAACTACGCATTGTTGATTTTTGATTTCAGGTTGAGTAAGCAGGAGAACATCTTCAACAGCAAATTGTGTAGCATCTACAATATTTAAATTTAAATTTCGTTGGGCTATATATTCATGAATTGCATAAACCAAAGTTCTTTTTACGGTAACCGAAATAATGTCGTTGATTTTTCTATCATCGGATGTGTTCAATAGATGTGTATCGCTGATGTATTCTTGCGGATGGAAGTTTGGTATATGTTGAGAAATTTCCCAATTCACATGCTCGTTTTGTTCAACTTTAGTCAAATTTGAATCTATCGGAAAATTGTGTATGAAAAGAAACTTTTTATCAAGTGCTACCGACACGCTTTGAGGACGCTCGAAAATTGTATCGCTTCGCATAGCTAACGGTTTTAAAAACCAGGTATCCGATCTGTCGAGTTCGGTTTTCTGGTATTCCTCCAAATATATCAACTCTATTTTATATTCGTTGATTTTCAGGACAACGAAATGTGCGATATCGTCTAAAACACTAATCCCGGCAGTAATTTGTTGAGGCATATTTTAATTAGTTCCTGATTTTGTTTTTTACTTTTCAAGTGTAAGATAAGGCGCTATTTTTTCTAATTTCTTTTTTCCGATTCCCTTTACTTTTAATAACTGGTTGATGTTGTCGAACCCGTTGTTTTCTTCACGGTATTTGATAATCGCATCGGCGGTCGTTACCCCGATTCCCGGCAGTTTCATCAACTCGGTTTTATCAGCTTTGTTTAAATTAATGCTTTTTTCTTTCGGCAAAGATTTTTTTTGTTGGGATGGAGGAGGGACATTTTCGTTGATGGGAATATTTTCGCCTTGCGATAAATATGTATTCTGTGAAAGTGATTGGAACTGTGCATCACTTTCAGAATAATCGAAAGTTCTTCCGGGTTGTTCATTCGTATTGGCTTTGTAGATTTTAATACCGGCGCCAATTACAAAAGCTGCTGCTAAAAATATAATAACCCGGAGTTCGTTTTTAGTAAAACCAATTTTTTTATTTATCCACTCTAGAATATTCATAACGATAATTTAGGAAAAGGCATCTCGGAATTTTTCAAAAAAACTTTTATCTGAATTTGCCGATTTATCCCCTTCACGAGGTTTCATCGTATCACGGCTCAGTAACTCTTTTAGCATTTCTTTATCTTTTTGAGTGAGTCGGGTTGGAGTCCAAACATTGATTCGTATTAATTGGTCGCCTCTCCCGTAGCCGTTCAGTTGTTGAAGTCCCTTTTCCCGCATTCGGAGAACTTTACCGGATTGAGTACCCTGCTCGATATGTAGCTTAGCTTTGCCGGTTAGTGTGGGAATTTCAATATCGGCGCCGAGTGCAGCTTCTGGAAAACTGATTAACAAATCTAAAATAATATCGTTACCTTGCCGAACAAAAATCTCGTGAGGTTCTTCTTCAATAATTACTATGATATCGCCGTTGGGTCCGCCACGTTTTCCAGCATTGCCTTGACTACGTAACGGAATATAATTGCCTTCGGAAACACCTGCGGGAATATTTATTTTTATAGTTTTTTCGCCGTGAACCCGGCCTTCGCCGCGGCACTCAGGACATAAATCTTTAATAATCTTTCCTTCGCCGTTGCAGTTATCGCATGTTGATATATTCACAAATTGTCCGAATACTGATCGCGACACCTGACGTATCTCGCCGCTTCCGTTACACGAGGGACATGTAGCGCGCGAGGCATTGGATCGGGCGCCGCTACTGCCGCAGAGTTCACAAGTTTTGTATGCTTTTATCTTTAGCTTTTTCTCGACACCGGTTGAAATTTCTTCGAGGGTCAGTTTCAAATGGACTTTTAAGTCGGCTCCCGGCACACCTGTGTGCTGCTGCCTTCTTTGCCTCGAACTTCGTCCGCCAAACGCATCTTCAAAAATACTTCCACCAAAAGCGCTTCCGAAAATATCGCCGAACGATGAAAATATATCATGAATATCTGTATAACCGTGGAAATCTTGTCCGGCACGCAGCCCTTCATGACCAAACCGGTCGTATCGCTGCCGCTTGTCGGAATCGCTTAGCACTTCGTATGCTTCGGCAGCTTCTTTAAACTTATCCTCCGCTTGTTTATTATTAGGATTACGGTCGGGATGATTTTGCATAGCAATTTTTCGATATGATTTTTTTATATCATCCTGAGAAGCGTTTTTTGAAACTCCGAGAATTTCGTAATAATCGCGTTTGGCCATAATTAATCAGCCCCGCCTTCCTGCTCGCTTAATTCGCCGGAGACAATAACTTTTGCATGACGTAATACTTTGTCGTGTAATGTGTACCCGCATTCAACTTCTTTGATCACAATGTTAGGCAGGGTTTTGGAATCGGTGTTAGGCATAACCATTAAAGCATCGTGTATATTTACATCGAATGGCTGCCCGGTAGTGTTCATTTTAGTTAGACCTTGTTGCTCAAGAATTTTCAGCATCTTGTTATAAATAAGATCGATACCCTGAAAAAATGGATCGTTCAGTGAATCAGTATTTTCTTCCTGTGCGTGCTGTAGGAATCTTTCGAAATCGTCTAAAACTACAAGCAGCTTTTCGATGAGGTTCTCGTTTGCGAATCTTGTGATGTTGTAAAGGTCGTTTTCAATTCGTTTCTTGTAATTATCGAATTCAGCCGCTTTTCTTAAAAGTTGATCTTTTAAACTGTCGTTTGTTTTTTGTAATTCAACTATCCGATCGTTTAATAATTGAGTTTCATTAACTTCTATATCTTGATCTTGAATATTGTCGTTATCTGCCATTTGGTATTTGTAGCAATCCTTTCATTATATTAATTTTTAGATGATACGAATTCAGTTATGTATCCTACGAGAGGAATGAGTCGCTGATATTCCATTCTCTTTGGACCTATCACGCCGATTGTTCCTTTTGTTTCTCCTATATTGTAGGAAGAAATAATCATGCTGTAATTTTGGAGTTTCTCGATATCATTTTCTGAACCGATTAAAATAGTAATTCCCTCGGAACTCATTTTTTCTTCGTATCTATCTATTATGTGTATGATAATATCTTCGTTGTCGATCAGTTCAATAATACTGCGAACTTTTTCGGGGGATTCGAATTCAGGTTGAGCTAAAATATTTTTCGTTCCGCTAATATGCACCCGTTCTTTTGATGTAAAATCGCTGAACAATTTATCAGTGTTTCCGAGGAACAAGCGTATTAATCCGGTCTCTTCGTTTTCGGCATCTTTAATTCTGTCGTAAAAAGTATCCCGTATTTCTTTAAGAGTTAAACCGGATAATCGTTCGTTTAAAAAATTTGTGATTTTTTCCAATTGACTCTGTCGGATGTCGGATATTAATTCCATAGTAATTGTTTTCACAACAAGTGATTCGATTGTCAGAATCACAAGAATTTTCGAACTCGAAATTTGTATAACTTCTATCCGATTCAGTCTGCCGGTAATCAGATGCGGCGATGATACGATACTTAGTTGATGCGAGATGCGGCTCAGCAATTTACCCGTTTCTTTCAGTAAATCATCAGTATCGGAAATTCCTATTAAATCTTGAAATATAGTTTTTTGTTCGAGTTTGTCTAATTCATTAAACTCCATCAACCCATTAACATAAAGGCGATAAGCTTTATCGGTAGGAATTCTACCTGCCGAAACGTGCGGGTGCGAAAGAAATCCTTGCTCTTCAAGGTCTGCCATAACATTCCGGATGCTTGCAGAGCTTAAACCTAAATCCGACTGCTTTGCTAAAAGATTCGATCCAACCGGGGTTGCAGTTAAAATAAAGTTTTGGATAATATATTTTAGAACTTCTTTTTGTCGTTCTGTCAATTCATCAAACATACGAAAATCAGTGCGTAAGTGAAAAAATCATTAAATTTCAGATAAAAAATACGCATTTTTAGACTGTTAGTCAACTTTATTTTTTTTTGTCAAATACATTTTTCTTGTATAAATAAGAGGATATATTTATATTGATGGGGCTTGGGGCTGTAGTTCCAATCCAACATAACTTAATAATCCCGCCGTAGGCGGGACTCAGCCGATTGTAATATAAGATTTATTTGGGGCTGTAGCTCAGTTGGGAGAGCGCCTCGTTCGCAACGAGGAGGCCGTCGGTTCGATCCCGATCAGCTCCACAGAGGTCAAGTCCTGTGCAACCGTACGTAGCCCAACCCCGCCAGGTCCGGAAGGAAGCAACGGTAAGTTACCGAAGGTGTAACACAGGGTAGCTTGACGATTTATTTTATTAAATTAGTGAAAAGTAAAAAACTATGAATATTAAAACTCTTGAACGTAAAGTTAATAGGCTTGAAAAGGAGATTTCAAAGCTAAAACAATCCAATCAAATTTTCGCTAAAATGGATATCGATACTAATTTAATTGAGAAAGCTTCCAAAATGTTGTTTGATTTCGATATTGAAAAATATGTTTCTAAGAAAGACATTGCTCAATGGAAGTAGTTATTGATTCTCACGCACTGTTATGGTATTTGAGTGGTAATGCTAAATTATCCACTAATGCGAAACATACTATTGAAAAAGCAACCAGCGTTGTGATTCCATCAATCGTTGTGATGGAAATTTTGTATATACTTGAAAAAAACAAATTTACTTATAAATTTCTGGAATTATTAACTGAATTAAAAACGCGTTCGTATAGAGTTTATCCCCTCGACTTAAATATCGTTGTTCAAACTTTATTTGTAGATGGAAGTTTAGAAATGCATGATAGAATAATCATTGCAACAGCTCAGATGCTAGATGCACCTTTGATTACAAAAGACAGGCAAATTACACAGCATTATTCTAAATCAATATGGTAGTTTGTAACCGTTTTTTAGATAATAATTTTAGATAGTTAAGAGGTCAAGTCCTGTGCAACCGTACGTAGCCCAACCCCGCCAGGTCCGGAAGGAAGCAACGGTAAGTTACCGAAGGTGTGACACAGGGTAGCTTGACCTCTTTTATTTAAGAATTGAATTTTACACAAACTTGAAAACTAAAAACACTCAGAATATTTTACCACCATCATCTTCCGAAAAATATTTCACCGGAATACTTGAAATTGTCAGAAGTAATAAAAACGTAAAACATTATTTCTCATCAGGCGGAAGACTCATCAAAATATCGGTTGAGCTGGAACAAGATTACGACTCGCCGATCGTGAACGGAAAGATTATAAAACAATTTAGTCTTCGGCAAGGTGTTCTGCTGGAATGCAAAGTTCAGAAACGGAGTGGAATTTTAGAAGTCGAAGAAATTCTTACAGTCAACGGTTTGTCGCCGGAAGAATGGCTGAAGTGTGAGGAATTTCAAACAGGCACTGCGGTAGATGCATCCGAACAAATAGTCTTAACTACCGAACCGAACGAGTATTCCCTAAGAATATTTGATTTACTCTGCCCGATCGGTAAAGGACAGCGAGCTTTAATAGTCGCCCCACCCAAAGCAGGGAAAACAATCCTGCTTAAACAGATAGCTAAGTCAATCGGTACCAACCATCCCGATATCTCGTTGATAGTGTTGCTGGTTGATGAAAGACCCGAAGAGGTAACAGATTTCCGGCGTTCAGTAAATGCAAAGGTGTTTGCAAGTTCGAGTGACAGCAGCAGAGAAAGTCATGTCCGTATTGCATCGCTTGTTTTAGATTATGCAAAAAGGGAAGTCGAAACCGGTAAGGATGTAGTTCTGTTAATAGATTCGTTGACGAAGATGGGGAGAGCATTTAATGCTTTTCAACCGGGCAGCGGTCGAACAATGTCGGGCGGTGTGGATATACGTGCACTTGAAATACCCAAGAAAATATTTGGATCGGCACGAGCACTCGAAGACAGAGGATCTCTTACTATCATCGCAACGATACTCGTTGATACAAATTCGAGGATGGACGAGTTGATTTTTCAGGAATTTAAAGGCACGGGAAATATGGAGCTTGTGCTGAACCGCGAATTGGCAAACCACCGTATCTTTCCGGCGATTAACATTCAGGAATCGGGGACACGGCGCGAGGAACTGCTGTTCGGCAGGTACACAGAGAAACATTACGCATTAAGGCGAATGCTAAACAACCTCAAACCTAAGGAAGCGATGCTCAGTATGATAAAACTTTTGGATATGTATTCTACAAACCGTAAATTACTTTCAAAAATTTCAAAAACAACTTCAGATGATAATGAAAGTTAAATCGTTAAATACCGGTGAGTTCTATATTTCCACGCCAAAATATTTTGATTTTTGGCGAACTGTTTACAGTCACGGTTGGTGTGCTTTAAAACCGTTTGTTGTCGATAAAGAAAAATCAATTCTCAATAGGTTGTTCACTACCCGTAGCGGTGAACTCGTTTATTGTTCTATGAGTAACGCTGCCAAGGGAAGTATTAAAGTTGAATTTCAAACCCCATACGAATTACATCAGTACGAAAAATTCGATTTAATAGATCAAATTGCGAAAGTTTTCCGGCTCGATGAGGATTTGACTGAATTTTATAATGAAGCCAAAAGAGATCTGCGATTCAAATGGATTCATAAATTCAAAGCAGGGAGATTACTCAGATGTCCGACAGTTTTTGAAGATGTTGTAAAAATGATTTGCACTACAAATTGCAGTTGGGCGTTAACCGAAATTATGGTGAACAACCTCACAACTAAATTGGGCAAGGAATTTACTTACGTTACAGCCGACGGTAAAAAACTTATTGCATATTCATTTCCGACATTTGAAGCAATTTGCAATGTTGATGAAAAATATTTACGAGAAGAAATCAAGATGGGGTATCGCGCCCCTTATTTACTTGAGCTTGTACAAAAAATTAATTCGGGAGAGGTTAATGTGGAAGTGTGGCGAGGCGATACTTCGCCAACCGATATTTTATACAAAAAAATGTTGGAAATAAAAGGGGTGGGTCCTTATGCTGCTCAGAATCTGCTGAAACTATTTGGTCGCTACGATTATTTGGGTATCGATAGTTGGAGTCGTGCAAAGTTTTTTGAAATTCATAAAAACGGAAGAAAAGTCTCCGATAAAACGATAGAAAAATTTTATGAAAAATACGGAAAATGGCGGGGGCTGTTTTTCTGGATGGATGTTACAAAACACTGGTACGAACATCAGTTTCCGTTTTAAGCTATAAAAAAAGGCAGTTGACCAACTGCCTTTTTTCTTTTTTAACATTGATAAATTTTGGAGTTATCTTCCTGACTTCGACAGGGGAATGATTGACAACCTAATAAACCTCAAAAACAGTTAATAAAACACAATTAATTTTTAAAGGTGGGTGTCCCAGCAGTATATTAGAGACAAGTTTGTCTGGAGAAAGATAAATCAAAATTGAAGATGCTAATTTTGGGGGAATGGAACTTGTTTTGTGTAAACTATTTGGTGAGATCGGTTTTAATAAAATATCTGATGAATGATTTCGGCATTTAGTTATCACAGGATGAGTGTTGCAAGTCCGTAGGACTTGTATGTTTGTAGCCGTGGAAGAAAATAATTTATTTCCACTCCAGCGGAGTGGTATGTTCCAATAGAACATTCGACCCCGCTGGGGTCGGGTTCACGACATCTTTTCTTATCTACAAACATTTGACTCCTAACGGAGTCCAAAATCTGTCTTCTACATTGCAGCACCCAATTTTACGAGCCCTAAGACCCTAACATTTTATTTTTCAATGATTTAATTTTTTATTGAATTAGGCTTGCGGAAGACAGGAAAAAGGCAGTCGATAAATTCAACTGCCTTTAATACCCATCAGCAATTTCAAATTTATTGCTATCTGCCGCGGGTTCGTGATTCTCTTCCGCCGTCACGTTGTCCGTCGTTTCTTTGTTTGTTCTCGCTTTTCGGTTCTTCTCGATATTCGCGAGGTTTAACTTCTTCTCTCTTTATCTCGATTTCGCGTTCTCTCCGTTCAGGTTTAATTTCGCGTCTCTGTTCGGGAACTTCACGTCGGCTTTCTTCTCTCTGAATTTCGGGCTGCCGCTCTCTCTGGATTTCAGGTCGGCGTTCTTCGGACTTCCGTTCTGGTTCCGGTTGTGCACGGTATCTTTCAGAACGTTTTCTCGGTTCACTCTGTTGCTGGTTTTCTTTTCTTTCTTCACGATAAATTTCACCTCCTCTTTCAACCGGTTCTTTTCTCTCTTGTATCCGTCTGTCATCAGGTCGTTCATTCTCCCGGTCGTTACGTTTTTCAGTACCACGTTCAGTCTCTTGTCTTTCCGAGCGCTCGCGATAAATCGTTCTGTCAACTTTTTCCAAATCAAGCGTAGAAGTTCTATCCGATTTGCGTGCTTCTATTCTTTCCGGTTTGTTACGTTCTATTTCTCTTTCACTCGGACGGTACACTTCAATTTTAGGACGATCGCCCTCTCTGATTATTCTATCTGTTTTCCTGTCGCGTGTTTCTGTAATCTCAGCAGTTCGAATTCGCTCGCCGGTTCTCCGTTCAATAAATTCTCTGTCAACACCGCTGTTTGTTATTCTTTCATTTTCATATCTATAATCAGTGCGGTAACGAGTATCTCCAAAAAAGCGTCGCGACCGTTCCATAGGTTCGTAGTAGTCGTTTACACGCGGCGAGCTAAAATGCCGGTATCTAACAAACGACCAATGATGAACAGGCGATGCCCAATGAGTCGAGAATGTTATCCCAATGTGGATATTAAAAGTTGCGTAAGGTGGCAAAGGTGCCCATCCAATGTAATCGTCGTCGTATCTCCATTCAACCCAAGCCGGACTCCAATCGTAACCGGGGATCCAAACCCAACCATAATAATCATCGTAATGCCAGCGCCCATAGTGAAACACAGCCCAGCCGTAAGGTTCATACGAAACCCAATACCAGCCTTGTCGCGTCCATGCCCAGCGTCCATCCGAGTACGGCCGCCAATCATATCGAACTCTCATCGGTTTCCATACGTAAAAATTCCGGTCGATCTCAATCCATTCTCCGTAAGGAGCAAGTGAATTATAGAAAAATCCAAATGATACACGGGATCGGTTGTACGACTGACTCTCAACTGATATTAGAACCAGTAATCCTATTATTAAAAGTATTTTTTTCATTTTATCATCTCATCTTTGTTATACATTTAATTTCTTATAGTTCAACCATTGTGCCAGTCGAATTCTTTGGAAATCCAAGTTATTTTCCATAAATTTAAGCCCCAATTGTCTATAATCTAATTCAATATGTCTTTATTGAATACAATACTTTTATCAAATTAGGATTTTAAATTGAAATATAAAATATTTGCTGTAGTCTTTTTATTGAGTTCCCTTGAAATATTAGCTGGCGGAAATGGTAAAAAAATCGATGCTTACCATGTTACAAATCCTCCGGTAGTTGATGGAATTTTGGATGAAGCGATTTGGTCAAATGCCCAAGCCGCAAAAGATTTTATTCAGCGTGATCCGTTAGAAGGTGAACCGGCTTCGGAAGCGACCGAAGTTCGTGTGTTGTATGATGACGAAGCTTTGTATTTTGGATGCATTATGTTCGATTCGGAACCGGACAAAATTGTTGCACGGCTTACACGGCGTGATAATGAAATTAATTCGGATGTGATTTCTATTAGAATAGATTCATACCACGACCACCAAACAGCTTTTGAATTCACCTTAAATGCTGCGGGTGTTAAAGTAGATATTTTACAATACGACGATGCTCAGCGTGAGGATATAACCTGGGATGCGGTCTGGGATGCACAAATAAAAATTCTTCCGAATGGCTGGTCGGCTGAATTTAAAATTCCTTTCAGCATTTTACGTTACCGTAAAAATGGAAATGGTGATTACGATTGGGGAATCAACTTCATACGTTTGATCAGTCGAAAGAATGAGCGTGCTTTCTGGGCACCCCTTAAGAAAAACGAAAGCGGTTTCGTATCCCGTTTCGGTCATTTAACAGGGTTACAAAATTTACCCGAACAAATGCGCCTCGAAGTATTGCCGTTCGCAACAGCAAAACAGAGTTATGAACCATCGACAGAAGATTTTCCGAAAAAGCCCGATTTTTCAGTGAACACAGGTGTCGATGTTAAATATGGTTTAACAAGCAATTTTACTTTAGAGGCAACTATAAATCCCGACTTCGGTCAGGTGGAAGCCGACCCTGCTGTTTTGAACTTAACAACTTTCGAAACCTTCTTTCCGGAAAAGCGACCCTTTTTTATCGAAGGGACACAAATATTACGCTTCAGTACTTTTGGAAATCAATTCGGTCCCGGTTTATTCTTTTCCGGGTGAATACCCCGAAGCTTGCTTCGGCTTTTAGAATGTGATATACTGGATGTATGAGTAAATATGTGCACAAGAGTCATAATGTCTCAGTTCTGATATATCATCTGGTGTGTCCAGCGAAGTATCGG
>CAMTWO010000011.1:0-6361 GCA_947085405.1 uncultured Ignavibacteriota bacterium
GAACAAGCCAGTGTTTGTCAGTCGATAGTCGATAAATTATCTGTTGAACATCCTTTTCCAGAATCTTCAAATCTAAAATCTGAAATCTCAAATCCATCCTGCTCAAGCTTCGAAGTAGTTGGCATTACCAACCTTGAAGAGCTTTTCTATAACCGCAAGTTCACCGACTCAAGAAGAATTACAATTGTAAAACAAACTATCCGAAAAATTTGGAAATTAAGGCGACTTATTACAGCAGTTGTCCTTGTATCTTTACTGTTAATCATTGGTAAAATGTGGTACGGACCGATTGATAAGAATCCTGTAGTTTATGTTGCTGATGGAGAGATGTTAACGCTAAAAAATAAGTATGGCGAGGTAGTAGATGAAATTAAATTGGGAACAAACACAATAAAGCATTATACGAATATTATAAAATGGTTCCCAGATAATGACCTTGTTTCGTTTATTGATCTCGATAACGACGGATTTAACGAAGTTGTTTTTGCCCAAATGTTTCAAGATGGTAGTTCAATAGTTTATTGCAAATCTCTTAAATTGAATCAATACTTATGGGAATTTGAATTAAAGAGGAAACTTTCTTTTCCTAGAAAAAGTGATATACAAAGTGATTTATTCTTTCCGTTGAAAATAGCTGCCGGCGATTTTGATAATGACGGAAATCCTGAGATAATAATACTTAGTGGGCATAATGGATATTTCCCCTGCATCTTATTCAAATTAGATGCGAAAACCGGAAAAGAGTTAGGCAATTATTTACATATAGGAACCTTGAACACTTTCAAAATTTGCGATATTGATAATAATGGGATACCTGAGATACTCCTAACCGGAATAAGTAATGCTTTTGATATTGCTGTATTTACAGTATTAGATCCGAGATTAATTTTCGGTCGTTCGCCTTTAACTAAAGACTATGTCGTAGAAGAATATGAACCGGCAGCGGAAAAAGCATATATCGCCATTCCCCGAACAATTGTTGGAAATTACTATTCAAACATAAACAGATCTAACAATGGTAAAGGGATTAATATTGATCAACCGAAACACACGATAAGGATTTTTATTACTGACTATGTGCCTCCTCACGAACTTGATCACACTGTTGACCTTAGTGCTTTTTTTGGGTTTGATTTAAAGATAAAATCTTTTGGAACTCATGACCTATATGATCTTTTATCTCGAAAACTTTTTAAAGAAGGTAAAATTTCACAAGAAACAAATATTGAATACTTTGAAGAATTTAAAAAAGAAATCCTCTACTGGGATGGAGATAAGTTTGTGAATTATCCTACTTTGAATAAAAGGTATCTCGAAGCGGTGGCGGAGCTTGAGAGGGGAAAAGTCAGTAAGTAGTAAAAAACTATTATGGGATAAGAGGTGAGGGGGTAAAATGGCGTTGTAAGTCGATTTTGTAAATCGACAAAAGTGAAATGTTAGCCAACGGAAGAAACTGGAAAAATGAGGTGTGTAGTACTATTTTTTCCCTATAAGTGAATAATGATTGAAGAATTACGAATTAACATTGTAAGTCGATTTGCCCCGTCTGCGACGAGGGCAAGCTAAATCGACGAAATGCCGAATAACAAAAATAGAACACGGAGTTTGCGAAGTGATTGTGGGCATTTTACCAATTAAGCTACCTGATATGATTTTCCTAAAGGCATTAATCCCGAAGTATCGTGGTGCTCAAGTTTTTTCCGAATTTCCTCAAATTTTCGCACAGTCTCAATGGGGTACAATCGTTCACCACAATGCAAACATACTTCGGCTTCTACTTTAATGATCGCAGTATCATTACCTCCGTGTAAAAGTTTTTCCACGTTTTTTTTAGTCATTTCGCCGCCACAAATCGGGCATTTATCAAATACTTGCATTGTTATTTTTTCCTTACTTTAAAGTTTTGCCATAAGTTTGAATCAGGGCGATAAGCGGTAATTAATACTGCCCAAGAATTCTTTTTATTAAAACCCCACACAGAATGAATTGGTTCACTTTGTAAACTCATTCCAAATATCAAACAACTTGGAAAGGGTTTATCGCCAGGATAATTTTCTATAATTTCTCCATTTATTACAGAAGAAAAAATATCGTCTAAAGTGAGAAAATCATTTTGCATCTCTTCGTCTGCATGATCAGATATACGGACCCGGGCGTTTTTAATTGAATCAATTATCTCTGTTATGTTTAATTCGCTATTCGATCTTTTCATCGGGTTTCAATTTAATATATCAAATCAAATCATCATAATCAAAACCTAAAATGAAATTTACTACTTTCGGATGCCGCAAAAGACCTATCGAAATCAACTCTATTGTGTGTGATAAAAATTCTTTTCAATGAGATAAATTGGTTCATTAGTTTTTGGTTTTATCAAATAATACAAAGTTATTGATGAAAAAGCAAAACGAAAATAGAACTAAATATATTTTGAAACTCTGCGAATAGCGAATTACGAAGTATGTTTGAGCAACGAATCACGCTATCCTTATACCATTCGTCATAGCTTCGTAAGGAATCAGATTTTGCTTATTAAAATCTTTCGGGTTGTATGCAAGCGGAGAAATGCGGAGGTAAATTTTGTAACGTATTATTCTAAATCAAAAAGTTTTTTTATAGTCATACACTGCGTCCTCTTCGTTGTCCCATATTTTTTTGAATGGTATAGTTGATATGGATTGAGCCGATTTTGCAAAGTTATCCTTATCGTTCTTACTTTCTAAAAACGTGATAAAATCGTAAACCTCATTAGCAAGCTTATCCGGTAATTTATCAACTTCTTTTTTTATTAATTCTTTGACTGTCATTTATCAATTTCCTTTTTTTATAAATTTACTATATTCGATAACAATTTCAAAACCACTTTTTTCTTATACGCATTCACCACTTCTCACTACTTACTACCTACCAACCTTTGTTTCCTCACACTACACCATTGCTCACCGCTCACGGCTCTTCGCTCGAAGTACATCCTGAGCGTAGTCCCGAGTGAGCGCCTATGGCGCCATGGTGCTCTGCACCACTTATCCCGTTTTATGGCATTTACGAGGGACGAAGTCGAAGGACTAACTACAAACCCTTCCTTTTCTCAGAATCTACCCCATTAAAACCGTTCAATTTCGCCACATTTTAATTTATTCTTAAAATATTTAAAAAAGTTGGGAGAAATTTTCTGCAAGAATGATGAATTGTAACAAGTAGTATATAAGAAGTAAAAACTAACTCTCATAGTTAAACAGGCAACTGTCAATATGGGAGATAATAAACTTTATTTTTTTTAATTTTTTGGAGATGATTATGAAAACAGTATTTCAACGCTTTAACATTATTTTAGTAATCCTGATTACTTTATTTTCACTGTCTTGTAAAAAAGACAACAATCCTGTTACTCCACCCATTGACCCTATCGTAGTATCACCCGATGTAAAGATATTGAGTGATTCTCTTGAACAAAGGTTAATCACTTTAGGCGTAAACCAAGACACTCTGATTTTTCAAGGATTGGTAACAAGCTTGAAACAAAATGATATAATTATATCAGATGTAGGTGTTGGGATATTAAGGCGGATAAAAAGTATCAATCAGGTGGGTAATCAAACGTTTGTATTTACTGATACTGCTTCAATAGCCGAAGCTCTACCAACGGCAACTTTTTCTGATTCATTTGATATATCGGGTTATATGATTCAGAGTATAGATTACAATGTGCCAGGGATCCGTTTTAAAAAAAACACCTCACCAAATGAGTTAAGTTTTACATTCGAAAACGCAGTTTTGTACAAAGTTGGGAGTCAAGAAATAACTGCAAGTGGTGGCATTACGATAAAAATGAAACCCAAATTGGAATTTAAAACTAAAGATGGCAAACTAACTAAACTATCGTTCAGTGTTGAACCGACTGGTATTATCGAACTGAATTTCAATGTTCCTCTTGAAATCCCTGTGATTAAACCAACACCAAAGCTTTTATTTACTATTCGTACTAGTCCTCAAATATTTTTAATCGGCGGTATACCTGTTGTAATAACGAATGAAATACCAATTTATTGCGGGTTGGAGGGGAATGTAAAAGTTAATCTTTCAACTGGTATAAAAAATACAACAAGTTTATTGTTGGGTGTTACATATGAAAATGGACAAATTAGTTGGCAAAAGAAATTTAACAATCAATTTACATTTACGCCACCAACTCTTTCGGGAGAAGCATCTCTTCAGGTTTTCCTGCAGCCCAAATTAGAAATTAAGTTATACGGAGTAGCGGGACCAAGTATTAACATAAAAGGATATGGTGAAGGTGTCGGTGAGATATCAGCCAACACTATTACGGGTGTAACTGAACTGAAGGGTACAATTTATGGGGGTATCGAAGCGGGTGTAGGTGTTATTATTAAAATATTTGATATTCGCCTCGCATCTTTTGATAGTCCGTCGTTGGTAACATACAGGCTTAAAGTAAAAGAGTGGACGCAAACTTACACAGCACCTACAGTCACCACAACTTCAATAACGAGCATTACTTCTACATCAGCTTCTGGTGGGGGCAATGTAACCTCACAGGGAAGTTCATCGGTTACGGCTCGTGGCGTGTGCTGGAGTACTTCGGAGAATCCAACAATAGCTGGCAGTAAAACGGTTGATGGTTCTGGAACGGGTAGCTTTACAAGTTCTATTACTGGTTTGTCTGCTTCAACAATGTATTACGTTAGGGCCTATGCAACAAACGGCGCTGGGACAAGCTACGGTAGTCAGGTGAGTTTTACAACATCGACTTCGTCACAATTACTTATTGTTAAAGGAACCGTTGGGTCCACCAGTCAAAGTATTTATTCAATGAATCCAGATGGAAGCAATATTACTCTCATCCGTTCAAATACAATGACCTCGTCTCACCCTGTTTGGTCATCAGACAAATCTAAGATTGTATATTCATCTAACAATTCTACAACCAGCAAACGTGAGTTATTCTTGATGAATTCTGATGGTACTAATAATATTCAAATCACTAATGATAACCCCCAATATGGAAACAACGCACCTATTTTCCGAAATGCTTCTAAAATCTGGTACGCTAATGCACAAAGCACAGGTTGGACAGAGATAACCGAAATCAACTACGATGGGACCGGCAAGATAGCTCTTACAAATTTCTATGCTCAGGGGAAATCGGGCGACTGGGTAAATATCAATTACAATGCTACAAAGCTTTGTTATTACAAACAAACTTCTTCTTGGTCACCAGATGGAGAAATCTATACTTCTAATATAGACTTTAGTGGTGAGGTTCGCTTAACTAATAATAGCATGAATGACAATTTCCCTAAGTTCTCGCCATCGGGCAACAAAATAGTTTTCACACGAGAAACTGCTGCTTTATCTGGAATCTCCAACGTCTTTGTTATGAATTCAGATGGCACAGGGGCGACGCAATTGACCAGTTTCACAACCACAGGTCAAGTTTGTTCAACGCCAATTTGGTCGCCAGATGGACAAAAGATTACCTATACGGTCTATGATGGGACGCAAAACGACATCTGGATGATGAATGCAGATGGAACATCGAAGCTTAATATCACCAATACATCTGGTTATAATGAGATTACATCAGATTGGAAATAGTCCGGCAAATGCCAGCTAATAGAACCTATATTGAGATGTGTAAGATGCTGCCGTTGAAATAACTGAGCAATATTTTTTTTAGTAGTTGCAAAAAAAAGCCGAGCCCTAAAAAGTTCGGCTTTTTTGTTTTTACGAACAGGACACAGAGATAACGCAAAGTTTGGTTTTGTAATTTTATCTTTTGCTTTGTATATTGATAACGTACTTAGACTACTAAGGAATAAATTATGACAACTATTACTATTGATATACCCGCAGATATTTTGCGGGTATTGGAAACACATCCTGAAATTGATTGGAAAACGATAGCACAAAAATCGCTACTCGATTATGCTAAAAAAGTCCTTCTCGCTGATAAACTAACGGACGAAAGTCAGCTTAACCAAGAAATGGTTGGTTTGCTCGACGAGCAAATCAAAAGTAAAATAGCTCACCATTATCAGTATTAATTAAAAATTCTAATTCCCGTCTCATTCTTCTCCATCCCAACTTTGAATTTTTTATGCCTGAATATGCGCTTGAGGAATTCATTAAATACAGAGATGTAATTGTTCGTAAATCCGGATTGAAACCCAATGACCTCAATATTCTAACCGGGCTTATTTTTGAAAATGTCCTAACGATTCCAATGTCTTCCTTCGAGAAATACATATCTCGCTCTCGAGAAATTATGAATGATATTGACCCGAATGATTCACCATTTATTGCTCTAGCATTATCGTTTGAAAATGATGGTATTTGGACA
>CAMTWO010000012.1:0-32493 GCA_947085405.1 uncultured Ignavibacteriota bacterium
CCGATACTTCGCTGGACACACCAGATGATATATCAGAACTGAGACATTATGACTCTTGTGCACATATTTACTCATACATCCAGTATATCACATTCTAAAAGCCGAAGCAAGCTTCGGGGTATTCACCCGGAAAAGAATAAATAATCTTACGCTTGACCCAATTACCGATACAAGTGATGTCCCACTTTATGTTGCGGAAAAATTATATGTCAGAGATGGTGCAGATTGGACAACATTACCCACTGTTGATCAAAAAGATAGAGCGAGTGATAAAAAGAAATTACTAAATACAAAGGCAGTTGATAAAATGACTCTTGCTAGGATCAGAGAAAGAGGTGCGTATGATGAATTTACTCTTTGGTTTAATACACTAAAACAATTTACCAATTAACGTATTTGGAAATTTATTGTTAAATAATATTAAAATGCATATAACAAGCCAATCAAGCGGACGCCCACAATAAAAGGAATCAGGGTTAGCCGATTATTTGCAACGCTGTTAGCACACACAAATTATTTATGTCGTAGTTACACGGGTTAGCAAAAATCAAAAAAACAAGGAGACAAAATATCATGCAAACAATATTAGGAGTAAACGGAACGATTGGCTCTGTATTAGCAAAGGAGTTAACCGCTTACACAAATCAAATAAGATTAGTCAGTCGCAATCCAAAGAAAGTAAATGAGACAGATGAATTATTCCCAGCCGATTTATCAGATGCGACTCAGGTTGAAAAATCTATTGAAGGTTCTGAAGTTGTATATCTATTAGTGGGATTTGATTATAACATAAAAGTTTGGCAAGATAAATGGCCCAAACTTATGCGTGCCACAATAGATGCTTGTATTAAGCACAAAGCGAAATTAGTATTCTTTGATAATGTCTATATGTATGATATAAATGCTATCCCGCACATGACTGAAAATTCAATCATAAACCCGCCAAGTAAAAAAGGTGCAGTTAGAAAAGAAATTGCCGACATGCTTTTAAATGAAGTAAAATCCGGAAAATTGACTGCACTAATTGCCCGCTCTGCTGATTTTTATGGACCTAATAACGATAAAAGTTTTTTAATAGAAGTGGTTTACAAAAACATTAAAAAAGGGAAGAAGCCCAATTGGTTCATTGATGCAAATAAAAAACATTCCTTTACTTATACACCCGATGCAGCCAAGGCGACTGCACTATTGGGAAACACTGTTGACGCATACAACCAAGTGTGGCATTTGCCCACCGATAAAAATACCTTAACAGGTAAAGAAATGATAGCATTGTTTGCAAGAGAAATGAATGTAGAAAACAAGGTTTCTATATTGCCGATGTGGTTATTGAAAATACTCGGTCTCTTCATTCGAATAATGAAAGAGATGCCCGAAATGATGTATCAATACGATCGGGATTATTTTTTTGACTCAAGCAAATTTGATAAACGATTTAATTTTAAAACTACAACTTATCAGGAGGGTGTAAAGCTGACAATTGGGCAAACAAAAAAATAAACGATTGAAGCAGATCAACCACGAACGCATATTGGCGGTAGCTCGGCGGATAATTAAATATTTTGATCTCGTTCGGAAAGTCCTTTTCGGAACGGAAGCTCGGATCATTCTCACGCTAAGAGTGGAAACGAGTGCTCAAACACCAAGACAGAACTAAAATTATATTACTTCCCTCCCCATTTCTTTAATCGGTAACGTAGATTTCGTTCGGAGATACCAAGTTGGAGTGCGGCTTTCGATTGGTTGCCATCTGTTTTTTGGAGCGCTTCAAATATTAATTCTTTCTCTAACTCTTCAACTCGCTCCCCTAAATTTTGTGATTGAGACGATCTGGAGGATGGCTGTTCACTTGGTAAACTTCGCAGGTTGATAGGCAGTTCATTGGTTGTGATAAGATTTTCCCGAACAAGCACTACCGCACGATGGATAATATTTTCTAATTCACGTACGTTACCTGGATAATGATATTTTAAAAGTGTATCGAGTGCTTCTTTCGAAAATTCTACTTTTTCTTTATTAACTTCTTTTGAATACTTATCTTTAAAATATTCTACAAGCGGAAGGATATCTTCTTTTCTTTGATGCAGCGGAGGGATTTCGATGGTAACAACATTGAGTCGATAAAATAAATCTTCACGAAACTTGCCTTCTTTCATAAACTCTTCGAGGTTTCTGTTGGTCGCAGCAATAACACGTACATCAACTTGAATTGGTGAAGAACCGCCGACTCGTTCGAAATTTTGTTCCTGCAAAACACGAAGGAGCTTAACCTGAGTCGATAGTGGTATATCACCGATTTCATCTAAGAATATAGTTCCACCGTCGGCTAACTCAAAGCGACCAAGCCGTTGTTTATCGGCACCGGTATAGGCGCCCTTCTCGTGCCCGAACAACTCGCTTTCAAGCAAGTTCTCGTTCAACGCAGAACAGTTGACCGCAATAAAGGGTTTATTGTGGCGTTGACTTGCAAAATGTATAGCTCGGGCAATCAACTCTTTTCCGGTTCCACTTTCACCCCTTATCAGAACCGATGCTCTGCTCTTTGCCACTCTTCCTGTAAGATTTAATACTTCTTCCATTTTGCTTGAACGTGCAATAATGTCCGTAAACTTATATTTTTCGGCAAGCTGTTCCTTTAGTAAAATATTTTCCGAAATAAGTTGCTGCCTTTCGCCAAGCCGTTGTATGAGCAATTCGAGTTCATCGAAATCGATAGGTTTTGTTATGTAATCGTATGCACCCGCACGCATTGCTTCTACAGCACTTTCAATCGTCCCGAATGCCGTCATTATCACAATCGCCGCTTCAGGATTCTTTGCCCGAACTTCTTTAAGCAAGTCAACGCCTGTTTTACCGGGCATCTTAAAGTCGGTAAGTATCAAATCAACCAAATTTTTATTTGCCAATTCAATACCTTGTTCAGCAGAATTTGCTTCTATTACATTGTAACCTTTCTTCTTTAAATATCCAGCGAGTATTTTCCTCTGATTCGCTTCATCATCAACTGCTAAAATTGTAAGTTTAAACATTTTTAACTCACTTTCAGTGGTAATTCGATTGTGAACTTTGTTCCTGTACCTTGCACGCTTTCAACATTAATAAGACCGTCGTGCTGAGATACTATTTGTTGAACGATACTCAATCCTAAACCTGTTCCTTCTGCTCTTGTTGTAAAATAGAGGTTAAATATTTTACTTAAATTTTTCTCAGGTATTCCTGTTCCAGTGTCTTGGAACTCAAATATTCTTTTATCTTCATTGCAGAAAAGTTTTAAGGATATTTTTCCACCTTGCGGCATCGAGACGATACTGTTCTGTAAAAGATTTAAAAATACTTGTTTCATTTGCTCGTGGTCGATGTTGAGTATGCAGTTTTCTGTCGAAGATATTTCCAACTCAATATTTTTTGAAGATATTTGTATCTCGAATAAGTTTTTCAACTCACTTAAAAACTCCGAAGATGGAATGCTTGCGATGTTTAATTTGGGAGGACGGGCAAAGCGAAGGAATTGTTGAACGATGTTGTTTACCCGTTGAACTTCGGAACGGAGTATTTTTGTAAGTCCGTAGTATTCATCTTGGTTTGTTTGTGGAACGAATTCTTTTTCGTATCTCTGAGCAATCATATTTACTGAATTCAAGGGGTTGCGAATTTCGTGTGCGACACCCGATGCAAGCTCGCCCATTGCAACTAATTTTTCGCGCTGTTGTATATGCCGCTCCATTGCACGCGTTTCAGTAACATCCTTCAAAGCGGCTGTAAAGGAACTTAACACATCCCCCTCGTCGTAAACAAACGATGTGCTGATAGAAAGAATTCGACTCCCTTTATTGGGACAACCGACAGTTAACTCAATATCTTTTAACGAGTTGCGGGCGTTTAAACTTTCCGCCAAAACAACCAATTGATTGTTAAATATTTTCGATATATGTTTCCCAATAACATGGTGTGAATCAGTCGCGCACAGGTTCTCTGCTTGTTTATTGAAGATTGTTATAAGTCCTTCGGCATCGGTAGTGATGAGTGCGTCAGCCATATTTTGAAGCACGCTGCCGGTGTAGGTTTGGATTTTTTCGTATTCCCGAGAAACGAATTTGAGATTTTGATTGACGCTAATTACTCCGATTACGAGCGAGGCAAGCACAAACAATACGAGAGATATAATTACAGTACGACGCGACATCCTGTCTTCGAGTGCGTGTATTTCGTCCATCGGAAGACCTAAACGCAGAAGTCCGATGGTTTCACTATTTATCACAAGTGGTTTTACTACTTCGAAAACATCTTTTTCATTAAAGGAAGACACGCGAGTTTCGACTGTTTTTCTTTGCATTGCATTTTCCAAAAACTCATCTCCCTCAATCGAATTTATTTCTGAAACCGATTTACTCGCCGCAAGTATTCCTTCGCTGTCTTGTAAAACTATGTATTCTATTCCACCACTCTTGCCGATATCCTGAAGCATTTTCCCAAATCCGATTCTATCCCGAAAGCTAAGTAGATAGGTTGCATCGATATTTACAACCACAGCGCCGCGTTTATTTGATTTACGGCGAACCGCAACTGCAAATCTTTTCCCGTTTTCGTATCGTGCTTCTTTCAATCCGATAATCAGTTCAGTAACTTCCCCTTTGAGTATCGGTTGAATAAAGTCGGATGGTGAATGTTTGGCTTTTAAACTCGCGTGTATGGAATCATGAGTGTAACTGCTTGCGACCTTATTCCCTATTACGTCAAAAATATTAATCCTATAAACCTGATTATCATCGGCAATCCTTTTCAAGTATTTATTACTTAGAGTAGTTATACTATCTAATTCTGAAACCATATATGCCACGCTTAATAATCTATCTGCGATTAAATCTTCCACTTCAGCATTCGATAAAACAGTGTTGGCACTACTCAACGTCATTGTTTCAATCAGCAGTGTTGCTTCCTCGGTCATTAAATGGTAAAGTTCTTTTCGGCTTTGAGTCAACTCCCAAATCGCAGAAATAATCATTGAAGCAGCTATCACAACTGCGACTGCAATTATATATCTCGGTTGGATTAGTTTTGTAGATTTAAGTTTGATAGTTTTAAACATCGCTGAAAATTTACATAGAAAAGTTATAAAATGCCATTAATTTTATTTTTCAGAGCTTATACTTTCGAATATAAGATGAAATCGCTTTAACTGTCCTGTTCAGATTTTTTCCTATCTCCTCAATAGATATTTTTTTATAATTATTCATCAGATACTCTTTTTCTTCAACTGTCCAGGGTTTACTTGGGCCCGAACTTAATCTGAGTAATCCTGCATAGTTCACCACATTATCGTAACCACGATTCAGTTTTAAAGCGATTTCTTTTGTGGGTATTTTTTTATAGTTCTGTCTTAAATATTCTTTATCCTCCTCAGTCCATTTTCTACCTGGTTGTCTTTTAAGAATACCCAATCGATTTACGTAATGAGAAACGGCACTGATACTAACTCCAAGCTTATCGGCAATTTCTCTATAAGTCTTTTTATTATAATATTTTTTAACGTACTGGCGTTCTTCTTTTGTCCAATCGTGGTCGTGTAATGGTCGGCTTAAACCCAAAGCTTGAGCTTTTAGTAAAATGCTATATCGTGAGCGTCCAATTTTTTTAGAAAGTTCGTGCAAAGAAATCTTACGGTCGTGATAGCAACTCTTCAGCAGGTTTATTTCTTCATCCGACCAATTTGCGGGCCTTTTTTCAGTTAAGCCAAGTTTTTTTGCATGAACCAGTATTGATGGGATAGTTCTTTTTAATGTTCTGGCAATCGCCGCATTAGAGCGGTCGTTATAGTGCCGTAGCAAATAATTATCTTCCCACGTCTCCCATTTTTTTACTCGTGTTGAACGAATTCCTAATTGATTTGCTTTAGCGATAACGGAATCCGCAGGACGGTTAATTTTTTTACCTACATATACTGAACCGCGTTTTGAGTAATACGCTTTCAATATTTTAATTTCTTCTTCAGTCCACAACTTTGCCATAATTATTTTCTACAGCTTTTAGTTTAAACTCCAACATTCCATTATTCCACCTCTCATTTAACAAACTCTGCAACAAAATATTTCGGAGTCAGCCCTTCTCCGGTTGAATGTTTTAGTAGATCGTTCCAATAGTAACTAGAACCGGGGAAAAATATTTTTTCCTTCAAAAATTTTCCTATTTCAGGTTTTGCGGCGAAAGAAATTTCAGAGAAAGTTTCTTGCTTAACTACATCGCGGATTATAGCACTCAAAATTTGTGATGCCGCCAGCTCACCTAACTGATAATTGTGATAATAACAAGGATATTGTGCCACGTGAATCTTTGCAGCCCAGTCGGGCTCGTTCCGTTTTTCCGGACGTGTAACAAACTGATACTCTTCAACTAAATCCCACCACAGCTTGTTGAGGTTTTGATCGGGGTCTTGATACAAAGCGCGCTCGAATCGAACCATAACTTGCGACCAACGACTAAAGGCAAGCATAGATATTCTTTGATTATCGCGCAAAGCTTTTTGAAGTAACGGTTTTTCTTTCTCGCTTATTCCAACCATCGCTTGCAGCCAATCGACGTTGTATGCCTGCCTGCCCATTATCTGAGCAATCGCCTCTGTCATAAATGTGTGTGCATCGGTTCGTATTAAGAATGGCAAATCTTTATTCACATATTTGGAATATACTGCGTGCCCCAATTCGTGCAACTGCGTATCCATCCAGTAGAGATTGTCGGAGAGGTTGCACATTATTCGGACATCACCCAGGCGGTCGATATCGTTGCAAAAGGCATGCTGGTACTTTTTATCTCGTGGGTATAAATCACTATTTTTTAAAATATCGTCGACAGGTAATTCAATGCCGGTAAAAAAGCTACGACTTATTTCTTCGATGTTTTTGCCTTTGAAATATTTGTCGAGGTCAACCTCGCCGTATTCGGACACCTCCTGAAAGAACGGGTTTGCATAATGCCAGGGCATTAATTCCTTTGTCTTTACTCTAAATCTTTTTGCGAGCGACGCATCGAGTTCATTTTTCATTTGTCTAAAAGGTTCGTCAGTCAGTTGTTTAAGATTATCAAAGATGGCGATGACTTCATCCGCACTCTGCTCGTCGGTTTCAAGCGACATAACGTAGTAATTTTCGTAGCCGAGTTGTTTAGCTGCCTTGTTCCTCAGTTTCACTAATTCGATTACCATCGGTGCAACTTCTTTACCGACCTGCTTACTCGCTTCCCACGCTAATTTGCGTTTAGCAGAGTTGCGTTCATTTTTAAGTATGTCGGCAATTTCGTTGTCGTTTACTTCTTTGCCGTTAATCTTTCCGCGGAAATTGTTAAACTTGTTGGCAATTTCAGCTTGCTTATCTACTATCTGTTTCATCAACGTAGTATCGATTTGGTTCTTCGCAAATTGGTTAAATAATATTGTAAGCTGACGTTGAAGCAGCGAATCCTTGATTATTCCTTTTACTTTCAAATCTTTCAGGAAAGCGAAATCGCTTTTATTCGACCTGATTGTGTTGACTTCGAGTTCTAAAGCCGCCCGTTCATCGTAAAACTTTTTATCGCCGGTCGAGTTCGCATTCCAGTCGGTGATATTTAACGCTTTCAATTTCGGTTCTATATCTTTGAGATGATTGGTGATGAATTCGCGAAGTTTGTTTTCGTCGGATTTCGTTGAAGAACAGTTCATCATTGTCCAAGAAATTAGAAGCGGTAAAGAAAGAATCAAAACAATGTATGATCTCATGGTATTTCTCCTTATAAATATTTAGGGATAGTTCATTGAAAATTGGGCACATTTTCAACAAATTTTATTATTTACATTTATTCCATTATTCCACTACTCCACCCCCAAGCTACCTTCTTATTCGTATCTCAACGCATCTATCGGATTCAGGCTTGCAGCTTTCCGAGCGGGATAGAAGCCGAAGAACACACCCACAGCCATCGAAAAGAAAACAGCTAAAACTACCGAACTACCGGATACGAATGTGGGCCATCCGGCAAACTTTGAAATTAAACTCGATCCTCCGACACCTAACAAAATTCCAATAAATCCACCCAATAAACTTAACACGATTGCTTCCATTAAAAACTGTGATAAAATATCCCGGCGGCGTGCACCTATCGACATTCGCACTCCGATTTCACGCGTCCGCTCGGTAACAGAAACTAACATAATATTCATAATTCCAATCCCACCGACAATCAACGAAACAGAAGCGATGCTTCCCAATAGTATCGTCATAATTTTGGATGTTGCTGTAGCTGTTTCTGCGATATCAGTTTGGTTGCGTATCGTAAAATCGTTATCGTCCCACATTTGAAGGCGATGACGGACACGAAGCAAATTCGTTACCTCGTCCTGAGCTTGGAATATTTTATCTTTACTAACCGCCGAAATCATAATACCCCAAATAAAATTAATTCCAAGCAGACGCTTTTGAACAGTAGTATAAGGCGCCACCACGATATCATCTTGGTCTTGTCCCGAAACATTCTGACCTTTTGGTTTCATAGTTCCAACAACTTTGAATGGAACGTTTCGGATGCGAACCATCTGACCGATCGGGTCAGCACCTTGAAAAAGATTATCGGCAACAGTTTTCCCCAACACACAAACTTTGGCAGTTGCCTTGATGTCGGCATCGGAAAAGAATTCGCCACTTTCAAGTTTCCAATCACGTATAGCAAAATAATCGACTGAGCCGCCTTGTACCGACGAACTCCAATTCAAATTACCTGCAACAATTTGCGACGGTGCACGCAGCATCGGACTCATATATAACACCGAAGGACATTGTTCCACGATTGCCTCAGCATCTTCGATAGTTAAAGTTGTAACACTTCCGGCGCCGCCACTTACACCACCGCGCGAAGTCGCCCCCGGGAAAATCATCAAAACATTTTGCCCTAAACTTGCGATCTGCGATTCAACAGAAAAAGAAGCTCCCTGCCCCACGGCAATCATCGCGATAACTGCGCCTACGCCGATAATAATTCCAAGCATCGTTAACAGCGAACGCATTTTATTTCGTATCAGCGCATCAAAAGCAATTCTAAATATTTCTAACCATCGCATCATATATAAATAACTTTCTTCAAAATATTTTTAGAAACCGGTTCGCCTGCCGCCAGTTGGACTTTGCGGGCTGAATGGATTTCGCTGAGCTTGCGTTGTAGCTGCCGCACTCATTTCCATTCCGACAATAATTTCGTCGCCTTCTTTTAGAGGACCGCCTTTAACTTCAACAAAACGGTTATCGCTGATTCCGGTGCGAACTGGCATTGGTTTCAAATTTTTATTTTCGTCCAATACCCAAACTCTTTGAATTTGGCGCATCCCACCTCGTCGTCCTTCGCCGCGCGGGGAACCACCGCCCATTCCTGAGCCGGGCATAAAACCACCGCCGCCGCCACCGAAAGATTGCATACGTGGTTCACCGTTGCCGTGGCTTGCACTGTCGGGCGACTTATTTCCATTATTTGTGGTGTCTCTTGATTTAAATTTCTCCGCTATTTCTTTTTCAATTTTTTCTACTACATCGGCAGGGGGTTGGAACCGCAGGGCAAGCGCCGGAACTCGCAAAACATCGGTTTTCTCATTAACTAATATCGAAGCAGTTGCTGTCATTCCAGGCATAAGTTTCATATCCGGATTGGGAACTTCGATGATAACCGTATATGTAACAACATTTTGTATGTTTTGCGGTGAAAGCCGTACTTGCGTTACCTTACCTTTAAACTCGCGGTTTGGATGAGCATCGACAGTAAATGTAACCTCCTGCCCAACCTCGATGTTGCCTATATCGGCTTCGTCAACGTTTGCCTCCACCTGCATTTTTTTTAGATCGTGGGCAATCACAAAAAGTTTTGGCGCCTGTAAACTTGCGGCAACAGTCTGACCGACATCAACATCACGGGATATTACGACGCCATTTATTGGCGACCTGATTATTGAATAGCGGATGTTGACTTTTGCTCTATCGAGAGATGCTTGTGCCTGCTTAAGTTGTGCGAGTGAAGTTTCGTAGTTAGTTTGAGCTACATCCATCTCGGCTTGCGATACTAAATTTTTGTTGAAAAGTTCCTGCACTCTTTTCATAGCGCGGCGGGCTTCGTTCACCTGTGCCTGAACACGTTCCATATTCGCTTCCGATTCTTTTACCGAAGCGGCTAAAAATGTTGAATCAATTTGAGCAATTATTTGTCCGGCATAAACCTGACTGTTGAAATCGACATATATTTTTGAAAGCGTTCCGCTAACTTGCGAACCGACCTGAACAGTAGTTACCGGATTTACTGTGCCCGTTGCACGCACCTGGACGACTACATCGCCGCGTCCGACTTTTTCAGTGCGATATTTTATTTCTTCGGCAGAACTGCGAATGACAAAATAGTATAAAGCAGCGATTATGATTATTAATGCAGTTGATATGTATATTAGTTTTTTCTTCATTATAGAATAGTCGATTTATGATTTCAGTTTACAGTTTACAGTTTACAGTTTACAGTTTACAGTTTTCTGTTTTCTGTTTACAGATTTAGGCGAACTCTCTAAGCTTTACGCTGTAAACTTTCCATCTTTCATAATTAATTTCTCGTCGAACCACACATCCGGATTTTTCACTAAACCATCAAGATGGCTTGCAACGCGAACGCTGCCGCCCATCGACTTGTTGTCGCCGAAAGCAATGTGAATTGTCCCCATAACTTTCTCGTCTTCCAAGATTAGTCCGGTTAATATTGCTTTGTCGTTTGTGCCGATACCAAACTCTGCAACATTGCGCCCATCAAGCCCGTGCGGTTCCAAAAGTTTTACTAATTTTTCGGCTTCTTCGCCACCGGTTATTTCAGCAGCGTATCCATCTTTAACAACAATTTTTATAGGAGTTTTGATCATTCCAACGCCAGCCATCGAACCATCAACTACAACAACGCCGTTCGATTTGCCTTCTTCGGGGGCGAGGTAAGCTTCACCGGTCGGTAAATTACCCCACAACCCTTTTTCGCGAAACAATCCTGAACTTGCGTGAGCCGAGCGTCCTACAATCGGCATGGTGATATCAGTTCCACTTGGAGATGTTACACGAATTACTTTCGTCTTTTCCATCAACTCACAGAGCTTAAAAGTTCGCTCAGCAATTTTATGATAGTCGGCATTCATACAGCGAATCATAATTTCTTCAGTAACACCGGGCAAGGTTGCTATACGAACACCAAGCGCAGTAGCAAGACGGCGAGAGTCGGTATGAGTTAATGATTTTGAAGTCGGGCATAGCACAACGTCGAACTGCTTCATTAATTCAGCGATTTGCTTTGGTGGTTCTTCGCCGTTAGTTTTGCGCGGCTGCATCTCGATGATGACTGATTCAGAGGCGCCTAATTTTTTAGCCGCCTGCCATAGCGAGTAGCCGATTTTGCGGAGTGGCTCATCGGTAACAACCAGGACAGTCTCGCCGTTTTGCAAGCCCATACAATCGCGTATTGCGATCTCGGAAGCGTTATCTAATTCGTTTTTCATATAATTTCGACAATTATTTATTGAATAAGTTTAATTTTAATTAACTATTTTATGTGGAGTAGGTAATTCAAGTCCGTGCCCTGTAGGGCCTTTTTCTGTCCGGCGGAGCAAAAATGCGAACAACAAACCGAAGAAACCGAGAGTGGAAAAAATCCACATCCCTAAATTATAACCATCCGGATTTGCAGCGCTCGCCCCCGATAGATCGTTTGAGTAACCGATCAACCAATTCATTCCTGCTAACCCGACCTGTTGTATTAAAGTCATCAAAGCATAAGCAGTACCTAATCGATTTTGAGGAACAATGTATGCAACCGAGGGCCACATCACAGCGGGAATTAATGAAAACGCAATTCCCATCATTGCTATAGGAACGAACAAAGAAACTCCCCCATAAGCCATCATCAGAAAAACGGGAACTAAAAGAAGCGAACCGAATGTCATTAATAAAGCGCGGTTTCCGATTTTATCTGCCAACAATCCGAACAACGGTGTTGCGATCATAGCAGACATCGGAAGGATTGAATTTAAAAAACCACCGAACTCACGCGATGTGCCATGTGCCTCAATGAAAAATTTTATTGCAAAACTCCGGAATGGAAAAATTGCAGAATAAAAAGTTATGCACAGGGCTACGATTAACCAGAACGATTTATTAAACTTAAACATATTCTTAATATCTAAGCGATCGACTTCTCCCGCTTGAGCTAATTCATATTTTTTCTCTGCACGATTTTCTAATATCCAATAACCGACAGCGCCGATAATGCACATCACAGAAATTATCGTTGCGATAAATAATGGATCCTGCCAATTAAGATAATACGATTGAAACAGAGTTGGAGAATTGTCGGCTGCTACCGATCCAAAACGTGCAATAGTTAAATTTATACCGAACGCAAAACTGAGTTCTTTTCCTTTGAACCATTTTGCCAATGCCGTTGTGATTGCAACAATTAAAGGTTCTGCACCTAAACCGAGTAACAATCTTCCAAACATCATTACATAAAAATCGGATGAGAGTGCGGTAACACCGGCTGCTATAAAACATATTATCCCGAAAACCATTACAGATAATTTTGTGCCGAACCGATCGATAACATAACCGCCTATAAGTAAAATTACGATTGCGGCAACGCTGTAAATTGAATATAATGTTCCGATATTTTCATCGGAGAATCCGATTTGGGATTTTAGCATATCGGCAATGGGAGCGATACTGTCATACACATAATAGTTGCCAAACATTGCTAAACTTATGAAAACGAGAACTATCCAACGATATGCTGCAGGTGGTTGCGGTTTAAGAATTTGGCTCGAGTTAAAGTTGTTCATTTCTTTGCTTGATTATTGATGAATAATTTATATGAAAATAGGAAAAATTCGAGGAATAAGCAAAGGGGGAATAGGTTTGGTGATTGGTTTCTATTTTAATCCTCGCTTCTTCTTTTCAATCAGAACCTGCGCATCTACCGGCGACGCACAAATGGAACATACATGGCGCCGCGTGGTTTCGTTGTAGTCTGGCTCACGCACTTGTTTGCAATTCGGGCATCGGACAACCAATGGTTTTTCTTCTTTGGGCTTTGCCATTATTCCTTCTTACTATTAATCGAAACGATTATCTCTCGGAAATTTTCCAGCCCCGCTTCCAAATTTTCCACTATCTCTATCGCAAGTACATCCGGATCGGGAAGATTATCAAGATCTGCTAATGATTTATCTTTAATCCACGTAATGTCGAGACTTGTTTTATCACGATTGATTATTTCGTCGTAGGTAAACTTCCGCCAGCGTCCGTCTGGATTCGATTCACTCCACATCGCTTTTCGTTTGTTCCGATTCTTCGGATTATAGCATTCGATAAATTCCTGTAAATCTTCAAATTGCATCCGGTTTTTTTTGAGCGTGTGGTGTGTGTTGGTCCGGTAATCAAATATCCACACATCTTTCGTCCATGGTTCCTTTGCTGCGGGTTTGTTATCGAAGAACAGTACATTTGCTTTGACGCCGTTTGCATAAAATATTCCCGTTGATAAACGCAGTATGGTATGCAGATCGGTCTTATCTAATAATTGCTTTCGGACTGTTTCGCCTGCACCTCCTTCAAACAGAACATTATCCGGCACGACAACCGCAGCTTTGCCGTCTGTTTTTAACATCGTGCGGATGTGTTGGACAAAGTTCAATTGCTTGTTGCTTGTCGTTACCCAAAAATCCTGACGATTGTAAGTAAGTTCTTCTTTTTCTTGCTCTCCTTCTTCGTTGGTAAAGGTCATACTGCTTTTCTTGCCAAACGGCGGATTTGCCAGTACATAATCGAATGTTTTGGAAGGAGAAGAAACCAATGCATCGGCAGATGAGATAAAGTTCTCGCTATCAATATCGCCGATGTTGTGCAGAAACAAGTTCATTAATGCAAGGCGACGTGTGCTCGCAACGATTTCATTTCCGTAAAATGTATTGTACTTCAAAAACTTTCTTTGCTCTTTATCTAAATCCTGAGATGAGAGGAAATCATAGGCGGCAAGGAAGAACCCGCCCGTGCCGCATGCCGGATCGGCGATAGTCTTTTTGGGTTCGGGACGAACACATTGCACCATTGTTTTAATTAACGCACGCGGTGTAAAGTATTGTCCGGCTCCGCTTTTTGTATCTTCAGCATTCTTCTCCAAAAGCCCTTCGTAGATTTCCCCCTTAACATCTGCCGCCATTGTGCTCCATTGCTCTTTGTCTATCAGATCAATGAGGCGGGAAAGTTTTGCAGGGTCCTGGATTTTGTTTTGGCTCTTGGTAAATATCTGACCGAGAATATTTTTTTCTTTGGCAAGATTGCGAAGCAAATTGTTGTAATGAGTTTCTAACGCCGCACCTTTGGGAGTTGTTAATGTATCCCACGTGTATTCTTTAGGGATTGGTAATTTTCTGTTATACGGCGGCTTGCTGTACTCATCTGCCATTTTAAGAAAAAGCAGATAAGTGAGTTGTTCTAAGTAATCTCCGTACCCAACGCCGTCATCGCGGAGTGTGTTACAGAATGACCAGACTTTTTGGACGATACTTGATGTGTTTCCGTTGCTCATTGTGTTAATTTCTTTTCCATTTGTTCAGTTAAATAATAACCACCGGTTTTGGGTGCTCCTTTAAATTCAATCAATCCAGCATTTTTCAATAACGCCATATCTCTTTGTGCCGTTGCCCGCTCGATATTAAAATATTTAGTAATTTCTGGAAGTCGAATTTTTCCATTTTTGTAAATTAATGCTATTTCCCGCTTTAACCGTAATTTTACAGCATCATTTACAGCATCATTTACAGCATCATTTATTCCATCACTTATTCCCTCACTTAATCCCTCAACTACACCGCCATTTACACCGCCACTTACACCGCCACTTACACCGCCACCGGCGACCTTCTTTGCCATCATCTTTTCACTGATGGGGATAACCATCTTAAAAGTATTTCCTTCAATAAACTCTGGCGATCCTTTGCCGCCATATTCTTTTACAAAACGATTAACGTTTATGAAACCTGAGCCCAATTCTTCTACGAGACCTAATTGAATAAAGAATTTTGCAATAGTAGGATTTTTAGGGAACGGTGTAAATTTTCCAAGAATAATAGGACCGTGCCCGTTGGGATTATTTGCATTTTCAGTTTCAACACGGTCGGGATGGATAACGAATGTCGCTGGATGTGCGTTGGTGTATTCCCGGTGAGCGAGGATGTTCGCAACAACTTCGTGAAATATATCTGTTCGAAGACTTTTGCGTTGATTACCTTCTTTATAGAATTTATCTGGTAAATGTTTGCCAACAAAGTCCATTAACTTATCATACGATTCTATCAGGTTGGTTTGGATATATTCGCGGTCGTCGTAACGATGGATATTCTTCACGCGAAGAATAGCATCGGTTTTATAATGAGGAAGTATTTGCTGTATCACCTCATCTTTACCAAACAATAACACTGCCGCGAGTGTGTAGCCCTCTTTACCGGATTGATAATCTTTTTTCCACAATCCCGCTTTCTCCAACATTTGTTTATCAGTTAAAGAAAGCCAGGGATGATTTGCAACATTGCTCTTTATAAGATTGCGAACTTTGGGGAAGAGATCTTGATTAAAATTTGTAAATCGAATTTTCGGATAAATTATCCCTTCGGTGTAATGCGTACGTTTGCGATTATAGATTTCTGCTATTTGTTGCGGCTGTTTTACAACAAAATCTCCATCAGCACTGCGGTCATACACAGCATTAGCTGATTTATGCAATTGTGAGCTTGCCGGAACTTGAATGTGTATAATTATTTTTTTATTAACGGTATGGACCAATGGAAAAAGTATGTGGGGCGGATCGAGTTTGTTTGGATTATTCGATAGCGTAACAATTTCTCTCGTAATTTTTTCTACAGCCGCTGGTTCAACTCCTTGTATTTCACCTTTGTCTGTAACTCCCAGCAATATGTCTCCGCCGTTACGATTGAGCATCGCACATATAGTATCAAATAAATATGTAGGCAATGCACGCATTGCTTCCTTAAACTCCAGACGGATGCCTTCTTTTTGTTTTAATAATCGTTTTACTTGTTCGATGCTCATATATAAATTTTTACACCAACCTCCCTTCAAACGCTTTCTTTAAAATGCTTTGGCGCAGTGTTTCGCTTTGCTGCAGACTGGCGGTGATTGTTTCTTCTAATTTATCAGCGACACTCAAGCGGCTTTCGATTTCTTCTACGATGCGGTGTTGTTCTTCGAATGAACAGAGTGGAAATATGAGTTGCCCTAATTTTGTACCATTTACATTTGGTTGGCCGATTCCTACTTGTCCATCGGTTATTTGTCTCCAGTAATGAAGAGACTGGAAGTAACTCCAGACGTATTTATCTAAAACGGTTTTGTTAAAACGTAGGCGTATCAAATAAGAAGCAAATATTGCCTCAGGAATCTGCCCTTTAATCAAAAAACTCTTGCCAACGGTTGCCCCTGTTCTTGCAAATACCAGATCACCATCATTTAGCAAATACTTATGCTTTATGTCGCTGCTAATTTTACAATATGGTACCTCTTTCCAATTAACTGAATTATCTTGTATATCAGTAATCCTTAAAAATTTTGGACCTACGGTTTCTTTGGAAGATGATTCTGTGTACCCATATTGAATGCTATCAGCAATCTCTTTTACCTTCACCCACTTCCATCCTTTCGGTAATTCCCCATTTTCCACTTTTGAATTTTTACTTTTGACTTTTGCATTGTTCGTCAGCTTTCCTTCAAACGCGTATTTCAGCACGGCTTGGCGATACACTTTTAGCTGATCGAGCGCGGTGTGCAGTTGCTCTTTCCCTTTTTCTAATTCGCTTAGGAGTTCTTCTAACTTTTCTACAATGCGGTGTTGCTCTGGAAGAGGTGGAAGAGAAATATCCATTTCTTCAATTTTACCGGAAGAAATATTTGGCTGGGCTCCTCCATAGGCATCTTTTTCTATTTTTCTTTTTAACGAATTAATCTGATAAAAAAGAAAATTGTTGTTTAACAAATCCCGATTCAGAATTTGGAACTTACCTACACGCTGGTTTTGGTACGCTTTCTCATTGCCTTTGAATATCCCAAACTTTCCTGTAGTTGCACCAGACATTGCTACCAATATTTCATCTTTTAAAACAACATAATCTTCATAATTTTCATTTTCACACACTCGTACAGAATTATCAGTACTAACAATACCATCATTGATGTCAGAAATCCTTATTACAGGAATTCCATTGTTCATATAATCACTACTCTTAAATGCAAATCCATTTTTAAGTTTACACACCTCCCCCAACTTCACTAATTTCCAATCTTTTGGTAATCCGGTTTTCATTATTTTTGATATGTTATTCTTTTTCGTCATTTATTCATCCCAACGGGATGATATGTTTATAGCCAACGACAAACGATGTTGTTCGACCCCAATGGCCTGCCCGCCGTCTCGCTTTGCGGGACTATGGTAGGCGGGGGTCGTATGTTATTTGTGGATATTCTTTTCTATAAACATTCGATGCCTTCGGCATCGCTCATTCATCATTGTTCGTTTATCGTTCATAATTCATCATTGCTTCACTCTTTGGGTAATTCCATTCCTTCAATCATTGTTATCAAATAACCATCAAATAATATTTATCGAAAATAGGGCAATTACGCTCGTTTCTTCTCGCAAAATCAAATAACCATCAAATAAGATTTTACGCCCAAAATGGTATATAACTGGCATACTTCCTTGACTTACTATTCGGGTCATCGTCCTTGACCAGTGCTTCTTCTATTGTTTCTTTTATTATTCTGGAAGCTATGGCAGAATTCTGGACTTCAATTTTAAACCGATCACGCAAACTTTGATTCGTCATTTTTTCGTTTGAAACATATTTGAGGCAGCAATGCTGGTAACATGCGCGAATACGATCGTTTTTCTCCATAGCATTCAATGCTTTCGGTGCATACAACACTGCTTTGGTATGTTTTTCCGACGCAATAAAATCGGGTGCTGGTAATTGGAATATCTCGGAATACGCTATGACCTTATCAATACCGCTTCCCTTCTCTTCGCAAATACCGATACGTCTCATAAACGCGGCAAGTGCTTCGTTACGGCTTTGGTATTCATCAATAAAACGAATGGGAGTAATAAGTGGAAGTCCGGGATTAGTAATTTCAATCCGGTCGGAAAATATTTCAATCATTGGTCCCGTTCCGGCAATACCGAAATCCTGATGGATTAAAGCATTGGCAACCAATTCGCGAACGGCAATTTCCGGATACACACGAACGGTCTCTCTAATTGCAGATTTGATGGCTTCGTTTGTAGGCAACTGATCGTTGATAAAATTGACCAATAATTCAAATGCAACCGCATATCCCTTTACACCGGTTTGATCTTTGAGTGTTTCAATTTTGTTGTTACTTTTATAGACAACAACACGCGGCGCTTTGCGAGCAAGAGAAGAAAACTTAGTCAGGTCTTTGGCAAAAAGTATTCCGCCAAGGTTTGTTATAGAATATTGTACATTCCGTTCAATTAATTGTTCGGATTGAAGTTTTTCCAATACTCCATTGCGTGATGTCGGATAAGGAAGTTTCAATAATTCAAAAAATGCCTGCGTATCTAAAAGTGCAATCACTTCATCAGCCGTAACACCGGAAAGAGCAATTTCCTTTTCAAATGGAATATGCGGTTCTTTGTTCCATATTTTTCTTTCCTTTTCGGGGAACTCATTGAGCAAACGGGTGATAGTTCCTATTCTAATATATGCCTTGTGCATAAAATCAACCGGCTGATTTCGTGTTGCCTCAATTTCAAAAATAGCAACCGATTTGCCTTCTTTCTCAAATTCGTGAACAAAAAAATCAACTCGTGGATTTAGTCGCTGAGCCAACCAATGAATAATTTCTTCGTTGCCTTTTTTGTGTTGAGTAGGTTTAAAATCAGTTCCAAGAATTCTATGTGTAGAATTTTCTATCCCGAATATCAGATAACCGTGTTTTTGATTATTCAGACACGCACCATTAGATAACGCCGACAATAATTCTCCAACTTCCTCCGGTGAATGAAAATTATGTTTGAATTCTACCCATTCAGATTCTTTTGGGAGTTTCAACAATTGGTTCAGAAAAAGTTTTATATCTTCGTTACCCATAATTATTTACGCTACCAACGCCTCATTCATCTCAATAATAATCTCATCCGTCTTTTCGCCGAACAACTCCCACATTTTTCCCAATCCGCCGTTATCGCCAAAAGGAGACAATGCAAAATCGTCTTTATCAATGTGGAAGCTGATCGCAATATGGTCTTTGATCATTCTCAGCCACTGCATTTGCTCTTCTGTAAACTTGAGAGCGCCCGCCTGCTTTTTAAAAACCCAATCCTGAAAATTTTTATCAACAGTTTTATCATAGGGAGAAAGAACCTTATCAATGCCGGTTACTTTGCGAAGCAACGAGACGAGCGCAACTAATTCCGTTTTTGGCGAACTGCGTTGTGTTATGCCCGCTAAGGCAGTTTCTTGTTGTTCGTACGCATCCCACAATCTCAACGGTGCTAACGCCGGCTTATCGCTTTTCAGCTTATCTAATAATTCCTTTATCATTGCAAACGTAAGCTCGCGTCTGCGGAACGGCTGGTTATAGAAAATCTGCAATGCAATAATTTCATTTTTGTTTGCTTCAATCCAAGCGGTGAACTCTTTTATTAACTCATCCGCCTTCGCTTTATTCTGTCCATCCCAGCCAACATTGGTAAGAGTATCGCGGTTAACGGTATCAATCAGTTGCTCGTGCGTTTTGCGAACATTTTCGATGTATGTATTTAATTCTCCGGTGAATACTTTTGCAGCTTCATCGATGATTTTCGATTTCTGATTTTCGATTTTCGATTGTTTTTCTGACGGGCTGATATCGGGAAATTCTTTTTCAACAGAGCTTATAATTTCTTCTTCAACATCAGGATTGTAGGCATAAAGCAATTCTTTGGCGATTTGCGTCAGAGATTTGCCTTGTGTTTTCTCGATAATCTTCGCCCGCTCCTGATCGTTGATTTGTCTTTCAAGCCGTATCAAACGGTTTGCCAGCGAGGTAAATAAGTCTTCGTCTCTTGCCCCAACCGCAACAGCACCCAGCAAATCTTTTAATGGCACGGAAGGTTTCTTCTCTAACGGACGGCTGTCGGTCTTCAAACTTTTAGTAACACCAATGGCATCCACAATCACAAAATGGTCTTTGGTATATTTTGCGCTTGGAGTTACTTTCTTCAATTCGTCTAATGTAATCGTTCGAGTGCCGCGCCCTTTCATCTGCTCAAAATAGTTGCGGCTTTTTACATCGCGCATAAAGAACAAACACTCTAACGGACGCACGTCTGTTCCCGTTGCAATCATATCTACGGTAACTGCAATACGCGGATAATAGTCGTTGCGGAATTGTGCGAGCGTGCTTTTCGGGTCATCGGCGGTGTAGGTAATCTTTTTGCAGAACTTATTTTCTTCCGCAAATTCCTCACGCACGATCTGTATAATGTCATCGGCATGCGAATCGGATTTTGCAAAGATAAGTGTTTTCGGAACTTCAAACTTCCCGTCTGCATCGAAGCGTTCAGGAAATATTTCAGGAAAACGCTCCTTCAACGTCTTCACAATAAGACGGATTTGGTTGGTGTTCACGACAGATTCATCTAACTGCTTTGCAGAGTATGTAACATCTTCATCAGCTTGTAGCCAGCGTTTCTTGCGTGTAAGTTTATCGCGGTGGTCAACGTATTGCCCTTTCCAGACAACGCTTCCTTTTTTGGTAATATCGGTTTCGATGATGAAGACATCACTGCCGACATTCACACCGTCGGTAACGGCTTCTTCGTGCGTGTATTCGCTGACGATGTTTTGGTTGAAGAACCCAAATGTTCTGTTGTCCGGTGTTGCCGTAAGTCCGATCAGGAAGCTGTCGAAATAATCTAACACCTGTTTCCACAAATTGTAAATACTGCGGTGGCATTCATCAATAACGATGAAATCAAAAAACTCTATCGGAACCTTTTCGTTGTAAGCAACGGGCACCGGTTCTTTCGGTTGGAATTTGCGTTCGTTCGGATTTTCCTCTTCTGCGCTTTCGTCTAATTCGGTTTCTTTTAAAATTGAATACAACCTCTGAATAGTGCTGATACAAACCTGCGCATCGCTTGGAACGAAACTGCTTCTTAATCGCTGAACGTTATACAACTCTGTGAATCTGCGATTATCGTCATTCGGCTGATACGCAAGAAATTCCTGCTCGGCTTGTTCGCATAAGTTTTTGGTATCGACTAAAAAAAGAATACGCTTGGCTCCCGCAAACTTGAGCAAACGATACACGGCAGTAATAGCAGTAAATGTTTTTCCCGAACCTGTCGCCATTTGAATCAACGCGCGTGGACGGTTTTCTTTGAACGATACATCCAGCTTGGTGATTGCTTTAATCTGGCATTCACGCAAACCATCAGTCGGCAAATCAGGCAAACTCAATACTCGTTTACGAAGCGATGAACCTCTTTGTATCCATTCGCTGAATGTTTCGGGACGATGGAAGGAGAAGACTTCCCGAGAGCGAGGTTTAGGATCGGTATAATCGGTAAACCGGGTAACATCGCCAGTGCTTTCATACAAAAACACTAGCGGTTCGTTGTTCAAGTATTTCAGTTTAGAGATTGCGTATTCTTCTGTTTGAGATTCGTGAGTTGTTAAATGTATGCCTTCTTCTTTCCGCTTTGCTTCGATAACACCAACCGGTTTTTTATTCACAAAGAGAATATAATCAGCGGGTCCAATATCCGTTTGATATTCACGAACCGCAACACCCACACCTGCGCCAAGATTAATTTTATCCTTGGTTTGTATAACCCAGTCCGAAGCAATAAGTTGCTTGTCGATGTTATCCCTTGCTATTTGTTCCGGGTTTTGGTTAGGCATTTGTTTTTAGTTTGGATTATTAGGTAGCAACTTACGAAAAATAGGCGAGAATGGCAATTTCAAATATTTGAATTTACTCTGGTTCATCAGATCGCACACCTTCCCAAACGAAGCGACGGGCAGGCTTTGTCATCGAGTTTGTGTAAAAAGTTTATAATTTGTTTTTACTCAGACTCTACCCTTTCGGGATTCTCCGCGATGACTATTACTTCTTTGAAATCTCTTAGAGAATTATTTATATTTTCACAAACAAAATATCAACATTCCGCTCCTCCGGAGCGGGAACACGTTTTAGAATACCTTGCTACAAACATGCGAGTCCTACGGACTCGATTAATGGTAATAATGAAATACAAAGATAATATTGACTTCAGTGGGGTCTAATTGACAATTGTCCCAAAGGGATGCCTTCGGCATTAATTGCCAATTATCGATTGACAATTAATCAGGTTCACGACCTGATGCAAACAAAAAAGGCAGTCCTGCCGAACTGCCTTTTTAAATATCAACCAAATTAAAATATTCTACGCCGGCTATGTTCCTGACGAGTAATCATCCATATACTTTTTTTGTTCGGGAGTAAGTTTATCAATTTTTATTCCCATCGTTTTTAATTTCAATTCAGCGATGTATTGGTCCTGCTCTACGGGTATATCGTGAACTCCGTTTTCGAGCCGCTGCCCTTTTTTATGAAGTTCAACAATTCGTAGCTGCGATAAAAATTGGTTAGCGAACGACATATCCATAACTTCCGAAGGATGCCCCTCTGCTGCGGCTAAATTCACTAATCTTCCTTGAGCTAATACGTAAATGCCTTTGCCGTTTTTAAGTGTGTATTCTTCGTTGTTAGGTCGAACATCCTTTTTAGAGCCCGATACTTTCTCCAATTCAACCAAATTAATTTCACAATCGTAATGTCCGGTATTACAAACTATGGCGCCTTCTTTCATCATCTTGAAATGTCTTTCAACAATAACATCCTTCACACCTGTGGCTGTAATAAACACATCTCCGATTTTTGCGGCTTCATCCATAGTCATAACGCGCATACCGTCCAGATTAGCTTTGAGTGCGGCTGTAGGTTTTACTTCGGTTATTATTACATTAGCGCCCATACCTTTTGCCCGCATTCCAACACCTTTGCCGCAGTGTCCGTAACCAGCAACTACAATATTTTTACCTGCAAGCAGTATGCTTGTTGCTCTTAAAATTCCGTCTAATGTCGATTGACCGGTTCCATAAACATTATCGAAATCCCATTTCGTTTCAGCATCATTCACAGCAATAACGGGATATTTTAAAGCTCCATCGTCAGCCATTGAACGTAAACGGTGAACTCCTGTAGTAGTTTCTTCAGTCCCTCCGATAACATATTTCTCTGCAAATTCGGGATGCTTATTATGAATTGTAAAAATCAAATCTGCACCGTCATCCAAAGTTAAGTTCGGATGAAATTTCAGTGTCTCTTCGATGCACCAGTAAAAATCTTTTACCGACATTCCGTGCCAGGCAAAAATTGAAATGCCATTATGAGCGAGCGCCGCGGCAACTGAATCGTTTGTAGAAAGGGGGTTACAACCGCTCCAGCTCACCTCGGCGCCTGCTTCAACAAAAGTTTTAACGAGTACGGCAGTTTCTTTTGTAACGTGCAAACAGCCGGCTATTTTATAACCTTTGAATGGTTTTGTTTTACGATACTTTTCCTGCAACGCCATCAACACAGGCATGCGCGATTCTGCCCAGTCGATTAATTTCTTTCCTTCTTTTGCTAATTTTATATCTTTAACTTTATACTTTCCAGCTTTATAATCCATATTTTACCAATCTATTTTTATAATTGTTTAATGAGCTTTTTTAAAAATTTTAACTAAGTCTAATTTTTCCCAACTGAATTCTGCATCGTCCCGTCCGAAGTGCCCGTAAGCGGCAGTCTTTCTGTAAATCGGACGTCGCAATTTTAATCGTTCTATAATTCCTTTCGGTGTAAGGTCGATTTCTTTTTTAATGAACTCAGCAATATACGTATCGGGGAGTTTGCCCGTGCCAAAAGTGTTCACATAAATTGAAACAGGTTGATCGACACCAATCGCATAAGCTACCTGAATTAAACACTCATCTGCGAGTTCGGCAGCGACGATATTTTTTGCTAAGTGGCGAGCAGCATAAGCGCCACTGCGGTCAACTTTTGTCGGGTCTTTCCCCGAGAATGCACCGCCGCCGTGAGGAGCTTTTCCACCATAAGTATCGACAATAATTTTCCTACCAGTCAAACCGCTGTCGCCGTGAGGTCCGCCAATCTCGAACGACCCGGTAGGATTGATATGATAATTAATTTTGCTATCAAGATATTCGGATGGAATAACTTTTTTAGTTACATGTTCGAGAACATCTTTTTTGATTATACTTTGTGTGATAATTTTGTTCCGAAATTTTGGATCGTGCTGTGTGGATACCACAATCGTGTGGACACGTTTTGGTATCTTTCCGTTGTACTCAATGGTTACTTGCGATTTTGCATCGGGACGCAAGTACGGAATTAATTCGGGTTCCTTTTTCCTGATGTCCGCCAGGCGTTTCACGATTGAGTGGGCAAACATCAGAGGCATCGGCATATATTGAGGCGTCTCGGAAGTTGCATAACCGAACATCATACCTTGATCGCCGGCGCCGCCTTTATCTACACCTTTCGCAATATCGCCCGATTGTTTGTGCAGCTTATTTTCGATATGGCATAAATTGGCTTCGAACAAATATTCTGGCTTTGTATAACCAATCTCGCGAATTGTTTTGCGGGCTATTTCCATTATCTCTGCATCGGAAATTTTACATTTCGATTTAACCTCCCCGCCGATCAATACGTAGTTTGTAGTTACAAACGTTTCACACGCTACACGTGAGTTTTTATCTTTACTTAAATAAGCATCTAAAACTGCATCCGAAATCTGGTCTGCAATTTTATCAGGATGTCCTTCAGAAACTGATTCCGAAGTAAATAAATATGACATTACAAATTTTCCTTTAAATTATTAATAAAAATCTATTTCCGATGAATCGCCGATGTTAATACGCCGGAAGGCGCCAATAACAACTGCTTTATTACCGATGAGTGAATTGTCCAACAACGATTTTTGTATTTCTGCTTCTTCGCTGACTATCGAGTTCCGAACTATTGAATCATAAATAACTGCATCATCAGCCACGGTTGTGTAAGGACCGATAATCGAGGCGCTGATTTTGGCTTTAGGTGAAATATAAACGGGCGGTATTATTACAATACCATTGGTTTTTTCAATTGTCGATTTTTTATCCAACAAATGTTTGTTCGTCGAGAGAAGTGTTTCGGGTTTACCGCAGTCGTACCAACCCTCCACATCGAATGTAGAAATCTTTTCGCCATCGTCTATCATTTTTTGCAGTGCATCGGTTAATTGAAACTCGCCGCGTGTCTTTATATTATTTTCGATAATATCTGTAATGCATTTCACTAAAAGTTTTGGATTTTTTATCCAATACAAACCGACTAAAGCCATATTACTTGTAGGAATTTCGGGCTTTTCTATAAGATTGGTTATCACACCGTTTTGAGTTTTAGCTACACCGAAGCGGCGGGGGTCGTCGACATATTTTACACCCAACGAGGAGTATTTACCTGAAATAACCGGTTTGAGATCAACATCAAAAATTGTATCCCCTAAAATTATCAGCACAGGTTCATCCGGAATAGTAGCCCTCGAAACGTAAATCGAATGTGCCAACCCCAAACGTTCTTCTTGTTCGACAAAATCAACTTTCAGTTTGTAATTTGATGTTACATAGTCGATAATTTTTTCTCCCATATACCCGATGATAATAGTCGCTTCATCAAACCCATCCTCGATAATTTTATCCAAGATGTGCCCGATGATAGGTTTCCCGGCAACATTGAGGAGAACTTTTGGAAGTGTGTATGTATGTGGTCGAAGCCGGCTTCCTTCTCCGGCAACAGGTATTATTGCACGCATTTTTTCCTAATTTATTGAATGAAACGGCAATAATATATACAATTCCCTGATAGATTTCAAATTATTTCTTTACTTGATTAACAATTGCCTGTATTATTTCTTTAGTAACATTGTTCTGAACAAATGCCACTAAGAATAAATTATCAGGATTTATTTGATGTTTCTTTTCTTTAAATACTTTCCGGTTAGCACGCTTCTCCATCGAATCCAAATAAACTTTTAATGAATCTTCAAGTTGATTGAGATTTATATTGTTTGAATAGATAAGCTCTTTCTTATTTCCGAATGCAATTCCTTCTGATGAGGGGAACATCTTCCTGACAACGAACCTGTGCTCGGCAACGGTGTTGTATCCTTTATAGTGGACATTTTCTTCAGCTAAAACAATGTGCAACCGTAAATCGTTTGCGTTTATTTCCGATGTAGAAGAATTACAGTTTATAGATAAGTTCTTCTTTTTGATAGAACTTTTTAAAGAGATATTTGCTTTCGGTTCGTTCAATAAAAATTTTTCGATTGTAGATGTAAATACATTGAACCTGCTCTTTGCGACTGCCTTGTTACCTCCTGCCGATGCTTTATCTGTTCCTTCAATAATTGAAGTCGGTGTACTGTTAACTCCGTAGAACTTCGCACGTGCCTCTGTATCCGAGTTAGTCATCGGGTCGGGGGCGGGAATGTGCAGGTGATATTCTAAAACTGCAAGTGTGTTCGTATCGTATCTCTCGATTAATTTATCGTAAGCAAAATCGGCAGCCAAACAGGGGCGGCATTCAGAACCTGTGAACAATTCGGCGAGGACAACTTTGTTGTTCCCTTCAGGTTTATTAAAATGTGCAACTTCAAAATTTTCTGTTTTAAGAACTTCAGCTTTTATTATTTCATCAAGCATAGGTCCATGAACGTACAAAACAGGATGCAGAGCTTTGAGACGCTCCATAATATTTTCCGGAGCAAAAGCCAAAACCCCTGATAAGTAAGTATCAAATGCTTTTTTATTTTCGCCAATCTGTTCGTATGCTTGACCCAAATAGAAATACAAATCGGTATCGTATGGTGTGCTATATTTGATTGCTCGATTTAGATTTTCGATACCGGTTTTATAATCCCCGCGGATAACATTAATTACTCCGAGTGTCGTATATCGGTTGGATTCTTGCTCGAAAGAAGTCCTCTCATCAATTGCATCCACGCCTGCGTTTGCTAACTCATAAGCTTCATCCAGCAATGTTCCTCCGGCGAATTGTTTTGCCAAACCGAGTGCAACTACCGAGCGGGCAACGTTGATATCAGCAGCTGCTTTTAAATACTCATCGGCAGCGGCTTTGTAAATATCGGACTTTGTAAATTGTAATTTTTCTTTTTGAAATATCTCGTCGAGCAGCTTCGTAGCTTCTTCAAATCCGAAAAATGAAGTCCTCGCCATCAGGCGTAATCCATCTTGAAGCAAATTGTTTTTATACATATATAAAGCGAGGTTAAAATAATACTCTGCATAATTCGGGTCCCACTCTCTCTCTTTCGGATAAATTGCGAGTGCCTGACGCTGAGTTTCAAGGGCTTGAGTGTATTCACCCCTTTTGAAATAAACACGAGCTTTTGTATCCATAAACGGAACACGTTTACGCCCTTGAGCTTTTTCGTATTCTTCATTTGCGACTGTCGAATAAGCCAATGCCGAATCTAACCAAAATCCGTTTGCGGCAAAATAGTAAGCAACACGATTATAAATTGTGGCAATATCAACAGCATTTCTGATTAACTCTTGAGCTTTTTGCATCACCAATAAAGTGTCTTTCGTCTCTAATGATGTTATAAAGATAGAAGTGCGAATGCCCTCAGCGTTGTCGATTGTTGGATACTTATTCAGTAAGTCATCTAATGCTATTATTTTTTGTACTGGATCTTTAATAGCAACGGCAGCATTGTAGAGCGAGTCGGTGTTATTCTGTCCATTCGTTTGTACGAAAAACATACATATTAGAACAAAAGCTATAGTTACTATTTTATAAGATGGATTAGTCATTTTTTTATTCCATAATTTTTAAACCTGCTAAATATTAGATTTTCTGGAGATAAAAACAAATTGGTAAGCCGATTCACACGATGTTGTCCAAAAAGTAAAATTTCCCGCTGTATTGAATTTGTTGAATGCTCATAACAGCTTACTTTCACATTTCGACAAGCTCAATGTGCGGCGCCTTCGGACTTATTGGGCAGCCCCGGACTGAATCGGCTCATCATATTTTTTCTCTCGAAGAATACATGCTCAGTAGAGACGACCCCACCGGATCGTCTCTACGATTAATTATTTTTAACTCAGCAACACTTGTTCTTCGAAGCCCCACCTGCAGCGGACAGGTTTATCGCAGGAGGATCATCTTCTTAACATCGTGGAATTTACCAGCTTGAATTTTATAGATATAAACACCACTCGTTAATTCGCCACCAGCGGAACTTGCATCAAAATTAACCGACTTATTACCAGCTTTCTGGAATTCATCGACGAGTGTTGCAAACTCTCTTCCTAAAATATCGTACACCTTCAACACAACATACGCATCTTCGGGTAAACCGTAGTGTATTACTGTCGTTGGGTTGAAAGGATTGGGATGATTTTGTGATAGGATATATCTATCTGGAACACTGGCTGTATTTGTTTGTAAATATCCGGATTTGTAGGCAGGCGGAGGGCACGGTGGAAGTATTGCTTGTATCGTGATACCATTAACAACAACAGTCTCACAAGGATCAGGCGGCGGTGGCGGTGGTGCACTTTGTGTCGTAAAATGCCATACACTCGACCAAGGACTTGTGCCGGAATTATTCGAGGCATTTACTCTCCAATAGTAGGTTGTGCTGTAACCTAACGTACTGATCAATTGATATATTGTCGTAATAGAAGCGTTATCATAAACTATCGTAACGAAGTCTGAATTTGTTGCAACTTGCAAACGGTACGAAGTTGCTTCTACTAATCCTTGCCACCAGAGTGTTGGAGAAATTGAAACTTCGGTCGCACCGTTGGACGGTGATGCAAGCACTGGAGTACGTGGTGGCGGTGGTATCGTAAATTGCCATGCACTCGACCAATTACCTGTGCCGAAACTATTCGATGCATTAACTCTCCAATAGTAAGTTGTACTGTGATTTAAGGGTCCGACCCCTTGATTTGTTGTCGTAATAGAAGCGTTATCATAAACTATCGTAACGAAGTCTGAATTTGTTGCAACTTGCAAACGGTACGAAGTTGCTCCTGCTGATGCATTCCAACTTAGAGTTGGAGAAATTGAAATTCCGGTCTCATTGTTGGACGGCGACGCAAGCACTGGAGCTGGTGGTGGTTCGAGTTTATAAACACCCCCGGCTGTTGATGCGTAGATCACAAAATTATTTTGGGGATTAGTACTTAAATCATTTATAGGCGTTGGTAGGTTGCCAGTTACATTTGTCCACGTGATTCCACCGTTTGCTGTTGCGAAAATACTATCGCCACCGCTATTAATGACCCAAACATGATCTGTAGAATTGGGATACAATGGGTGTTTAATGATTTGTTTTGCACCGAAGGTTGTTGGTAACAGAACCGGTGGATTGACCAACGCATCATTGGAGCGCCAGATCTTATCAGGCGAGCCCAAATAAAGAACGCTTGACGAAGCGACGGCAATGGAAATAATTTCATGCCCATTTAGTTGACCACTCCACGTATTGCCATCATCGGTAGATTTACGCACGCCCAAACCCGAGCCACCATTTTTGCCCAAGCCAGCGTACAATGTCGTAGAGTGTGTCACCCCAGACGATGGCTCAATCGCTATTGCACGCACCGGCACACCGTCGGTTAATCCAATCTTTTGTTGTGAACTCCAACTCACACCAAGATTCGTACTTCGGATGAAGTTAAAGAAGGATGTACTAACACGGAAATTTCCACCAGCATACACACGCTGAGAACCAGGCTTTGGATCGGTTAAAACTGTATAAATTGGGCTACTGTTATCACCGCGATTAGAGGTGAAAACCTGCCGCCAATTCTCTGAACCATCAGTACGGACGTAGATTACTCCAAGTCCCGCACTATCCCCACAAGCGTTGGCGAACAATGTATTGGTATTATTTATTGCGACATCTTCGCCCGAAAAGAACGTTCGACCAATCTCTTTTGGGATTTGATCCCACGTACCACTTGCCATTTTCGCTACACCGCTGTATGATCTAGATACGCTATGTGCTGTTGTACCATTAATGGCAAAGCTAGAAGAGTTCATGAAGCTAAATATTCCATTCTGATCAGACCATGTATTACCTTGGTCAGTACTGATAAAAATCCCAGGATAAGATGCGAGGTAAATTCTAACTCCTGATGCGTCATTCATATCAAAAAGCACCTGATAGGCAGTTTGTACCTTCTCAAGTCCGCTATAAATAAGTCTCCAGTTCACACCACGATTAGTACTGATGGCAAAGCCCTTATCTGTGGCAGCGATGATGACATTGTGGTCTATATTGCTTACTTTTAGTGCACGAACCTGCGATACTCCAATTGCACTAAATAGATTAGCTGTGGTCGCCCAGCTTAAACCATCATCGGCCGATTGATACAATATTGCTGAACCATCCGACTGTGTAACTGCAGCAAAGAGGAGGTCAATCGACGACAATGGATCATCTGAGAACGCAAGCGCTGATACGTTACGATGCGTTGTACCGCCTGGCTGGCTTGTATGAAATGTCCAGTCCGCGCCATTATTCGTCGAGAACCAGACACCTTTTGTACGTATTGTTGCATCAGTCAGACCGTCAGGCGTTTGACTTAAGGGCCTACGTGAACCACCAACCCACACCTTGTTGTTGCTTGGATGAAAAATAACATCGTTTATATTAGTGCGGGCGTTGTCCTTGAAGTAAGTAAGTCCAAACCATGTATTACCACCATTCTCGGACCTGTACAACGATGTTGTCCATGTCGTTCCTCGCCTCACAGTGTCAGTGCCCAACAGCCAGATGTCCGGGCTATTCTTTGACACGCTAAGACGCAGCGGGACGAGGTTGGGGTCGAAAATCTTATGTTCTTCCCATGAAACTCCTCCATTGGTAGAACGATGCAGTTCCCCAAGTTTGCCAACATGTAAGATGTTGGCATCATCCTGTTTTACAGCAACAACGAGCGGGTTGCGCATGAGACTTGCAGTGTTCTGCCACGTAATGCCGCCATTCGTTGTAAATTTTAGTGTTTCAGCAGCGGCAGCGTAGATTGTCTGTACTGACCCGACCTTGGCTGATGAAAGATCACGTACCTCTTGCGGACGATACGGACCGTTTGTCGATTGCCACGTTTGAGCAATTACTGTTGTTGATGTTATCAATAAACACGCAGCAATTACAAAGTGTAATATTTTTTTACTTTTAAACATATACTGTTTCTCCTTTTAGTAAATAAGTTTTTAATTAATTTGATTAATTGCTACATTTAACCAATGCACATTGGATTGGCAAAATCCGTTTGCATCGGCAGAAGAAGGTAACCTTCTGCTTGGATATCATAAGTTACTTTCAACTTGGGGCGGCTGTAGCTTGCCCGCCAGAACGCGTAGCGGGCTGGTGGCTATGTCGGCTCCTGTTTTGTTCAAGCACTGGAGGTTTAATGACGAATCACCACGCCGCCCCGTAATTATTTGTAAAACTTTTTACTGCCTTATTTTCCTTTCTCCGCCTGCCAATGGCATGCCTTCGGCATCAGGCGGATTGTTATCATTATTTAACCAATGAACGAAGCTGACCAAAAAGTAAGCAAATTGTCATTGCGAGGAGTCCGTCAGCCGACGGACGACGAAGCCTGCCCGTGCAGGCGGGCAATCTCTCAATTCAATTGAAAAACGACACGTTGAGATTGCTTCTCCCGACTGAAGTCGGGATCGCAATGACTTTTTAGTCAACCTCGGCAAATAAATAAATTAATCTCATTTCATCAAAATCGCTTTCTTTGTCGCAAAATAATTACCGGCATTCATTCGAATGAAATATACACCGCTCGATAAATCTCCTGAACCCCATTCCACTTCATGAGTGCCTGGCTCTTTCTTTTCGTTCACCAACGCTGCTACTTCTCTTCCAAAAATATCATAGACCTTCAGACTGACATACTGATTACTGGGTATTGAGTACCATATTACCGTTTTGGGATTGAATGGATTGGGATAGTTTTGGCTCAGAGCGAATTGATTTGGGATTTGGGTTTTGGGATCGTAGATCGACTCGTCGAGATTTGAGATTTCACCCTCTGGCGGTGGAGGCGGCAATTCATCGCTGGCAACAATGTTTACCCGACTTGCCTGCGGGGCGTAGACCGACTGAACGTTACTCGAAGTTGACAAAACAAGTACTGCATCCTCGCTCACCTTAACCCAATACCCTCGCCCCCGAAATAGTGAATCGACGATGACATAGCGGTTTCCGTTGTAGCCGTAGAAATTGGATACGAACACA
>CAMTWO010000013.1:0-226013 GCA_947085405.1 uncultured Ignavibacteriota bacterium
TAAAAAATGGTAACGAAAGAATATTGAAACTATCACTAGCGATGAAACGAAGAAGTTGGTTTGAAGGACTCTGGGCAAGTACAAATCTCTTTAGTTGGCCTTTTGTTGTTTCAACTGAGAATTCCTAATGACAAATCCGGGATTAATTATGAAACGAGCAAACCGATCACGGTTTCTAAAGCGGAGGGATTCGTTCAAACACTTGCGGCTGTTTATCAAAAACGTTGTATCGATTTTGTAGAAAGTATTCTTTCCGAAAATCAAAAGTCAGAAAATCCGAAGAAGAAAGAAAATAATTTATTAATATTGATCGAGAAGGCAGGAGCTGAAATAATTAGCATCGAAAACCACGCCGCCTATAACAAGAATGTTTTTTTTAATATGAACAATAAATCGGATTATAAGGAAATTCTAAAAATCTTAAATTAATCATTCGCTGAACTCATTATAACGCCTAAAGCAATTGTCCTGACTTTTTCCTCGCATTTATCTGCACGCGATGGGATTAATACCGGAATTTTACCTCCAACTATTACCTGTGCGTGCGGCAAGCCGGCAAAATATTGAGTGCTCTTTGCCAAACTGTTTGCCGCTTCGATGTTCGGAGCTACGATGATGTCGGCTTTGCCGGCAACATCGGAGCGGATATTTTTTTCAGCGGCGGCTTGTTCACTGACGCAAACATCTAAAGCCATCGGTCCATCGATAACACATCCGGTTATTTTCCCATCACGGTTCAGCTTCGTAATTTCAGCCGCATCAACAGACGATTGTAATTTCGGATTAACCTTTTCAGATGCCGACAATAATGCCACTTTTGGATTCGTGTTCCCTAACGCGTGTGCAACTTTTATAGCATTCTGTATGATTGAAATTTTTTCATCAAGATTCGGTGATAAATTAAGCCCGCCGTCGGTTATCATCAGTAATTTATTTTCTTTATGAGTTTCAAAAATAAATACATCGCTGAAAAGTTTTCCTGTACGTAAACTGTTTGCAGGGTTGAAAACCGATTTCATCAAAGTCGAAGTATCCACCGAACCTTTCATCAGAATATCGCACGTTTTGTTGTGGATGAGTTCGAAAGATTTTGCAATCGCTTTTTCAGTATCAACTTCGTTGTAAAAATGAAATTGAAGCGAACTACCTAACGAGTTGAGCGTTTGCCGGATAATAGATTCAGTTCCGACCAAATGGAATTCAGCTAAATTCACTTTTGCGGCTTCGACAACAGCAGCGAGTGTTTCTTCGTTATGCGGTTGAACAACAACAACAGATTTGCCCTTTATCGAGAGAGCGTATGTGAAAAATTCTGTAAAGTTCTTAATCATGAAATTTGGGATTTATGAATTATGATTTATGATTTTTAGTAATTTCTATTTCCATTCGATATTCGTCCGTCAACTGACGGATTCAATATGACTTAGGTATTTCAGTGCCCATTAAAACCCGGATTGCTCCTTTTGCTAACGCCTTCATTTCATCGTCCCCTGTAAAAATTAAAACTTGAGAAATAAATTTAACTCTTTCGGTAATCCAGTCGGTTAACAATTTTGATTTTGCAAGTCCGCCGGTTAGCACAATGGCATCCACGTTACCATTTAATACTGTTGCCATAGCACCGATTTCTTTTGCGATTTGGTAAGCCATTGCCTCAAATACTTCTTTGGCTTTGGCATCTCCATTTAATATTCGTTGTTCAACTTCTTCAGCGCTGTTCGTTCCCAAATATGCAACCAAGCCCCCTTTACCCATTACGAATTTACGGAGTTCTTGTTCATAGTATTTTCCTGATAATGCTAACGTAATGAATGGCTGGAGGGGAAGTCCACCTGTTCTTTCGGGAGAAAAAGGTCCGTCGCTCGAGGCATCGTTCACATCAATAATTTTTCCGTTACGGATAGGAGCTACTGAAATTCCTCCGCCTGTGTGAGCAATGACGAAGGAAGATTTTTCATAATCAAGGTTTAACTTATCTGCAGCATTGCGGGCGGCTTCGTGCAGGCTTAATGCGTGCGATAAACTTCGACGTTCAATTTCAGGATGTCCCGAATATCTTGCAAGCGGTTCAAACTCATCCACTGAAACAGGATCCACAACATAAGCTTTACAATGAGCTTCAACTGCGATTGAATAGGCGAGTGCACAACCGAGGTTCGAGGCGTGCTCACCTTGCAAGTTTGCGCGGGCATCTACTAGCATCTTATCGTTCACCTCATAAACTCCCCCTTCAAGCGATCGGAATAATCCGCCCAACGTTACGACAGCATTCAATTCTTTTAAGTTGACCTTGTTTTGATGCAGCCATTTATCGATTGCATTAAACCTGAAATCAAATTGATCCCAGATTTTCGGATGAGCTTTAATTTCTTCAGCCGAGTGTTTCAGATTTTCCGCTAAAAATATTTCTTCATCATTAAAGATAGCAATCTTTGTTGAAGTGGAACCGGGGTTAATGATAAGTATTTTGTGCATTTAGATATTTTATTAAAAATTTCACAGAAAATATAAATTAATTTGTGTTAATCTTCAAATTAAAAGGGGGAATGACGAATCATCCCCCAGTGAAAGGTTAAAAAATATGTGAGGTTTACCGCATGTTTAGCTATTGATACTATTTCAACAAAATTAATTTCCTTATTTTTACGATATTATCTGTTTTGATTCTATAAAAATATACGCCATTCGATAAATTAATAGGTATCCAATTGATCTGATAAATTCCTGGAGCCATAGTTTCATTAATTAAAGATTCAACTTCTTCACCTAGAATATTATATATTTTTAAATTAACAAATGAAATCTTACCGAGATAAAATTTGAAAACTGTCGAATTATTGAAAGGATTAGGATAGTTCTGGATAATATCCGAAGCTCTTGCTGAATCGGTTGTAAATTTAAAGGTGGAGGAAAAATCGCCATTACCAAACGAATTAATACCCCTAACACGCCAATAATATTTGGTTGAAAACTTTAAGGAATCAATTAAATAATGTTGTGACACAACCATGGAATCATCAAAAAATAATATTTCAAAAAGCGAATCTTTAGATAATTGTAAATGGTAATATTGAGCGTTTTGAGAGTTATACCATTCGAAATTAATTTTTAATGGTTGATCTTTAGAATCATCGGGTGGTGACTTAAGCAATACAATATCTGGGAGATCAGATTGCATGACAAGTCTGAATATCGAACTTCCATAAGTGCCGGCATAGACTCTTGTTTTAGTAGAAAGTACTGATCTTACATTTTTATTTGGAAGGTTGTCATTCATTTCATACCAATTGAAACCACCATTAGAACTATGTAGAATCCCTCCACCTCCAGATAAAGCGGCATAAATATTTTCTTTATCCCCAGAGAAATCGTTGACTGAGGCGTTATAAAGAGGTGAGTTAGTCTTCTGCCACGTTGCACCGCTGTCAATGCTTACGTATATGAAATTGACTTGGCTACAACCAACAAATATTTTATTACCGATTACTTCAACCTTGTTGACTGGAGGCATACCTCTGGGATCTATCTGAACCACCGACCAATTTTCGCCATTATCTATACTGCGATAAATACTCGACATACCGTCTGAAGCAATTACAATTGAAGAAAGGCAAGTAATACTAGATATATTGGGTTGGCCATTAAAACCGTTTGATTTTCTGCTCCATACCAATCCTTTGTCTGTACTCTTAAAAATGCCAACCTGGGTGCCTACAAAAAGAGTTGCATTATTTCCAGTTATGGAAGTAAGTAGTCCACTGTCAAAGCCATTAGAGCGCGAAACCCAAGTATTACCGTCATCTGTACTTAAAAAAACCCTTCCCGTAAATGCATCATACCACTCATTTGCCGCAATCGCATAAATTTCTTTTCCGATTGATATAATGTCGTATATATATGGTTTGTTATCACCGATATTTAATTTTTTCCAATCATTTCCTGAATTATTACTTCGATATATTCCTCCTCCAAAGGTACCAACAAAAATATTATTGTCATATGAAGTGAGTGAATAAATTATACTATTAGTTAAACCATGATTATTCTGTATCCAGTTTGCTCCAGCATTAACACTCATATATATACCATCATGTGAAACAGCAATCAATTTCTTGTCGTTTCCTGTCAGAGTAAATATATTTTGATTTTGCAATCCATTATTAACACTTATCCAAGAATTACCATCATTCTGACTTTTATAAATACCATAAAAATAAGTTCCAACATAAATACCCGTTGGGTTTACAAAAATAGAAGTCAAAATATCCCGTGGTGCTGTAGAATAATTTGGAGTATTCCAGGTAACGCCATCGTCTATGCTTTTCTTTACTTTTGCATAGTTTCCGAAAGGTGCTGCATATAATATTTCTTTGTAATAATATATTGAACTTGCATCCCATGCATACGGATTTGGATCAACGCGCGCCCAATTATCACCATTATTTGTACTATAAAATATTCCAGAACCAGAGGTCCCCGCAGCAGATGCAACTATGGATTTATTACCTAAGTATATTCCTCTAATAGAGTAATTATTTATTCCGTTATTTGCTGCATTCCACATTAAACCCATGTTTGTACTTTTATATATACCATTATCAGCGGTTCCAATAAATAATAAAGAATCTTTAAAAACAATGCCAGATACACTAACATAATATGGTAGGCCATTATTTATTTTATGCCATTCTCTACCATAATTTGTACTTCTATAGATGCCTTTATAAGATGTTCCTGCAAAGATAGTTCCAGTAACAACACATATTGATTTAACAGTAAAATTCTGTAAACCTAAACATCTCCAATTTTTTGCATTATCTACACTTAAATATACACCACCAATACCTCCACCAATTAAAGTGTCGTTTAAAACAACAATGTCTGATATATAACCTCCATAGGGTCCGTTTGTTTGTTGCCAATATAGCGGTTGGGCTAAAGCAATTTGAAAATAAAGTATTAAAACAATTATATTCGCGAAGATAAATAGTTTTTTCATTGTTCCTCCAAATATTTTTTAATTTTATCGGATTAAAACCATCTTTTTTGTTATCGTATAGTTTTCGCTTCTCATTGGATTCGATGAATTCACCACGAGTCTGTAAAAATAAACACCCGATGAAACGAGATTCTGATTATCCGTTAATCCATTCCAGACTACTGAAAACCTTCCTGCTTCTTTTTCTTCGTTCACTAATGTTCGGATTTTCTGACCGAGTACGTTGTAAATTTCTAAAACGACTTTTCCGGAAACTGACATATCGTAACGAATGGTTGTTTGTGGATTGAAAGGGTTTGGATAGTTGTTTGATAAATTAAATTCATTTGGAGGTAGAGCTTCCTTAAGCAATTTAGATGGATTAAATGTAAATACATCGTTTGCAGTTAAGGGGAAGTGGGGCGTTATTTCAAGGACATCACCATCAGTGTATGTATAGTAGGCATTTATTCGTCGCATCCAAACAGCGTACAGATAAGGATATTCTCGTCCCTGCCAATTACCTCGCACAGTATATTGTGGTTTCGGTGTATCTGAGTAGGTTGTATTCAGTATTAGAATTACTTCGTCACCCCATTGACTATTAAAATTATTAATTGGTGATGGATTCCATTTTCCGTCAACATTTCCTTTGTAAATGTAAACGGTAGAATCAGTTCCATCGGAGCCCCGCATTTTCCTGTATAGAGTATCGTTCCGCTCGATAATAGCAACGTCGAGTTGTCTTTTCCGTCCTGTTTTGTTTTTATCAACCTCCCAAACTGTGAATGGAATTGTTTTTCCCAATGCAGGATTTCCTAATGGGTACATTTGATAGTCTTGATATAAATAACCCCATCCGATTGAATCGATCACAAACGGTCGATATTCAGGATGAATAATTCTTGTTGGTGGGCGCGATGTAAAACCTGAAATACACCGATATGCTTTTTGTGTATTTGTTTCGCTAAATCGCAATTCCACAATTTTTAATGAATCTGCCGGCAACGAACTCAAAAATCCATCGAAATTCCATTTTGTTGGATATGTGATAAAACCCCGATTATCACAAAGAACATTCGTATACCTTCCCCTCACACTTGTAAACCATTTGTTTGAAGATGGTGAATAATTCCATTTTTTTGCACCGTGCAAAGTCGTATAACTTCCCTTAGTAATCCTGAAACCGTCTGTAACCGGAATATCGTGTAAATCCCAAGTATCTGGGAGTCTGTGTTTTTTTAATAACGAATCATTTGTATGTGTATTTATCAAATTAAAATTGATGATATTGATCGAAGGTTTATTAATAGTGATATTATAGTAATTATCTTTTAGTTTACTATAATCTACCAAACTGATTCCGAACAATCCTTCAGATTTTCCGGTAACGTGCGTTGTGAGAGTTTCAATGGGAGGATAGGTAAATTCTTCCACTAAGAAACTGAGTGTATCAAGCCAACTATTTTCTTTGTCATCATTAATTTGGAAAATGATTATTGCAATATGCGGAGCTGGTGTATCCTTATTAATGTATAAAGAAAAATAAATGTCAGGTAGCCAATCGGATGTGCTTTGTGGAGGAATGGACACTAATACATCTTTAGTCCAAACCGAAGAAATATGCGGACTCTCAATTTTGTATTGATGAATGTTTAGTTTACTCACATTAAAATCTGTAAAATTTTTAAGACGTAATTTAAATCTGATATCCTCACCCGGATTGGGTATTCCATCATTATTAATATGGTCGGCAGTTATTTGAAAACCATCAATTTTTATTTTCCCTATGGTTGTAATTCCGGTTAATAAATTTCGCCACTCTAATGTTTGATTGTTAGAATAAGTAATCGTCAAACTCAACATTGCCGCCGCAGAATCCACATTTGAGTGTAGCCAATTGCCCCAAATATTATCGTTAGCTGAACTATCGTTGTGCAAGCCGTCGTCATAAAGTGTAGCAGTTCCTAACATTGTTCCTGACTGGTTAGTGAGAGTCGCAACGACTTGTATAGCATCTTTCACTGAAGTATTTATCAGATAGGGGGGAGAATAAATATTTTGAGATTTTAAATATACAAACGGAACATTTTTGAAACTGTTTTCATACGCAAGATTAACGCGTTCAGATAAATATCTAAGTCGAGTTATGCTGTTTAAATTATTTGCCCCTCTATCAATGATGACTGCATAGATTACTTCTTGTGAATCTCCGGGTGCAATTGTTAAAGGACCGGTTGGCATTGTAAATCTCATATCGGATGGTTGTATAAAATCACTATTCAAACAACCTGTGTTAGTAACAGGATCACCGGCAAATAAAAATTTTGTAGTGTCGCCATTGCATATTTGAGGTCTTCCTGTTCGGGTTAAACCTTTCATTACATTATAAGTTTGTCCAAATAATGATGGGTCGTACCAATCCGGATTAGTGCAGCCGCCTTGACCGGGACCGCAGAAAAAATTAAAAGATGAAATTTTACCGTTTTTAAATCCTGCCCATTTTTTTCCGAAAGCGGTAGCCGTATCATTTAAGCCACCTGAAATCAATGGACCTTGCATAAGTTTATAACCGACTGCGGGAGGCGCAGGTCCATAACCAATATCATCGTTGTCATCGCCGTTATAAGCGTAGCCCAAATTATGTGGTTTTCCTCTTGAATCATTTGTAGTATCACATCCCACATAATCATCAAAAGCATTGCCTAAATCCGGGTCACTCCATAATGTTAAGTATGTACTATCAAGTATGTTTGAGCTTTTATTATAGATTTGAAATCTGATGAAATGGATATCTCCAATACCACCTTGATATGCCCAATTAGTTTGTCTGACTTCAACGCCAAGTGGTTTTGAACGACCCCAAATCCAAGTATGGTAAGTTTCATTAACATCATTATACACATAAAATTGAATCATATCAGGATATTCAGGACCGGAGGGCCAATTTATTCCTATTTTATCGATGTTCGGATTCCAAATCCCGTTACCATCCAAATCAATCCAGGGCGCACCCTGATCAACGGGCCATTGAGCATAATCGGGAGTCGAAGTTGGTAAATCGAGCAAAGGACGAACTTGATAAATTTTTAAATACGGAAGTGTAAAATCTTCGGCAGAACCATCGGGCATGATACGACCGGGGCGATACTCTGAACCAAAGTGTCCGACCGTTGCAACTCGAGTTTCTTTTATAGTATCTCTTTGAACTCTTGCCCCAATCCAAAATCCTGATGAAAATATTGCATTCTGTCTGCTTCCTTTGGGCCACTCAAAGCCCGGACCTGTTGTAGAGTGGTCGGAATAAAACTCGCCATCATTTCTGAACCAGGCAGAAATTCGGTTCACGTCCATTTTCTTCCGGTCGAAAATTAATGGTGATTGAGGAGAAGATTGTTTTTTAAAATCGAAGATAGCTTTTTGCTTTTGTGGGTCGATACCACTTTCAGCACTCGAACAAAATAGTGCAACTAAAACAACTGTTGTGAAGATAAAATGTTTTTTCATTGTTCTCTCCAAATATTTTTTAATATTATCGGATTAAAACCATCTTCTTAGTTTGTATATATGATACTGGCGACTGTGAATTTGCAGAGTTCACAATCAGTCTGAAAAAGTACACGCCACTTGCTACAGGTTGTCCAGCATTGTTAGTCGCATTCCACTGAATTGTTTTAAATCCCGGTTCTTCTATTTCATCAACAAGTGTTTTCACTTCTTGCCCCAATAGATTGTAAACTTTTAAAGTTACCCTCCCGACTTCTGACAGTCGGTACTTGATAGCAGTGTTTGGATTAAACGGATTGGGATAGTTTTGATAGAGTTCGTACGTCTGTGGAATTGTTACCGGATCGTTCACGTCCAACAGTTTCATAGGATTGAAACTAAAAACATCGTCAACCTTTAAAGGGAAATATGGTACTATCCGTAAAGTATCTCCATCGGTGAATGTAGAATTTGAATCTACTAACCGTGGAGCAAGAGTATAATAAATATCGAACTGCTCGTGGTAGTCGCTTAAATTCCGTTTCGTATAAAAAGTGTCGGCAATCTCGCTATATGTAGAAGAGAAGATATACAAAAATTCACTTCCACCTACCGGGTGTGTTGTCGGGAACCATTTACCATCAATCTTTCCTTTTCCAACATATTCACTAGTTGATCGATAAAGAGTATCGTTCCTTTCGACTATTGCAATATTCAACTGTCTATCAGCTCCGGTTTTGTGATTGCGTTCCCACACTGTAAATGGAACGGTTCTGCCTAAGTCCGGGTTTCCGAGAGGGAACTTTTCGTAATCCTGATACAGGAAACCAGCACCGTTACGATTCAATACATAAGGAACGAAGGATGAATCTATTATACCTACAGGGGGTCTAACAAAAAAACCAGCAAGATAACGATAAGCTTTTTGAGTTAATGTTGTGCTGAAACGTATCTCGATGGTTCTTAAATTCTCGATATCAATTGCACTATTTTTCGCTATGAAGTTTGATAGCCTTGGATAAAAAATACCCAAATCTTTTACATCGGCATTTTGCGATGGTATCGTACCTTTAAACCATTTATTAGACGCCGGGATATATGTAGCTGAACTGATTCCTTTAGCCGTGGTGATGTTGCCTCGCGTCAAACGAAATCCATCAGTAACAGGAATATTGTGTCCCGAAAGATTGGGCAATTCATGTTCTTTCAGTAACGTATCGCCGCGTGTTATATTCAGCAAGTTAAAAATAGTTTCGCCAAACGGGTTTTTAGTTATTCTTATATGATACTCGTTGTTCCGTATAGTCGATGAATCTACGAGCCGGATTCCAAAACTTCCTTCAGCTTGTCCGCTTGTATGCTGTGGATATTCCAACCTCGGTGGAAAAGTATAATCATCAACACGTAGATAAACGGTGTCAATCCACATATTATAGTATCCGCTATGTATATAGACTACGATAGGTAAAATGTAACCCGATGGTATCGAGGGAGAAATATCGAATACTACGTATGATTTTGTATTTATATCGTAAGGTGGATACGAAGAAGCATTAGGTAATAAAGTATCATTCACCTCGATTACACCTCCCGGAGAAAAAATGTATTGATCAGATATGACCGGAAAATGAACAGATAAATTAGAAACAGAAAATGGAGATTTATTTTGAATTCCAATTTCATAATGAACATTTTCACCCGGGTTGGCTTTATTATCCTGATTGATATTGTCGGCAGCGACACTGAACGATTTAAGTTCGACAGGTCCGAATGTTGTAATACTTGCATTATAGGGCCACTTAAATCTATTCCCGTCTTTGTAAGAAACATCCAACATCAAATGATGCACAGAAGGATCTGGGGTGAGATAAATTTTATTTCCCCAGATTCCGTCGTTAGCATTTTCGTCATCGTGTAATCCATCGTCAAATAATTGGAAAGTAGTTATAACATTACTGTAGTCTTTTATCACCTCTGCTCGTATGCTGTCTGCGAATGGTTCATCGACTCGAACAATTACTTCGGTCGATGTTGGTGATAAATAATTTGTCTTAATATCTAACATTGGAATATGTAACATGTTTAAATCGAACAGGATTTGTGTAAGAAATGCATTACCCCGTAATACACCTGTGCTTTGCAAATTACTACTGCCGCGACCTATAATGGTTGCGAGCACAATTTGTTGAGTGTCGCCCGGACTCATTGTTACGGGACCCGTTGACATAGCAAAATAAACATCCGTCGGAGAAGTCATTTGCGAATTAATCCAACCTTCGCCGGATACAGGATCTCCTGCAAAAGCGAATTTTGTTTTTTTTCCATTAGGGTCGCGCATCGTTGAACCGTTTCTTAATAACCCCTGCATCAGATTGTAAGTCTCTTTATGTAAGGATGGGAACCACCAAGCGGGATCGCAGTACTCGGTTGATTTACAAATAAAATTAAAACTTGATAGATTCAGGTTTATCGACGAAGGGATTTTTTCCCCTGACCAGCGTGCAGTATCATATTCAATTCCGGTATAAACAACTGGTCCTTGTAAAAGTTTATAACCGACTGCCGGTGGAGCTAAACCGTACCCCGACGAAGGTCCGTCCATTTCGTCGCCATTATAACAGTAAGCCATATTTGCTTTGCCGCTCCAATGGTAACTTGTATCTACACCTACATAGTCATCGGAAGGATCACCTAAATCGGGGTCGGACCAAAGTGTGAAGTATAACGAGTCCCAAGTTTGATTACTTTTGTTTATGATTTCAAATCTTGAAAACACAACATCCGACAATAACCCTCCTTTATCGAAAGCCCAATTAGTTTGTCTGACTTCAACGCCTAAAGGTTTGCTCTTTCCCCAAATCCAGTTATGAGCTGATGAATCAGCATCGTTATAAACTGTGTACATTAACATATCAGGGAATGATGCTTTCCCTCCCCACATCAAAGCCGGTTTATCAATAGCAGGGTTATATACACCATCACCGTTAGCATCATAAAACGGCGCTCCTTGTTGAACGGGCCATTCGGCATAGTCGGGATTAGAATCAGGATGATCTTTGAGAGGCCGCACTTTGTAATATCGATACTCAAGTTTTGTATAATCATCGGGTTGTCCGTTGATAATCGTACCGGGTCTATATTCCGAGCCGAAGTGCCCAGCTGTTGCAACTCGAATTTCTTTTCCTGTATCAGTTTGAACCTTAGCGCCCAACCATAAACCAGCCGAGAAGATTGCATGTATCCCACTTCCTTTGGGCCACTCAAATCCCGGACCTGTTGTAGAGTGGTCGCTAAAAAATTCACCGTCGTTTCTGAACCAGGCAGAGATTCGGTTCACATCCATTTTCTTCCGGTCGATAATTAATGGTGATTGAGGGGAAGATTGTTTTTTGAAATCGAAAATAGTTTTTTGTTTTTGTGGATCAATACCGCTTTCAGCACTCCAAACAAATAATGCTGATAAAACAACCGTCATGAAGATAAATAGTTTTTTCATTGTTCTCTCCAATTGTTTGTATAAAAATAAAATTATTTTCGTTACAATATAGCAAAGAAATATTTTATTCCAAAACAAATTTTATGGAATTAGATGTCCTTCAGGACTTAATAAAGTGCCTAAACCATAAGCAATGGCGGCAGTTACGATACCGACAGCCGTCATCTCAAGACCACTCTTAAACCAACCTCTTCCTGTAACGATTGTTTTTAAAACTCCAATAGCAAAATGTGCTAAAGTGCTGATTGCCAAACTAATAATTACAGCATTAAGTCCCGTTGTAAACATAAAAGGAATTACCGGAATCATTCCTCCAATTGCTGTAGATATTCCCGCAGAAAAAGCTTCTCTGATTGGATTAGGAAAGGTTGCTTCCGAAAGTCCCAATTCCTCACTTGCTAAAACTTTGACCATTTGTTCGGGTTGCTCCGACAGCTTATCGGCTAATTTATCTGCCTCGTATTTATCGAATCCTTTTAACTGGTAAAACAGAGAAAGTTCTTCACGTTCTTCTTCAGGGTTTTCTTCAATTTCCTTTCGTTCTCTTTCAATTTCAGCTTGATAAACTTCTTTTTCCGATTTCCGTGCGAGGTAAGCCCCAGAGCCCATCGAGAGTGAGTTTGCTAAAGCACCCGCTACTCCGGCGATTAAAACCACATCGCTGCCACCTGAATAACCCGCCATTCCGGAAACGATTCCAAACACTGCTCCCAATCCGTCGTTTGCTCCGTATATAGCTTGCCCGACCCAGCCACCCACACCGTGTGTATGCCATTTCTCGCGGCTTAACAATTTATCGAGTTTGCCTTGCGGGTGTTCCGGTTCGGTTATAGAATGTAAGATTTTCGAGTGAACTTTTTCTTCTTTCTCAACTTCCTTTATTGCTTCAACATCTTTGCGGTCGCTGAATACTTTTGCTTCTTTCTGATACGATTCGGAGTCATTATCTTCTGCCTCTTCGAGTCGGCGTATTGCGTTTTTTGTCCCTGTTCTAATCAAAAGCCAGCGTCTTATTTTTCCGGTAGTAGTTTCGATGTCCTTAGGAATCTCTCCACCCAGCTCAGTTAAACGGTTCTTCCATTTTTCAGCGTGTTTTTCCTCAGCTTCAGCGAGGCGGCTCAATATTTCTTTTCTTTCTTTCAAAGATTCACGTTCAGCAAGCTCGCGGTAAATTTTTGCCCCGCTCATTTCGCGTTTGTAAGCATTTTGTAAAGTCGTAATTAGTTTTTTATTCTCCATATTCAATCTTCCTTCATTAGGTTTTTAAAAACCCAATTATTTGGGTCTAACTCAACATTTAGTGGTTGAATTTTTAAATCAAAAAAGTAAGTGTGCGAATCGTTATCTATTATGATATTATAAAGAGTAGTATCGGAAGCCGATGATACCTTAACTTCCATCGGCAGTTTGAATAAATACAGATGGGAACTTCGTTGGTTAATTGTCAGCGAAAGTTTATAGCCATCTTTTGTTTTTTCTGAATTCCATTTGTAAGAGAGCGTTGGTCGATCTATCGAATCTATATTTGCGGACACCCACTGATCGAAGAACCAATTTAATTTTTGTTGATGAACATTTTCGCATTCATAAATAAAATCTTCAGTCGTTACATTTGAATATTTGTACTTATTATTCGTAGCATAGTTTTTTAGGATTTTAAAGAATGAAGAATCGCCGACAACTTTTCGAAGCATGTGAAGAACGATGGCGCCTTTAATATAAGTCCGCTCCGCAAACATATCAGAGAAAGAAGTGTCTGATTGCCCGATTAGAGAACCGGCAAATATACCTTGCTCTGTTTCCATAAAACTATTCATAATGTGATGATACCATTTTTTGCCTAAATAGTATTCGTAATAAAGAGCTTGCGCATAAGTTGCAAAACCTTCGTTAAGCCAGATGTGATGCCAGCTATTCGGTGTAATCATATTTCCGAACCACTGATGGGCAAGTTCGTGGATTAAAAATTGTTCAACCTCACCTGTACCCGTAATCAAATCTTCTTTGATATTTGAAATTGTCTGGTTTTCCATCATCAATTCGCCGGGGACGAGTGCGATACCATATTTTTCGTTGACGAAAGGATATTCACCAAACTTTTCTTCCATAAACTTCAACATTTTTTTTGTGTTCCGAAAATCGTGTTTAGAGTTTTCTAAGTATTCAGGAAATACATAATAAGTGATGGGCAAATTTTTCCCATTAATGGATGTAAAGCTATCATCAACCAATACATAGTTCCCAACGGCAAAAGAAATTAAATAAGGTGCAATCGGATATTTCGTTTCCCATCGGAAAGTTTTTGTCCCATCTGTATTCTGAAAAATATTTTTTAAAACACCATTCGAGGCAACTGTAAGCGTGTCGGGGACCGAAATATTAATTACAGCAGTTGCTTTATCCGATGGGTCATCTTTGCAAGGGAACCATTTACGTGCAAAGAATGGCTGACTGCTGGTTGCAACTTTTGAACCTGAAAAGAAAACACCCCCGTTATCAAATTCACCATGGAAATCAGAGATGGCTCTGTAGAAAACTTCAACGTCAATTACTTCCGAATTTTTTTTGTTGCAACTAATTGAAATGTGGTCGTCTTTGTGTAAAAACTTTAATTTTTCACTCCGATCGTTTTTGATAGAATCGACTGTGATCGTTTTGTTCGATGCCGATAAAACAAATGTCGATAATGGTTTCAATATTTTTGAAACAACACGAACTCGTCCTGTTAGATTCTGTTCAGTGAGATTTAGTTTAAGCGATAACGTATAAGCTTCAACATCGTAAAGCTGCATCCGTTCGTCATTAATAATTTGACTCAGAGAAGTAGAGAAAGTGAATATTAGGAGGACTAAATATTTTTTAAACATAGAAAGGCTCAATGATTTTTGTTTTCAATTTAATTAAAAAAGCGTAAATGAGCAAGTAGATTGTGGCTTTTTTCATTCAAATTGCTTAATTTATAAAAAATTATTTAGCGTTTAATGAAACTATTAAAAATAAATATCCCTTTTGCGATAATTTTAGGATTTGTGGTCTCAGTTTTTGTGTTTGTGGTTTATGTAAACACACTGGCTCCATCAGTTAATTTTATCGATAGTGGTGAATTAGCTACTGTTGCGGCAACACTTGGCATTGCTCATCCTACTGGTTATCCGTTATTTACACTTGTTGGGTGGCTGTTTAGCCATTTGCCAATCGGGGCATCGGTGATTTATAAATTGAATTTGATGTCGGCTGTTCTTTGTTCGGTTGGAATATTTTTCTTCTTCCGGTTTATAGTTTTAGCATTGGAAGATTTGGTAGATCGTAAATTCAAAAACATTTCGCAACCGCTATTGGATTTTTATAAATTTAGGTTGGTATATTTGCCGGCGGTGGTCGCTTCATTCGTTCTTGCTTTTTCTCCAACATTTTGGTCGCAAGCAGTTTCTATCGAAGTGTATTCGCTCCACATTTTGTTTCTGTCGGCCATCCTCTATTTCTTTTACAAAGCAATCCGAAATTCTTTTGAAGTTGGCCGACAAATTAAATTTACAACCTCGAGGGAGTGGTTTGTTTTTGCTTTGTTAGTGGGGATGAGTTTTACAAATCATATGACAACAATCTTATTGGCGCCAGCGCTTTTATACATGTTCTTTGCAACGAATGGTTTTACAAAACAAGCGTGGAAGCTAATATTAATTTTAGTAGTGCCGTTTATTGTTGGGTTGTCATTTTATTTCTATCTACCCGTTCGTGCTTCAAGTTCACCGCTTCTCAATTGGGGGAATCCTGTAGATTTGGAAAAAATATTTTGGCATCTTAGCGGTAAGCAATACAGGGTTTGGATTTTTTCATCAACGGAATCAGCTGTAAAACAATTTAATTATTTCGTTGGGAATTTATTGAACGAGTTTAATTTCTTGTTTTTACTATTAGCATTAGTTGGATTATGGAGCCTCTTCCGGCAGCACAAGAAGGTTTTCATTTTTTCTATTTTATTATTCGTAGGTTGTGTGGGGTATTCGATAAATTATGATATCCATGATATAGATTCTTATTTTTTGTTGGCATATATCACTATCGCTATATGGATTGCTGTCGGATTGAATGCTTTATTAATTAAAGTTGCTGAAAAATCATTCTATAAATATGCAGCTATAGCAGTTTTGTTGTTAGGGTTCATTCCTCTGGTCCTGAATTACAAAAAATGTGACGAAAGTAAAAATTATTTAGTAGAAGACTACACAAAAAATATGTTCAACTCGATTGAACCTAATGGAATTATTATTTCTTATCAGTGGGACTATTTCGTATCGGCATCTTATTACTATCAATTTGTCGAAAAACACCGTTCGGATGTAGTTGTAATAGATAAGGAGTTGTTAAGACGTTCGTGGTATTTTAAACAACTTCAAGTAAAGTATCCTGGGCTTATCGAAAAATCGAAAAATGAAATTGATGCCTTTTTAGTAGAACTTTCTAAATTCGAACATAATCTTCCTTATACTTATGAATTGATTGAAGGAAGATTTAATGATGCGATAAAAAGTTTCATTGAAAAAAATTATGATGAACGGGCAATATATGTAACACCAGAAATTGAACCACAATACACGGAAGGATTCCAAAGAGCACCGTCAGGATTATGTTTTCAACTAATAAGGAACAACGCTGACATAAAGGAAAGAGAAATCGAATTCAAATTCCGGAGTACTGAAAAAATTTCTCATCAAACGGAATTTTTAATAAGTTTGTACACTAAAGCATCTATCTCTAATGGATTATTTAAAGCACAGAGAGGCGATATCAAATCAGCCTTAAATTTCTTTGATCAAGGGCTAAAGATAAATCCATCGTCGAGGGAACTAATTCTTTATCGGAATAATTTACTTAGATAGGTGTTGAATCATATAATACTGTGCCACAGTATTGACTTTAATTAAAAAAATGTTATCTTATTATGCTAATTTTTCAACAAATTGGCTAAATAACAAAAAAAACACAAATATTTTATTAAATGTATGCTGGTATCGAATAGAATGGATATATTTTTTACTATTTTACCAGCAAATTTCAGATAAATTTTTTTAATCTATCTCAAAATAAATGCTGGCGTAGCTCAGTTGGTAGAGCAGCTGATTTGTAATCAGCAGGTCATCGGTTCAAATCCGATTGCCAGCTCAAGTTGGGTAGGTAGCGAAGCGGTCAAACGCAACAGACTGTAAATCTGTCGGCTCCGGCCTTCGGAGGTTCAAATCCTTCCCTGCCCACAAAATAATTGTTTCAAATTGCCTATCTCGAATTTTGAGAGAGGCAACTGAAATTGCGGGAGTAACTCAGTTGGTAGAGTCACAGCCTTCCAAGCTGTTGGTCGCGGGTCCGAGTCCCGTCTCCCGCTCTCGAGTTGCTCAAAATAGGCTTGCGTAGCTCAGTTGGTAGAGCACTTCCTTGGTAAGGAAGAGGTCACCGGTTCAATCCCGGTCGCAAGCTCGTAAAAACAATATCTAAAAAATATATTTTGGAGATTTAAATTGCGTGATATAATAACATTAGAATGCACAGAGTGCAAACGAAGAAATTACACTACAACTAAAAATAAGAAAAAACAAAGTGGTCGTGTAGAATACAAAAAATTCTGCCGGTGGTGCAATAAACGCACACCTCATAAAGAAACAAAATAATTTATCCAATACACGTGTGTGGCTCAATGGCTAGAGCAGCGGTCTCCAAAACCGCAGGTTGGGGGTTCGAGTCCCTCCACACGTGCATTCAAAATGAGTGTAAAAGGTTAATATGAAAGAAAAAATAATAAATTTCTTCACTGACGTAGTAAAAGAAATGAAAAAAGTAACTTGGCCCAAAAAGGAAGAATTACGTGAAACAACCGTAGTCGTCTTAGCTGTTTGTGGCTTTATTGCTGTTTTTGTTTACATCGTCGATACCATCGTTAGTCAAGCGATGAAGGCAATATTATAAACAGTGGATAAACATTTGGAAAATAACAAAACCGAAAAAAAATGGTACGTTGTTCGGACCTATTCAGGTCACGAAAACAAAGTAAAATTTTTTATCGAAGAAGAATCAGAACGTTTGCAACTCATCGACAGAATTGCACGGGTTGTAGTACCCTCGGAGAAGGTATACGAGATTAAAGACGGCAAAAAAAAGAGTAAAATTAAAACTTTTTTTCCCGGCTATATTCTGATTGAAACAATTTTAGATAAAGAAACTAAACATTTGATTCTAAATACTCCATCAGTAATCAGTTTCGTCGGACCTCGTGGAGAACCTGTACCGCTTCATCAAGAGGAAGTACGCCGGCTTATCGGTTCTCTCGATAAAGGAGCCGAAGAAGAAGTTTTAGAAGTCCCGTATGTAATAGGTGATGCCGTAAAAGTTACCGACGGTCCATTCAATAACTTTAGCGGTTTTGTTCAGGAAATTAATAAAGAAAAAATGAAACTAAAAGTGATGGTAAGTATTTTCGGACGGAAAACACCCATCGAACTCGATTTTAGTCAAGTAGAAATTGAAAAATAATTTTATAAAGGTTCAGTAATGAAAAAGATTGTAGGTTATATCAAGTTACAAATTCCAGCAGGTCAAGCAAATCCGGCTCCTCCGGTAGGGCCTGCCCTTGGTCAAAAGGGTGTAAATATTATGGAATTTTGTAAGCAGTTCAATGCAAAAACAAAAGAGCAATCGGGCTTAATTATTCCGGTAGTTATTACGGTTTTTTCAGATAAATCGTTTGTTTTTATTACCAAAACTCCTCCGGCTGCAATACTATTATTGAAAGCATCAAAATTAGAAAAAGGTTCTGGAGAACCAAACCGCATCAAAATCGGAAAAGTAACTTCGGCACAAGTACGCGAGATTGCTGAATCGAAAATGGTTGATCTGAATGCACACGATGTTGAAGCAGCAATGCAAATGATTGCCGGTACTGCCAGAAGTATGGGCATTACTGTAGAAGGATAGATTTTAATTAACGTGGAAGTTTCAAACCTGTATAAATTTTCAGGCTGATTTCCGAAACGCTATCACCACTAAAAAAGGATTACAAAAATGAAAATCAGTAAAAGATTCAAAGCAGTTACGTCGAAGGTAGATTCAAAAAAGTTTTTTACTATCGAAGATGCTGTTAACTTAGCAAAACAAACATCAACCGCTAAATTCGTGGAGTCGATTGATATAGCGGTAAAATTAGGAGTCGATCCCAAAAAAGCCGATCAAGCTGTGCGTGGTACAGTATCGCTTCCGCACGGAACGGGTAAAGAAGTTCGCGTGCTCGTTATTGCGAAACCACCAAAAGACGAAGAAGCAAAAGCAGCCGGTGCCGATCATGCCGGTTACCAAGATTACCTGCAAAAAATACAACAAGGCTGGGCTGAAGTTGATGTTATAATTGCTACGCCTGATGTAATGGGCGACCTTGGAAAGCTCGGAAAAATTTTAGGACCTCGTGGCTTAATGCCAAATCCGAAGAGCGGTACAGTAACTACCGAAGTAGCAAAAGCAGTTAAAGAAGTAAAAGCCGGTAAAATTGAATTCCGTGTTGATAAAGCCGGAATTGTACACGCTTCCATTGGGAAAGCAAATTTCGACAACGTAAAACTTATCGAAAACATAAACGCATTTTTAGCTACTGTAGCACGCTTGAAGCCGGCTACAGCAAAGGGACAATACATACGCAGTATTTCTCTTTCGAGCACTATGGGCCCCGGTGTTCATATTGATAAGAATGTAATTAAAATATAAAAAAGAAATTTACGCACTCATAAATATAAATAGCAATTAATTTTTACTGCCAGATCAATTTAAGGTTTGGGCTTCTCAGTAAAAAAATTAATTATTGAGGAATCAATGCAACGTAATGAAAAAAATAAAATAATCGAAGAAATAAAGGAAAAGGTTTCGCGCGCCAATGGTATGTACTTGGCTGACTTTACCAGAATTACTGTGGAGCAGATAAACGAGCTTCGGCGGGAATTCTATAAAGCCGGTGTCGAATATCGTGTCGTCAAAAACACGCTTGTTCACAAGGCACTCGAAGCTGTTACCGGTTACGACAAGGTTTACCCCAAACTTGTCGGACCTACGGCGATTGCATTCGGATACGATGATCCAATTATTCCAGCAAAAATTATTAAGAAGTTCAGCGATAAAAATCAGAACCTTAAAGTAAAAGCTTGTATTATCGAAAAACAAATTTACGAAGGAAGTGAACTTAATAATATTGCCACGATGCCTTCACGGCCAGAGATGATAGCATCAATTCTCGGAAGTATTGATGCACCTGCTTCCGGACTCGTTGGTGTAATTTCTGCTGTTATGAGAGATTTGGTTAATGTATTGGACGCAATAGAAAAAAAGAAAGCCGCTTAATTAATAATTATTTAGAAAAATTTAATAGTATAGGAGAATTAAAAAATGTCAGTAGTTCAAGAATTAGTTGAAAAAATAGAAAAATTAACTTTACTCGAAGCAGCAGAATTAAAAAAAGCTCTCGAAGAAAAATTTGGTGTTACAGCCGCAGCTCCGATGATGATGGCTGGAATGATGCCAGCCGCCGGTGCAGCTCCGGTAGTCGAAGAAAAAACCGAATTTAACGTTGTACTTATTAGTGCAGGTGCTCAAAAAATTAACGTCATTAAAGTCGTTCGTGCTGTTACAGGACTCGGTTTGAAAGAAGCAAAAGACCTCGTTGACGGCGCCCCGAAGACTGTGAAGGAGGACTTGAATAAAGATGAGGCTGAAAAACTTAAGAAAGAACTCGAAGACGCCGGCGCAACAGTAGAATTAAAGTAATATAGTAGCTACTCATTTTGTAAATCAGCCGATAATTTTTACATCTTTTTCTGAAGATTTGAATTATCGGCTTGATATTTTTTATTTTTAAGATTTGATAAAAGTTTTTTAATAATGTAAGGAGCAGGTAAATTGAAGCGCCTAATAAATATTCAAAACGAAAGAATTTCATTTTCTAAAATTCCACAGGTTCTCGAACAGCCCGACCTATTGAATGTTCAGAGGGAATCTTGGGAAATATTTTTACAAGCCAGAACCCCCGCGGTCAAACGTAAGGTTCAGGGTTTGCAACAGGTTTTTTTACTGAATTTCCCGATACAAGATTCTCGCGAAAATTATCTCCTTGAATTCGTAGAATATTCCGTCGAAAAACCAAAGTACGATGTCAGAGAATGTCAAGAGAGAGGACTCTCGTACGCAGTTCCACTCAAGGCAAAATTGAAATTATCCAAAAAAAGTGAGGACGGTCATTCCTATGTTGACACTATCCAACAGGAAGTATATCTTGGCAATTTGCCAACAATGACTGACAAAGGAACATTCATCATAAATGGAGCTGAACGTGTAGTAGTTAGCCAGCTTCATCGATCACCAGGTGTATTTTTCAGCGAGTCGGTACATCCAAACGGAACTCCTATATTTTCTGCTCGCATTATTCCATTCCGCGGATCGTGGATCGAATTCACTACAGATATCAGCAACGTAATGTATGTTTATATCGACAGAAAGAAAAAGTTTCCTGTTACTACACTCCTCCGTGCCATAGGTTATTCATCCGATGATGAAATTTTAAAACTTTTCAACTTAATTGAAGATGTTGATGCGAAAGAGGCAGACTTAAAAAATTATATAAACCGTGTTATTTGCAGCGACGTTATTGATAAAAAAACGGGTGAGATTTTTATTAATAAAGATACTGCATTAACTGAAGAACTTATTAAGAAGATAAAAAAATTAGAGATAAAGAAACTCCATTTCTTAAAATTTGATAGTAGCGGCGAACGTTCAATTATCGCGAATACAATTCAACGCGATGCTGCACGTACCGAACAAGATGCTCTTGAAGCAATTTACAGACAGCTTCGGTCGGGTGAAGCTCCTGATTTGGATACCGCCAAAAATTTAATCGACCGTTTGTTCTTCAACGAAAAACGATACGACCTCGGCAATGTAGGCAGAAACCGAATGAACTCGAAACTCGGTTTAAACACACCGACAACTACCACAACACTTACCCGCGAAGATATTTTGGCAATCATCAATTACCTTTTAGATTTACAACAAGGTAAAAAAACAGTTGACGATATTGACCATCTCGGCAATCGCCGCGTCCGCACAGTTGGCGAACAGATAGCTCAACAATTCAATATCGGAATGGTTCGTATGACGCGGACAATCCGCGAACGGATGAATTTGCGCGATAACGAAAATCTTGCCCCGCAAGATTTGATTAATGCCCGTACAATAACAAGTGTGATAAACTCGTTCTTCGGAACAAATCAATTATCGCAGTTTATGGACCAAACAAATCCGCTTGCCGAAATTACACATAAACGCCGGATGTCGGCACTCGGACCAGGCGGTTTAACACGTGAACGCGCCGGCTTCGAAGTTCGCGACGTTCATTATACTCATTACGGACGGTTGTGTCCTATTGAAACACCCGAAGGTCCGAACATCGGTTTGATTTCGTCGTTGTGTATTTATTCGCGAGTGAACGAGTTCGGATTTATTGAAACACCATATAGAAAAGTGAACGATGGAAAGGTTTCAACCGAAATTGAATTTCTGACCGCAGAAAAAGAAGACGTTTACACCATCGCCCAGGCGAACGCAAAATTAGATGATCAGGGAAATTTCACTGATGTAAAAATTAAAGCCCGCTTCCAAAGCGATTATCCGATCGTGAAACCCGAAGAAGTTCATTATATAGATGTCGCTCCGACACAAATTGTAAGTGCTGCTGCGGCTCTCATTCCGTTCCTCGAACACGATGATGCTAACCGTGCATTGATGGGATCGAATATGCAACGGCAGGCAGTACCTTTGTTAAAACCTGAAGCTCCGATAGTCGGAACAGGTTTCGAGAAAAAAGTGGCGATAGATTCGAAATCTATGATCGTTGCTGAACGTTCAGGGGTTGTTGAATATGTTGACGCTGATAAAATTATAGTTCATTATGAAATCGACGAAAGCAGTATCGAATCGTTGACTTCATTCGACAATAAAACTGTTGTCGAATACAAGCTGACAAAATTTTTCAGAACGAACCAGGATACCTGCATCAATCAAATACCGATTGTAGTAGCAGGGCAAAAAATTAAAAAAGGTCATGTATTAGCCGACGGCAGTTCAACACAAAATGGAGAGTTGGCACTTGGTCGAAACGTGATTGTTGCGTTTATGCCGTGGCGAGGTTATAACTTCGAGGATGCTTTAGTAGTCAGCGAACGTTTAGTTACTGAAGATGTATATACATCAATTCATATTGAGGAATTCGAATTGCAGGTTCGCGATACAAAACGCGGCGAAGAAGAACTGACTCGTGAAATACCAAATGTTAGTGAAGAAGTTGTAAAAGATTTGGATGAAAACGGTGTAATCCGTGTTGGCGCTATGGTTAAAGAAGGCGATATCTTAGTCGGTAAAATAACTCCGAAGGGTGAAACCGATCCGACTCCCGAAGAAAAATTATTAAAAGCAATCTTCGGCGAAAAAGCGGGCGACGTAAAAGATGCCTCATTGAAGGCGCCTCCGGGAATGAAGGGTATCGTTATTGCCACAAAACTTTTCAGCCGCAAACGCAAGGACGCCGAGACAAAGAAACAGGATAAGAAACGGTCGGAACAGATTGAAAAAAACCGAATTCACGATTTAAAAGAAACAAAGAAAAAATTAGCCGAGAAACTCGGTATATTGCTCACCGGTGAAAAGTGCTTAGGGATTCGTGATAAAAAAGACAACCTCGTTATACGAAACTCAGTAGTTATCAAAACCAGTACTTTCGAATCGATTGACGAGATAGAAATTTTAGAGTATGAAACCGAATGGGTAGAAAATAAAAAGAAAAATGCACTAGTCGTTAAAATATTTGAAGCTTACTTCGAAAAACTTAACGACATTGAAAGTGTTTACAAGCACGAAAAAAATAAAATACAATCGGGAGACGAACTTCCTCCCGGAATTGTTCAACTTGCCAAAGTTTATGTCGCAAAGAAACGTAAACTTTCTGTCGGCGATAAAATGGCTGGCCGGCATGGTAATAAAGGTGTGGTATCGAAAGTTGTTCCTGTTCAAGATTTGCCTTTCTTGCCGGATGGAACTCCTGTTGATTTTGTATTAAATCCTTTGGGCGTACCATCGCGTATGAATCTCGGACAATTATTTGAAACTGCACTCGGTTGGGCTGGATACAAATTGGGTCAAAAATATTCGACACCAATATTTGATGGTGCAACATGGGAAGAAGTTGCTGAAGAGTTACACAAATCAGGTATAGCAGAATATTCAAAAACAACTTTGATTGATGGAATGACAGGTGAACCATTCGATCAACAAGTTTCTGTCGGTTATCTCTACATGATGAAATTATCTCATTTAGTCGATGACAAAATTCACGCGCGTTCAATTGGTCCATACTCATTAATTACTCAACAGCCGCTCGGTGGTAAAGCCCAATTCGGCGGACAACGTTTTGGAGAAATGGAAGTTTGGGCGCTCGAAGCATACGGAGCTGCACATAACTTACAGGAATTATTAACCGTTAAGAGTGATGATGTTCCGGGTCGGGCTAAAGTTTATGAAGCTATCGTCAAAGGCGATAATCTCCCTGAATCGAGTATCCCTGAATCCTTTAACGTATTAGTACGCGAATTGATGGGGTTAGGTTTAGAAATTAAGATTGATTAAGAACAGGACATTGGAGCAAAAATAATTATGCGAAATATAGAACCAGCAACAAAAAAAGTATTCACTAAAATCAGGATAAGCATAGCATCTTCGGATGCTATCTTATCACGGTCTCGTGGTGAAGTAACAAAACCCGAAACGATAAATTATCGTTCTTTCCGTCCCGAAAAAGATGGACTGTTTTGTGAAAAGATTTTCGGTCCAATTCGAGATTGGGAATGTCATTGTGGAAAATATAAACGTATCCGATACAAAGGAATTGTATGCGACCGGTGCGGTGTTGAAGTAACACAAAAAAGTGTGCGTCGCGAACGTTTAGGGCATATTCACTTAGCAGTTCCTGTAGCTCATATTTGGTTTGTCCGCTCGGCTCCCACAAAAATTGGATACACACTCGGAATGGGTGTAAAAGATTTAGAAAAAATTATTTATTATGAATCTTATATCGTAATCCAACCGGGATCAACAGGTTTGAAAAGAATGGATATGATCTCTGAAGAACAATACTTGGAGATATTATCTACTCTACCTGAAAATAATCAGCAATTAGATAAAACAGACGAAAGAAAATTTATAGCCGATATCGGTGCACCTGCGGTAAAAGCTTTGTTAAAAAGTATCGATATTGATTCTACAGCTGCTAGTCTACGTGTAACATTGAAAGAAGAAACCTCGGCTCAGAAAAAAATTGAGATATTAAAACGGTTGCGTGTTCTAGATTCGTTCCGCGACAAAGGCGAGGGCTCTATTAACAAACCCGAATGGATGGTGCTGGAAGTAATTCCTGTTATCCCACCCGAATTGCGTCCCCTCGTTCCTCTTGAAGGTGGTCGTTTTGCAACTTCTGACTTGAACGATTTGTACCGTCGTGTAATCATCCGCAATAATCGTTTAAAACGATTGATCGATATAAAAGCTCCCGAAGTTATTCTCCGAAACGAAAAACGTATGCTTCAAGAAGCTGTCGATTCATTGTTCGACAATTCGCGCAAGCTGAATGCAGTTCGTTCCGATAATAACCGGGCATTAAAATCACTTGCCGATATGTTGAAAGGGAAGCAAGGACGTTTTCGTCAAAACTTGCTTGGCAAGCGTGTAGATTATTCTGGTCGTTCTGTTATCGTCGTCGGTCCCGAATTAAAATTGCACGAATGCGGTTTGCCGAAAGATATGGCTGTTGAATTATTCAAACCTTTCATCATCCGAAAATTAATTGAACGGGGTTTGGTGAAGACAGTGAAAAGCGCCAAGAAGATGGTTGAAAAAAAATCAGCCGAAGTTTGGGAAGTTCTTGAACACATAATTGATGGTCATCCGGTTTTATTAAACAGAGCACCTACACTTCATCGACTTGGCATTCAAGCATTTCAACCGGTTCTTGTAGAAGGTAAAGCAATAAGAATTCATCCGATGGTTTGTACGGCTTTCAACGCCGACTTCGACGGCGACCAAATGGCGGTTCACATTCCATTATCTTATCATTCACAAATGGAAGCGCGCATCTTAATGCTTTCGAGCCATAATATTTTATCGCCTGCAAGCGGTTCGCCAATCGTCCATCCAACGCAAGATCAAGTTCTTGGTTGTTATTATCTTACAAAAGCAAAGTCAGGCGATTTAGGTGAGGGGAAATTATTTTCATCACGAGATGAAGTAATCATCGCTCATAATTCCGCAAAAATTGGATTGCACGCTAAGATAAAAGTTCGCATTAATAACAAGTTAATCGAAACTACAACAGGTCGGGTAATATTTAATGCAATAGTTCCTCCTGAAGCAGGATTTATTAATGAACTCTTAAATAAAAACCGACTTACTCAACTCGTCGGAAATGTTTATCGTAAAGTAGGAAATTTAAAAACCGCCGAGTTTTTAGATAATTTAAAATACTTAGGATTCAAATATGCTACACAAGGTGGTTTATCGGTTAGTGTCGGCGATGTTATTGTACCTAAGGAAAAAGAAGAAATAATAGCGAAATCGCAACGGGATGTAGATAACATACAAAATCAGTATTACAACGGTTTTATTACACCGGGTGAAAGATACAATAAAGTTATCGACACTTGGTCACGCGCTACAACTCGTGTAGCCGAGCGATTATTCGAATCGTTGCAGCACTCGCAGGCTGGATTCAATTCACTTTATATGATGGTCGATTCCGGTGCGAGAGGTTCAAAAGAACAGATTCGCCAGTTAGCCGGAATGCGTGGTTTAATGGCTAAACCACAACGAAGTATGTCTGGTTCGGCTGGTGAATTAATCGAAAATCCGATTATCGCCAACTTCCGTGAAGGATTGTCAGTGTTGGAGTACTTCATCTCAACTCACGGCGCTCGAAAAGGTTTAGCTGATACTGCATTAAAAACTGCTGATGCCGGTTATCTTACCCGACGTCTCGTGGATGTCGCTCAAGATGCAATTATAACGATGGTTGATTGTGGTACTATTATGGGCGTTGCTACGAGCGCTCTCAAAGAGGGTGAAGATGTTAAAGAACCATTAGCGGAAAGAATTTTAGGGCGTGTAACAGTTCACGATGTATATGATCCTTCGACAAACGAATTGATTGTAGCTGCCGGAGAAGAAATTACAGAAGAAATTGCTCAAAAAGTATCCGAGACTTCTATTGAAACAGTAGATATTCGTTCGGTATTAACATGTGAAACTACACGTGGTATCTGTGCAAAATGTTACGGTCGAAATTTAACGATTGGTCAGTTGGTAAAAACTGGTGAAGCAGTTGGAATTATCGCTGCTCAATCTATCGGTGAACCCGGTACACAGTTGACTCTCCGAACATTCCATACAGGTGGTACAGCAAGTTTAATCGCCGCACAATCGCAAATTACATCAAAGTTTAATGGAGTTATTAAATACGAAAATGTAAAATCGCTCAAACAAGATGATGAAAGTAACAAACGTATCGTAACAGGTCGCAGTGGCGTGGTTATGGTTTATGACGACGAGCAACGACTTCTTACAAAATACGATGTACCATATGGTGCAACTTTACAAATCCCTGATGGAACATACATTAAAAAAGGTGAGATCATTTATGAATGGGATCCGTATAATGCTGTGATTATTACAGAACATTCAGGGCGTATTGAATATTCAGGTTTACGGGAGAATCTTACATATCGCCAAGAACCCGATGAGCAAACCGGACACATTCAGACTGTGGTCATCGAATCCAGAGATAAAACTTTTAATCCCGCAATAATATTGAAGAATGAAGAGGGCGAGAAGATAGCTACCTATAATCTTCCGACACAATCTCATATCGTTGTTGATAATGACGAAAAGATAAGCGCAGGAACGATTTTGGTAAAAATACCTCGTTCAATAGGTAAAACACGCGATATTACAGGTGGTTTGCCACGAGTAACAGAGTTATTCGAAGGACGCAATCCTGCTAATCCTGCAATCGTTTCGGAAATTGATGGAATAATTCGTTTTGGCCAGCAAAAACGCGGTTCTAGAGAGATTATAGTTGAAAGTCACGATGGAAAAGACCGCAAAGAATATTTAGTTCCGCTCGGAAAACACATCCTCATTCAGGAAAATGATTTTATCCGGGCAGGTGAACGTTTAACCGATGGAGCTATCGATCCCGACGATATTTTAAAAATTAAAGGAGTCGGAAAAGTTCAGGAATATTTAGTGAACGAAATTCAGGAAGTTTATCGTATGCAAGGTGTTAAAATAAACGATAAACATATTGAAATTATCGTACGACAAATGATGCAGAAAGTTCGAATTTTAGATTCCGGTGATACACGATTTATTGAAGGCGACGTAGTGGCTAAACTTTCGTTGCTAGCGGAAAACGACTCACTTAAAGAAACTGTATATATCGGCAACAAGGGTGATTCGAAATTTAAAAATGGACAGCTTGTTCTCAAGAAAAAGGTTCGTGAATTGAATAACGAGATCAAAAAGAAGGGGAAAAAGGTTGCTGAATTTAGAGAAGCTGAACCGGCAACTTCCGAGCCCATTCTTTTAGGAATTACACAAGCATCTCTTTCGACGGATAGCTTTATTTCGGCTGCCTCTTTCCAGGAAACAACAAAAGTATTAACAGATGCTGCTATTTCTGGAAAAATTGACTATTTGCTCGGTTTAAAAGAAAATGTTATTGTCGGGCATCTTATTCCGGCAGGAACGGGTTTAAAGCATTTTCGAGATATACTTGTTGTTCCTAAAGAACCCTTTAAAATAGCAGAACCTGTCGTTGTAGAAGAACCCACGCAGGGACCTGAAATCGAAGAAGAGGTTAAAAAAACGCCAAAGAAAAGAGTTCGAAAAGCGGCAAAATCTTAATGCTTGACTATGAAAATATTTTTCGTTATATTAGTGTTCTTAAAATTCAAAAATTAAGCAATTTAATCCGCCAAAGGCGGACGAGGGTTTAATTCCCCGCCTCTTGAGGCGAAAAAATAAAATTTGTTTTCAGATACCTCGCTGCTTGCGGCGAGGAGATTCATCAATTAACTAAACAATTATCGGAGTAATATATTGCCAACGATCAATCAACTGGTTCGAAAGAGCCGGGAAATGGTAACCTGGAAGAGCAAAGCACCAGCTTTACAGGAATGCCCGCAACGTCGGGGAGTTTGTACTCGTGTATATACAACTACACCAAAAAAGCCGAATTCCGCTTTACGCAAAGTAGCACGCGTTCGTTTAACAAACGGAATTGAGGTAACGGCATACATCCCAGGCGAAGGTCATAACCTGCAGGAACACTCCATCGTGATGATTCGTGGTGGTAGGGTTAAAGATTTACCGGGTGTTCGATACCATATTATTCGAGGTACTTTGGATACTGCCGGTGTTGCTGATAGAAAACAAGGTCGTTCAAAATATGGTGCTAAAAAGCCAAAGGCACAAAGTTAGGTTTATAAAATGAGAAAAAAACAAGCTGAAAGAAGGTTAGTTACTCCCGATCCAAAATTTAACGATATTTTAGTGGCTCGCTTCGTAAATTGTGTACTCAAAGAAGGAAAAAAGCATTTAGCCCGAAGAATTGTTTACCAAGCTATTGATACTATTGAAAATAAAACCAAATCAAACGGAATAGATGTTTTTCGAAAAGCGGTAAATAATGTTAAACCTTTGTTAGAGATACGGGCTCGCAGGGTTGGTGGCGCAACTTATCAAGTTCCAACTGAAGTTCGAGAAAGCAGAAGTATCGCTTTAGCAATTCGGTGGATAATTAATTACGCAAGCGATAGAAAAGATAAATCGATGGCTCTAAAGTTAGCGGCTGAATTTATGGCTGCAGCAAATAACGAAGGCGCTTCGGTAAAGAAAAAAGAAGATACACATAAAATGGCTGAAGCTAATAAAGCTTTCGCCCACTTTAAATGGTAAGTATAATATAGATGCCCAGAAAATATTCATTAAATAAAACCCGCAATATCGGTATTATGGCACACATTGACGCCGGTAAAACCACCACGACTGAACGTATTTTGTTCTATACAGGAAAATTACATCGTGTTGGCGAGGTTCATGATGGTGCATCAACAATGGATTGGATGGATCAAGAAAAAGAACGTGGCATTACTATCACAAGCGCCTCTACCACTTGTTTTTGGAATGATAACCGGATTAATATTATAGATACACCTGGGCATGTCGATTTTACTGCTGAAGTAGAACGGTCGCTCCGTGTTTTAGATGGTGCGGTCGCTCTATTCTGTGCAGTCGGCGGTGTTGAGCCACAATCCGAAACTGTTTGGCGCCAAGCTGATAAATACGGCGTTCCTCGAATCGCATTCGTGAATAAAATGGATCGCGTTGGTGCTGATTTCTACAATGTAATTAAGATGATGAAAGAGCGGCTCGGTGCACATGCTGTTCCGATTCAAATTCCTGTTGGCGAAGGTGAACTTTTTGCCGGTGTTATCGATTTGATTACGATGAAAGCCAGAATATTTAACGATACAACCATGGGAACAACATGGGATGATATCGAAATTCCAGCCGATTTGAAAAAGAAAGCTCAGTTGTATCGCACTAAGATGTTGGAAGCAGTTTCTGACGAAGACGATACTCTACTTGAAAAATATATTGAAGGTAAAGAAATTACTCCTGATGAAATTCGTTCCGTTTTACGACGCGCCACAATTAAAGTTAGCATTATACCTGTGTTGTGCGGTTCGTCGTTCAAAAATAAAGGAACTCAAAATTTATTAGACGCTATTGTAGATTTCCTTCCTTCCCCTGTAGATGTAGGAGATGTAGTCGGGCATCATCCGTATAAATCAGATAAAGTTATTAGAAAAGTTGCAGATAAGGAAATTTTCACTGCTCTAGCGTTCAAAATTATGAGCGACCCTTATGTTGGAAAATTAACATATTTCCGAGTTTATTCAGGTACATTAAAATCCGGTTCGTACGTTTATAATTCCGTTAGCGATAAAAAAGAACGCATTGCACGAATCCTTCGAATGCATGCAAATCATCGTGAAGATGTTGATGAGGCTTACACAGGCGACATAGTTGCGGCTATAGGACTTAAATTTACACGAACAGGCGACACAATCACCACAGAGGACGATCCTATTATTCTTGAAAAAATGGATTTCCCGGAACCGGTAATCTCTATTGCGATTGAACCAAAGACTAAAGCTGACCAAGAAAAAATGGGCGAATCGCTCAGCAAATTAGCTGAAGAAGATCCCACATTTAGAGTTTCAACCAACGAAGAGACCGGACAAACCATAATTAATGGTATGGGGGAACTTCATCTTGAGATTATTGTTGATAGGATGAAGAGAGAGTTTAAAGTAGATGCAAACATTGGTAAACCACAAGTTGCGTATAAAGAAACTATTAAAGGAAAAGTTTCGCAAGTTTATAAACATGTAAAACAATCAGGTGGTCGTGGACAATTTGCTCACATCGAAATCGAAATCGAACCGAACGAAAAAGGTAAAGGCTTCGAATTTGTCGACGAAATCAGAGGCGGGGTTATACCTAAAGAGTATATACCTGCGGTTCAAGCGGGTATCGTTGAACAAATGAAAAACGGTATTGTTGCTGGTTATCCTGTGGTTGATGTAAAAGTAAAATTATATGATGGTTCATACCACGAAGTTGATTCTGATGAACTCTCATTTAAAATCGCTGGTTCAATGGGTTTCCGTGAAGCAGCTCGCAAAGCAAAACCTATAATTTTAGAACCAATAATGGCTGTTGAAGTAGTAGTTCCAGAAGATTACATTGGCGATGTTTTAGGCGATTTAAGTTCACGTCGTGGAAAAATCGAAGGTATGAATTCGCGTAAAGAAGTTCAGGTAATTAAAGCGTCTGTGCCTTTATCGGATATGTTCGGGTACGCTACGAATTTACGTTCGCTAACACAAGGCAGAGCTTTATTCACGATGCAATTTTCGCATTACGATAACGTACCTAAAGCGATATCAGATCAGATTGTTGAAAAACTGACTGGTAAACAAACAAAAGTAGCATAAATAATAGATTAGTAAGTAATTAAAAAATAAACACCCAATTTAAATAGGAGAAACGAAATGGCAAAAGAAAAGTTTACGAGGGATAAACCCCATGTCAACGTTGGAACAATAGGACACGTTGACCACGGAAAAACAACCCTAACTGCTGCTATTACGATGGTTTTAGCAAAAAAGGGATTGTCGGCTATTAGAACATTCGATTCAATTGATAATGCCCCGGAAGAACGCGAACGTGGTATTACAATTGCAACAGCACACGTAGAATACTCAACCGCTAAAAGGCACTACGCTCACGTTGACTGTCCTGGTCACGCTGACTATATCAAGAATATGATCACCGGCGCAGCTCAAATGGACGGAGCAATCCTCGTTGTTGCAGCTACCGATGGTCCGATGCCCCAAACACGCGAACACATTCTTCTTGCTCGTCAAGTAGGTGTTCCAAAAATAGTTGTATTTATGAATAAAGTAGATGCAGTTGACGATCCGGAATTATTAGAACTCGTTGAACTCGAATTAAGAGATTTGTTAAAGCAGTACGAATTCCCCGGTGATGAAATACCGATTATTCAGGGTTCTGCATTAAAGGCAATGGAAGCAGCTATCCGACCGGATTCAAAAAGCGATGACCCGGCGTTTGAATGCATCACTAAATTAATGGACGCAGTGGATACATATATCCCCGTTCCTCAGCGCGATGTCGATAAGCCATTCCTGATGCCTGTTGAAGACGTGTTCTCGATTACAGGACGCGGAACAGTAGGTACCGGAAGAATCGAACGTGGCAAGGTTAATGTCGGCGAAGAAATCGAAATTATCGGTCTAGATGCTCATAAAAAAGCTGTAGTTACCGGTGTAGAAATGTTTCGCAAAGAACTTGACCAAGGTATGGCTGGCGATAACGTAGGTCTGTTATTACGCGGTGTCGATAAAACCGAATTGGAACGCGGAATGGTTTGTGCAAAACCCGGTTCAATTACACCACACAAAAAATTTAACGCTCAGGTTTACGTACTGAAAAAAGAAGAAGGCGGTCGTCATACACCATTCTTTACCGGATATCGTCCGCAATTCTATTTCCGTACAACCGACGTTACTGGTATCGCACACTTACCGGCAGGAATCGAAATGATTATGCCAGGTGATAACGTAGATAATTTAGACATCGAGTTAATTACTACCATCGCTATGGAAGAAGGTCTTCGCTTTGCTATCCGCGAAGGCGGTCATACTGTCGGCGCCGGTGTCGTAACAAAAATAATTGCATAATAAAAACAATAACAAACATGAAGTTTTAGGAGTTACAGGTGCCAGGAGAAAAAATACGTATAAAATTAAAGTCTTACGATCATAATTTGATCGATAAGTCGGCTGAAAAAATTATTAAAACCGTAAAACAGACCGGTGCTATAGTATCAGGACCGATTCCGTTGCCGACCAAACGGACAGTTGTTACAGTATTACGTTCGCCTCACGTTGATAAAAAATCGCGCGAGCAATTTGAAACTCGAACTCATAAACGATTAATTGATATTTTAAACTCAACATCACGAACTGTAGAATCGCTAATGAAATTAGAGTTGCCCGCAGGTGTAGATGTAGAAATTAAAGTGTAACTCTTTCTTTAAAATTAGACACTGAATAAAAAAAAAGCAAAATGACTGGATTGTTAGGAAAAAAAATAGGAATGACGAGTATATTTGATGAACAGGGAATTGTTATCCCCTGCACCATCATCGAAGCAGGACCTTGTTTTGTTACTCAAATTAAAACCAAAGAGACCGATGGATATGAAGCTGTACAAATTGGTTTCGAGGATAAGAAAGCTCGTCTTGTAACCAAACCTTTAATAGGCCATTTCAACCGTTCGGGGGTTACTCCCAAACGTTTGGTAAAAGAATTCAACGGATTCGATATCTCCAATATTAAATTGGGTGATGAGATAAAAGTAGAAGCTATTTTTTCTGCTGGAGATAGCGTTTCTGTAACTGGCAAATCAAAGGGAAGAGGTTTTCAAGGTGTTGTTAAACGTCATCATTTCGGGGGTGGTTCTAAAACACACGGACAAAGCGATCGCGTTCGCGCTCCGGGATCTATTGGCGGCAGTTCGTATCCTTCACGAGTATTCAAAGGCCAACGTATGGCTGGTCGAATGGGTAATACTCAAACAACTGTCCAAAACTTAACAGTTGTTAAAATTATCAGTGAATCAAATTTGCTCTTAATAAAAGGTTGCGTTCCAGGTCATATAAATGCGTATGTAGAAATTCATAAAAAATTGAAATAGAAAATGGAATTAGAAGTTTACAAAAAAGATGGAACATTAAGCGGCGAGAAGATTACACTGGCTCCTGATGTATTCGAGATCGCACCAAACGATCACGCAATATATCAAGCTGTGCGTGTTTACTTAGCTAATCAACGTCAGGGAACACATAAAACAAAGACAGTTGCTGAAGTAAGCGGAGGCGGCAAAAAACCTTACAAACAGAAAAAAACAGGACGTGCTCGTAGCGGTTCTTCCCGGTCTCCATTATGGAAGGGTGGCGGTACAATTTTCGGACCTGTACCTCGCGATTATTCAATGTCGTTACCTGAGAAAGTAAATAAATTAGCCAGAAAATCGGCTTTAAGTTACCGCGTAAAAGAATCGGATGTTAAAATAGTCGAAGACTTTTCATTCGAATCTCCGAAAACTAAAGATATCGTTTCAATTTTAAAAGCTCTGAAATTGGATGATACAAAAACCTTACTTTTGTTATCAAAAACCGATAGCATAGTATATAAATCGGGACGAAATTTACCGAACCTTCAAATTCTTGAAGCAAACAAAGTATCGGCATACGATATTATGAAGAATAAAGTAATCTTATTTCAAAAGAGCGCTGTAGAAGTTATCGAAAAAATATTTTAGCAGAGAGTATAAACTATGATGGGAATATTACAAAGACCAATTGTTACCGAGAAGATGACGCAACTCGAAACTCAGCGGCAGTACGCTTTTGAGGTAGATCGAAAATCGAATAAAATAGAAATTCAAAAAGTAATCGAAAAAAAGTTTAACGTTAAAGTATTAAGTGTTAGAACAATTAATTACAAAGGAAAGCAAAAAACTCAAATGACCCGCCGCGGACGCTTCAGTGGCAAAACCGCACAGTGGAAAAAAGCTATCGTTACGCTCAAAGAGGGTGATAAAATAGAATTTTTCGAAAACATCTAATCTAAAAGCGGGTCAGGAGAAGAGTACCTAAATACTCATATTAGCTGACCAAGGATTTATAGAAATATGGCAATCAGAAAATTAAAACCTGTTACACCGGGAACTCGTTGGATGAGTGTTCCTGCCTTCAACGAAATTACTAAAACGGTTCCTGAAAAATCTTTAATAGAAATATTAAAGAAAACCGGTGGACGTAATAACACAGGGCGTATAACATCACGTCACCGAGGTGGCGGACATAAACGTTTTTATCGCATCGTCGATTTCAAGCGAGATAAATTTGATATCGAAGCAAATGTTACGGCAATCGAATATGATCCTAACCGATCTGCTCGAATTGCTCTGTTGACTTACAAGGATGGCGAAAAACGTTATATCCTGGCTCCCGATGGTTTAAAAGTAGGCGAATCAATAATTTCGGGACCAACATCGGAAATAAAAGCCGGAAATGCTTTACCTCTTTCAAATATTCCTGTTGGTTCTTTTATACATAATGTAGAATTAAAGCCGGGTAAAGGGGGGCAAATTGCCCGAAGCGCCGGTGTATCGATTCAACTTATGGCAAAAGAGTCCGACTATGTACAAGTAAAACTTCCATCCGGTGAAATCCGAAAAATTCAAGCTAAGTGTTACGCAACTTTAGGAACAGTCGGAAATATCGATCACGAAAATATTAGTCTTGGTAAAGCCGGTCGGTCAAGATGGTTGGGCATCCGTCCGCAATCGCGCGGTGTGGTTATGAACCCGGTTGACCATCCACACGGTGGTGGTGAAGGTAAGTCGCCTCAAGGAAATCCACATCCTGTATCGCCGTGGGGCTGGCATACTAAAGGTAAGAAAACACGAAGAGTTAAAAAGTTGTCAAGTAAATATATAATTAAACGTCGTACTAAATAATAAAAATGAATTGAAACTATGAGTCGTTCAATTAAAAAAGGTCCATTTGTCGATCCAAAACTTTTAAAGAAAGTTCAGGATATGCAAAAATCGGGTAAGAAGTCTGTAATTAAATCTTATTCTCGGTCTTCTACTATTACTCCCGAATTTGTCGGATTAACTTTTACAGTCCATAACGGAAATAAATTCATCCCTGTTTATGTTCACGAAGGTATGGTCGGACACAAACTTGGTGAATTTGCTCCGACGCGGATATTCCGCGGGCATCCCGGACTTAAGAGCGAAGCATCAACAGGATAATAAATAGGTATAATTGGAGAATATAATGGAAGCACGCGCAATACATAGGTATGTTCCGTCGTCGCCGCGCAAAATGCGATTAGTTGTCGATTTGATCCGCGGTAAAAATATTGAAGAAGCTATTTCGCTTATGCACTTTTCAACAAAGCATGCATCGAAAATTGTTGAGAAGGTATTACGTTCGGCAGTTTCAAACTTGCAGAATAAAGTTGAAGGCAAACGGATAGAAAATGAAAATATATTTGTAAAAACAGCATTCGTGAATGGCGGTCCTTCAATGAAACGGGTTCTTCCTGCACCGATGGGGCGGGCTTTTAGAATAAAGAAACGTTCAAACCATCTTACAATTATTGTAGCAGAACGAGAAGCAACAAATGAGACAACAACAAATTTAAAAACAAACAAAAAAACTGAGAAATCTGAATAGGAGATACATGGGTCAAAAAGCAAATCCAATTGGACTTCGTTTAGGTGTAAATCGTGGCTGGGATTCAAACTGGTTCGAAAAAAGAGATTGTGGTGCCAAATTATTAGAAGATATAACTGTCCGTAATTATATCCGTACCCGGTTAAAAAAAGCCGGTATCTCAAAAATTATGATCGAACGAACACCAAAACATGCCCGCATAACAATTTTTACATCACGCCCAGGTATTGTTATCGGACGGAGTGGTCAGGAAATTACTAAATTAGAAGAAGAACTGAAAAAGATTTCAAACAAAGAAGTTAAACTTCTGATAAGCGAAATTAAACGACCGGAATTGGATGCCTATTTAGTTGCAGAAACTATCGCCGGACAAATTGAGGGACGGGTTTCTTTCCGTCGCGCTATGAAAAGCTCTATAACTTCGGCAATGCGTATGGGCTCCGAAGGAATTCGTATAATGTGCGCTGGTCGGTTAGGCGGCGCCGAAATTGCACGAACAGAACAATACAAAGAAGGTAGAATTCCGCTACATACTTTGCGTGCCGATATCGATTATGCTACAACAACCGCCCATACAATTTACGGTGCCATCGGTATTAAAGTTTGGATTTGTAAAGGCGAAATTTTAGGCGGCACTCCTTATTAAAAATTTTTATAATGGATAATTGAAATGTTATTACCAAAACGTGTAAAATACAGAAAAACCCAACGTGGCAGGATGAAAGGTAAAGCTACTCGCGGAGCCACAATATCTTTCGGTGATTTCGGATTAAAAGCTTTGGAACCCGGATGGGTAACTCAACGACAAATCGAGGCGGCTCGTGTAGCATTAACGCGATTGATGAAGCGTGAAGGAAAAGTTTGGATACGAATTTTCCCCGATAAGCCGGTAACAAAAAAACCTGCTGAAACGCGTATGGGTAGCGGAAAAGGTGCCCCTGAATTCTGGGTAGCAGTTGTAAAACCCGGTACCATTCTGTTTGAAATAGGTGGTATAAAAAAAGACGTCGCCGTGGAAGCTATGTATATTGCAAGTCGTAAACTTGCTATCAAAAGCAAAATGGTTACACGTATAGGTTACGAAGCGAGTTAATATTTAATCTATTGAAAGAAGAAGATGAAATCTCACGAAATCAAACAATTAACAGCTGAAGAAATTCGAAAGCGCATACAAGAAGAAGAAATAAACTTGAGTCATTTAAAATTTCAATTAGCAACCCGTCAGTTATCAAGCCCGATTCAAGTTCGGTCGGCACGGCGGAACATTGCGCGCTTAAAAACTATTCTTCTTGAAAAAGAGAACCAAGAGAAAGCAAAACAATAAAGGATATTGAAGTAAGATGACTGAAAGAAATACGGTACGGAAAATAAAAGTAGGGACAGTTGTAAGCAACAAGATGCAAAAAAGCATTGTGATAGCTGTTGAAGGACGGATTCCACATCCGATATATCGAAAATATTATAAACGCACTACGAAGTTAATGGTGCACGACGAAAAGCAAGAAGCAAGTGTAGGCGATGTGGTAAAAGTAATGGAAACCCGCCCGCTCAGCAAAAATAAACGTTGGCGCCTTGTTGAAATTGTTGAAAAAGCTGTCTAACGCGAAAAAGGAATTCAGATTATGATACAAGAAGAAACCAATTTAATAGTAGCCGATAATTCGGGAGCAAAAAAAGTACAGTGTATTCGTGTGCTTGGTGGCCACGATCGCAGATACGCGGGTATCGGAGATCTAATAGTAGTTTCAGTAAAAAGTGCTATCCCCGGTGCCGGTGTTAAAAAAGGGGAAGTTTCACGAGCCGTAATAGTGCGAACAAAAAAAGAAACTCGCCGAAACGACGGGTCGTATATCCGTTTCGACGAAAATGCTGCTGTGTTGCTTAATGCACAAGGCGAACCACGCGGAAGCCGTATATTCGGTCCGGTTGCACGCGAACTTCGTGATAAAAACTTCATGAAAATAATTTCATTAGCACCCGAAGTTTTGTAAAGGAAATAAAATGAAAATTCATAAAAACGATAACGTAATTATAATTAACGGAAACGCAAAAGGAAAAACCGGAAAAGTATTGAAGGTTTTTCGCGAGACAAACCGTGTAATAGTTGAAGGCGTGAATATAACTAAACGTCACTCACGTCCATCACAAAAAAATCCAAAAGGTGGCATCATCCAAAAAGAAGCTTCGGTCAACTTGTCCAATGTTATGGTCATTTGTCCTAAGTGTAACGAAGCTTCGCGTGTTGGACGTGTTCAAGTTAAAGATGCAATAAGTAGTCGAAAACACATGATGCGTGTCTGCAAAAATTGTGAAGAAATGTTCTAACAAATTATTGAATTAGAAAATTATGGCAAAAGAAAAAGCTCCGAAGAGCGTAAAAGAAACAAAACCAGCAGCGGGCCCAGCTACAAATGTAATCGAAAAGGGTGTTGCCCCTCGGCTGACTGAATTTTATAATAAAGAAATTATTCCTAAATTGATGGAAAAATTCAATTATAAAAGTGTAGCCCAAGTTCCGAAATTAGATAAAATATGTGTGAATGTAGGAGTAGGGCAAGCGACGCAAGATCCTAAACTGATCGAATTGATTGTTAAAGAATTAGAATATATTGTCGGTCAGAAGACAGTAGTTCGACGTTCGAAAAAAGCAATATCGAATTTTAAACTTCGCGAAGGAATGCCGATAGGAGTTAGCGTTACACTGAGACGGCACCGGATGATGGAATTTTTCGATAGATTGGTGAATGTTACAATGCCGCGAATTCGTGACTTCCGCGGATTATCCGACAAGTCGTTCGACGGTAGAGGTAATTATACTTTAGGTGTTAAAGAACAAATTATTTTTCCAGAAATCGACGTTGATAAAGTAACAAAGGTTTTTGGAATGGATATTACATTTGTTACAACAGCAAAAACTGATCAAGAAGCATACGAACTGTTGAAAGCGTTCGGAATGCCATTTGTTAAACCGCAATAATAAATATATAGGAGAATTACTTGGCACGATTAGCAATGCGGGTGAAAGCCAAAAGAACACCCAAATATCCGACACGACAACATAACAGGTGCAATATCTGCGGAAGATCCAGAGCATACTACCGAAAATATGGAATATGTCGATTGTGTTTTCGTAAGCTTGCCTTAGACGGGAAAATCCCGGGCGTAAAAAAAGCTAGCTGGTAATTACTTAAAAATAAATGAAATTAATAAATTTAATGGATAAATATGAGCGTAACTGATCCAATAGCCGATTATCTTACAAGATTGCGAAATTCCTTAGGTGCAAAACGCAAACGAGTCGAAATTCCGTGCTCGGGTGTGAAAAGGGAAATCTCTCGCCTTCTCAAAGAAAAAAAATACATTGCCGATTATACCGAAGTCGCCGAAGAAAATTCGAGCAAACTGATTATCGAACTTCGTTACAATGCAGGTAAAAGTGTTATATCAGGTTTAAAACGAATTAGCAAACCCGGATTACGGGTATATGCGAAAGCCGACGAAATGCCACGTGTTTTAGGTGGTCTCGGAATAGCATTAATATCAACATCAAAAGGAATAATGACAGAAAAACAAGCCCGCATCGAAGGTATTGGCGGCGAAGTTTTATGTCATATTTGGTAATAAAGGAGCTATAAAAAGTGTCAAGAGTAGGTCGTAAACCAATTCCAATCCCTAAAGGGGTTAAAATAGAAATTAACGGCAACGAGATACAGGTTGCCGGAACAAAAGGTAATTTAATATCTAAAAAGCCCGACAGTATTTCTGTTGCGGTCGAAGGAAATGAAATTATACTTAAGAGAAGTTCCGAAGAAAAACGAAATAAAGCACTTCATGGCTTATGGCGTGCTTTGGTTGCCAACATGGTACACGGTGTTTCTGAAGGTTATCAGAAAAAACTGGAAATCGTAGGCGTCGGTTATAAAGCTGAGATCAAAGGAAAAGGAATCCAGTTAGCACTTGGCTTTTCGCATCCGATTTTCTTCGTTCCTCCTCAAGGAATAAATGTTGCAACTCCCACACCGACGAGTATAATGATTCAAGGAATAGATAAACATCTTGTAGGACTTGTTGCAGCAAAGATTCGCTCGTTCCGACCGCCCGAACCATACAAAGGTAAAGGAGTAAAATACGAAGGTGAATACATTCGCCGTAAAGCCGGTAAAACTGCAGCGTCAGCCGGTTCAAAATAAAAAGTTATTAGGAAAATTGAGATATGATAAATAAAGCAAAATTTAAAAACCGCGACCGCATTCGTAAACATATACGTAAAAATATTTCCGGAACTACTGAGTGTCCGCGATTATCAGTTTATCGTAGCCTGAAGCATATTTACGCTCAACTCATTGATGATACGAAGGGCACTACAATAGTATTCGTATCAACCCGGTCGAAAGATTTACAAGATACCATTAAGGAAATAAAGAGTAAAACTGAATTAGCGAAATTAGTAGGAATTCATCTTGCAAAGAAAGCAATTGAAAATAAAATTCAAACAGTTGTATTCGACAGAGGTGGATTCAGATATCATGGAAATGTTAAAGCGATTGCTGATGGTGCCCGAGAGGGTGGATTGAAATTCTAAGAATGAAATCTTGAACCTTCCTGTGGCTGTCAAATTGCCGGGTAGTCTAATGGCAGGACAGCGGCCTTTGGAGCCGTATGTGGAGGTTCGACTCCTCCCCCGGCAGCAGAAAGTATGAATACAATAAAAAATTTAAACATATGGAGTTAAAATTTGGCACGAATAAAAGCAAGTGAACTTGAACTAAAAGATAAAATAGTTCATATCAATCGCGTAGCAAAAGTTGTTAAGGGCGGACGCCGTTTCAGTTTTAATGCGATCGTTGTAGTAGGCGACGGAAATGGTCACGTTGGTGTCGGACTCGGTAAAGCCAATGAAGTCAGTGATGCCATCGCAAAAGGAATTGATGACGCAAAAAAGAATGTGGTAAAAGTAAAAATCAATAAAGGAACCATTTCACATCCTGTTATAGCTAAATACGGCGCTGCAAAAGTTCTGCTAAAACCAGCCTCTCCCGGTACTGGTTTGATTGCCGGAGGTGGCGTGCGTGCTGTATTGGAATCAGCCGGTGTCAAGGACATATTAACAAAATCGCTCGGCTCATCTAATCCGCACAACGTTGTTAAAGCAACTTTGGTAGGATTGTTAAGTTTGTCGGACGCACACCAGATTGCTTCACGTCGCGGCATATCACTGGAAGAATTGTTTCAAAATAAACCGAAGGTAAATGAGTAGGAATTATTATGACTCAAAAGAAAATTAAAATAACACAAGTTTATAGCATAATCGATACACTCGAAGCTCATAAACGTACTATTAAAGCTTTAGGATTAGGAAAACCTAATCATTCAGTTATCAAAACCGAAACACCTCAAATAAGAGGAATGATAAATAAAGTAATACATCTCATAAAAGTCGAAGAAATTAAAGAATAATCCGCGAGTCGGAATTAGGTGAAATATGGCAAAAGCATTATTATCGAATTTAAAATACAACGAAGGTTCACGCAAAAAACGTAAACGTATCGGTCGTGGTCAAGGTTCAGGACACGGCGGTACTTCAACGAAAGGACACAAGGGACAAAATTCACGTTCCGGTGTAAGCTACCGTCCTTGGTTTGAAGGCGGACAGATGCCGCTATCACGGCGTGTTCCTAAGTTTGGTTTTACAAACATATCAAGAGTTGAATTTCAAGTTGTAAACGTTCAAAATTTAGAAACTCTTGCCGCTACGGGAAAATTTCCTGATGGTTTAGTTAATCCTGAAATTTTACATAACATAGGAGCTGTTTCAAAAAAAACACTCCCTGTTAAAGTTTTGGGTAACGGCGAATTAAAATCTAAATTAGAAGTTACAGCACACGCCTTCAGCACTACAGCTACCAAAAAAATTGAGTCGGCTGGAGGAAAATCATTAACCATTTCTTTTAATAAGTAAAAATGGCAAAGATCAGCGAAAGTTTCCGAAATATATTTAAAATTCAAGAACTAAGGCAGCGGATTATATTTACTGCTCTAATTCTAATTGTAGTTCGTATCGGTGCGCATATTACACTTCCCGGTGTCGATGCCGCTGCACTCGCCGAAGCAGTTCGCAATCAATCAGCAAATACTCTTTTTGGTTTGTACGATATGTTTGTCGGTGGTGCCTTCGAGAATGCTGCGATATTTGCATTAGGTATAATGCCTTACATCAGCGCCTCTATTATTATTCAATTGTTGGGTGCTGTAGTTCCTTACTTCCAAAAACTTTCAAAAGAAGGCGAAGAAGGCAGAAAAAAAATCACCCAGATTACTCGATACGGAACCGTTTTAGTTGCTATTCTCCAAGGATGGGGAGTGAGTGTCCGGTTGATTAATATGCAAGCTGCCGGAGTGCCTATCGTTCCACCTGAAGTACAAGGCATAGGTTTTATGATAAGCACGATAATTGTATTAACTTCAGGTACTATATTTATGATGTGGCTTGGAGAACAAATTACCGAACGTGGAATAGGCAATGGAATATCGCTTATAATCTTTATCGGAATTATTGCTCGTCTGCCTCACGCAATGTTAGATGAATATCAATTAGTCAGTTCAGGTGCCCGCAGCATCATTATTGAAATCGTAATTATAGCAGGGATGGTTGCAATAATTGCCGGTGTTATTTTTATGACTCAAGGAACACGACGCATCCCTGTTCAATATGCGAAAAGAGTTATCGGTAGAAAAATTTATGGCGGTGTTACTCAATACATCCCGATGCGTGTAAATACAGCAGGTGTTATGCCCATAATTTTTGCTCAGTCAATTATGTTTCTACCGAGCACGATTCTTACTTTCTTCCCTGAGAGCGAATTTATGACAGGCATTGCATCGTATTTCCAACACGATTCTTATTTTTATTCCTTTGCTTTTGGTTTAATAATTGTATTCTTCACATATTTTTATACAGCTATTGCTTTTAATCCTAAAGATGTAGCCGAAACTATGCAAAAGCAAGGTGGATTTATTCCCGGCATCAGACCTGGCAAAAATACATCCGATTTTGTAGATAATATACTTACAAAAATCACATTACCTGGTTCATTTTTCTTAGCTTTTGTTGCTATCTTACCAACCTTTATGATGAAGTTAGGTGTTACAGGCTCGTTCGCAAGCTTTTTCGGCGGCACAAGTCTTTTAATTATTGTAGGTGTCGGTTTAGATACTCTGCAACAAGTTGAATCGCACTTGTTAATGCGGCACTACGATGGTTTCTTAAAAAAAGGTCATCTAAAAGGACGCCGTGGCTAAGTTATTTTATTGATTATATGAAGAGGAATTTGATTAAGTCGAAATCAGAAATTGAGTTGATGCGTGAAAGTTGCAGGATTGTTGCTGAAGTTTTAAAGTTGTTAGAAATTTCAATAAAGCCCGGTGTTACTACAAAAGAATTAGATATTATAGCTGAAGATTATATTCGTTCACAGAATGCTGAACCGGCATTCAAAGGATACGGTGCCGATAAGAAAAATTTGTATCCCGCTACATTATGCACGTCGGTTGAAGACGAAGTAGTTCACGGAATACCCTGCGATCGTAAATTGATTGAAGGTGAAATAATTTCGATAGATGTTGGTGTAAAGAAAAATAATTACTATGGCGACGGTGCTAAGTCCTTCGCAGTCGGTAAAATATCCGACGAAAAAAAACGATTATTGGAAATTACTGAACAATCGTTGTATAAAGGAATTGAGAAAGCTTTGAACGGAAACCGGGTTTTCGATATATCTTCAGCGGTTCAAAAGCATGTTGAAGAAGCAGGATTTTCGGTTGTTCGCGATTTGGTCGGCCACGGTATTGGCAGAAGTTTACACGAAGAACCTCAGATTCCAAATTTCGGACAAGCCGGCACCGGCGAGTCGCTTAAAAGCGGAATGACTTTGGCAATTGAGCCAATGGTAAATTATGGTGCATATAAAGTCCGATTTAATTCTGATGGTTGGACTGTAAAAACATTAGATGGTAAGCCGTCGGCACATTTTGAACACACGGTATATATAACCGATTCAGAACCGGAAATTTTAACTAAGTAAAGTAAATGGCTAAACAAGGTCCAATAAAAATGGATGGAACAATAATCGAAACACTGCCAAATGCAATGTTCAGGGTTCGATTAGAAAACAATCATGAAATTATTGCACACGTTTCAGGAAAAATGCGTATGAATTTTATAAAAATACTTGTTGGCGATAAAGTTACTGTCGAATTATCCCCTTACGATTTAACCAAGGGGCGAATTACGTATAGATATAAATAAGGAGATAAAAAATGAAAGTTCGTTCATCTGTAAAAAAATTATGCGAAAATTGCAAGATTGTCAGACGTAAAGGTTATGTTTACGTTATATGTAAAAAAAATCCAAAGCACAAACAACGACAAGGTTAATTTAATTACGAAAGGAATAATAAGTGGCTCGTATAGCAGGTATTGATTTACCCAAAAATAAGAGAGCTGAGATTGGCTTAACATACATTTTCGGAATTGGTCTATCTACTGCCCAACAGATACTAACAAAAGCCGGTGTTGATTTCGGCAAGCGAATAAGTGAGTTATCGGACGATGAAGTGGCGAAGGTACGTTCAATTATTACATCCGAGATAAAAGTAGAAGGCGCACTCCGCAGTGAAGTACAAATGAATATCAAACGTTTGATGGATATAGGCTCATACCGCGGACTCCGACACAGAAAAGGATTACCGGTACGTGGACAAAGAACAAAAACTAATTCGCGTACGCGTAAAGGTAAACGTAAAACTGTCGCCGGAAAGAAGAAAGTGGCAGCTAAGAAGTAATTTTTCTATCAATAATGAAATAAAAAGAATTGGAGTTTATAAATGGCAAATGTTACAACAGCAGCAGCTAAAAAGAAGAAACGCCAGCAAGTTGATGTTAGCGGAAAAGTTTTTGTTAAAGCAACATTCAATAACGTACTTGTTACAATTACTGACATATATGGTAATACAATCAGTTCATCTTCTGCCGGTAAGAACGGGTTCAAAGGTTCACGTAAGAATACTCCCTTTGCCGCTCAGGTTACTGCCGAAGCTGCAGCAAAAGAAGCATACGCTTTAGGATTAAGAAAAGTCGAAGTTTTTGTTAAAGGACCCGGTTCCGGTCGCGAAGCTGCAATGCGTTCCTTGCAAACAGTCGGGTTAGAAATTAGTGCGATACGGGATATTACTCCCATTCCGCATAACGGCTGTCGTCCGCCAAAGCGCCGTAGAGTTTAATAAAGTAAAATAAAAGAAAGAAGGTTATACAAAAGCATGGCAAGATATTTAGAATCGAGCTGTAGATTATGCAGAAGAGAACGGCAAAAATTGTTTTTAAAGGGAACAAAGTGTTTCACCGAAAAATGTCCGGTTGATAAACGAGCCTACCCGCCTGGACAGCACGGTCAATCACGTCGTCAAAAAATTTCGGTATATGGTGTTCAACTTCGCGAAAAACAAAAAGTTCGCCGCATGTATGGTTTGATGGAAACTCAATTCCATAATTATTTCTTAAAAGCATTAAAACAAACCGGACGAACAAGCGAAATTCTTGTTAAGACACTCGAACGCCGTTTCGATAACGTAGTTTACCGACTTGGGTTTGCTCCTTCCCGTAAAACTGCTCGCCAATTAGTAACTCATCGGCATTTTATGATCAATAACAAAGTCGTGAATATTCCATCATACCTGCTTAGTCCTGGCGACGTTATTCAAGTGAGAGAAAACAGCAAAAAATTAGATATCATTCACTTATCTTTAAAACGTATGCGTGATAATGCTATGTTACCTTGGTTAGTTCTTGATAAAGGGGCAATGAGTGGAACTTTTCTGAATCACCCGGAACGAACCGATATTCCACTTAATGCAAACGAACAGCTCATTGTTGAATTGTATTCTAAATAGCAATTGAGACTGATATAATTATGAATTTGATAATAGGAGAGATTTATGAATATTAATTCATCGAACTTACATATGCCTGAAAAGCTTGAAGTGGATGCACATTCTTACACCAATTCTTACGGAAAATTTATTCTTCAACCGCTTGAAAAAGGGTATGGCGTAACGTTAGGAAATACAATGCGCCGGGTACTTTTGTCGTCACTAACTGGCGCTGCTTTTAATGCTATTCAGATAAAAGGTGTGTTACACGAGTTTTCAACTATCGAAGGGATAAAAGAAGATGTTTCAGAACTGATTTTAAATTTGAAATCAGTGCGGCTGAAATTATTGGATAAAAAAACTACAAAGATTTCGCTCTATTTTGAAGGACCAAAACATGTAACAGCAGCAGATATTCAAAAAGCAAACGACGATATTGAAATATTAAATTTAACCCAGCCCATCGCAACACTCGATAAAGGTGCTGAATTAGATATCGATTTATTTGTCGGTCAGGGACGTGGTTTTGTTCCTGCCGAAGAGTATGTTCCGGACGATCAAATAATGGGCGTTATACCTGTCGATGCCATTTATTCTCCGATCGTTAATGTTCGATTTACCATTGAACCAACAAGGGTAGGACAACAAACAGATTTCGAAAAATTAATTTTAGAGGTACAAACAGATGGTTCAATCGCACCCGACGATGCGATGACACAAGCTGCAAAAATATTACGCGAACATATACAATTATTTATTAATTACGAAGGTGAAACCGGTATCGAGTTAGACGGAACACAATCGGAAGCTGAAGTTGCCAGAATCAGAGATATTTTGAAAACTCCGGTTGACGATCTCGAACTTTCAGTCCGATCGCATAATGTTCTACGCTCAGGCGATATACATACATTAGGCGACCTCGTGCGTTGTGATATTCCGGAGCTTCTTAAATTTCGAAATTTTGGCAGAAAATCGTTGTCGGAACTTACAGAAATTGTTGAAGAATACGGATTGACTTTCGGTATGGATGTAGATAAATATTTAAACGAATAAACAGGAAGAATTTATGCGACACAGAAAATCTGGTAGAAAATTAAAACGAACAGCAAGCCATAGAAAAGCATTGCTCATCTCTTTATCTACAGCTTTATTAAAAAATAAGAGAATTACAACAACATTGGCGAAGGCTAAAGAAGCCCGCCCTTACGTGGAGAAATTAATAACCCGTGCAAAAAATGCAATAGCTACTGAAGAAACAGGCACACCGAAAAATGTGCACGCAAGAAGAGAAATTGCACGCTTTATTAAAGATAGAGAAGTTGTTACTGAACTCTTCGGAGAAATTGCACCGAAAGTTGCTACACGCCCCGGTGGATATACCCGGATTATCAAACTCGGACACCGTTTAGGCGATGCCGCACAAATGGGTTTACTTGAACTTGTTGATTATGGATTAGGTAAAGAAACAACGAAACCAGCCGAAAAAACAAAATCAGTTAAGCGAGGTTGGAAAAAATCGGAAAAGAAAGTAGCAACTACACAAACAAAATCGGAATAAAATAATTCAGATAGATTTCGAAGAGCACAAAGTTAAACAACTTTGTGCTCTTTGCTTTTTATGGGTTAAATTCTAAATTGAACTATTATAATGAATCAAGCAGAATTAAAATATGTTGTAGCAGCTGTCGAGGGAAACAAAAAATATTCATTCCCAAAAATCGAAGAGCCACTTGTTGTTTTTATCGGTAGATCAAACGTTGGAAAATCATCTCTTATAAATTCACTACTTAAAATAAAAATTGCCCGCACAAGCAACGAACCAGGTAAGACACGGCAAATAAATTATTATTTAATCAACAACGAATTTTATTTTGTTGATTTACCCGGTTACGGTTATGCAAAAGTATCGGGCAAAGAGTCTGCAGAATGGAAAAGCATGATGGATAGTTTTTTTAATTCCGAACTGAACATAAAATTAGGAATATTAATAATAGATTCAAGACGCGAACCTCTGGAGTCTGATAAAACCATGAATGAATATTTAAACTCTCTGAAAATTCCATATTTCCTGATTTTAAATAAAATTGATAAGTTAACACAGAACGAGCGTGCTAAACAGATAAAAACCTATCAAATGCTGATGGGCAAATTTTGTCGGGAACTCGTACCATATTCAGCATTAATAGGCAAGGGAAGCAACGAATTATTAGGGAAAATCCAAAATCAACTCAAAAATAGCTTTATTTAGTCATTTTGAGTAGTTTTGGAACAAATACCATTATTAGAATGTTTGGAAAATCGTATGGTTATCTGATTTATATATAAAAAAATGCTTTTGTTTAATAAAACACTTGACATATACATTTTAATTCATTATATTTTCCCTGAAGTTTGTAACAGGTTTTATCAATATTCAAGTTGTTTTTTGTAATAACATTTAATTCAAATAATTCACATTACATGTTACTATGTTTTTAACTCAACAATCAACTTATAACATAAGGAGGTTAAAATCATGATTAAAAAATTACTAGCTTTATTTCTCACTATTCTATTAGTAACAGTTGTTACATCTGCACAAGATGGTAAGTTACGTGGTATCATCACCGATAAAACTAACGGTGAGCCCCTGATTGGTGCAACAGTGTCTCTCGAAGGCACTATGATGGGTGCAGCAAGCGATATCAATGGTGAGTTTTTCATTTTAAGTGTTCCGCCCGGAACATACAGCATAAAGACATCCTATGTCGGTTATGCTCAAGTAACAATCTCAAACGTTCGTGTCCTCTCGAATTTTACTACTACACAAAATTTTCAACTTCTAAGCGAAGCCGTCCAAGTTGATGCAGTAGATATTTTTGCCGAACGTCCGCTTATTCAACGAAACACAACTAACACCGTTCGGGTTACTACACAAGAAGATATCAGGAATCTCCCAATTCGTGGACTAGAAAATATTCTGAGTCTGCAAGCTGGTGTGGTAGATCAAGATAATCAACTTTATGTACGCGGTGGACGTTCAGGCGAAATTGCATATTTTGTTGATGGCGCTTCTACAACAAATCCAATTACTAATTCACAAACATTTTCGGTAATTCAGGAAGCTGTTGAAGAACTACAATTGCAAGCCGGCGGTTATACTGCAGAATTTGGCGGTGCAAATTCCGGTATCGCACGAACTACTCTACGCACAGGTCAAAGCAGCTATAAAGGCTCGGTCGATTTCCTAACCGATAACCTTGCTAAACCCGGTGCCGACTATCTTGGTTCATCATCGTTTGGTTACACAAATATGGTGGCTACCATAAGCGGTCCTGTGATGAAAAATTTAAAATTTTTCGTAGCTGGTCAGCATCAATTTATTAGAAATCGCAGTCTAAGGTTCATAGAACCTTTCCGTTTCGAAAATATTGTTACGGATGTAAACGATGAAGCTCCCGGTAGATCGCTCCCTGGTCCGATCGAATTCAAGAAGAATTATATCCCCGGTAACTGGCTTCAAAATTACTCAACTCAAGGTAACCTCAATTATGAGTTACAATCAATGAAGTTCAAACTATCCGGAAGTTACACATACGATAAATCGCCATTCGATAACAGATGGCCCACAGCTTTAACACGGTATTTCAACAAACGGTCGCGTATCGACCACAACACTACCGGATTTGCAAATTTTAGATTTACACACGTTGTTAATCCAAAAACATACTACGAAGTAGCTCTCTCTTACCAGAGTCGTTACTTCCGTCGTGTTGATCCTGATTTTGGCGACGACTGGAAATCATATACCGATAGTACTAAAAATACCGAATTAGGTTACACCGGATTCCGACGTCCTTATGCGGGCCCTTTACCTTACAGCATTATCAATGCATTTTTAATGACACACGAGAATGCACCGAATAATGCTTATTCCAAAAACCAACAAACATCTTATGGTTTTGCTGGCGACTTTACTTCTCAACTAACATCAAATTGGGAAATAAAATTTGGTACCAGATTAGATTCATGGATCGCCCGCAATTATGCTGTTGGTAACATCCAAGGTGCAATGGAGTTTCTCTATGGTACGGACGGAAGAACACCCCGAACCTTCGCTGATGATTATGAAAGGCGTGTAAGATTATCCAAAGCCGGAACTATCAATCATTACGGCTACGATGTTGATGGTAATGAAATTAATTCAGGAATTGATGCTCCTCGAAAGCCACTTTTTGCTTCGGCTTATTTGCAAAATAAATTAGAATATCAGGACATTATACTTAATTTAGGTCTTCGTTATGAATACTTCGATACGAAGAATAAGACTTTCAAAGATCCATTACAGCCCGATTTCAACACTGATTTAGATGTTATCGACGAAACTAAATTAGAGGAAGCAAAACCGTTTAATCTCGTATTGCCTCGTGTTAGTTTTTCGTTTCCCGTTACCGATGTTACAGTATTCTATGCTATGTACGGAAAATACGCACAGATGCCATCTTTGAATCAACTTTATATCGGAAACACAACTCTTAGCCGTACAGTCAGTCCGATAACTCGTGGAAATGCATTCTTAACTCCAGTTGGATATCTGATGATACCCGAAAGAACGACTCAGTACGAAATGGGTATTCGGCAGTCGTTAGCTGATAATTTTGCATTTACTGTAAGTGGTTTCTACAAAGACATAAAAGACCAATTACAAGTTCGTTCCTATGTTAATGAAGCGGGTAGCAAATTGTTTACTGCATACTTGAACGATGACTTTGGTACGATTAAGGGGTTAGAACTTACACTCGAACTTCGCCGAACTAACCGATTAGCTACAAAGTTTAATTACACATTATCCGATGCCCGCGGAACAGGGTCAAATTCACAATCTTCATTTGGAGCTGTTGAACAAAACATCGGACGTCCGACAAGCTTCATAAACCCACTCGATTTTAACCAAACTCATTCAGGCACATTGTTGCTTGATTATAGATTTGCTAAAGGCGATGGTGGACCGATCTTAGAACAAATGGGCGTCAATATGATACTCTCGTTCAATAGCGGACATGCATATACTAAAATAAAAGAGTTGAAAGAACTCGGACAAGCAAACGTTTGGGACGTCGGTGTGGAACCATTGAACGATCCACGGGCAAGTTTCCCGACCGAACCACTCAACAGTTCGACAACTCCCTGGGTATATAATATCGACCTCAACTTCAGTAAAAAGTTCAACCTTGGTGTAATCGATGCTGAATTTTATGTAAATATTATTAATTTACTCAATACAAAGGACATATTGAACGTCTATCCAACCACCGGAACTGCCCAGGACGATGGCTGGTTAGGTAATTCGTTGGCAACACCATTCCACCAAATTCCTAACTATACCGATTTCTATAAAGCCATTAATTCACAGAACCGTTGGGCTTATATGGTGGCTACTGGAAACGATTTGTTCGGTACACCGCGTCAGGTTCGTTTTGGTCTACGGCTTGAAATATAATATAAACATAACTCAAAATTAAAAAGGAGTTGCTAAAAATGAACATAAAAAAATTAAATTTACTAACAATACTTGTTGTTGTCTTCGGCTTTTTATGCTCTACTGTTTTTGGCTCTGGGATTCCAGATAAAAACAATCGCCAAAAAGATAAGTCGTTGATGAAACCAACAGGTACACCCCTTTACCAAATTCTGAATATTAATAACATCACCACTTGGATGCGGTCCGATGGTCAACAAAACCATTCACCCACGAGCGATAATGGTTCATATTTTCCACGTGGAACAAAATGGGCAATTTATCAGGACGGTTTTGTATGGGGTGGAAAAGCTTATTTAGATGCCGGTTTAACTACACCGGCACCAACACAACTTATCCGTGTTGGAGGTCAAACATACAACATCGGTACACGTGCAGGCCGCATAATGGGCACAGGTGCTACAGCAGTAGCTCAATCTCCAGCCGATGCGGATGTTCGCATTTATCGTATTCGCCGAGATTATGGTGAAATGGGAATTCAAGATCTGCAACAGGATGCTGCCGAAAGCTTCGAAGTTCCAATTGCAAGTGTAACAAAATCGCAAACTGATCAAATATCTGATCAATATGAAAAAGATTGGGACGAGTGGCCCGTTGCTTATGGGGCACCATTTATTGAAAGGAATGGAACTCCGGGTTACCAGAAGCCCAAACCCTTTAATTATGATAAAACTAAGGGTGCTATTTTTAATACCGATTCTCTAATTGCTCATAATTATGATGAACCGGGACTTGCCGGAGTTGATCCTAAATCACCGGCAGATCAGGTTATTTGGACTGTAATCAACGACCTCGATCGAAGTGCATCTACAGGTTTATTTGGTTCAGAGCCATTAGGTCTTGAAGCACAAATTACATTGTGGGGTTATAAACGCACCGATGCTATGGGAAATTTATACTTTAAAAAAATTAGATTCATCAATAAAGGTGGTGTTATTACAGTCCTACCTGATACCAAAGGTTCATTCCATATCGACAGTATGTATTTTGCACAATGGTCAGACCCGGATTTAGGTTCGTACGGTGATGACCTTTGCGGTGTCGATCAACCCCTCAGCTTAGGTTTTGTTTATAATGGAAATGCTGTCGATGCCGAGTATAAAAAATTCAATCTTCCACCACCGGCTGTAGGATACGACTTTTTGCAAGGTCCATTAGTTCCTGGCGCTCCAACTGACTCAGGTGTATTCAATCTCAAAAGGGTGTATGGGAAGAAGAATCTACCAATGACATCTTTTGCATATTTCTCTGCCGGTAGTGGTATTAGCGATCCACCATTTACATACGTAGGCGGTTTAAGATGGTGGAGAATGTTGCAAGGATTTGTACCCGAAGATGCAGCTACATGGAGATTATATCCTCATCCAACTGGTGTTACTCCTACTAAATTTCCTCTTAATGGCGATCCTGTCAAGAAAACCGGCTTCATAGACGGAGCTGGGACACCCTCGTCATTTGCCCCCGGTGATCGAAGAATAGTTCTAAATACCGGACCTTTTTCACTTGCCCCCGGTGATACACAAGAAGTCGTCGTGGGTACTGTAGCCGGTTTAGGCAGCGATCGTTTCTCAAGTATTAATGTTATGAAATTTTATGACAGGTTTGTACAAAATACATACGATGCTCTATTTCAGGTTCCAAAAGCTCCATCCTCACCTGCTTTAAAAATAGCAGAACTCGATGGCGAAGTTATTCTGGAATGGGGTAGTGATTCAACGGCTGTGCTAAAAACAGAGACTCTAATTAACCAACCTGGAGATTATCGATTTGAAGGTTATAACGTTTATCAGTTGCCAAGTGCTTCTTCCACTTTAGCCGATGCAAAGCGTATTGCAACTTATGATTTAATAAATGATATTCCCGTTATACTTGACGAACAATTTGATAATAGATCGGGTGAAATTTTAATGCTGCCGGTTCAATATGGAACGAATAGCGGAATTATACGTCACTTCAATTTCGTTCGTGATCATGTTTTAGATATCAATAAACTTAATAATGGGCAAGAATATTATGTAGCCGTTACTGCATATAGTAAATCAAACATACCTGGTTATTTACCAGCATCGTTAGAATCAAAACCAACTATATTTACAGTCCGTCCACAAAGTTCGACTGCTGGAAAACGATACACTGCAAAAGTGTACGACAAAGTAGCAGTAAAACTTGTAGCAGGTTCGTCCGATATTGAACTACCAGTTAAGGTTATTGACCCGTCCAAATTATTGGATGCCACATATTCCGTCTCGTTTGAAGTGGCTGGAGGGGTTACGTCTTGGCTTCTAAAAAACAAAGAGACTGGGGCACTTTTATACAAGAGTAAAAATCTCGGTTCGTTAATGTCTGGAGTGTTGAATGATGATTTCGAATACCCTATTATTAATGGATTCCAAGTTGTAGTCGCACAGGAATCTCCCATTATTATTGAAGATTCAACGCGATGGATTCCCCAACGACCATCTCAGTTAGACCATGGTAATCGTTATCCGGAAGGACCACCGGTTGCGCTTAGAAGTGTTACAACTGCTGAAGACTTATCCGCTCGATTCCTGGGGCAGTTTGCTTCATCATACGATATGGCGAAGTTGAAACGTGTAGAATTACGATTTGGGACTGGGAATGGCTCCAAAGCATATCGAGTTCGTCGAACTGGTGGAGGTACAGAATATTTAATTCAAACTAACGTTATTGCTGGCGTGGCACCTAATGGTGAAGGTTTTGTTAATGTTCCGTTTAGTGCTTGGGATATGGATAATCCGGGTGGTCCACGGCAAATTACCTTGAGTTGGAGAGACCAGAGCAATGATGCACGTTGGAATCCACCAACCACAGGTGATAATGTCGAAATTATTTTTATTCATGACCGGACATACGATCCACTTGGTACTCAGTATACATATCCCACTAATCCGGATCCTGCACGTCAAGGACCGGCGATATTAAATGAGGTTACTGTGGGTGCGAGGGCTGATATCATGTATGGTGTTTCTTTACGTTCAGTTGGTACTCAAATCGATGGTTCTGATGCTTCGGTCAGTGTAGCAACATTATATATTAGGCCCAAGTTTGTTTTAAATGATGCGTTGGTTTACGAGTTCACTACATCAGCTCCAACGTTTTCTCAGGAACTTGCCAAAGCCGATGCAGAAAAAGTTGGCGTATATCCAAATCCTTATTATGCTTTCAATCCTGCCGAAACCAACCGGTTTGTTAGGTTTGTAACATTCAACAAATTACCTGCGAAAGCAACAATAAGAATATTCAACTTAGCCGGTCAGTTAGTTCGTACTCTCACAAAAGAGGATCCTTCACAGTTTATGCGATGGGATCTTAATAATGAGTATAATTTCCCGGTTGCAAGCGGTATTTACGTAGCACACGTGGATATGCCTGATGTAGGAGTTACCAAGATAGTTAAGGTAGCTATAATTCAAGAACAAGAAGTTCCAGATGTATTCTAAGGCTAAAATAATATTAAAAGGAGAATGAAATATGAAAAATAAATATTTATATACCGCCTTTTTAATAGGCCTTGTAATATTAGTTGTATTTAATTTTACTGAGGCTCAAAATAAAAGGATAGGCACTGCGGCAGCCACTGAATTACTAATTCCCGTGGGTGCCCGCGATTTCGCAATGGGTGGTGCCACAATTTCAAATACTTCCGGAGTCGAAGCAATACACTGGAATCCTGCCGGTCTCAGCTTAATAAAGTATGGTGCCGAAGGGATGTTCTCTTCCATGAATTATTTGGGAGATATCGGTGTTAGCTACGGCGGCGTAGGTGTTTCGTTTGGCGATTTCGGTGTTGTTGGGTTAACTATAAAATCGCTTTCTTTCGGCGATATTCCACTCACCACAAACGAAGACCCTGAAGGACTTTTAGGAAGAGTATATTCACCAACCTATTTTACTTTAGGTCTCACTTACTCTAAATCACTGACCGATGCTGTTGCGGCGGGTATTACAACTAAAATGATCTCTGAGCGAATCGACCGTGTTTCGGCTTCTGCTATCGCTTTCGATTTTGGTGTTATCTACCGTAATTTAGCTCATATTTCCGGTTTGAATATGGGTGTAACGGTTAAAAACATCGGTACGCAAATGGCTTTTGATGGAACCGGATTGTACCGCAGCGCAACTTCAAGCGAAGGTTATAGACCTGAACAAAGATACAAAATTCAAGCGGCAAGTTTCGAACTCCCATCTTCAATAGAAATCGGGCTTGCTTACGTTAGTACTTTGCAGGAAAATATACATTTTAGCTTGAACAGTACTTTTATAAATAACAATTTATACTTAGACGAATATAAACTTGGCGGTGAAATCGGATATTATCTAAGTGGTCTTAAATTGTTCGGAAGAGCCGGTATGGGTATGGTTCCACAAGCTGAAAAAGATGCAAATATTTTCGGCGGTACATTCGGCGCTGGTATTGCTTATTCTGCCCCAGGTGTTGATATTATCGTCGATTATGCATACAGACAAACCGATTTCTTCGACGGGAATAATGTATTATCCATCAAACTTGGTTTTTAAATAATTCCCAAAAGTAACACGTTTAAAAGGCTGACTTTTTTAAGTCAGCCTTTTTTTTATAATTGACTGAAGTTACTCGAAATTGACTTTTTGTCGCGTTGAGGATACTTTAATAGGTGTTACCTATTTCTCTTTTGAAAATGACAATCCTTGATATCTTAATTGTCTCCGTAGGAGACATATGTTTGTAGTAATGCGTTGTAGATGCGCCCACGACCCCAGAGGGGTCGAATGTCTTGTCATTAGGAGCGAAGAGAAATATCTAAAAAACGCTTGAATTTCGTGCATTAGATTCTTCATCCACCTTTGGCGGATGAAGAATGATCCCGCAAAATGCGGGACGTAACTTCAGATATTAACGAAATATAATCTTAACTCTTTTCATTATGACGAAACCAAAATCATTTTATATATTACTTTTAAGCTCTCTTATCTTGGCAGTTGCTAATCTCTTCCCAAACAATAAACCGGATGATGATTTATACCAGAGTTGCATCGATATAAAATCGGGTTTAAATGTGCTGAACATCTCTTTAAAACCGGGATACGAAGATCTCTCGGCACTTGCTTATTATCGGTTTGGGCAAGGAGCAAAAATAATGAGTGCCTATCTTACAAATGGTGAGTGCACTGAAGCTGATTCGAGTTATTATTTTCCCCATCAGATAGCCGCAAAATTGAGACAAGAAAGTTTTGCCGCAATATCAGCACTGAAAGGAGAGACTTACTATCTCTCGTTTCCCGAAATAATATCAGCTCAGAATGATGAAAAAATATATTCGCTTTGGAATGAAGATTCACTAAAAAATAAACTATATAATTTAATTTCTACTTTCAAACCCGACGTGATATTATTATCACGCGATTGGTATTACGGAAATAAAAACCGTTCAATTGAAATACTTATAGATAAAATTGTGGAAGTGATTTCAGAAAATCATAAGGATGGAAGTTGGAAAGTATCACGTTTTTATTATGATGACCCATCAAAAAAAGGAATTAAAATTCCAGTCGATACAAAAGATTCAAGGCGCAAAAAATCGTATCGCAAAATTGGTGAAGATGCAAGGGAACATTACAACTCAATTTCACTTCAATTAGAAAAATTAAAGAGCGGGAACGTTCCAAGTTACTCTTTAATATTTCCTTCAAAGACTAAAAAACTGAATAATATAATTGCCGGTATCCCAAGTTATGATACGAAAAAGCTGAAGAAGTTCAAGAAAGACATAGATAATTTAGCAAACGCGGTATTGAAAAACCAAAAATATGTATTAAAATATTTATCAAAATTATCGGATTCGGTTAATACTCATTTATCATATCGAATGAATCTTACTCAAGCAGAATACAAAATATTCTTGAATTGGAAAATAAATTTAGATAAAATAAGGAATGAGTTATTAGGAGTAAAACTATATTATACAATCAGCGAAACAATTTTAACAAACCGCCAATTAACTATTTTACAGATAGATTCTGTAACTGGCTTATCTAAAAACGGAACAACAGAATTATTTTTTCCCGGTGTAGATGATGATTGGGTCATCAACGAAAGTAATCAAAAGAGGCAACCACTGGTAATAGGACAGGAGTATCGCATTTTATCGCCGGCAAACCTCGAATATAGCTATCCCTACGAGATTTATAATTTGGATAAACCATATCTTAAAAATCAGTTTTATTTTTTTGTTATTCATTCCTCAAATGTTAAGGAAGAAAATTTTGTTTATAAGCAGATAATCCATTTCGATTTCGCACCTCGCTTTACAACCGAAATAGTAACGCCATTAGTATTTGCTCCGTTAGCTAACGGAGACAACGAAAAATTGATCTTCCGGTTGACAAATCATTCGAGAGATGGATTCGCAGACTATGTTACAGCGTCTGATAGCGCATTAGTAAGTTCCGATACTATAAATGTGAAGCTTAGTTATAAAGGAGCGGAGTATTTAGATACATTGAGTTTATTTTTTAAACAGGGGATTCAGGTTGGCGATAATCTCTTGAAATTAAAAATCGGTGGTGAAGCTGTTGCCAATTTTGTTGCCCGGCGATATGATATAGCTGTTGATCACACGAAAAGAGTAGGGTTGATTTCTTCGCAGACGAATTCGATAACTAAATTAACATTACAAAGACTTAATGTAAAATTTGTAGAACTGAACGACATGAACTTATTACAAACCTATGTAAATAATTTAGATGTAATAATTATTGATAGAAATTCTACAGATAAACTGAAATCTTTTAAGAATTTAATTGAACCCTTTGTGGCTGCGGGTGGAAACCTAATTGTGTTATCTCAGGATAATAGTTTTTGGGATTCATCGAAACTGTTTAGCGATATAAAATTAACCCGGTCGTTCATTTATGATGAAAACTCACTTGTTCAAATAGATTCTAACCATAGCATACTAAATACCCCCAATAAAATTAGCGGAGCAGATTTTGAAAATTGGATTTATGCTCGAACTTCAAATGAAGTAAGTATTACTTCAACAAAAGAAATAGAATTTCCGATAATGTCATCAATCGACAAAACACCCCTTATAGTAACCCAAAAGTATTTAAAAGGCACAGTTATTTATGTGAATATGGCATTACAGTATCAATTATTGAACCTACAGGAGGGGGCGTATAAAATATTAGCGAACCTCATCTCGTTTTGATGCTCTAATGTTTTTTCAAAAAAATACAAAATAAACTTGACAACCATCGGGATATTCCTTATATTCTTTCAGGTTTTTTTTACATAAAACTATAATTTATTGTCGTTTAATTCAGTCGCTTGTTACTTCCAGTACTGATCTAAAGTTATTCCTTATAAATTAAATATCAGAAAAAAATTAATATGTTAAATTTATCCTATATTAGGAGGAGTTATGATTATTAAAAAGTTACTATTTCTTTTTATTTTGCTCTTTATAGTTGTATCCATAAGTTTTGCTCAAACAACAGGTAAGCTAAATGGTAAAATTATCGATAAAGAGTCGCGAGAAGCTCTCATCGGTGTTAACGTTATGCTCGAAGGCACAACGCTTGGAACCGTTACCGATGTAGATGGAAATTACATAATGTTAAATGTTCCTGTCGGCACTTATAATTTAATTGTGCGATACGTAGGTTACCGGGAAGTTACAGTGAAAAACTTAAAATCGATGGTGAGTTTTACAACAACTCAAAACATAGAGTTGAGTTCCGAAGCTGTAGAACTCAAGGAAGTTGTGATCTCAGCGGAGCGGCCCCTAATACCCAAAGACCAGACTGGGACTGTTCGTGTTGTAACCTCAGAGCAAATTCAATTAATGCCGGTACGTGGTATCAGGGAAATGGCAGCTACTACTGCTGGTGTTGTGCAGGGTGAAAGAGGCGGCGAACTTAATATCCGGGGTGGTCGGTCAGAAGAAACAGGTTACATTGTCGATGGTGTTTGGACGAATAATCCTTTAACAGGTGGCTCAACTGCTTTTGTCAGTCAACGAGCAATTCAAGAAATGATAGTGATGACCGGTGGATATAGCGCCGAATACGGAAACGTGATGAGTGGTATTGTTAACGTCTCCACAAAATCCGGTAAACCAAATTATTTCGGTAGTTTTGAATATGTAACAGATGGATTTCTGGGTGATGGAGTACAAGGGTGGCGAAATAATGGTTACCAATTGTATAATTTAGCATTTGGCGGACCTGTTATTCCTTCTAATAAAAACATTTTACAATTCTTTGGCTCTTTTGAATATACATTTAACAGAGATCCAAATCCAAGTTACAACTCTGAAAGACTCAGCGACCTTTCTAATAGTATTTGGCCCAAATTTAAGGAAGTAACAGTAAATTATATTCAAGAAGGTCTTCAAAGACTACCCAAACTGCCGAGTGAAGAAATTGATAAACGAGCTAAAGAATTATTATTAGACCAACCGAATTGGAATTTAGCACGTCCTGGTCAAATGCCAGATGGTGCTTCGCTACGTCTTGCTTGGAACGAAAAATTAACTGCTAATTTAGGAGACTTCCGTGTTAATTTGGGTGGTATATCCTCGAGAACGTGGGCTCGTTCAAGGGTGTTCAGCTATACTTTGATGAATGCGTTCCACAATCCAATGACAAATTCAGTCAACGACCAATATACTTTACGAGTTACCTGGGCACCTCAACCAAAGACATTTGCTGAAATTCAGGGAAGTTATTTTTACACTTATTCTGATTACATGGATCCTGTCCATGAAGATAGAGTCTTCGATTATGGAGATCCTGCAAAAAACCCCCTCTTCTTCAATTATTTTCCTCCGGGGGTAGATCCCAGCCAGTTGAGAGCATCAAGAATTCCGATGGATACATATTTAGGGATGTTTGCTTATCCAGGTCGGGTGTATAATGGATATGGATTTAATAAAACAACATTTTGGCAATTTAACGCAAACGTAACTCATCAATTGGGTGAACACGAAATTAAATTAGGTGGTGAGTATAAAATCCATCAATTGCGCGCTTATGCAATAGGGCCTCTTAGTTTAGCTTTATTGCGACCGGGTATAATCGATACGTTACGGAATGGGTTGTATGATCAATTAACAGTAGCACAAAAATCTTACGTTCTTAAAGAATATGCATCACGAGGTATCAATACTTATGGTTATGATTATTTCGGTCGGGAAGTTGATTATGACGGATACGTTAAGAGTGAACGGAGTGAAGGTCCCAAAGAACCTATCTTCGGCGCTTTGTATTTACAAGATAAAATGGAATACCAAGATTTTATTGTAAATGCCGGACTCAGATTTGATTATTGGGATTCTAACACGGATGTATTAAAAGATTTATACGATGTTGCTAATAGTAAAAATACTACACAATATGGATCACCAGAAAACTTTAAGCGATTGTTTCCAAATAAATCAGTTCCAGCAGATGGTTGGGGAAATCCAAACAAAATTGAGGACGACAGTTTTGAAGAATCAAAGCCATTCCTGATATTCAGCCCAAGGTTAGGCTTCTCTTTCCCCGTCTCTGAAAGAATGGTATTTTTTGCTCAATATGGGACATTCGCACAGATGCCCCCACTTTCGAACCTTTATATGAGTTCCGACAGGCTGCGCGAATGGTATTTAGCCCCCGGCTATTTTTCAATAAATAATCCTCGATTACGACCTCAAAAAACTACTCAATACGAATTAGGTATTCGTCAGCAATTAGGTGAAGTAGCAAGCTTAAATATTACAGCTTACTACAAAGAAATTACTGGACTTATTCAATTAGGTGTCATTGAATCACGTTGGAACAATACGACCTTCTCAACTCTTCAAAATGGTGATTACTCGACTGTACGCGGATTTGATCTATCATTTGATTCACGGCGTTGGAATAATTTAGCTGCTTCTGTAAACTATACATTGTCGTATGCAACAGGTACAGGTTCCGATCCCGGCACGTTAGGCACAATTCTTTGGTTGAATGCGAGAGCTCCAAAATTTGAATCCCCACTCGATTTCGATCAGCGTCACACAATTGCTGCAACATTAGATTACCGTTTCGGAAAAATGGATAATGTATTTTTAAATCAACTCGGTATGAATTTATTATTCAGAAGTAACAGCGGTAGGCCCTATACACTAAATGATCCAAGTATTCCACCAACCGACTCACGAATAAAACCTCAATCAACAATTAACGCTAATTACAGCGATTGGAATTTTAGGTTCGATTACCGAATTGATAAAACTTTTGAATTACCTATTTCCAATATGAGGTTGAATACTTATATATTAATTTTGAATTTGCTGGACAGAAAAAATATTGCTAGCGTATGGGCTGGTTCAGGTCAACCTGATCAAACTGGATATACTCAAACCCCGGATTTCAAAGCAACAATCCAGAGAATGATCGAACAAGATAGAGCTGATGAAGTACCTGTTTTCACCGGAATATATAATATGTACGAGATGCAACCGAGCTTCGTAGGTGCACCTCGGCAAGTCAGATTTGGACTTATTTTAGAATTTTAATCAAAATTTTTAAGGAGTTTATTACTATGAAAATAAAATTTTTATTGGTGTTTCTATTTGCTTTGTCCTTCTCATTGGGATATTCATTGGATATTGAATCTTCTAGAAAGGCTGCTCTAGGACCACACAAGCCAATGATTATCGAACGAAAAGCTATGGATATTAATACCATTAATGCTTGGTTCCGAAATGAGGGTGAGTTTTATAGCGACCACAAAACTACTGGTCCTGGTTTTGAGTGGCCCAAAGGTGGAAAAGTTCACGCTATTTTTTCTTCGTCAATGTGGATTGGAGCGAGAGTAGTTAACCCTGAAGATACAACTAAAAAGGATATCCGGGTTGCTACAGTTGGTCATTTTGGTTCAGAGCACCGTCCGGGTATAATTTTACCAGACGGTACTGCTGACGATTTTACCCGCCCGAAATATCGATATTATCGGGTGCGTCCTAACGAAGATTCTCCTCGCACGAGTGCCGATTATGCGGAATGGCCTGCTGAAGACGGCGCACCTTTTCACGATGTTGACAAAGATGGTATATATAATCCAAATGTAGATAAACCAGCATTAGTCTGGGGAGACCAAATAGTTTACCCGGATATGTTGATGTTTGCGGTTTACAATGATGCTGAAGAAGCTTATCATAATTGGATTTGGGGGAGAAGTAAACCATTAGGTGCTGAAATCCGGCAGACATCGTGGGCCTATAATCGTGCAGGACCGTTCGGTCAAATGCAATTTATGAAGTTTGAAGTTATTAACAAAAGTAACGCTCCATGGGATTCTGCTTATTTGGTAGTATGGTCCGATCCAGATATGGGAGATGCTTTTGATGATGCTTCAGGCGTCGATACAACAATCGTCAATCCTAGAACAAAAGAAAAACGGAATTTAGGTTATGTTTATAATGGTACGAATACTGATGCGGGTTATGGAACAGCTCCACCGGCTGTTGGTTATAAATATTTTCAAGGACCCCGCTTAAAAACCGATCTTATTACTGATACTGCAAAGTGGTCGGGGCAATTGCTACCTGGTTATAAAAATTTAAATGTTTCCGGGTTCAATTTTTATTGTAACCCTGGACAAGGTGGCTGCACGAATCCTGATTGGTATGACCCGTTCTTATTTTTGCAATCTTATAATGTTATGCAAGGTCTAACTCGTACCGGCAGAAGATGGGTATGTGAAGGCGATACAACTTATTTTATGTTCGCCGGAGACCCTGTTACAAACACAGGTTGTACCTACTCAGACTTACTGCAACCCTCTGATGTTAGATTTACTTTACCGGCTGGTCCTTTCACAATTATGCCTGGTGATACACAACAAGTAGTAATAGGTATAATTGTTGGAAGAGGCTCTAATAACTTAAATAGTATTAGCGTATTACGCACCTATGCCGATATGTCGCAAATATTATTTAACAATAATTTTAAGTTACCTCCTGCTCCACCAAGCCCTAAAGTTGAGCACAGCTGGATTGATGGAAAAATAATTTTATCCTGGGACAAAGACAAAGCATCAAGAACTTTCAGGAACCCGGATGAAAAATTCTTTAACACTGTCTGGAAATTTAATGCATTTACTATTTATCAAACTAACGATCCACTTCTAAGACCCGGTGCACGTACTGAAAAACTTGGAACATACTATAAAAAAGGTGATTCGTCGAAAGTGAAAGATTTTGTTATATTCCCAGGAGTTGACGACCCCGTCCTGGCCACTATTTGGGAAGGTGATTTTGAAGGTATAATAGATCAACTCGTTTTAACAGAGGATCGAATCAATTCTAAACCATTTATACCGGGAAGACCTTATCACTTCATCATTACTGCCTCTGCAGTTGATTCTAATTATAACCCTTTAGATTCAGCAAGAATTAAAGACCTAAGCGGATTGATTTTATTAGAATCACCGAAAAATGTAATTACAATAATACCAAAAAATCCTGTTCTTGGGACTGAGTTTCCGAGTGGTAACGATTATGGTTCTGTTATTCCTCATAATAAGTGGAAATCTCTTAAAAATTATGACGATGCAGTTCAAGTGAAAGTTGTTGATCCGTGGCGAACTGAAAATAAGAAGTATCGAATTACATTACAAGGTAATGACCCATCAAATACATTAAATGTAACTTCTTGGTCACTACTTGAATTGAATTCAAATAATGAAGTAGTTGATACTGTAATTGCAAATTATAATAATTTTAACGGAGGGACTGATTATCCTGTGGTGTCAAACGTTATGCCTGTTGTACAAAATTTACCTATTGGAGTCAGGCGGCGTTTTCAGGTACCATCTGGTTTCTCATACCAAGGGAAACGTTGGTTTACAGGTTTGAGAGGACCCCAGATGGATGATACATTAGCTTCAATACAAATTACACCAACTCGACGAGCACCTGTAACTGGTGTTGTTTCATATCCACAAATAGGTAGATACACAAACGCAATTACAGGTTTACGCCCGGATAGCTTACGGCGTGTTGAAATTCGTTTTTCAAAAACAAATACACAAAAAGCATATAGATATGTCACTGGTTTTGAGATTAGGCCGATAAAAGGCCCGATTCATTCAGAATTTAGACCATATTTAGTAGATTCTACTGGATTCGGCTATTTATATCAGGATTACCAACAATATAGGATGGGTATTCAGGACAGTGGTTATGTCGTACCGTTTACCGTTTGGGAAGTTGATTCTTTATACGGAGATGGGAAACCACGACAATTGGATGTTGCGATAGTTGAAAGAAACGATTCGATGCGTGTCGTCCGAAAAGATATTTATGGAAGAGATAGCATTGTTCATGTTTACAGAGGTAAAATTGACGCAAAATGGGATCCTTCTCCCTATACCGGTGAAAATCATTCTGAAGGTGATGAAGTAATTTTGGTATTCCGCTCTTCTTACTCAGATACTGCGAAACCAGAGTACACTAAAAAAGATAGAGATTACAAAGATTTCGAGTTTAAAAATTTGCCTTTAATGTACATTATAGTAATGCGCAAAGTAAATGAACAATCAAATTTTGCTGATGGAGATGTTATCGCCATCCGGCCTAACTATGCTTTAAATACAGACAAAATTTTTGAGTTCGAAGTTAAAGCTCCACAAGTAGGCTTTTCAGAAATCGCGAAACAGCGTGACGAGATGCGCAAAATTAAAATTGTTCCAAATCCGTACTATGCATCTCATCAACTGCAGGCTGATCCATTTGATAGTTATGTAACCTTTACCAATCTTCCTACCAGAGCAAAGATTAGAATTTTTAATTTAGCTGGTGATATGGTAGCGGTTGTAAATCACGACTACCAAGGACAAATGGATAACAGCTCTACACGTTGGGGTCTCAAAAATCACGCCAATATTCCTGTAGCAAGTGGAATGTATATTGCACATATCGAAGGTTATGGACTTGATGAGCATGGAGGGGAAGTGAAAATAGGTGAAAAGGTGTTGAAGTTTGCAATATTCATACAAGAAGAACGACTTGACACATTCTAAAATGAAAGTATAAGGAAAAAAGTCATGAAAAGATTGAAATTATTAAACATAATATTAGTTGTAGCTATTATTATATCATTCACATTCGATAGTTTTGCAGGTTCACCAAATCGGCGTGGAACTGCAGGAGCTACTGAATTACTAATTCCTGTAGGGTCGACCGGTGTAGGGATGAGTGGATCGATTTTAGCAACTGCCCACGGGTTAGATGCGATACACTGGAATCCTGCTGGTTTATCAAGGAGCAATCTCAGCGCCCAGGTGATGTTCTCGAATTTATCATACATTGCAGATATTGGCGTTAATTATTTAGCGGTTTCTGCAAATATGGAAGATTTAGGACATCTCGGTGTCAGTTTTAAAACTCTATCTTTTGGAAAAATCGAAGAAACTACAATTGATAGACCGGAAGGAACTGGTATTACTTACTCACCAACATTTCTAACAGTCGGTTTAACTTATTCGCGTAGAATGACAGATAGAATTCATTTTGGGACAAATATCAAAATGGTTTACGAATCCATTACCCGCGTATCAGCAACAGCGTTTGCATTCGATCTTGGATTACAATACAAAGCTGGTGAAACAGGATTCAACTTCGGCGTGGCACTCAAAAACTTGGGATCAGAAATTAGTTTTGATGGTTCAGATTTTGACAGATTTGTTGATGACCCAAATCAGATCACCGGATATCCGACTCAACCAATGCGACTTAGGACTGCCGGATTCGGTATGCCTACAACTTTAGAATTAGGTCTTGCCTACAAATATCCACTGATGGCAGAACACTTAGTAGAGATGAGCACTACTTTCATAAACAATAACTACTCAAATGATGAATATCGCTTTGGTGTTGAATATGCTTATAATAATTTATTTTTTATTAGAGGTGGGTATGCCTATGCGCAAGGTGTTCCCTCGGAATTTGAAAATATTTTCGGACCTACTTTTGGTGCCGGTGTTCGTTATACTATTAGTGGAGTTGAAATGTCTGTAGATTATGCATATCGTTCCACTACTTTCTTTTCCGGTAATCAATGGTTCTCTGTGATGATAGGTTTTTAATTTAGCATTTTAAGGTAGTAGGGTTGTTCTTTTTTGAGAGCAACCCTTTTATATTTTACACAGATTGACGAAATGATATTCTATTCTATTTTATTATCTTTCTTGTATCCATTTTCGTACATTCAAGATTCTAGCTATTCATCTTTTCAGATAGATACATTAGTCTCTGAATCGTCAGTATTTTCTTTGGATTACGAAGGTAATACTTATATTCTTGATAAAGAAAACCATAAACTTTTTAAATTTAATTCGCAAAATAAATTTCAAAAAGAAATAGGAGGCATTGGTTGGGGGCAGTTAAATTTCGATACACCAGTGGCAGTTGATGCTTCTTATGGATTGAATATATTCGTATCTGATTATTACAATAATCGCATCCAAAGATTTAATCGCAATTTAGAATTTATCAGTTCATTATCCGGCGAGTCTTTTAAATCCACTAATATTCACTTTGGGCGGCCTTCTTTTTTAGCTGTCGATAGGTTTTCGAATCTATATTTTTACGATTCTGAAAATAAGAATATTATGAAAATTACTTTCAACGGACTTCAGGTTAAAGACGTTAGGATAATCGGGGATTATCGGTTAGTACCAGATCCCATTCAATTTGCTATAACGAACGACGATAAATTGTATGTTTTAGAATCGAATAAAATATCCGTTTATGATAGTTGGGGTACATTTTTACACTCACTCCAGTTAGAAACTCCCCAATCTGTTCGTGCTTTTTGTTTATCCGAAAAAGAAATTTATATTGTCATTGGCGACGAAATGATTATAATAAATCACACGGGCGAACTGCTGAACAAAATTAATATTGCAGAATATTTTCAATTGCCATCATCAAATCGAATTGCCGATGTGAAAATATTTCAAGATAGATTGCATTTTTTAACTAATAAAATGATATTGGTCTGTCCGACAAATTTATTTTTATCAAAATAACATTAACAAAGAGAGAGAATAATTATGGCATCAAAAAGTTTAAATAAAGTAATGCTTATCGGAAATCTTGGAAAAGATCCTGAGCTTCGATACACAGCAAACGGAACTGCCGTTGCTTCATTTTCCATTGCTACAACAGACAGTTGGAAAAATACTGAAGGGGCAGTGCAAGAAAGAACTGAATGGCATAATATCATAGCGTGGAATAAATTAGCTGAAGTTTGTGGCGAATGGCTAAAAAAAGGACAAAAGGTTTATATCGAAGGAAATATACGAACACGCAATTATGATGATAAAGATGGAAAAAAGAAATATGTTACAGAAATATATGCCGATAATTTGATTATGCTTGGCGGGGGAAGGGGAACATCGACTTCTACAACTGAATCAAAAGAAGAAACCGGTATTGTACCTCCATCGGGTCAACAAGATGACGATCTGCCATTCTGATAATATTTGTTTCTTGAAATTATAACATACGGCATTCTATTCTTTCTCCTAATTATTGCATCCTCTTTTTTTTCGGGGAGCGAGGTAGCTTTATTTTCTTTAAAAAATAAAGATATCGTAAATATCGCTCCCAAAAATTTTATAAATCGACGTCTTCTAAATTTACTAAAAAACCCTTCGCAGCTGCTTATCACAATCTTGATTTGTAATACTTTAGTAAATGTTTCTGCTGCAGTGGTGGCAGCCATCTTAACACTCCAAATAATACAATACTTTCAATCCGATAAAATAATTGCGCTTCTGATTGAAATTGTTTTTGTAACGCTCGTTATCTTAATTTTCGGAGAAATAACTCCTAAAGTAATTGCCAGAAAATATACACTTCAATTTGCGAGGTTTGCGGCAATCCCAATTTCCTTTTTTACTTTTATACTTTCCCCCTTTTCAAAAATCTTTGAATATTTAATGCAGCATATTAAATCATTTCTAAATTATCAAAGAAAAAGTCGGGTTATAACTGAAGATGACTTGAAACAGCTAACTGAGATTGTGAATCAACAAGGTGAAATCGATGAACCCATAAAACAATTATTTCACCGAATAGGTGAACTATCTTTTCTTAATGCAAAAGATATATTAGTACCGAGAATGAATGTAGTTTCCATCGGTATCCACGCCACTCTCAGTAAACTAAAAGAGGTAATCCGGATTGCAAACAGCTTATACATTCCGGTGTATAAAACCAGCATAGATGATATTGTGGGAGTTATCTATTCAAAAGATATATTAAAAGTTGAACGAACTATACCCGAATTCGATACCGAGTATATACTTCCGCTGCTGAGAAAACCACTTTATATCCCGGAAACAAAAAATGTAATCGAGTTACTCAAAGAATTTCAATCCACAAAAATTAATGTGGCAATCGTAGTTGATGAGCATGGGGGAACTGTCGGTATGGTTACATTACAAGAAATACTAAATTGCATTTCGGGAGATTCTCTTCTCGCTACCGAATCTAAACTAATTAAAATTATTGATAGTAAAACTTGTCTTGTTGAAGGAACGGTTCTATTGAAGGATGTCGAAAAGAGATTAAACATCAAGATTATTGATGAAAATGCTGAATATACGACGGTGGGAGGATTAGTACTTCACCTTGCGGGTAGAGTCCCAAAACGTAATGATAAGTTTGTATATATGGGTTTTGTTTTTCAAGTTGAAGAAGTTAAACACAACCGAGTACAAAAAATAAAAATTATTGTTGTTTGACTTTCATTCATAGATTTCGTATAATTATATGTAAAATCAATAGGTTATAGGAATGAATAAATCTTCAAAATGGTTTTTAGGTATTATTGTAGTGTTGTTAGTTATAAGTGCCGGAATTTTCTTTTTGATTTCTTCTTTTTTTGTTGAACAAGAAGAAGATATCGAATATATTTCAGGTAAAGGCGAAAAAATTGCACTGATCGAATTAAAAGGTGTAATTGTAGAGTCTGAAAAAATTGTAAAACTATTTAAGAAGTATCGGAAAGACAAATCGATAAAAGCTGTATTATTCAGAGTTGATTCGCCTGGTGGTGGTGTTGTTGCCAGTCATGAAATCTACAACGAAGTAAAACAAACACGTGAATCGGGTAAACCGGTTGTTGTGTCGATGGGTTCGGTTGCTGCAAGCGGTGGATATTACGTTGCTTGTGGTGCAAACTTAATCGTTGCAAATCCCGGGACATTGACAGGAAGCATCGGCGTTATTTCCCAGTTTCTCAGAATGGATCCGTTGTTTCAAAAACTTGGAATAGAAATGAATACGGTTAAGTCGGGGAAGTACAAGGATTCAGGTAATCCATTCCGTGAAATGACAAAAGAAGATAAACAATACTTCCAAAATCTGATGGACGATGTGCATTTGCAATTTATTGATATAGTCGGCAGCGAACGTAAGTTGGATAGAAAAAAAGCAATCGAGTATGCTGATGGTCGGGTTTTTACCGGTAAGGCAGCATTAGAAATGAAACTCGTCGATACACTCGGGACTTATGAAGATGCACTGAAAATTGCAGCAGAATTAGCCGGTATAAAAGGCGAACCGGCAGTAGTAAAAGAAGTTAAACGGAAAACCTTTGTAGATCGTTTTTTGGGCGAAACAAAACTTGGCGATTTCTTTAATCTGAAAGACGAAATTTTTAAACACCCAATTTTACAATATAAATTAATTAACCCCTAAGTAACATTAACTTATGGAGGAAACAATTGACTAAAGCTGATATTGTTGATGTAATTGCTTCGGCGACTGGACTCACGAAAGTCGAAACAGAAGCAGTAGTAGATGGATTCATATCCACAGTAATTAACGCCTTGAAAGAAGGCAAAAATATTGAAATTCGCGGCTTCGGAAGTTTTAAAGTGAAAAAGCGAAAAGGACGGATGGCACGCAATCCTCGAACCGGTGCACAAGTTCAGGTTGACGAACATTTTGTTCCACTTTTTAAAGTTTCAAAAGAATTGAAATCCAATGTAAACGAAAATTTAAAGAGAACACAACCTAATTGGGGCCGTACCGAACCTTAAAAGTAATAATTGATGAAAAATTCAAAACACTTATTTGCGATAGCAGCAATAATTGCATCAATTGCATTGATAGTATATCTTACACGTCAACCTGCTGCACCTCAACAATCCACAGAACATGAAGGACACGTTCAGAACCAAGAAGAGCAGCATTCGCACGACGTTGCACAGATGGAGAGTATGAAATCTGAAATTAAAAGGCTTGAATCGGTAATAGATCAGAATCCTGCGGATATCGAAACGTTGTTGAATCTGGCACATTTGTATCAAGATAGCGGTAACCTTTTAAAATCTATCGAAACTTACATTAAATATTTAGATAAAAACCCGAAGAATGCTGATGCCCGAATTGATCTCGGCGTTAGCTATTATCAGATGGCTTTCGAGGATACATTAAAACAAAAAGAATATTTCGATACAGCAATAAGCACAATGCAAGAAGCTCTAAAATATTCTCCAAAACATGTATTAGGGCACTTCAACTTGGGGATCGTAAATTGGCAAAATGGAAATTCTGAAAAAGCCACTTTTTGGTTTAACAAGTGTATAGCTCTCGATTCATCATCATCGGTTGCTCAAAAAGCAAAAGAAATTTTACAACAACATTTAATTAATTAAAACTATAATTTAAAGGAACAATACATGCCCTGTGGTAAAAAAAGAAAGCGTCATAAGATGTCGACTCACAAACGGAAAAAACGTTTGCGAAAGAATCGACATAAGAAGAAGATTCGTTAACACATATCTATATTGAATATGACTAATTCGTGAAAACCAATCTGTATTATAGATTGGTTTTTCTATATCTAAAAATACTGGTTAATAAAATGTATAAAACCAAAATTTATTTATTTATGCTATCGTTATTGATGGCTATATTTTTCTATTCTTCTTGTTCGCAGCCAAAAGCTTTAACAATTCTTCATACGAACGATATTCACTCAAACTTTCTTCCTCGTGAAGCTGCATGGATACGTGATAATCCGAAACCCAAAGTTGGTGGCTTCAACGAATTATATTTCGTTGCCGACAGTATCAAGAAGGTAAAAAATGTTTTGATGTTGGATGCCGGTGATATGATGACCGGAAACCCTATTACTGAGTACAAATACAAAGGTGCATTAGGCGGTGCACTTTTCGAAATGATGAACATGATAGGATACGAAGTTTGGTGTCCGGGCAATCATGATTTTGATATTTCACAGGATAACTTTGTTAAGTTAACTAAAATTGCAAAGTTCCCAACAGTGTCGGCAAACCTGGTAAATAATGAGGGAAAGAATCATTTGAATAATTTACCTTACATCATTGTTGATAAAGCCGGTATTAAAATCGGGATTATCGGAATTATGTCGCAGGACTTATACGGATTAGTCAATCAAAACAATTTGGTTGGCATTCGTGTCCTTTCGCCAATCGAAACATTGCAAAAATATATAAACGAAATTGATTCGAAAACAGATTTGATTATTGCATTAACCCACCAAGGAGTGTTCGACGATTCAGTTTTAGCGGTCAATGTTCGTGGATTAGATGTAATCATAGGCGCGCATTCGCACACCCGCTTAACCAAACCCAAAGTGGTAAATGATGTAATAATTGCCCAAGCCGGTGGAAACAACGAAAACTTGGGCGAATTGGAATTATTTGTTGAAAACGATAAAGTAACCAATTTCAATGGTAAGTTAATTCCACTTTGGTATCGTGAAAATAGACCCAAGAATCAGCTTTCGAATCTGGTCGATTCGATGGAAACGACGATAGAAAAAGATTACAGCGAAATTATTGGAATATTAAAGTCAGATTGGAAACGGGGCAGCGGCGAAAGCGGCATCGGGAGTTTCATCGCCGATGCGCAGCGAATTGCAGCAAAAACTGATATTGCATTTATGAATAATCACGGCATCAGAAGAGATTTACCCGCAGGGCAGATGAGCAAAAAAGATTTATTCGAGGTGCTTCCTTTTTATAATATACTAACAACTTTCCAACTGAGCGGACAGCAAATTAAATCGATTCTGAAATTTTACATCAAAGAAAAATCGCCAATCCAATTTTCAGGCATCAAATGCCAATGGACAAAAAAAGAAGGCGATATCGAATTTCTAAAATTAGAGATTCAGGGAAAACCAATAGAAGAGGATCGAATCTACAGTGCTGCTGCCAGCGATTACTTTATAGGTGAAGCAAAACGCTATCTCGGATTAGAAATTAACAACGCAATTCAATTGAATATGAACGTTTTTGATGAAGTTCGAAAAGTAGTCCTCAGCACAAAAGAAATAGATTCCAAAATAGAAAATAGAATTGAAGAAATTAAGTAAAAATAAAAATACAATGATGAAAGGCAAAATATAATTATGAAAAAAAATAATTTTCCAATTGTGATAATTATAGGCAGACCAGCTGCCGGCAAGTCGGAAGTTATAGATTATCTGAAACACAGTGATGCGAATGAACGTTTGAATCGTTTACATATTGCAAACTTTGAAGAGTTAGATGATTTTGTTTATGTTTGGGAAACATTTGAAGTCGATGATATTCTGACAAAGCATGGGAAGCCGAGATTATGGACAGATGAAAAATATTGGTTCAAAGAACACTTTATTTGGAATTTATACATTGAGCGGATTAACTTAGAATACCGGAAAAAATTAGCGCGCGATGCGAATTATCATGACAACATGACTACATTGATAGAATTTGCCCGTGGTGGTGAAAACGGAATCTACGAAGCATTAAGTTATTTAGATGAAAATATATTGAAGAACGCCGTGTTAGTTTATATTAAAGTTTCGTACGAGGAATCAGTCCGGAAGAACCAACGGCGAGCGCGGAAAGGTCTTGAACATTCAATTTTGCACCATTCGCTACCCGACGAGAAAATGGAATTTTATTACAAGGTGAACGATTGGGATAAGTTGGAAGCAAAGGACCCGGACTATATTGAAGTTAAAGGTATCAAGGTTCCTTATGCAGTGTTTCAGAATGAACCCGAAAAAACTCTCGATCCTAAATTAATCGGAGCCGAGTTAGAACGAGCTACTTCGAAGTTGTGGAATATTAAGAACAAATAAGAAGAATTATCTTTTAAAATAAAAAACCGCTAAGACATTAACACCTTAGCGGTTTTTTTATTCCATATATGTTATATCACATGTTCAGCTTTTAACTCAGCAGCCCGCCTCTTCTCGGCGATTGTTAAGAAAACCACTGCAACGAGTATAAAACCTAACGATATCCAATCGGAGTCCTTCGGGAATTTACCTCCAAAAAGATAGTAGAAAACTAAAGTTGCTCCAGTTCCTGCAATTAACGATGTTAAGCGGTTCACTAAACCGGCGAAGGTGGCTGTTCGGCCTTTGAACATAAATAAGAAAACTGAAAAGAAAGCCACAGCACCAAACACTGTTCCTGCAATAATTTCCCATCCCCAAAGATAAGTTGGTTGCGTCAACGCTTCTTGGAAAAGTTTAACCTGATAAGACTCAGGCTCGCTGATGTTAAACAATATAAATCCGACAATCAACACCGTGATCCCGGCTGAAATTTGCTCGATAGCAAAAAATCCCTTGTTGTCCTGAGGCACTCCTTTACCCCTCGTGTTTTTATAATAATTCATTATATAAAGACGAATCGAATAAGCTACTAAATAACTTCCTAAAATTACCATAGCTGGAGTATATGTAATAAAATCAAAACTTGAATTCCCACGGCCGTAAAATAAATGAACACTCACAGCCAATATTGCAAATAGAACTGCAATTTCTTCCTGAATGTAAACTTTCCTTTTCAAAATTTTCTGTTTTATTTGAATAGCATCTATAATTCGAGAAATAACAATTATACTGCCACGCATAATAACCATTGCCACCATTATTGATATGGGAAGTGTGAACATTAAAGTGGTGGTCGGTATTATTACTGCTGTCATTATTCCTGATGGTACGATGTATAAAAATTCGACAGGGAATTTCACACCCGCTGCCTGAATTGAATAATTAGATTTTAGTTTGTACCATCGAAAGACTAACACGATAAATAGGCAAATTAAATTTCCACCCATTGTACTGTAAACTAAGAATTCCATATTCATTCTGACTTGCATTGCCTTAAATGTAGCAGGGTCATCAGTCATCTGTTGTACTAAATAGTCGGTAAAATATTTAACTGTCGTGCCAAAGATTAAATAAAAGAAAAAATAACCCAGACAAAGCTGAATTAGTCTTCCGGTCGTGCCATCAGTTGTTTTCCACATAATAGTAAAAAGGAGTATTGTTAATAATTTTTGTTAATTATATTACATATTTGGCTAAAAAACAAATAATTTGTTGACTTCAGTTTACGTATTTCTTGCTTTTTAGGCATTAACTTCGTAATTTCCAACACAATTAACAATACCTTAAAATAATTATTAAAGGAGATGTTATGTCAACAGAAGACAACAAAATAGCAAAAGGTTTTTTAATGGGCTTTTTAGCCGGTAGTGTCATTGGAGCAATCGTGGCTCTGCTTTATGCCCCCAAACCGGGCAAAGAACTCAGACAAGATATTAAACAAAAAGCTGCCGATTTGAAACAGGATGCTGAAGAGTATCTGAAAATTGCAAAAGAAAAAGCATTATTTTTGATTAGAGAGGGGAAAAAACAATCGGAAGCTATAATCACCGACGCGAAGAAAAAAGCTGAGGAGATTTTAGGCGATGCCGAAAAAATTGTGTCTCAAGTTCGTGAAAAAGCTACCGATGAAGGAAAGCGAATTAAAGATGCAGTGCACGCAGGTGTTGAAACATATAAAAAAGAACGTTCATAGTAAAGAACACTCAAGGAGAAATTGATGTGGAAACCTTATTAACCTTTGTTCAAATAATTGCTCTCTTATGCGTATCAATATTATCTATTTATTTGATATTTGCTATAAAAAAAATCACTTCTTCCTTTTGCAATATCGAAAAGGATATCAACCAAATCACCTCTAAAGCCACTCCTGTATTTGAAAACTTATCTAAAACAGCCCAAAGGATAGATCAAGTTACCGAAAACATCGAAAAGCAGATTGATGGAGTAATCTATTCGATCAATTCTATTAAAAAAATTGCCGACGATGTGGTTGCTTTTGAACAAAAAATTCAAAGAAGAATAGAAGAACCGGTTCTTGATGCCGTTTCATTTTTTGGCGCTGTTGTAAAAGGAGTCCGGGCTTTTATCGAACGTTTAAAAAATTAAGCTGATAATCAATAAAAATAATTTAAATCATTTTTTCAATAGGAGAATATAAAGCGTTATGAAGGAGTTTACCTCGGAACACATTCGAAATATTTCCTTAATCGGGCATGGACATTCCGGTAAGACCTCGTTTTCGGAAGCATTACTTTACACATCAGGTGCTACTAACCGAATTGGCAAAGTGGAAGATGCAAATACAATTTCAGATTTCCAACCAGACGAAATCGAACGGAAAATTTCAATCAGCACAGCGATGCTGCATTGCGAATGGAAGAATAACAAAATAAATATTTTAGATACACCCGGTTATTCGGATTTTACCGGAGAAGTAAAATGTGCTCTTTCGGTTACTGATACTGCGTTAATATTTTTGAAGGCATTCGAAGGTGTTGAGGTAGGTACTGAAATCGTATGGGAATACACAAAAGAATACAAGAACGCTGCCGTATTTTTAATTAATAAATTAGATAACGAAAATGCAGATTTTGAGAAGACTGTAAACGAAGCCAAAGAAAGATTCGGTTACGATGTTATGCCAATCCAATTTCCCGTTCGGCAGGGGTTGGGCTTCGAGGAGATTGTTGACGTTATTAGAATGAAAGTTCTAAAATATAATCGTGACGGAAAAGGAAAATATACTGAATCGGATATCCCTTCTGAATTGTTAACCAAAGCCCAAGAATTGCGTACTCAATTAATCGAAAAAATTGCCGAATCGGATGAAACGCTTATTACTAATTTTTTTGATAACGGGACATTAACTGAATCCGAAATCGTTACGGGTTTAAAATCAGCTATTCGATCGCGGAAAATTTTCCCGATATTGTGTTCTGCGGGCACTCATTTAATCGGAATCGCATCAAGCTTGGATTTTATAGTTGACTACTGCCCCAATCCAGTCGATATGGGTTCTAAAGTAGCTGTAGTTTCAGGGACATCAAATACACAAGATTTAAAATGTGATTCGAATGGAACTCCGGTAATGTTTATTTTTAAAACTTTGGCTGAATCGCATTTAGGTGAAATGTCTTTCTTTAAAGTTTATTCGGGCTCAATATATTCCGGACTCGATCTTATCAATCAAACAAATGGTAAATCTGAAAGGCTGAGTCAGATTTATATTTTAAACGGTAGAGAACGGAAGGAAACGGGAAAATTATTCGCCGGCGATATTGGTACTGCGGTGAAGCTTAAAGACACTCACACGAACAACACATTAAGCAGTAAATCGGCACCCATAACGATTCCTGCCATTATATTTCCTGAACCTGTAATAAGCATGGCGATAGTTTCGAAGGCGAAGGGTGATGAAGATAAAGTTGCAAACGGATTGCATACATTGCATGCTGAAGATTTAACTTTTATTGTTAAAGTTGATCCCGAATTGCGGCAAACAGTTGTAAGCGGACAGGGAGAGTTACATTTAACCATTATTGCGCAAAGATTAAAAGCCCGTTTTGGTGTTGATGTGGACTTGGTTGAACCGAAACTTCCTTATCGTGAAACTATTAAAGGTGTATGTAAAGAAATGGAATACAAGCACAAAAAGCAAAGCGGTGGACGTGGACAATTTGGGCATGTATTTCTTAAAATTGAACCTAAACCAAGAGGCGAAGGTTTCGAATTTGTAGATGCAATCGTCGGCGGAGTAGTTCCAGGACGTTTCATACCGGCTGTTGAAAAAGGTGTCGTAGAATCAATGGTGGGTGGCGTAGTAGCCGGATGCAAAGTTATTGACGTAAAAGTTACTCTGTTCTACGGTTCGGCGCACTCGGTAGATTCTGATGAACATTCATTTAAAATTGCAGGAAGGATGGGTTTCAAAAAAGGTTTTAAAGAAGCCAAACCAATTTTGTTGGAACCAATTTATGAAATTGAAGTAACTGTTCCCGAAGATTATATGGGCGACGTAATGGGCGATATTTCAAGCCGCAGAGGAAAAATTCTTGGTATGGAGGCTCTTTCACATAATCAAGTTATAAAAGCACTTGTACCATTGAAAGAGCTTTTCAGATATTCAACTACACTCCGTTCAATGACACAGGGGCGTGGTATCCATAAACAAAAATTCTCGAACTATGAAGAAGTACCAAGAGAAATTATGGATAAAATAATTGCTGATTACGAAAAGAGTAAAACTGAAGAAGAGGAATAATATTTTTTATGCAAAGGATGTATTCTCCGTGGCGGTCAAAATACATTGCATCGTTTTCAGAGCAATCGAGTGGAGAATGCGTCCTATGCAAAGCAATTCAAGAGGATGACGACGATAAAAATTTGATAGTTACACGTGGCATCCATTCTTATGTAATTATGAATTTATATCCCTACAACAGCGGTCATTTGATGGTTGTACCATTCAGACACATAGGAAATTTGGATTCCATCTCGAAGGAAGAAACATTGGAAATTTTTGATCTCTTAAAACGGATGACGGCTTCGCTAACCGAGATTATGAAACCTGATGGCTTTAATATCGGCTCTAATGTAGGCAGGAGCGCAGGGGCGGGTATCGAAGATCATATTCATTTTCACATAGTTCCGCGCTGGAACGGTGATACGAATTTTATGCCCGTATTGGCAGATACAAAGCTTATCTCAGAAGATATGAATGAGACTTTATTGAGATTGCGAAAAACAATCCGATAAATTGAATTTGAACCAATGGATACCAATCAGATTTTATCGAATTTATCCTTCGGAAAAGTTGATGCCGAGTCCGACGATAAATTAGCCAACTGCTTTATCGGGACTGATTTATTCAAACAGACTTTACAGCCACGCCATACATTGCTATTGGGTGGAAAAGGTTCAGGTAAAAGCGCTTTTTTTCGTCTGCTCTCGCAAGACATTTACCGGCTGACTCCGCTGCTCCATAATTCTTTCACGGAAATATATAGCATCCCCGCATACGGCTTGCACAGCGACGAGTATATAAGTTACTCTGAAATTCAAGAAATCAATCCCCAAACAATCGACGACTTTAAATATTTCTGGCAACTATATTTTGGTTTAAAAACTGCCGCTAATATTGCTTCTTGCCCGAGAATGCGCACCCGAGTTAATTCAAGTAAATCCGGTTCTCTTAAATCCAATTACGACACAATTATAAGTCTCCTCTCTGAAATTGGTTTATACAAACGCGACGATTACATCGATCGTGTAAATAAAAAAATAAAAGATTTACTTTTTCTGCATCAAACAAACTTATCAACCACTACAGCAGAAAAAGGGAGGATTCTAACTAAAACATACAAAGGCAAAACTGCCTTAAATATAGTTTCCTTACTCGATTTGGTTGATAAAGTTCTAAAAGAAACAAAATGCCTCGCATGGATTTTAGCCGACCAAATAGATCTGCTATATTTAGATAATCTTGAACGAAGAGAAAAGGCAATAACTGCTCTAATTCAATTATTAATCGAATATAGCAACAGATTTTCGAATATAAATCTTAAAGTATTTTTACGGACTGATATTTTTAAAGCCCTGCAAATTGTTAATAAATCACATCTCGTATCACTTACAGTTGAATTGAAATGGGCTGATAATTTGATCATTAAATTATTAGTCGCCCGCGCTGTCCATGATCGTGTAGTCAGAGCATACTGTGAAAAAATATTGAATGAAAATTTAGATGTCGTCAAAGTTATTTCAGCCAATGATGAGCTGATGGGAAAAGTATTTCATTTGATATTTAATTTAAATATAAATGGGCATAAATGGATAATGAAACGCATGATAGATGGTTTAGGTATGTTGTATCCGCGGGAATTTATTCATTTAGGCAATCAAGCAGTCATAAAGCAAAGAGAAATTAACAAATCACTCTCAACTCACACCAACGATGGAGTATCCAACCAAAATTCTCAGAATATATTAAGTATCGAAGCGATCAAAGAAGCTTTTTCAGAAGTTTCGAAATATAGATGCGATACTTTCCTCTATGCAGAATTCCCGCACCTAAAGAATCATTTCGATCAATTCAAGGGACTTACTAAAACCTTAATAAGTAGGGAAGAACTCTACACAATGTTTAACGGCTTAACACCTTCGGGAGCTAACGCAGTTCGTGCAATTTATGAAACAGGTTTGCTTCAACCTATCGGCAATAAAAATGTAGATGCGTGTTTAAAGTTTACCATTCCTCCCTTATATAAAAGCGGATTGGGTATCGTTTCCAGAAGGAAAAAATCCGTTAGCATTTCTTGACTAATCTTTTTATATTAAGTCAAAATTGAAAATCTTTTTGGAATTATGAAATCTAAAATTGCATTAATCTTGCTATTTTGTATTGTACTATTTCTTGTAATATATACGATATTTTTTATGGAGAAAAAAGCTGACCTCTTATTAATCAATGGTAACATTTATACTCTCGACGACAACAACCCTCTTGCCGAGGCAATTGTAATTAAAGATGGGTACATAATTGCTGTTGGAAACTCAAACGAATTAAAAGACCGGTATAATGCTGAAAAAATAATAGATTTAAAAGGAAGTGTAGTTATTCCGGGACTTACTGATGCACACGCACACATGTTCGGTTTTGGACAAATGCTTAATTCGTTGATGCTCGCCGGAATAACATCGGCAAACGAGATTGCCGGGAAGGTAGCAGAAAAGTCGAAAACCATTTCCGCCGGTGAGTGGATTTACGGCAGAGGGTGGGATCAAACTCTTTGGAGCGAAAAAAAATTCCCGACCAAAGATTTATTAGATTCAGCCGCTCCCGATAATCCTGTAATTTTAGGGCGGATTGATGGACATGCGATTTGGGTAAATTCAAAAACGCTTGAAATGGCAGGGATAACATCGGCTACAATTGACCCTCTTGGTGGAAAAATAATTCGTGATAATTCCGGTGAACCCACCGGTGTCTTAATAGACAAAGCAACCGAGTTAGTCGAAAAAATTGTTCCTCCCCCGACTGATGCTGAGGTTGAACAATCTATTTTACTTGCTGCTGAAGAATGTTTAAAAACAGGTTTGACCGAAGTGCACGATATGGGTTTAAACTCGCAAACGATTCGAGTGTACAAAAAATTAGCGGACGAGCAGAAACTCCTTATCCGAATTTACGGTGCAGTAGATGCACCAAGCCAAACGTGGAACGAATTCAGCGAACAAGGACCATTGCTGAATTATGGCAACGGTATGTTAACAATCCGGGCTGTTAAAATGTACGCTGATGGAGCTCTCGGTTCACGAGGCGCTGCTCTTGTTGAAAATTATTCTGACGATCCGGGAAACCGTGGACTTACTTTAATTGATGATTCTACAATGGAAGCAGTAACTCGTCAAGCCATCAAAAAGAATTTTCAGGTTTGCACTCATGCTATTGGCGACCGTGCCAATCATGTTGTGTTAAACATGTACGAGAAACTACTTGGGACAGTTAATGAACAAGATTTACGTTTTAGAATTGAGCACGCACAAGTTTTATTACCTGAAGATATCTCTCGATTTAAAAAGTTAAATGTTTTACCAAGTATGCAACCAATTCACGCTACATCGGATATGGATTGGGCAGAGGCAAGGTTGGGCCGCAATCGAGTTAAAGGAGCTTATGCTTGGAAATCTTTGATAAATTCCGGCTCAATCATTCCGGCTGGTTCAGATTTCCCAAACGACATTATGCAACCTCTCTGGGGATTTTATGCTGCGGTAACCCGAATGGATCAAGATGGAAAACCCGAAGGAGGATGGCATACCGAAGAATGTATGTCGCGGGAAGAAGCATTGAAGTCATATACAACCTGGGCTGCGTATGCCGCGTTTAAAGAAAAGGATAAAGGTACAATCGAAGCGGGTAAGTATGCCGATTTAACAATTCTCTCTCAAGATATTATGACTATTCAAGCAAGTGAAATTTTAAATACCGAAATTATTATGACTTTAATAGGTGGAAAAATAGTATATGAGTTATCCTTTTGATAAAATAGAAAAGAAGTGGCAGCAATATTGGGATGAAAATAACACTTTCAAAGTTGTAGAGGATTCCGATAAACCAAAATATTATATTCTCGATATGTTCCCGTATCCATCCGGAGCCGGTTTACACGTTGGGCATCCCGAAGGTTATACTGCAACAGATATCATTTCGCGTTACAAGAGGATGAACGGATTTAATGTACTCCATCCGATGGGGTGGGATGCTTTCGGATTACCGGCGGAAAGATACGCTATGCAAACCGGTATCCATCCGAGTATCACTACACAACAGAATATTTCTACATTCAAACGGCAGATTAAAATGTTGGGTTTATCCTACGATTGGTCGCGTGAGGTGAATACCACGGATCCAAAATATTACAAGTGGACGCAATGGATATTTTTGAAAATTTATAATTCGTGGTTTGATAAGAAAGCCGGCAAAGCACGCCCGATTTCTGAACTTCCGATACCCGACGGACTGAACGAAAAAGAGAAGTACGACTTTATTTCAAAACACCGACTCGCTTACCTTGCTGAAATGCCGGTAAATTGGTGCGGCGAATTAGGAACTGTTTTAGCTAATGAGGAAGTTGACGAGTGGGTCGAAAAAGGATACAAAGTCGAACGTAAAATGATGCGCCAGTGGATGCTGCGTATTACCGCTTACGCCGATCGTCTCGAAAACGACTTGGATGAACTTGATTGGCCCCAAAGTATCAAAGAGATGCAGCGCAACTGGATAGGAAAATCGGAAGGGGCTGAAATCGAATTTAAAATCACGGATACGCAGGAAACAATCCGTGTTTTTACAACTCGTCCCGATACACTCTTTGGAGCTACTTATATGGTGTTAGCTCCCGAACATAAATTAGTCGAAAAAATTACTACAACAGAATATTTCGAGGATGTTGAAGAATACCGTAATCAAGCAGCATTAAAAAGTGAAATTGAACGGACAGCGTTAGAAAAAAATAAAACCGGAGTATTTACAGGTGGTTATGCCTTCAACCCGGCTACAAAAAAAGAAATTCAAATCTGGATTGCCGATTATGTTTTGATTTCCTACGGAACTGGTGCGATTATGGCTGTGCCCGGTCACGATCAGCGCGACCACGATTTTGCTAAAACTTATCATCTACCAATTGTGGAAGTTGTTTCAGGAGGTGATTATACAAAAGCAGCATACGAGGGGGAAGGAATAGCGATAAATTCTTCGAATGATGAAATTTCGATTGATAATCTTCCTACCAAGCAGGCGAAAGATAAAATTATTCAGTGGTTAGAAGAAAAGAAAATTGGGAAGCGTAAAATAAATTACAAATTGCGCGATTGGTTATTTTCGCGTCAGCGATATTGGGGCGAACCCTTCCCGTTAGTTTATGATGACGACGGAAAGGCGATAGCGCTTTCAGAAACTGAGTTACCGATTCTGTTACCAGATGTCGAGTCGTACAAACCGAGTGGTACCGGTGAATCGCCGTTGGCAACAATCGAAAAATGGTTAAACTATACTGATCCAAAAACCGGTAAAAAATATCGCCGAGAAACTCACACAATGCCTCAATGGGCTGGTTCTTGTTGGTACTACCTCCGCTATTTAGATCCGCAGAACAATATTGAACTTTGTTCTTCAGAAAAACAAAAATATTGGATGCCTGTTGATTTATATGTAGGTGGCGCCGAGCATGCTGTTCTCCATTTGCTATACTCACGATTCTGGCACAAAACACTTTTCGATTTGGGTTATGTTTCGACGAAGGAACCATTCCAACGACTTGTAAATCAGGGACTGATTTTAGGCGAAGACGGTCAGAAAATGTCGAAATCAATGGGAAATGTTGTTAACCCTGATGATGTTGTAATTGAATATGGTGCCGATGCTCTACGATTATTTGAAATGTTTATGGGTCCACTCGAAGATACTAAACCATGGTCAACAAAAGGTGTTGAGGGAGTTTTTCGTTTCTTGAATCGTGTTTGGAGGATGTTCGTTGATGAAGATGGAAAAATAAACTCATCGATTCAAGATGTTCCATTGACTGTTGACCAAGAACGAATTTTGCATCAGACAATTAAGAAGGTAACCTCGGATATTGAGACGATGAATTTTAATACGGCAATTTCGCAGATGATGATTTTCGTGAACGAATTTTTAAATTTAGATGTAAAACCACTCGCTGCTCTGAAACCGTTCGTCTTGTTGCTGTCGCCATTTGCTCCACATATCGCAGAAGAAATTTGGGAAAAACTTGGGTCAAAAAAATCATTGGCGTACGAGGCTTGGTCCAAATTCGATGAATCTAAAACTCGTGTGGATACAATTGAAATGGTTATTCAAGTTAGCGGAAAAATCAGAGCGAAACTGCCACTTTCTCTCGACACAGTTGAAGAAGATGTAAAGAAATTAGCTTTCGAAAATGAATCGGTTAAAAAGCATCTTGAAGGTAAAACCATCGTCAAAACAATTTTCGTAAAGAATAAACTATTTAATATTGTAGTAAAATAGATGAAACCCGATGCTTCGTTAATAATATCGGTTTATAATAAAATACGTGAATTCGAATTAGTTTTGGCAGGTATAAACCGACAAACTTATAAACGGTTTGAAATAATTATTGCTGACGACGGATCAGGGATTGAAATGAAGCAATTAATTGAAAATTACAGAAAAGATTTTCATTATGAGTTTAAACATATTTGGCAGGAGGATTCAGGATTTCGCAAAAATAAAATATTAAACGAAGCCATTAAGTCATCGACTTCTGAATATTTAATATTCATTGATGGCGATTGTATCCCTCATAAAAATTTTATTGAATCGCATATCGAAGAAAAAGAGCATAACTCAGTTCTTTGCGGAAGTCGCGTGATGCTCAGTAAAAATTTTTCAGACGCATTATCATCGGATGAGGTTCAAAATGGTAAAGTAGAAAAATATAGTTTACGATTATTGTTGGATGCATTAAAGGGCAGAGCATCGCGTTTGGAAGATGGAATCCGAAACAGATTATTACTGAATATTCATCGCAAGAAACAGGCAAGGATTTTGGGATCTAATTTTTCAATTGAGAAATCGTTGTTAGAAGAGATTAATGGTTTCGATGAGAGATATGAAGGACCTGGATTAGGGGAGGATAGTGATGTTGAATTTAGATTGAGTTTGCTTGGAGTTAAATTTAAATCTGTACGGAATTATGCTATCTTATATCACTTATACCATCAAAAAACGATGGAATTAACGGATAATTGGAAGATTTATAACGATACAAAACAGAGAAATTCCCCTGTATGTTTAAACGGTTTAGAAAATAAATGCTAAAGCAAGAATCAATTATATCGATAGATAAAATAATTTGGTGGGGGATATTATTATTTCTTGCCTCATTAATCTTGTCGATTGCAATAGTACAAATTGTTTCTTTGCTGCTGATTGTTTTATGGTTTTTCAAACTTGTTAAAAATAAAAATTATACAATCGAAACTACACCGCTGGATATTCCGGTCTTACTCTTCATCGTTTCGAGGTTATCAGGGATTCTATTTTCGATAAATTATGAAGTTAGTACACCGGCTCTATGGACAGAAATAATTTTTTATTTCTTATTCTTTTTCTTCACGAACAACATAAATATACGAGATGATTTTAAAAATAACGTAATGATAAAAGTGTTTGTAGTTGCAGGAGTCGCTGCTTCAATTATCGGAATAACGAAATATGGTTTTGGTCTTGAAAGTCGTGCTTCGTCAACAACGTCAGGTTATTATACTTTCGGGATGTATGTTACGGTACTGATCGGAGTAATTTTAGCTCTAAACCAACAGAAGGAGATATTCCCGAAGAGATGGTTTTTCATCATTGCCATTACATTAACAATGATTGCTCTGATGTTTACTTTTAACCGGATACATTGGCTTGCGACAGCGGTTCTTATTTTGGTGTATGGTATTTTCAAAAATCGACGTGTATTAATAGCGGCTGTTACTGCGGCTGGATTAATGCTGATAATATTTCCAAGCGTTTTGCAGCGAGCCTCCACACTTTTGAATCCATTATCGCACACAAGTGAACGAGCAACACTCTGGCAAGGAGCTATTAAAATTTGGGATGAGAAGATTATCTTTGGTTTCGGGCTTGATACTTTTACTTTAATATTTCCATTTAAAAATGACTTAATTGATAAAGGAATCAGTAACTGGCACAACGATTTTTTGCAAATGTATATGGAATGCGGAGTTGTAGGTTTAATTATATTTATTTACCTTGCAGTTGTTATATTTTCTTCGATTATAAAAATTCTAAATACAAAACATATCAATAGTAATCTGAAAAATATCACATGGGGAATATTATTGGCAATGGTTGGTTTTTATGTGTCGACTATAGCTGGCGGTTTTTTATCGAACCCTATTATCTCGTTGCTGTTTATTTATTTACTTTCTATATTGGCATTGATCAGCAAGTATAGGTTATCGAATGGATAATAAATCAAAAATATCTGTGTGTGTAATATCGTTCAACGAGGAAAGAAATATCGAAGAATGCTTAAAATCCGTTGCATGGGCTGATGAAATTATTATGGTCGATTCGTTTAGCACAGATAGAACTATTGAAATAGCAAAACAATACACATCCAAAATATTTTTGCAAGACTGGCAAGGCTACTCAGAAGCAAAAATTTATGCAGTACAGAATACCTCGAACGATTGGATATTATCAATAGATGCCGATGAGCGGGTTACACCGGAACTTAAAGCTGAAATCATAGCGGTAATTAATGATAGGAGTAAGCAATACACCGGATATAAAGTTGCCCGGCGAGCTTATTTTTTGGGCAAATGGATAAAACATTGTGGCTGGTATCCGGGATATGTAGTCCGGCTTTTCCGAAAAGATTCCGGAACTTTCAGCAAATCACGTGTTCACGAAAAAATTGAACTTGTTGGCGAAACCGGAACTTTAAAGAACGACCTGCTTCATTTTACCGACGATAATCTGTTACATTATTTTAACAAGTTTAATAAATATACCTCGCTAGCCGCCGACGATTTAAAAGAAAAAGGAACAGACTTTCGAGTTTGGCATTTATTTATTAAACCTGTTTATACCTTCTTCAAGATGTTTATTTTAAGACGGGGCTTTTTAGATGGCTTGCACGGTTTTGTATTGTCCGTACTCTCGTCAGCTTATGTCTTTACTAAATATGCAAAATTGTGGGAACATAAATTATCAAAAAATAATAAAAAGGAATTATTATGAGTCAACTTGAAAAAAATGAAATATTGCTAACACATGTAGTTCTGATGTTTCAAACAGCAGCCCTTCAACAGATGGGAAAATTGAAAAATCCGATAACTGATAAAGTAGAAAAAAACCTCGATATGGCACAGACCTCGATTGATATTTTAGATATGTTATTCCAAAAAATGAAAAATAATCTTTCAGAAAATGAGAACCGGATGTTTGTTGAAGTGCTGAAAGAATTAAAATTAAATTACGTCGACGAAGTTGCTAAAGAACCAAAAGTAAACTAATACATAAAGGATCAACAATGAAATTTGGAATTATCGGTAATATTCATAAACCAACTTTACCCGAAGTTGTTATCGATTTGATTTCATATTTTCGTGAAAAGAAAATCGATTTTGTTGTGAGTGATGATGTAGTTGCATTACTTGGTAAGCTCAAACGATATAATTTTAAAGAAAGTAATGTTGCATCATCAAAAGCACTGGCGGCTAAATGCGATGTTTTGATTGCATTTGGCGGCGACGGAACTATGCTCGCTGCGGCGCGGATTGTCGGCAAACATCAAACTCCGATTCTCGGAATTAATTTAGGAAAACTTGGTTTCCTTGCCGACGTTACAATAACAGAAATGAAAAATAGTATTCAATCGATTATCGATCATAATTATCTGATCGAAAACCGTATAGTATTAGAAGCATCTTCAAATGTAAAGAAGAAAAAATATTATGGGTTGAATGATATTGTGATTGATAGAGGAAATTATAAACGGGTTATCGAGTTGGAAACTTATGTTAATGGACAATTTTTAGTTCGATACTCTGCCGATGGATTGATAATCACAACGCCAACCGGTTCCACGGCTTACTCGCTTGCAGCGGGAGGTCCGGTTGTAACTCCCGGCACTGATGTCTTCGTAATTACTCCGATCGCTGCACATACATTAACTGCAAGGCCAGTTGTTGTGCCGGATAATAGTATTATAAAAGTAATTGTAAAAACCGATGTCCCAATCCATCTATCTGCTGATGGGCAGGAAGAAGCATTTTTCAAAACCCCCGTCGAGTTTATCATTCGCAGAGCCAGCTATCAGGTAAAGTTGATCAAGAGAAAAGAACATTCGTATTTCGAACTACTGCGTACAAAATTACTTTGGGGAAGAGATATCAGAACAGGTAAATAAAAATGTCGAAAACACATCTGAAATATGTTTGCCAATCGTGTGGGTACGAATCGCCACGTTGGCTTGGAAAATGCCCGAATTGCGAGGGATGGAACACTTTTGTTGAAGAGATTTTCAAGACCTCAAGGGGTATAAAAAGTTCAAAGAAAGAAAAGTTTGACGTTGTACCTCTCTCCGGTGTGGAAACCGCAGAAGAACCCAGAATTATAACCACGTTGAACGAGTTCAACAGGGTGTTAGGTGGCGGTATCGTGCCCGGCTCGGTAACTTTAATCGGTGGCGATCCGGGTATCGGAAAATCAACACTGATGCTGCAGATTGCTGATAGTATCGGCGATAAAATTATTCTTTATGTAACAGGAGAAGAATCGCTGCAACAGTTAAAACTTCGGTCGGAACGTCTCAAGGTGCAATCTGCGGATTCTATTTTTCCGATGGCTGAAACCGACCTCGAAAAAGTTGTGAATGTTGTAGCAAACCAAAAACCTGATGTTCTCATTGTTGATTCGATTCAAACAATGTATCGAAGCGAGTTGGAAAGTTCTCCCGGGAGTGTTGGTCAAGTTCGTGAATGCACGGCAATGTTACAGCGTATGGCAAAGGGGAGTAATATCCCAATATTTTTAATCGGTCACGTTACGAAGGAAGGAATAATTGCCGGACCAAAAGTAATAGAGCACATGGTGGACACTGTTTTACAATTCGAAGGGGAGCGACATCATGCTTATAGAATTTTAAGGTGTATCAAGAACCGGTTTGGCTCCACGAACGAAATCGGTATTTTTGAAATGCACGATACCGGATTGTGCGAAGTAAAAAATCCATCGGAAGTATTTTTATCGGAAAGGATATTTGGCGCATCCGGCTCAACCGTTGTCGCAAGTATCGAAGGAACGCGTCCGCTGTTGATCGAAGTGCAAGCTCTTGTTTCGCCAACGAATTATGGAATGCCTCAACGCAATACAACGGGTATCGATTACCGGAGGTTGGGATTGCTATTAGCTGTGCTCGAAAAACGGGTAGGTGTTCAACTTTCAAATCATGATGTTTTTGTGAATATCGCAGGCGGTTTACGAACAGATGAACCTGCGGTTGACCTTGGTATCGCTGCTTCGATTGTTTCGAGTTTACGTGACATACCGGTTGATTCAAAAACGATAGCCGTTGGAGAAGTCGGATTGGGTGGTGAGATACGAACTGTCAGCCAACCCGAACGAAGAATCCAGGAAGCTGATAAATTAGGATTCAACAAAATTATCATTCCTAAAAATAATATGAAAAATTTTTATAAAAATTCTAACCTCGAGATCATTGGTGTAGAGACGATCAACGATGCATTGGAAATATTGCTTTAAGTTATGAAATCATTAGTTGTTGCAAGTAATAACGAAGGAAAGTTGCGGGAGATTAAAGAGATATTATCTGATCTTAATCTTGATTTGAAAAGTTTAAAAGATTATCCGGAGATTCCTGAAATTATAGAAGATGGGAAGACATTTGAAGAGAATGCGCTCAAAAAAGCACGCGAAGCTTTTAGTATTTTGCAAGTGCCGGTTTTGGCCGACGATTCCGGATTGGAAGTTCATGCACTAAATATGCAACCGGGAGTTTACTCAGCACGTTTTGCCGGTGAACCGAAGGACTATCAGAAGAATAATCAAAAACTTTTGAAGTTTTTGGAAAATTATCATGATGATGAAAGGAAAGCTCGATTCCGTTGTGTTGTTGTATTTAAAACTTTTGAAACCGAACACATTGTCGAAGGATTTTGCACAGGGAGGATAATTAATGAATTACGAGGTAGTGGAGGTTTTGGGTATGACCCGCTTTTTATACCTGATGGTTATCAGCAAACTTTTGCTGAATTATCACAAGAGGTTAAGAATTCAATAAGCCACAGGGGGCGTGCATTCATTCTAATAAAACCAATTATCAAAAATTATACTTGATAATGTAAGTCGAGATTGTTATCTTATACCATATTTTTAACGAATTATGATATGGTAACTTTTGCTATTTAAAAAAAATAAAACAAAAGTCGAGTGGGAAATCAATTTTTTACACCCAATTTGGCGTGTATTTCCCAATCATCAAAATTACATTACCGTTGAAGTCAGGAACGTTATCGACAAGGTGGTTTCTTTTCATTGTCTCGATGCGCTTACCGGACTATCCAAGTGGGATAATATTAACCTATCCGAAACCTGGTGGATTGGTATTGAGGGGATTTTCGGTGATGTTGTAATTTTACATGAGTATGAGAGACCCGATTTACCAGCTCACAAAAATATTATTGCGGTCGATATTAATACCGGTAAAACTTTATGGAGCAACGACGAATTGATTTTTGTATCATCCGGCGACAATATTTTAATTGCATCAAGAAATAGTTTCGCTGCTACACAAAAATTAAAACTTAATCTCTTAACCGGCGAAACCCTGTGTGAGTTAAACGATAGTGCATATAAAAGCACAATCAATGATATAAAAATTAATGAGCGACTCTATTATCAAACACCTTTCGAATTTTCGATAAATGAGTTACCGAATGAAATTACTCATAGATTTATAAAAAAACAAAATAAAAACGATGATATAGCAGACCCTGTAGAAGTATTCACAGATGCTGAGAATGATGTAAATGTAATAGGATATAGCAGAAAGGTTCTCAATGAGAACTCAACACCAATGTATGATGAGTTCATTTATGTTTTAAGTAATAAAAATACAATTCTTTATAAAGATAAAATAGTATCATCGGTGAATATGCCGGTTATTCCAAAATATTTTGTAAAAGAAAATTTTCTGTATCACATAAAAGACAAAACCATATTAAAAGCGGTAAAGTTATATGAGAGTAATATCTGAAAATATTGAAATACCGACAAAAGGGAATACTGATATTATTAACATTTCAGAAAAGATAAATTCTATCGTTACTAAATCCGGTATCAAGGATGGTATAGTTAATTTATTTGTTGTTGGCTCAACTGCCGGTTTAAGTACTATGGAATATGAGCCCGGTTTACTAAAAGATTTACCTGAAACATTCGAAAAAATAGCCTCAGCGAAGCACCGATACCATCACGACGATACCTGGCAGGACGGAAATGGGTACGCTCATGTACGATCGACACTGCTTGGAACATCGTTAACAATTCCGATAGAAGATGGGGCGACTCAGTTAGGCGTATGGCAGCAAGTAGTGCTAATCGATTTTGACAATCGTTCCCGCCAACGTAAAATAATTTGCAAAATATTAGGAGTTTAAATTTTAATGGTAAATAGAATACATATAAAACAAATTGACGCATTTACAACAACTCCTTTTGAAGGAAACCCGGCAGCCGTAGTAAACGATGCAAGTAAACTTGATTCAAGGCAAATGCAAAGTATTGCACGTGAAATGAATCTTTCGGAGACAGCATTCGTTTTACCTCCGACTGTTCAGGGAGCCGATTTACAGCTACGCTGGTTTACTCCTCTCATTGAAGTACCCCTTTGCGGACATGCAACAATTGCGGCTTTTCATTCGCTTGCTGAAGATGGTTTGTACGGGATGGAAGAGCACGGAACTTATAAATTCCAGGTTGAAACAAAATCAGGAATTCTTCCCGTCGAAGTTATAAAATCGGAAGAAAAAATTGGTATAAATTTGGGTTTAATCGTTCCGACTAAATTCGAGCGCTATCAAGCCCAAAAATTAGATATTATTAGAATATTAAATCTTAATATTAGCGATGTAGATCCTAAAATATTAATTCTTCGCTCCGAGTATCTGATTGTACCGATAAGAAGGTTGCATGTTTTATATAGCATTAAGCCAAATTATTTTGCCGTAACTAATTTCTTAAATCAACGAAATTTGCAGGGGATCTGTGTATTTACGCAAGAAACGATTGACCGGGAATCGTTGGTACATTTACGATTTTTTGCCCCAAACGAAGGAATACAGGAAGACCCGGTAACCGGTTCGGCACACGGACCGCTGGCAGTTTTTCTTTTTGAAAATAATTTGTTAGCACCCGTGAATGGTGTGGCTACCTATATTGCTGAGCAGGGAGATGTCCTTGGAAGAAAAGGACGAATAAATGTTACTTTGTCAGTAGAAAATAATAAAGTCCAATCGATAAAAATCGGTGGTTTTGCAGTAACTGTCTTCGAGACCGATATACTTATTCCAAATAAACAATAGAAATAATATATGACTACACAAAATATTGTATTCATTTTTGTTTTAATAATTTCGATTTCTTTTTTCATTTATAATGTGAGAAGATTAATCTCGTATTTAAAATTAGGGCGTGCAGAGTATCGAACTGACAAACCGTTTCAACGACTCAAGCGAGTATTAGTAGTTGCTTTTGGTCAAACTAAACTACTCCGAGAACCATTAGCGGGCTTAATGCACTTTTTTATTTTCTGGGGTTTTGTAGTTTTGTTCAGTGCAATTATCGAATCTATTGGCGAGGGATTTTATTCCGAATTTTCATTCTCGTTTTTAGGACCGATTCATTCGCCGCTAATTTTATTACAGGAATTATTTGCTCTTTTGGTCGTTGTATCCATCTTATATGCTTTCTTTCGCCGTATCGTTTTGAGACCAAAACGTTTCGATAATCATTCATCAGCAGAAGCTTACTTCATTTTAACAATGATTCTGTTTATTATGCTTTCGATGTACGGGCAAAGTGCAACAAAAATGTTGATGCACCAATCAGTTTCATCCGCTAATATTGTTTCAGCTAACTTAGTGCCTCTCTTTTATTCATTTGGAATCGAAACGCTGACAGTATTTTATCATATCTTTTGGTGGATACACGTCGGTTTGGTTCTTTTATTTCTAAATTATCTTCCTTATTCCAAGCATTTACACGTTTTAACTTCTATACCTAATGTTTATTTTTCTAAGTTGACACCAAAGGGAACACTTAAAACAATAAATTTAAGCGACGATACATTAACAAAATTCGGTGCTTCAGATGTTGAAGATTTTACCTGGAAACAACTTTTAGATAGTTACACTTGTACTGAATGCGGCAGATGTGTTGCGGTATGTCCTGCTAACATAACAGGGAAACCGTTATCGCCACGTAAAATATTCGAAGATATGCGCCACCGTATTTATGAAAAAGGTGCTGCACTTCCTAAAAACATTAGATCGGAAAATTCAGGGGAATCACAACCTGCACAGAAACATGTACTAAAAAATAAATTAGTGGACGACTATATCACCGAAGATGAATTATGGGCATGCACAACCTGTATGGCTTGTATGGAAGAATGTCCCGTGATGATCGAGCATGTCGATTCGATTATCGAAATGAGGCGATATTTGGTGTTGAACGAGTCGCGTTTTCCAAAAGAATTGCAAGTTACTTTTCAAAATCTCGAACGAAATTATACTCCATGGGCATTCAGTTCTGCCTCAAGGGCTGACTGGGCTGAAGGTTTGGATGTTCCTGTGATTTCGCAAACTCAGGATGCTGAAATATTGTTCTGGGTGGGTTGTGCTGGTGCATTCGATGAGCGGGCAAAAAAAGTTACACGAGCAATTGTGAAAATATTGCAGAAAGCCGATGTGAAATTTGCAATCTTGGGCAACGAAGAAAAATGTACCGGCGACTCAGCACGCAGGGCAGGCAACGAATATCTTGCCCAAATGCTCATCAACGAGAATGTAACTACGCTGAATAAATACAACATCCGTAAAATTGTAACCGCCTGTCCGCACTGCCTAAATGCGCTTAAGAATGAATATCCTCAGTTTGGTGGTAATTATGAAGTTATCCACCACACCGATTTTATTTTAAATCTGATAAAAAATAAGAAAATTCGCGTGTCGGCAAATGTTTCCCAGAAAATTACCTACCACGATTCGTGTTACTTAGGGAGGTATAATGATGTGTACGATTCGCCACGCGAGGTTATCGAAAATATAACGGGGGATAAATGTTTGGAAATGAAAAGGTCGAAAGACAAAGGATTCTGCTGCGGAGCCGGAGGATCAAGAATGTTCATGGAAGAGAATATCGGGAAACGGGTAAACCTCGAACGGACTGAAGAAGCACTCGCACTCAACCCGGATGTTATTGGCACAGCTTGTCCTTTCTGTTTAACTATGCTCACCGACGGCGTGAAAGACAAGGAAGCTGGCGATAGAGTATCAGTGAAAGATATTGCAGAATTAGTAGCTGAAGCGCTTGAAAATTGAGATAAACTTCCGATTATAGACCGAGTTTTAGTTCTGAAAAAATCGGAAGTTTGCGTGTGGTTCGCGTTCTCGAAAATCTCGCATATCCATCAATGGATACACTGATAAAATATTTGGTTGTTCATCACAATCAACGCATCAGTATAAATACTGACGCTTGACGAACAAAGCATCGTGAGCGAATGCTTATTTTTCAGACCGTGTCATCGGTCTTTGTTTGAAAGGACTCCGAAGGAGTCGAATGTTAATTGCTAATTGTCAATTGATTGTTAGAATTACCGTTTGGTTCGACTCAGTTTAAATGTCCAGCAACCGGGCCGGGCGTTGAGCATGTCGAAACGCCATTGCCAGCAAGTTCAGACTCAACGGTTGCTTCGGCGGGTTCACCAAACGTTCGCGAAAATCTCGCATATCCATAAATGGATACGCTGATAAAAAAAGACCGATAAATCGGTCTATAGAACTATAACGATAGCAAATGATTGCAACACAATAAACGACCCCGCCGGGGTCGAACAGCTTCATAACCCTATTGTTGTATCAATATTACTTCGCATTAAACCTATGCATTAAAAACTCTTTTAATTCATCAAAATTACTAAAGAATTTTGTAGTGCAGCCCAAAACCCAGCCGGGAATATCTGATAATGGAAACGAGGTAACTAAATAAACAGGTTTACCAAAAAACTTAGCCATCGTTAATTCGCCCTTTGTTCCTGCCCCTTTTGCGGCTCCGTTATCCCAATAGCAGATTAAATAATCTGTATTCTTGGCAATTTCATCGCTGTCTATCTCAACTAATTTTGTAGCTATTGTTTTGTATAAGTCGATATCTTGAATTTTTAATTCCCGGAAATTTACTGAAGGATAGTGCGTATCGAAAAATATATTACTTTCGTGATTAGGATTAAAGCATTTATGCTTGAGGTTTTGTTCAATCCAGGTTTGGAGTTCCTGCCTCCACTGAAATCCTTCGCCGTCGGCGTATTCCATACCGCCCGATAAATATACTTTCATAAGTTATCCAATTATATAAATGTTTAATGTTGGTAAGAAAAGTAAATAGAGCAGCCACATTACAAAGCCAATGCTGATAGGTACTGTAAAATTATCGTCGATAACTGTGGAAGCTGCTTCAAAAAAAGCTGCAACTACTACTGCAAATGCTGCTATTAAATATTCAGCGTAAAAATAATCGACTTTTGGTGTTAACAGGATTACAAGGAAACCGCCGCCGATAAAAGCCAGGCTTCCTTCAAGGCTTTTCTTGAAAAACTTTCGCTTCCCGAATCGCCTTCCGATTAAGGCGGCTAAAGAATCAGAAATTATTAAAACCGCGAAGGCAGTAACGGTAATAATTTTCGGGAAAATAATTACACAAATTATAGCAGAAATTAAAATATTCGAAGCACCATTAAGTCGTTTTCGTTTGTTATCTATTTCGTAATTGCGCAGGAGCCAACCGAAAAATTTATAAAATAATTTTGCGACCGGCTGATAATAATATCTCGCTAAATCGAATACCACAAACAATGCTGTAATTGGGATCAATATGCTCAGCGTTGTTATTTTATCTATAAAAAAATAAACTCCAGGGATCGAAAGAGAACAGAAATGAATACTTTTCCTTATAAATTCTATCTTATAATTCTTTTCGATATTTTGAATATTTTCGAACATCTACTTTTTATCGCCGGACTCTGCATCTTGTGGCGGAGTTGCTTCCTGCGGTTTTTCCGCAGTGTGATTGTTCTCGACAGGTGGCAAAAATTCGCCACGAATCAAAATATCGATTTCATTCCCGTCTAAAATTTCGCGCTCAAGCAAAGCCGCTGCTATTACGTGTAGCTTATCAAGATTACTATTGATAAGTTCCTCAGAACGCAACATGCAAGCATCAACAATTTTTTTAATTTCTTGATCAATTGCAACTGCTGTGGCTTCAGAATAATTTTTTGTCCTCGTTATTTCACGTCCGAGGAATATTTCTTCTTCCTTCTGTCCATAATTGAGCGGTCCTAAATCTTCGCTCATACCCCATTCGCAAACCATTTTTCGACTCATAGAGGTCGCTCGTTCGATATCATTGCCAGCTCCAGTAGTAAGTTTATTAAATACAATTTTTTCGGCTGCTCGACCACCGAGTGCATAAGTAATCATAGCCATCAAATAATCTTTGGAGTATGTATGTTTTTCATCTATTGGAAGATATGTAGTTAAACCTAAAGCTCTTCCACGCGGAATTATTGTTACTTTATGCACAGGGTCGGCTTCGGGAATCATCTTTGCAACTAACACATGTCCTGACTCGTGGTAAGCAGTTATTTTTTTCTCGGTATCGCTGATTATCATGCTTTTACGTTCGGTTCCCATCATCACTTTATCTTTTGCTTCTTCGAAGTGACGCATAGTAACAGATTGTGAATTTTGCCGGGCAGCTAATAATGCAGCTTCATTAACAAGATTTGCTAACTCTGCCCCTGCAAGTCCGGGTGTTCCTTTCGCCAGCACATCGAGGTGAACATCTTCGGCTAAGGGAATTTTTCGTGTATGGACTTTTAAAATTCCTTCGCGTCCCTTCACGTCAGGTCGATCGACAACAACTAATCGATCGAATCGTCCGGGTCGCATCAAAGCGGGATCAAGGACATCGGGTCTATTAGTAGCAGCTATAATAATAACACCGCTGTTTTGCTCGAAGCCGTCCATCTCGACGAGCAGAGCATTCAATGTTTGTTCGCGTTCGTCGTGTCCTCCACCTAAACCGGCTCCGCGATGACGACCGACCGCATCAATTTCATCAATAAATATTATGCAAGGTGCGCTTTTTTTGCCCGTTTCAAACAAGTCGCGCACTCGGCTTGCACCTACACCTACGAACATTTCCACGAAATCGGCGCCTGAAATAGTAAAGAACGGAACACCAGCTTCGCCGGCAACTGCGCGTGCTAATAATGTTTTACCAGTACCGGGAGGTCCAAGCAGTAAAACACCCCGCGGAATTTTTCCACCTAACTTTTGAAACTTAGAAGGTTCTTTCAAAAATTCTATTACTTCCTGAAGTTCAACTTTAGCTTCGTCAGCACCGGCTACATCTTGAAATGTGAAGCGTTGCTGTTCGCTCGTCAGCATCTTAGCTTTACTCTTACCGAACGAAAAAATGCCTTTCGTTCCTCCTCCTCCTCCTTGCATTCGCCTCATAAAAAATAACCAAACACCCAATATCAAAATCCAAGGAAGTATGGTTATTAGAGCATTCGTCCATGTACTATCGTCCCGCTCTATTTTATATGCGATACCGGCAGCATTCAAAGAATCGATTGTTTCTTTTTCAAGATAAGGAAGATTTGTCCAGAAATTTAGTACCAACGAATGTTTACCATCTGCGAGTTTTAGAGATCTTTCTCTTTTAAGGACTCCATGTAACGTATAATGGTTGTAATCCGATCTATTGATAGATACTTCTTTAATTTCCTTTTGTCTTAAAAGTTCTAAATAATCGGGATAAGCGAGTTCGAATTCTTTGGTCCCTGTAGTTTTGGCAATAGCCATGATGAAGAAGATAGTTACGAGTATCCCTAACCAAGTTAAAAACACGCGACCTAATTTGTCCCAATTGAAATCATCCCCACCTTTAGGATTTTTACCGGGTTTTAATTTATTTTGTTTTTTTGGATTTTTGTATTCCATATTATTTATTTTCTGCTAATTTATAAATTGCTCGTAAATGTCTGATCCGTTGTGCATAATCGAGTCCATAACCGACTACGAAGTAGGAAGGAATTTTAAAACCTACATAATCGATTGAAAAATTTATTCTTGCGACATCCTTTTTTAGCAACAGCGTTACGACTTTCAGAGTCTTCGGATTTTGTTTATGAATTAAATTTTTAATAAAGTCGATAGACAAACCGGAATCTACAATATCCTCAACGATTATGATATCTCTGCCTTCAATCTGACAGTTCAATTCCTTTAGCATTTTTATATTCCCTGAACTTATCTTGGCATCACCGTAGCTGGATAGTTTCAGAAAATCGACTTCACAATCAATGCTAAGTTGGCGGACCAAGTCGGAGAAGAAGATAAATGACCCATTTAAAACGCCTATAAAAATTGGAATGCTGCCTTTATAATCTTTACTTATTTTCTTTGCGAGCTGCGATATTCTTTTCTTCAGTCTTGCTTCTGAAATAAACAACTTAAACCGGTCGTTGTTGATTATAAACTCTTTTTTCATGTTGGATTATTTTTAATATTGAAAGTAAGTTTTAGTATTCTCTTCGATGAATTTGTTATTTTAAATCTGTCATCTAATCTCAAACCACATACCCAAATAATATCGCCATTAGATTCGAGAATTGGAATCGAATTCTTTTTAAATATCGGAATTTTTTCGTCGATAAAAAAATCGCTTATTTTTTTCTTTCCTTTCATCCCGAAAGGGAGGAACCAGTCGCCTTCACGCCAGTTCCTTAAAATTAATTTATCGGAAAGTAAATCGGCATCAATAAATTCGATGGCAGGATTTTTATCGAATTTTGCTTTATCAACAAACTCCGATGAAAAGTAATACTTATCTAAATCGTAGCTGTTGTTTATCTGAATTTCATATCTGAACGGTTTAGGTTGTCTTATATGTTTGAAGACGCCTCTGTTTCTATCCTTGTAGAAAACAATATCCGATTTTATTGAACAAGCAGTTCCGGTTTCCGATTTTGTTGTTTTATGTATCGCACGAACTGTAGTAAAACTTATTTCAGCTTGAATAAAATCTTTTGCAATCTTATTTAAGAAATGTTCTTGTAAAAATGCGGGTTTGCTGTGGAGTTTATCCAAATCAATTACGATTTCTTCATCTTCTAACTTCTGAATAATTATCTCAGGGAGTTGGCGGCGCACTTCTTCAGCTAAAAATTCTTCAAGCTCTGAAAATAGAATTCCCGTCCTGCCTAAAGTAGCTGAAATGTTCGGATTAATATTTTCGCGTATCGTTGGTAGCAGCTTGAGCCGGATATAATTTCTTAAATAATCGGTTTTTAAATTTGAAGAATCGACGCGGTAAGGAATTCGATTTTCTAAAGCGTAAGTTTCGATATCCAACCGTGATGCGAACAGGAGTGGACGTATTACACCGTTATCTGCACGTGAAACCGGAATACCGGTTAATCCATGAACACCGGCGCCTCTGAAAATATTAATCAACATTGTTTCTGCATTGTCGTCGGCGTTATGCCCAATAGCGATTTTTGAAAAACCGCTCGATGCGCGAACCTTAGAAAAAAAATTATATCGTAAATTGCGGGCAGCCTCTTGAAGCGAAAGCTTCTTACTTTCAGCAACCAATGTAGTGTTTACCCTTTCGATGTAACAGTCGATTCCATAATTCTTGCCTATCTGGCGAATAAAATCTTCATCCTCATCCGATTCTCTCCCTCGCAGTTGATGGTTGAGGTGGATAAGAGCTAATGATAATTTCCACCTGTCTTTAAGTTTGTAGAGAGTATCTAAAAGAACTGTTGAATCGATACCACCGCTTACAGCCACGATAATCTTTTCTCCCTGCCGTATTAATTGATTTGCGAGGATGAATTGGTTCATCGATTCTATGAATTGACTATTTGATTGCATTATTTTAAAAGATTCAATATTATAGTTAAAAAAAACCCTCTCAGCCTCCTTCTGAAATTCAAAGCGACTGAAAGGCAATTTATGAATCAGTAGCGGGAGAGGGATTCGAACCCACGACCTACGGATTATGATTCCGACGCTCTAACCAGCTGAGCTATCCCGCCATTTTTACGCTCAAAATATAGAAATATTCCGTTAAAAATGCAAGGATTTGGAATTGCCTTTCTTCTGTAAGTTTCTTATGTTTGGCATACATTATGACAGAAAATATAATCAAAACCCGATATTCAGCCGACGAGGCTTTCGCTTATGTCGCTGACGTTACACTAAAGCATTACGAGAACTTTCCTGTTGCTTCGCTTTTTCTTCCAGCCGAAAAAAGACCATACATACAAAGTATCTATGCTTTTGCTCGCACTGCCGACGATTTCGCCGATGAAGATTCACTAGATCCGGAAACACGATTGCAAAAATTAGATGAGTGGGAATTTCAATTAAAAGAATGCTTTCAAGGCAGAGCAGAACATCCGATTTTTATTGCACTGCACGAAACTGTTTCTAAATTATCAATTCCAATTCAACCGTTATCCGATTTGTTGAAAGCTTTCAAGCAGGACGTTCAAAAAAATAGTTATAAGAATTTTAATGAACTGTTGGATTATTGCAAATATTCCGCTAATCCGGTGGGGAGGTTAGTATTGATGATTTTTGGTTATAAAGATGAAGATTATTTTGAGCTGTCGGATAAAATTTGCACCGCACTGCAGCTAACAAATTTTTATCAGGATGTAAAGGTTGATTTACAAAAAAATAGGATTTATATTCCAGAAGACGAGATTCATAGTTTCGGATATAGTGTAAACGAACTGACGAAACACATTTATAACGATGCGTATAAAAAATTAATGAAACACCAAATCGAAAGGACACGATCACTCTATTACGAAGGGGCACAACTCCCCCTTTTAGTTGATAAAGATTTACAATTAGAATTGAAATTAGTTTGGTTTGGTGGAATATCGATGCTCAATAAAATAGAAAAAAGAAAATATAACGTGTTTTCAAAGCATGTTAAATTAAGTTCATTGAATAAAGTGGTGATATTTTTACGCGGCTTGTTTTACAACGATATATCAAAATACAGAAAGAGGAGTTTATGGGATCTGACTTAACGGCGATAATTACACGAGGCAGTCAATCGAGTTTCTTATATTCTTTCTCGTTTCTTCCTAAAGACCAGCGTAACGCACTCAATACTGTTTATGCTTTTTGCCGCACTACCGATGATATAGTTGATAGCGAAGCGGATAAAGATAAAAAAACAATATTTTTACGCAAGTGGCGAATCGAACTCGGTAAAGCTTTAAGAGGCGAATCCCGGTTCGCTATCCTTAATCAACTCGCTGAAGTTACAAAAAAATTTAATATACCTACTCAACATTTTTATGAACTTATTCAAGGTGTTGAGATGGATTTAACCCAAACACGTATTGAGAATTTCGGGCAATTAAAAAAATACTGCTATTTAGTCGCCTCGACTGTTGGATTGATGAGTATAAAAATATTTGGACCTACTAACGAGCGGGTTGAAAAGTATGCTGAAAATTTAGGAATAGCTTTACAACTTACAAACATTCTTCGCGATATTAAAGCCGATGCGAAGATAAACCGGATTTATATTCCACAAGAGGACTTAAAACGTTTCGGATACACGGAAGAAAATATCTTAAACAACGAATACAACTCGAACTTTATCAATCTGATGGAGTTTGAAACAAAACGTGCTGAAGAGTATTATCGAACTGCACAAAACTCGCTGCAACCCGAAGACAAACGATTTTTATTCGCACCCAAAATTATGGAGCGGATTTATTATCATACTCTTCTTCGAATCAAAGCAAATCGTTATAATGTTTACAAAAAGAGTTTAAAGTTACCCCGGTATTTACAATTTATGATAGCAATCAAATATTGGGTTAAACTTCGCCTGCTGAAAATTGTATGACAGCCGATGTAATTGTAATTGGAGGGGGATTAAGCGGTTTGGCTGCTGCAATAAAACTATCGCTATCCGGCGCTAAAGTCGTTTTACTCGAACAAAAATCCATATTAGGCGGGCGGACTTACTCGTTTACTGACCCCAAAACAGGTGATGAAGTCGATAACGGGCAACATATACTTGTGGGAGCTTATCACAACACGTTAAAATATTTGGACTTAATCGGGACGAAGCATTTCCTGAAGCGACAAAATAAACCCCGTTTATATTTTCACCATCCGCAAAAAGGTTTGCATACTTTTGAGATATCAAATCTCCCCAAGCCGTTCGATATTACTGCCGCGATGTTGAATTACAAAATACTCTCTTTTCGCGAAAGGAATAAATTATTAAGAGTTGGGTTAGAATTAAAACGATGGAACGAAAAGCTTGAGAGAAAACTTTCTCTGTTATCTGTCGAATCGTGGCTTGATAGTTTGAACCAAAGCGAGGAAGCTAAACAATGTTTTTGGTATCCGATTGTAATTTCAGTGATGAACGAGATACCGGGCCGGGCTTCGGCTTTATTATTTGCCCGTTCGTTGAAGAATACTTTTTTAGCTAAAAAGAGTGATGCTGATGTTTTAATTCCATCTGTCGGGCAGACAAAACTATATGTTGAAGAAGCTGTTGACTTGCTGAAGAAAAATAAAGCGGAAGTGATTACGAATGCAAAAGTAAAATCATTCATCGTTTCAGATGGGACAGCAGTTGGGGTAGATGCAGGAAAAAAGATAAAGTCGAAGTATGTTATCAGTTCGGTGCCGTATTACAATGTAGCTCAACTGATACCGAAAAGTTATCTGAATCATATTATGTTCAATGAGCTAAATTTATTTGAATCGTCGCCGATAGTTTCCATAAATTTGTGGTTCGATAGAAAAGTGATGGATATCGAATTTGTTGGATTTATTAATCAAAAACTGCAATGGGTTTTTAACAGACGCAGAATAATGGGGGATATAACACAGCCGGAAAACTATATCTCGGCTGTTATCAGCGGCGCACGAGACGAAGTTAAATTGACAAAAGATGAGTTAGTGAAAATGGCTGTCGCGGAGTTAAGGGAAGTATTTCCCGAATGCCGAAACGCACAGCTCACAAATGCGATAGTTATAAAAGAAAAACGAGCTACATATTCAGCTACAAACGAAGTTGAAAGCATACGCCCTAATCCCGAAACGCCAATAAAGAATTTTTATTTAGCCGGCGATTGGACGAACACCGGCTTACCCGCAACAATCGAGGGAGCAATTCAAAGTGGGTTTAAGTGTGCTGAGTTAATAGCCATTAATTGATTCTCCGCCGGAGGCGGATGTGCCTATGGCACAATCAGTTCATTGGTTTATTGAATTAATGAATCAATGGGGAAATGGTAAAATTGAGCCAATTTTTCAGATTGGGAAATGGGCTTTATTCTTTAAAAATATAGAATAAATGGTGTTTTACGGCAATTTACAACAATTTAAAAACTACGAACATATTTTTATGGAAATTTAACAAAATACTTGACATTCAATACGAGGAATTATATATTCTTGTAGTGGATTTCTACGGTAGGTACCAATTTATATAAAAAAACTTTATTATTTATATTTTGGAGTATTTAGTAATTGATAAAGCAGTTTTATATTGAGTTCATTCTTCAGAACGTTTTAAAACGTTTTACCTACGGGATCGTAGATACGTTTTTCCGTTCTTCAGTTCAAACAAATAAATTTGAGCCCCTCCTTTTTTTATTCAATTACAAGCTTCAAACAGAATCAAAAATGTTTATTAAGTCAATGATAATTTTAAAATAACAGAACATAATTTCAAAAATCTTATGGGAATAAAATAATGCAAATATTATTGAAAGAAGTTATTTTGATAAGTATATCATTTCTTGCTCTTACATCATTAAGTTACACACAATGGCCCACCTCAACAGTTGCCGACAGCGGACTCTACATCTGTCCGGGTATTTCTTCACGTGTGCATGTATTTGATGAAGACGGCTCAATGATTGTCTCCGGGACAGGCGCCAGTTTTATCTACTTGCAGAAAATTGACCAGTACGGCAATCCATTATGGCTGCAGCCGGTTCTAGCCCATTATAATGATTCGACTGATAACTTCGGTGGTGCAGGACTTATTTCTGATGGAGATGGTGGAGTGATTATTGATTGGGGAGACCACCGTGGAGCTCAAGCAGGTCATTGGGGATATGACAATGAAGCAATTTACATACAGAGAGTAGATAAAAACGGCATAGTGAGATGGGCTCCGGGCGGTATATTGCATTCACCTGTTACAACAGGAAAGAAGACAGGACATATGGTTAGTGATGGAGTTGGAGGAATGATTTACGGCTGGATAGAAGATGGTTTTGGTTATCCCGGTGCACCAAACCGAGCCAATGTTAAAATTGCCCGATACAATGGTGATGGAATAAAACATTGGGAGAAAATATTGGATTCAAACTTCCAATGGCGGTTTGATTTCCAGAGTTTTCACCGTGCTGGTCGCTATTTGTATTTACAATACGCCAACACTAATAATGGCAATTTTCTATACTATACTCGTATAATTGATACGGAGGGAAATGTTGCACCCGATTCGATCTGGTTTGGTTATCGTTTGCATGTAACTTGGAAGGATAGTGTCTTTTTTAGTATTTCAAGTTCTCCTCCTGAAATGAAAAAAACAGACGATAATGGTAACGAAGTATGGAGAACAAATACATCCTCGATAAGTTGTGGTGAGAGCGGTAGCTATCGTAATAGTTTTTTAGTAACCGATGTAAGAGGGGGCATTAATATGCTCTTCCTATGTAATGACTCGATATATTATTTTGATAGTCAGGGTAATTATAGAAAACAGTTATTTATAGGTATAAAAGGTTTAGGAGGAACTGATAGCTATGCATTCGATGACGGTCATGGCGGGATTGTTATAGCTAACGGTGCAGGTAACGCACAAAGATATGATCCCCTTGGTAACCCTCTTTGGGGCTCATTGCCGATTGTTTATCAGAGCGATCCTAATAATTCCTACCTTGAATACTATTGGAGTGATAAGCGTGGAGGAATTATCTCAACTTACTGGTCAACTGCCGGCGGCATTCGTGCAGTCCATACGGGTAGATATGGCAGAGTAGGTGTTGTTCCGGTTTTGTATGATTACACTAAACTGCCAACAAGCATACATTTGTTCCAAAACTATCCCAATCCGTTTAATCCTGAAACTCAAATCAGCTATACACTTTCAGAGGCAGGGTATGTAAAACTAAAAGTTTACGATGTACTTGGTCGTGAATTGACTGTGCTTGTTGATGAGTTTAAGGAAGCCGGATATTATGAAGCAACATTCGATGTGGGAAATCTATCGAGCGGAGTATTTTTCTATAAGCTACAATCTGGTTCGTTCACATCTGTAAAAAAGATGTTGCTGATAAGGTAAAATTTATTGAATCATTGTATCAATGAATAAATGATTCAATGGAAAAATGATTCAATCTTTTTCCCCGTTCACATCCTTATTTCTTCTTCAAATACTCTTCGTATGACGAATTGAGGTAATGGTCGTCGCCGATAAATTTTAGGATTTTTAAAAAATCTTCGGGGCTATGATAACCCGGTAATACTGAAATAGGTTCGCCATCGGGCTTCATAAACACGGTAGCAGGGAAGCCGCTTATTCCGAATGCCTGTGTTAATTCGGCATGAGTAAATTTCTCACCATTGTATGTAATTTTTGTGGTTGCCTCACCGTTAAACTTAATCGGAATAAATTTTTCATTCAGATATTTTTGAATATCAGGGTTGGCGTAAACATCGGCGTCCATTTTTTTGCACCACTTACACCAATCGGCATATACATCTATGAATATTTTCTTATTTTCTTTTTTGGCTTTTTCAATGCCAGCGCTAAATGTGTTCCATCCGAATTTGTTAGCTGTACTTCCGGGATAAAAAGCATATAATGCAAGTGCAAATAACATTAGAATAGGAATTATATATTTTGTAAATTGAGACATTATGATCCTTTGTATATTTTATAATTTTATTGAAACTGAAAAACTGTGGGTCGGTCCTAATTCGTACTTAAAAGGGGCAAATGCGTAATCGAAAGCCACGATACTATATCGTGCACCAACTCCCGCCGTGAAAAAACTTGCCTCATAACCTGTACGTATTCCGGTGCGGATTGAAACCGTATTTTTATATGTCATCTCGACTCCTAAATGGAGGTGGCTTTTTTTCTCGTTTGTAATTACAACGAAATCGGCTGCGGGAATTATGGCGGCATCAAAGCTTTCGACATCAATTATGCGACTAACACCAATTCGGGAAATTACAGGCAGTGTAGATGATTCATTCCGGAGTTTGTTCATTGAACCTAAATTGCTGATTGAAACCCCCAAGTTGAATCCATACAAATTATTGTAAAGCAAACCCAAATCGAATGCATATCCCGATGCTTCGTCGATTAATATTTTTTCATATAAGTATTTGCCACTTATACCGAAGCTCAGATTGTTAAGAACATAAGCGGTTGTAAAACTTAATGCTGCGTTGCGCGAAGTGAAAGTTCCTTCTGGATCGCCGGGAGTAGTTCTTTGTTCAATGTCGGTTATGCTCGTTGAATTGACACCAAATGCGAACCGGAAGTTATCCAACAAAGTGGAAAATCCTAAAAACTCAGTTCGTGTATCTTTTATCCATTCTCTATGAACAAAAACTATTTGTGTCTGATTTGTAAGCGACAAAAACGAGGGATTATAATAAACTGCTGCAGGATCGGCTTTCTCGATTGGATATACATCTCCCATCGCAATTGCTCTTGGACTTATTCCGGTTTTCAAAAACGACAAACCGGTAGCTCCCGCTTGGGGAAAAGCAGTTTGAATTAAAAATATAATCATTAAAAAAATATATATCGGTTTCATAAATTAAAATTTTATTGATAAAGTGATTATGTGCATGTTGTTGGTTGCGAATGGTTCTATAACGTAACTATAATCGAGAGCCGGAGTCCAGCCATCGAAATCGCCTTGAATAGAGTAACCGAAAGTCGGTTTCAGACCAGAGTAGTTATTACTCAAATTCCATCTATCGACACCGGTTCGGATTATAAAAGATGGGTGCAGAATAATTTCAGTTCCAAAACGCAAGTGATTTGTTTTGACAGAAGAATTTTCGAATTCAGCGGCGACTATCCCTAAACTGTTCGGGAGTTGGTAAGCTACCGAAATACGGCGAAGGATTGGGAATACATCGTCGGTCTGGCGCCCACGACCATAAATTGGATTTGTATCCCATTTGTATTTAGAGTTAATATCTTGAAGTGTGAAACCAACTGAAATATTTTTAGCAGCTTGTATTAACATACCAATATCAAAACCGACCGTTGTAGAACTGACTTCTTCGTACAATTTATGATAAAACATCTTTACCGAGACACCTATCGATACATTATCATGGATACGGTTTGCGAAAGATAGAAAGAACATATTTTCGGAAGTGGAAATCGTTCCTGTTTTTACTCCATCCGAATTCCGTTCCTCAATATCACCTACACCTGCATTGATAATTCCAAATGAAATTCCTGCAGTCGGTTGGACTGCTTGTCCGTAGCTCAAAAAATTTAGATATCTATCGAACGACAAAAACGAGTAGGTCATACTTGCAGTTCTATGTTCGGCAAAAGGAATCAGAGCGGGGTTATAATACGAGTTAATTTCGCCGGTTGTAACCGCAGATATCGCATTACCCATACTCATACCTCTTGCTCCAAAACCCATTCTGGCAAACGAGCCGGCTTTACCCCCAATTTGGGCTTCAAGTGTTGACCAATTAAGCAAAAGAATGATACTAACCACTATTTTGATAAAATTTTTCATAATCAATTATTGTAAAACCATTATTTTTGCCCAAATCGGTTCGGTGTTATTTATTTGGACTCTGTAAAAATAGACACCATTAGCGACATAAACACCGTCATCATTTTTTCCATCCCAAATTTCGTCATTTTCGGTTACACCCGATCTGTTTGCATTTTGGATCAAAGTGCGCACTCGATTCATACCGAAATCAAAAATTTCGATAGAGACAACCGCATTACTTCCATAAGTGCTGTAATGAATTCGCGTGAATTCAGACCTTGCTGCAAAAGGATTCGGATAAGCGTATGATAGAAATTTTGTTCCGATGGGTTCATATTTTCTTAAAATTCTCCATTTGGCGCCAAAAATATTTTCTGCATTATCAGTTGTAATCGCCATACCATCGCCGGTACCTATCAAAACATTATCGCCGATAACTCCAACTGAAAATACGGAAGAAGAAGTAATAACTTGTCTGTTCTCCGGTTCTGTAATCAGATATGAGCGGTTTAAAGTTTTGCCGCCATCATTCGTTCTATAAATTCCTTGCTCGGTGGCGATGTAAGCGATGGAATCTTTAAAAGCAAAATCATAAGCTTTTATTCCTTTTAAGATATTTATCCAACTATTACCGCCATCATCGCTGTAACTAACACCGTTCGTTTCATTTGTACCTGCCGACCAATTGGTTGCCCAAATTCGTATTTTGTTTTGGTATCGCTGAGCTTTAATAGTAATAACCCAATTGCCAAGAATCGGGGAATCTTGATTCTGGGAAGTAAATCTTCGCCAACTGATTCCGCCGTCAGTCGATTTATTAATTCCGCCTGCGGTTCCACACCAAATTGTATCATTATCGATTGCCAAAACTGAGAAGGCAAGGAAGTTATTATTTTTACGTGGGTCGTAATAAAAATTTAGAGTATCAGATGGCTTGATGCTGCTCAAGTGGTCGGGTGGTAGAACAACTCGATTCCAATTGATTCCATTATTAGTAGTATATCTGAGTCCGCTCGCCCAGCTTGCAATCCAAACTTTGCCGGGAGCGAGGGAGATATCGTAAGTTACATTCTGCTCAGGCACAATAACCGGGAGAATTCGGATATTGTTAATTCCGTAATCAATCGTTGAATCGCTTCTCGAATCTAAAGTTTGATTTACGTAATTCCAACTCAAGCCGCTGTTGGTCGAAAATGTATAGCCGCCGCCTGTAGCGATATTTTCGTTATCCTTTTTCTTGGTATATCCTGTTGAAGTCCAAATAGTATCCCGTTCAACATCGAGAGCGTAAATACCGGGGTGGGGAAATTCTAAAAATTTGTTGTATGCAAACCAACTGTTACCGAGGTTCGTAGATTTAGCTAATCCGCTGCTAGTTCCGATCCAAAAAATTGAATCCGATACAGCAATCTGCGATACGCTGTTACTAGGGGGTTGGGTTTGTTCGGTGGTATTTTTTTCCAGTTGAAAATATTTAGGATAAATTGTTTGGGAGTTGAGCGAATGAATTCCCCAAAAAAATATGAAAATATAAAAAATGAGATTGATGTTTTTCAAGGTTGAGTTACCGTTAATGTGTGAAGAATTTTGTTGCTTAAGAATTCGGTATAATCCTTGGCTTCAAACTCAAAGCGGTATGACTTAGGTGTCATGTTAAAAGGAAGCTTCACCAAAATTGAAAAGATTCCGTCGTTTGCAATGGAATCACCACTCGTGGAAATGTTACCGTTATCTAACAGGAAGAATTTTCGTGTAGGGTCTGACGCATCTAAACTTCGGAAATAAACTTCCTTGATATCATTATAGCCGTTAGTATCGTAGGCAGTAACACTCATTAGGATAACTTTTTCGCCCGATGTAGGTAGTGTGGTATTTTCAGGAGCTTTTAAATCGAAAATGACAGGGGGTTTTCCCATTCTGCTGACTCGAAAGGAAGTGGAAAATATGTTACTTAATAATTGGCTTTTATCCTCTGCTTGAAGTTCAACAATGAAATTACCGACTATGACGCGTGAAATTTTAAAAGAGATTACGCCGGAAAAAATTCCATCACCGGTGAGAGAATCGGCTTCTTGTCCGTGATCGTATAGATACCCTTGACTAACCGGCATATTCGTACTCGGTTGGTATATAATGAATTTCACGTTCTTTAAATCATTCAAACCATCCTTATCGTATATATGTGCTGATACCCGGTTGCGTATTGTTATGGTATCGGCTAACGAGAATTGATCTCCCGGTTTGATCGTATCAGAATCTATATTATAGTATGCTAACTTTGCTTGTGAGATGAAAGGGACTGTTAAACTTATATCGAATGTCCCATATTTATCATTATCACATGCAGAAAGCAATGAAATAATTAACAATATTAGTAATAAATATCTTTGCATAATTAATAGTAGGTAGAAAATGTTGAGATAAACTACAAAATCACAGAGTAAAAGTCAATTTATGAAGGTATCAACTCATAAAAAGGAATTGGTGTGAAGGCAATTACAAAAATAAGAATAGCCAACCAACCGATGATTTTTCTTTTATGATCTAAAGGGGTGTCGTCATAAATTGGTGGATGGTCAAGTTTGATGAGGAAGAAAAGGATGATGGCAAAAACTAACCATCCGACAGTTCCCGCATGGAAGCCCATATCAGGAATAAAACTGGTTAAACCGATAATGATTATTGCAGCGAAAAAGATGCGTGAAAATATCCCCTGATGCTTTCCAATGAGAGCATATAAAATATGTCCGCCATCGAGTTGACCGACCGGGATTAAATTTAGTGCTGTAATAAAAAGACCAAACCAAGCTACACAAAGATATGGATAGTGGTAAATTTCGTTCATCGGTGGAAAGTTACCGGCATCATTTGATAGGGACTGAATCGTGTATGTCAGGATTGAGTGTCCGAACGAAAGTCCTTTGGTTGGAATCGTTCCGTTTACTGCGTATTCCGGATGTATTTGATATAGATATGTAATAGGTGGTAAATTTACTAATCCATAAATTAAGATAATGATTGTAACAATAAAACCGGCAATCGGTCCGGCACTTCCGATATCGAAGAGGGCTTTTTTTGTTGGGATCGGAGATTTAATTTTTATTACAGCCCCCATTGTGCCGAACGGGTTGAACAAGAAGGGTGGAAATGGAATAAAGTATGGAAGTGTTGTTTCGATCTTGTGATATTTTGCTGCAAAATAATGGCCAAATTCGTGTGCCGCGAGTATCGTTAATAGCGGGATTGAGTAATGAAGTCCCAAATGAAAATTGCTTAAATCAAACGGGTCTATATTTAACCACATTACTCCGGCAAGTGTTGTTGTAAAAAAAGTGATTATGAATAAAAAGCTATGGAGTAAGTAGTTTTTGATTGAGTTATATCGAGTTGAAAATGCCAAAAGGTTTTCCAAATATTTTGTTTCAAAATAACAAATATTTGGATGAAATAAAAAAGGTCTTTGCCCCGCAAGGGCGGGGCAAAGACCTGATAAAACAAGTTTGTTTACAGTTATGGTCGAGGAGTGTCTCTCGGTATCGGTGTTGAGAATGTGGCTTTGGGCTGAGGAGTGTCTCTCGGTATCGATAATGCGCTTGTGGCTTTGGGTTGAGGCGTGTCTCTCGGTATCGATAATGCACTTGTGGCTTTATTTGAATCTCCCGCAGCTAAAGAAATCGCTCCATTTATAGTTAATACCATAGCTAATGTAAGAATTACAGAACTGATACGTTTAAAATTCCGGTTGTTTTTAAGGTTCGTTAACATGTTTTATCTCCTTTTAGTGTATTTTTGTTATAAATATTAAATGCTACTCAAATTTTCTGTAGAAAATTTAATAATATATAGGGAATTTCGCAACTTTTTTAATGAAAAAAGGATTTTTAAAACAGGTTTAAATTTAGTGATTTGTATCACATTAAATGATTTTATAAAAAAATAATTGCGAAAATACTTGACACCTACTCAATTATTCATTATATTGAACACAAGAAATAAAAAGAAAATTATGAAACAGGTAAAAAAAGTTCTAACACTTTGGATAGCAACACTGTCTCTATTTGCTATCGGCTTTGTTCTCTTCGAAGCGAGTATTCTTGAGACTTCGGCTCTAATTTCTCTTTCAATACAAATGTTATTATTTTATTTTTCTCTATTTATCGTTATTAATGAACCGACTAGAAAACATAAATTTATTTTCTTGAATTTTACAATATTTTTCGCCAATCCTTTTTTACAGGTTTTTAATATTTTTGGCTTTTCCAATCTGTTCTTTGACTCTGCATTTAGATCAGTTTACATATTCCAATATCTTCAAATATTTTTTACTACAACATTAGCATTTGCAATTGTTTATTTAGTTTTCGATTTGTTATTCCACAATTTTAAAATTTATCAAAAGTATCTTGTTACCGCTGCTGTAGTTTTAGGGGTTGGGCTATTTTATTATCACCCGTTTTTAGAAAATCCCCAATCAGTAGAAAAGCCATATATCTACACAACAGAGAATATCCAAAAATTTAGAATAATCAGAGATACAAGAGAAGATTTTATAAACCAATATAATCGGGAACCAAATGCGAGCGAAATCGCAGCGCTTGTAACACTCCCTGCGATAAGTGATGGCGAAGTTGTCGGTCAGTTATATCCCGAAGCCAATCTCAAACAGATCGAAAAACTACTCCCATATACGAAAAATGATGGCTCGTTGGTTCTGTTATATCAGCCATTTTATTTCAAAATAATTTATATGGATGTTTTTGTTATTCTATTTATTTTATTATATTGCGGATACCAATATGCGAAAGATCCACCGCAAGGTGCTTATATTGATAAAATGATGTATGTTTTTTTGGTAATATTCAGTTTAGATATTTTTCATCAGTGGGCTGTTATAAAAAGCGTAGAATTTGCAGGTTATATGGAATTATTTGGTATAGGTCAGTATTTTTCGGCAGGTTTTTTGGGTGTGCTTGTAATTTTCTTTTATGCCCGGTTGAAATTTATCAAATCGGTAGTCGGCGAGTTTTATGAGGTTGAAATTCAAGAGAATCCTGAAAAAATCACAAGATGGATGGATGGTATCGATAAATATATATTGAAGAATTTTACAAGCTCAAAAGATTTGAAAGGCAGGTTGTTTGAGCAAAGATGAAAACAAAATTTTATATAAACAATTAAATAAAGAGTGGAGACTATGGAAAAAGAAAAAACGACAAAATCATCCGCCACAGGCGGAGAAGAAAAATCAACTGAGAAGATGGAATATCCAATCATCGGTAAGAGCAGGGCAGTTGAACAACTTCTCAAACAAATTTCCCGGCTTTCCAAAACGAGACGCGATATTATTATTGTTGGTGAACCGGGTGTGGGTAAAGGGGCAATAGCCAAGAATATTTATGCACTGTGTAAACAGGATGATGAGCAATTGCCTTTTGCTTCTTTGAATTTGTCTGTCCTTGATGACAGAGAATTAGAAGCGGTGCTCTTTGGTTTCGATGCAGGAACTAAGGGTGTTGGAATGACAACGAGCAAGCGCGGGCTTTTTGAGATTGCAAATCACGGAACAGTGTTAATCGAAGAAATTGAAGAAGCAAGTTTCCGTAACCAGATGAAAATTTTGTCTTTTATGAACGAAAGGGTTACAAGGCGCCAGGGCAGTACTCATGCTGAACCGGTTGATATCCGCCTGATTATTACTATGAAAGCTTCGCCGAAAGAGTTATTTGAGAGACATAAAATATTAGAAGGATTGCTCAATAAATTTTCTGAATTTGAAAAAATCGATGTAGCTCCGTTACGCGAACGTCCTGAAGATATTCCAGTTTTAGTGAAGTATTATACGAATGAAATTTGCCAGGAACTTGGTATCGGCGATTTGGCTATCGATGTTAACGCCATTGAAGTTTTAGTAAGACAACCGTGGAAAGAAAATATCCGAGAGCTGAAAGCTGTAATAGATAAATCGGTACTCTTCTCAAGCGGTGGAAGATTTACACTACCTCAGGAACTCTTAGATGAGAAAACTGAAGTCGTTAAAATGCTCAACAATATCGAGAGCGATCAAGAATTTATACTCGATAATTCTTTGGATGTTATAGAAAAAGGAATTATCGAACGGGCACTCGGAAAATTCGGTTTTAACCAATCGAAAGCGGCTCATTTTTTAGGTATGACCGAACAAACTCTCCGGTATAAACTAAAAAGATTGGGTGTTCCGAGCTCGCGGATACGCTAATACGATCGTAAATTTAAGAAGCCCTTTCACCGAAAGGGCTTCTTAGTTTATAGCGATCTTTCTTTCCAAATAATTTTTTTCGTGAGGATTGCAGCGAACGGGAGAAACATCGAGTAGATAAAAAGATATACCTCGAAAGCAAAAAAGTATTTCATATATTTTTTTATCTTTAATTTGTGTAAAGCATAAGTCAAGAATAAACTGTCTATTGCTAATTTTGATATTAATGCAAGCATCCAGAGCGGCGGCGAAATAAATAAAGCACCAGCCATAATTAATATATTGAAAGCGAACGGCAGACTAAAAACTACGAAACCCATTGTTACCATATCTAAACCTCCTACCCCCCAACGCTGTTTTTGTCGGAATAAATTCTTCCACGTCGGACATGCTAAACTTGTAACCAAAGTTTTCTCATCCAATGGAAAAACCATCTTACTTTTGTTTTTCTGAACTATCGCTTGTGTGAGTGCATAATCTTCTGTAACGCTAAACGGAATAACCCGGTAGCCGCCGGTTTGTTCATAATCCTTTCTACGAACTGCTAAATTGTTACCGACACCCGTCAAAGGAAAACCTAACGTTGCAGCCGCTGAACCTACACTAAATAAATATATCCAATCTAACGACTGTATTCCCTCGAACGTGTTGTTTGCATCTAAAATTGTAAAACCGCCGACCACCCCCACTTGATTCTGAAAATAACGAACGGTCTGTTTAACCCAGTTTTTAGGTAAAACGCAATCAGCATCGGTAAATAGGATGAACTCATTTTTCGAAGCTTCGATTCCTTGTGTAACCGCATTAACTTTGCCGATTAAGTTTCCTGTGTCCGGTGTAGAGTTTATCAACTTAAAGTGTGGATAATTAATGATGTGGTCGTTAATAATTTTTTCAGTTCTATCAGTTGATTGATCATTTACGACAATGATTTCCAATTTTTCCGCGGGATAATTTAATTTTGATAAGGATTCTAAGCAGGGTTTAATTGAATGTTCTTCGTTACGTGCAGCCACAATTATTGTAACTGATGGTTCAAATTCGTCATTATGTTTGGTTTTAGTCGATTTAACTAATCCAACTAATAAAATTATAAATTCAATAATCAATAACGAAGTAACAACGATCAATAAATATTCAACAATCATGTTTGCTTTAACGCTCTATTTCTTTTATATTTTCAAAAACTTCTTGCGTAATATATAAAAGGTATTATTATGAATCAACCTCTGATAATCGGAATTGCCGGCGGCACCGGATCTGGTAAAACTACAGTAACATATAAAATTTTAGAGCGTCTCGATATTTCGAAAGTTGCTGTTATCGAGCACGATGCCTATTATAAAGATATCACATCATTCAATGGTCGCCAGCCATCTGAAATAAATTTCGACCATCCTGACGCACTTGAATCACGTTTATTAATTGAACATCTACATAAACTTAAAAAAGGAGAAACAATACATCATCCTATTTATGATTTTAAAACATATACTCGCTTGAAAGATTCGATTGTTATTCCTCCCCGCAATATTATAATTATAGAGGGAATATTAATCTTTGCCGAAAAAGAACTCCGCGATTTAATGGATATTAAAATTTATGTTGATACAGATGCAGATGAGAGGTTATTAAGAAGGTTGCGGCGCGACTTGATTGAGCGGGGGAGGAATATCGAATCAATAATTATCCAATACAATTCTACAGTAAAACCGATGCATCTCGAATTTGTGGAGCCGAGTAAGCGTTGGGCTGACGTGATAATACCAAAGGGGGGCGAAAATAAAGTTGCAATCGATATGGTCGCTGCAAAAATTAAAGAGATGCTGCGAACCATTGACCTGTTAGCTAAAGAGATTCCTTGACTATCTACGCTAAAATTGGTATATTTTTACAACTTTTTTGAAAATATACTCAAACACAAACTATGAAAAAAAACACTCCATCTGTTTATAAAAAAACAACTTTAGATAATGGTATTCGCATAATCACAGAAACAATTCCTTACGTTCATTCTGTTTCTGTCGGATTTTGGGTCAATACAGGTTCCCGCGATGAATCGCCTCGTGTAAACGGTATCTCTCATTTTATCGAGCACATGGCGTTTAAGGGGACGAATAAATATTCTTCGGCACAAATCGCAAAACAGATCGAAGGTTACGGCGGTTACTTAAATGCGTTCACAGGTAAAGAAGCTACATGTTACTATTCAAAAATTTTAGATGAGCATGTTCCCAGAACTGTAGATGTTTTATCGGAACTGGTTTTTAACCCTAAATTAAAAATTGAAGACATCGAAAAAGAAAAAATGGTGGTCTTAGAGGAGATAAAAAACATCGAAGACGACCCGGAAGAATTTATACACGACTATTTTGATGAGGTTCTTTTCCAAAATCACTCTGCTGGAAATCCTGTAATCGGGACTGCCAAGAATGTTCGCGAGTTTCAGAAGGATGATATAATTCAATATCTGAAAACACACTATCGACCTGAGAATATAATTGTTGCCGCAGCCGGAAATATCCAGCACGACAAATTAGTAAGTTTAGTAGAAAAAACTTCTTCTGCTCTCAAACCTGAAAAACATTCTACCTATCAAAGAAAATCTTCAACCATCAAACGTAAACATAACTTGATTCGGCAAGATAAACCGATTCAACAGGCTCATATCTGTTTAGGAAATATTAGTTATAGCATAAAAAGCAAGTTCCGGTATCCACTCGTTATTATGAACACTTTGATTGGTGAGGGGATGAGTTCTCGTTTGTTTCAGAACATCAGAGAGAAATACGGTTTCTCTTATTCAATCGGCTCGTTCCTTAATATGTTGAGCGATATAGGAAGTTTTGGCGTATATTCAGGAACCGATAAAAAAAATATACAAAAGTCGATTGATTTGATTTTCAAAGAGTTTGATAATTTGAAAAAAAACCCGGTTAAAATTTCAGAACTCGAACGTGTTAAATCGCAAGTCAAAGGAACCATTATGCTCAGTCTCGAAAGTATGTCGAGCAGGATGATGCGTTTAGCCACAAGCGAAATTTATTTCAACGAATATTTCACACTCGAATCTATTATCAAGCAACTTGATGCAGTTACCTCGGACGATGTAATGGAAGTTGCACATAAAATATTGAACAGGGAAAAATTTTCTGTTGTCATTTTTTCACCTCTTAATTCGAAATAGAATGCTTACAAAACCGAACATATCAACACGAGCACAAACAATGCAAGCTTCACCCTTGCGAAAACTTGCCGCAACTGCTGAAGCCCGGAAAAAGCAGGGAATTAAAGTCCATCATTTAAACATCGGACAACCCGACCTGCCAACGGCTCCAATCGTTTACGAAACAATACATAACATCGGGCAGCCTACGCTTGCTTACGCTCCTTCTGCAGGATTAAATCCCACGCTCACTGCCTGGAAAAATTATTTCCAGCACGTAGGCATCGAATTTAACGAAAGCGAAATTGTTGTAACATCGGGTGGTTCTGAAGCTATAATTTTTGCAATGTGTGCTGTTTGTGATAATCAAGATGAAATCATCGTATTCGAGCCGTTCTACACTAACTACAACGGTTTTGCAACAATCGCCAATGTGCATTTACAGCCCGTTCCGCTTTCGATAGCAAACGGTTTTCATCTTCCGGCAACTGAAGAAATTGAAAAACATATTAACGGAAAAACGAAAGCAATTTTAATAACCAATCCATCTAATCCAACAGGCACAATTTATTCGAGAGATGAATTACAACGAATTGTAGATTTGGCAAAGAAGCATAACCTGTTTCTGATGTCGGACGAAGTTTACCGTGAATTCAACTTCGATGCTGAGTTCATCAGCGTAATGAGTTTTCCCGAAATACGCAATCAAGTTATTCTATTGGATAGCTGTTCGAAACGGTTTAATGTTTGCGGCGCCCGCATCGGTGTGATTGCAAGCCATAATGCTGAAGTGATTCATGCCGCTTTCAAATTCGGAATGGCTCGCCTCTCTGTTGCAACAATCGAGCAGCTTGCAGTTGTTCCGCTGCTGAATTCTCCCGACCAATATGTAAAACCGATAGTTGAAGAATTCCGAAAGCGTCGTGATGTTGTTTACGAAACTTTGAAAACGATTCCCGGTGTTACTTACTACAAACCTGAAGGCGCCTTTTATATCGTTATTGGTTTACCTGTTACCGATTCAGATGATTTTGCAAGATGGTTGATTGAAGAATTCGAGCACAACAAAGAAACTGTTTTAATCGCTCCAGCTCAGGGTTTTTATGCTACACCCGGTAAAGGTATGAACGAAGTGCGGCTCGCTTTCACTTTAAATTTGGATGAGTTGCGCCGGTCGTTAGAAATTATAAAGTTTGCCCTCGAAGCTTACAATAAAAAATAGAAAAAGTATTTATGGTAAAAATAAAAATAAACGGAAACGAATACCAAGCCGATCCCTCAAAAACCATTATCGAAGCCGCACGTGAGAACGGAATTTCAATTCCATATTTTTGCTGGCATCCACGGCTTTCGGTGTCGGGCAACTGCCGAATGTGTCTTGTGGAAGTGGAGAAATCTCCCAAACTTGTTATTGCCTGCGCTACAAAAGTTGCCGATGGTATGGTAATCAACACGAAGAATGAGCGGGTAGAAAAAGCCCAGAATGCTGTGATGGAGTTTATCCTGATTAATCATCCACTCGATTGCCCTATCTGTGATGAAGCTGGGGAATGTAAACTTCAGGATTATTCATACAAATACGACAAAGGTGTTTCCCGTTTCGAAGAAGAAAAAGTTCGCAAGCCGAAGCGAGTGGAACTCGGACCGAATGTGATGTTGGATGTTGAACGCTGTATAATGTGTTCGCGCTGTGTTCGCTTTTGCGATGAGATTGCAGGTAAACCTCAGTTAGTTTTTACTAACCGCAACGATCACGTGGAACTTACAACCGCACCGGGCGAACAATTGGACAATCCGTATTCGATGAACGTTATTGAACTTTGTCCGGTCGGTGCACTTACGAGCCGCGATTTCCGTTTCAAAGCCCGTGTCTGGGAAATGTCGTCAACCGAAAGCATTTGCCGCGGATGTGCACGCGGATGTAATATGAATATCTGGGTTCGCAACAACGAGATATTACGACTGACTCCACGTTTAAATCCCGAAGTTAATGACTACTGGATGTGCGATAATGGACGGCTTAACACATTCAAGTATGTGAATTCCGACCAACGAATTAAATCGCCGATGATGATGAAGGATGGTGAGGTAGTAGAAACAAGTTGGGAAGAAGGGATTGCATATTTAGTACACAAAATTCAGAATTTTAAGAAAAACGAAATTGCGGGTATCGGTTCACCTTTTGCGACTAATGAAGATAATTATGTTTTTGCGAAATTTATGAAGCAGATTATTGGAACACCTCACGTCGATTTTTCGCGTCACATTGTAGAAGGTGACGAAGATAACTTATTAATCAGAAACGATAAAACTCCGAATTCGTTAGGCGCAATGGAAGTAGGCGTTTATCCGTCTGAGAAAGGTTATAACTTCCAACAAATTTTAAAAGCAATTGAATCGAAAGAATTGAAGTGCATTTACGTTTTGTGCGACGACATTGGGGTAACCCCCGAAGTTCGCGATGCTTTATCAAAAGTAGATTTTCTCATTGTTCATAGCCCAATTAAAAATTCACTCACAGCTATTGCCGATATAGTTTTCCCGACTGCGACTTATGCTGAAAAGAATGGCACCTTCACCAATTTTCAAGGGAGGGTTCAACGGATACGTCCTGCTATTGCAACTGCAGAAATGGATCGTTCGTCCGATGGAATGTCGCTCAGCCGATGGGATAAATTCGGTGCCCAAAATGATAGATGGAATAAAGGAAACAAGCACGATGTCCGTCCGACTTGGAGGATTCTTAGCAGCATTGCAAATGCTATAAATCCGAAGTTCCGTTATAATTCGGCAGAAGAAATATTCAACGAAATTTCTTCAACTATCGATTCATTTAAAGGTTTATCATATCTTAAGATTGGCAGCAAAGGTGCGGCTCTTAATAAAAAACCAATCACTGAAAAGAAATCAATAAAAGTATCATAATATGGAAATATTAATTTCTCTTATCAAAATTTTAGTTGTCATGCTGGTGTTACTCACATGCGTTGCCTATCTTGTGTTGGTCGAACGCCGGGTTTCAGCATTCATCCAAAATCGCATCGGTCCAAACCGCGTCGGTTACAAAGGATTATTGCAGCCCGTAGCCGATGTTATCAAATTATTCATCAAGGAAGATATTGTCCCGAAATTAGCCAACAAACCTCTACACCGACTTGCTCCTATAATTGCAATTGTTGTTGCACTTTCCACAATTGCTGTAGTTCCGTTCGGCGACAAAATTAATCTTTTCGGATACGAAATTAAACTTCAAATTGCATCTGTCAATATCGGAATTCTATACGCTCTTGCCTTAACTGGTTTAGGCGTTTATGGAATCGCTATAGCGGGTTGGGCTTCCAATAATAAATATTCACTATTAGGTGGGCTGCGTTCGTCAGCACAAATAATCAGCTACGAACTTTCGATGGGCATATCAATCGTCGGTGTAATTTTAGTTACAGGCACTTTAGAACTCGATAAAATTGTGGAATTCCAACATGGCTGGCGATGGTTGATTCTATTGCAGCCAATCGGGTTCATAACTTTTTTTGTTGCTGTTTTTGCTGAAACAAACCGGTTACCATTCGATCTTCCCGAAGCTGAACCCGAATTAGTCGGCGGCTACCACACAGAATACACCGGATTGAAATTCGGATTATTTTTCTTAGCCGAGTATGCAAATATGATTACAGGCAGCGCCATAGTTGTAACGCTTTATTTAGGGGGCTGGCAATTTCCGTATCTGCAATCTTTCGGGCTGCCTGAATTTTGGACGAGTATAATTCAAGTAGGAACATTCGCAGCGAAGGTCGGAGCAGTTTTACTGTTTATGATAATAATTCGTTGGACTGTTCCACGTTTTCGTTACGATCAATTAATGGATTTAGGTTGGAAATTTATGTTACCCCTTTCTATCGCTAATGTTATCGTAACAGCATTTATAATTTATTTATTCGAATAAAACTATGGCACAAACTAAAATTACTCACACAAGTGATTTATCATTTTGGCAGAAACTCTACATTCCGGAAATTGTAAAAGGTATGAAGATTACGATACGGCAGATGTTTCTTCCAAAATTCACACGCCAATATCCTGAAGAGAGATGGAATCCGCCAGCTTCGTTCCGCGGAAGTCCGGTTTTAGTTGAAGAAAATGGCAAGGAACGCTGCGTCGCATGCGGTCTATGTTCACGCGTATGCCCTGCTTTAGCTATCGAAGTTCAGGCATCTGAAACAGAATTGGATAAAGAACGCTATCCCGTGAAATTCGAAATTAATATGCTTCGCTGTATCTTCTGCGGGCTTTGCGAAGAAGCATGCCCTGAAGAAGCAATAGTGATGAGCAAAGAATATGAATTAACTTTCAATAATCAGGAGGAAGCGATTTTTGGAAAAGATAAACTCCTTATTTCAAAAGAAAATTTAAAAGAACGATTGGAATACTTACGGCAGTATAGATAGTATAGATTGAGAGAGTTGTTATGAATTCAAAATATGAAGTAATTATATATTGGAGTGAAGAAGACTCTATTTTTATAGCGGAAGTCCCAGAATTACACGGATGCATGGCGCACGGTAACACTCATGAAGAAGCCCTTCAACAAGCGAAAGAGGCGATAGATCTATGGATAGATACCGCTAAAGAATTTGGTGATACGATCCCCCAACCCAAAGGACGTAGATTAGTATTTGCATAGGAAAAAGATAAACTCCTTATTTCAAAAGATAATTAGAAATACTATACGCTTACGATTTCAATAAATCAAAATATATGTGTTCTGTGTGAGCAGTTCGCCGTGGGCGAATTGAAACTCACGTCATTGATAGAAAAGAGCAACAGTTGGAGACGTGTTTCCTATTCCGATGGTTGCTTTCAAAATATTCGCTTTCGGAGGGAGGGGAATGTTTAAACAATCCGAACATTCGTATCAGGAAAATACTTCGACAATTTCCACGCAAGAAGTTACACTACATATTTCAGGTCTGAAATGTGCCTCGTGTGCATCTATTATTGATGAGTCTCTCAAAAAAACCGAAGGTGTTATCGCATCAAATACTTCCTATGCAACTGATACTTGCAAGATAGTATACGACCCGTCAAAAATTTCAAAAAAAACCTTCCTCTCACAAATCAAAAATTTAGGATATACTGCTAGCGAATATTTCGGCGACGAAAACTTTAAAACCGAACAACGTAAAACCTTAATTCGTTTTGGTATTGCGGCTCTTATCTCAATGAACATAATGATGATGACGGTGCCACTCTACTGGGATTACTTCGAACAAATGGATTCACGTGTCGTATCTCTTTTCGGCTGGCTGATGTTCATCTTATCTATTCCGGTTCTTTTTATTGCCGGACTGCCTGTAATGAAAAAAGCAGTAACAAGCATTTTCCGCGGTCGTCCGGGAATGGAAACATTAATCGGCATAGGTGCTGGTGCAGCTTTCATTTATAGCACATTCGAACTCATATTTGTCCCCAACCCACATCTTTATTACGATACAGCGACATCGCTTATTGTTATCATTTTGTTTGGGAAATTTGTCGAGAACTTTTTTCGATACAAAGCCTCCGGAGCAATTAACAGATTATACAGCGTCCTACCTAAAAAAATTCGCACTCGCGATTTGATGCACAATATCAAATGGGTTGCAGCCGATGAACTTAAAGCCGAATCAGTTTTTGAAGTTCACTCAGGTGAAACTATTGCTGCCGATGGTGAAGTAATTGGAGGTAACGCAAACGTGGATGAATCGATGTTCACGGGTGAAGCAAAAGGAGTTGTAAAAAATACCGGAACCAAAGTTTACTCTGGATGTATTATTAAAAGTGGTTTTCTGCAAATAAAAGCATCTGTAACGGCAAAAAACTCTGCCCTCTCTACTATCGTGAAATGGATAGAGGATTCGCTGCAAAAAAAATCGGCGCTGCAAAGTTTTAGCGATAAAGTAGCACGATATTTTGTTCCTGCAATATTCTTGCTCTCAGCACTCACGCTCGTCGCTATGCTGTCCTTCGGGTTAAATTTTGAAACGAGTTTTTTGCGTGCTCTGACTGTCATGGTCATTGCGTGTCCTTGTGCGTTGGCTATCGCTGTTCCGGTTACTATTGTAACCTCGCTCGGTACGCTTGCCAAGAATGGAATCTTCATACGAAATCCTGATATGTTTCAACTTCTCAGGAAAGTGAACGATGTTGTATTCGATAAGACCGGAACACTTACCTACGGAAAATTTTCTGTTATCGGATACAAGAATATGATTGAATCGGAACAAGCAGAAAAAATATTGAACGAGCTTGAAACCTATTCTTCGCATCCGGTAGCTGAAGCTATAAAAGAATATTTTGGAGGGAAAGCCGAAAAAGTTAAAGTCGAGAATGTGAATGTTCACCCGCATGGTGTCATTGGAATGCACAACTTTCAGCAATGGACAATCGGCAGCGAAGAAATGTTCGGTTCAGATAAATATGAACTAAAAAGAGATTCACAAAAACACAGATTGAATGGTCATACAGTAGTTTACTTCGGAAGGGATTCAAAAATAGAAGGATATTTATGGATTGGCGATGTTGCGCGAGAGAAGGTAACGACTTTAATCAGCAGTTTGAGCAAGATAGGAAAACGGGTTCATATTATTTCCGGAGATAAAACCGCAACGACAGAAAATTTTGCCCGTAACGTTGGAATTGATATATTCTTGGGTGAAACATCACCGAAAGAAAAAATAGACTACATCAAACAATTAAAGATGAAAGCCCCGGCGAAAACTGTAATGATGATTGGCGATGGTATTAACGATGCGGCAGCTTTAGCCGAAGCTGATATCGGAATCGCATTAAGCAGCGGAACTGATTTAGCGAAGGCATCCTCATCAATCATTATATTCAAAAATTTTTTAGATAAAATTCCTCTGCTTATCAATTATGCAAAGAGAATAAATACAATCACGTTACAAAATTTTTCTTGGGCAGTTGTGTATAACATAGTTGGCGTGGGATTAGCAATCTCAGGAATGTTAAATCCGTTGATAGCTGCAATTATGATGATGTTGAGCAGCATAACAGTTGTAGTAAATTCGCTTAGGTTGGTTGTGTTTAAATAATTTAAATCAAAAAGGTAATTTATGGATCGAAAAACTTTTTTACAGATTCTCGGATTAACAGGCGCCGGAATAGTTTCAGGATGTAAAACTGATACTCAAAGGTTAATAATTCCATACGTTATTCCGCCTCAAGAAATCGTTCCGGGAATTGCAAACTGGTATGCATCTTCTTGTCGGGAATGTCCCGCCGGCTGCGGTCTGTTAGTTCGATGCAGAGAGGGGAGAGCAGTTAAAGTTGAAGGTAATCCTGAGCATCCGATTAATCAGGGTAAACTATGCGCTCGTGGACAGGCGACTTTGCAGGAATTATACAACCCCGACAGGTTGATAACCGCCCAAATGCGAAATGCAGAAGGGAACTTTGTTTCTCTCGAAACAGAAATTGCAATTAAACAAATCGGCAATCATGTAAAAAGTTTAGTATCCCAAAAAGCAGCAAAAGAAATTGCAATGATTACATCATTGAATAGTGGTTCGCTAGCTAATTGTGCAGATGAGTTTATGAATTCTATCGGTGGTGAAAAACCGGTTATTTACGAAGCGGTAAATTACTCGGCAATCAAGTCGGCGTGCAATAAAGTGTTTGGTAAGAATATAGTTCCAAAGATGTCGCTTCAGGATGCTGATATGATTCTCTCAATTGGAGCTGATTTTTTGGAGACCTACGTCTCGCCCGTTGAGTTTGCACGACAGTTTGCAGATAACAGCGATGCGAAAGAAGGGCGAAAGAGCGTTTTCATTTATGCGGGGGCGACACTCTCGATGACAGGGAATGTAGCTGATAAATGGATTCAGATTCCGGCAGGAGGCGAAAAGCTGTTTGCCTTATCTCTTCTCAACGAAATCTGTAAACTCAATCCTAATCCGATTGCAAAAAACTTCAGCGAAGGTTTCAGTGCTGATAGTGTAGCTGGTAAAATTTTCATTTCACCAAACGATATAAAACAGACGGCTAAACTTTTAGTCAAGGCAAAACGCCCCATCGTAATGGGTGGTCTGATGTGCGATGAAGAAACTCAAATTGCTATTATGCTCATCAACAGTATTATCGGTGCAATTAGCAAAACAGTTTTCCTCAACAATCCACTCTCATATTCAAACATCTCAACAGATGAAGAGGTTGAAGCATTAATAAAAAAATGTTTGGAAGGTACGATTGATACACTTTTCATTCTCCAGACAAACCCGATATTCACGATGCCTAAACATTTCCGCTTCGATGAGGCACTGAAGAAAATTCGTATGGTAGTTGCATTCACACCGATGCTGAACGAAACGACCGAGTATTCAAATTATGTAATTCCCACAAACACCCCACTTGAAGATTGGGACGAATATCAACCCGATGCTTCAATCAGAAATTATCAACAACCTGTAATGGAGAGTGTTTTCGGAGTATCATCGACCGGCGATTACCTACTTGAAATATTTAAGTCAGTAACAGGTAAAACATTAAACAATTCAGCGACATATTACGATTTTATACGGGCTAATTCAAAATCTTCTGACGTAGAATGGAAACAAATTTTAGGGAAAGGGTTTTCATCCAAAAATATTTCTGTGTCTGAAACTCCCAAAATTTTAGCGGCAAATTTACTGAAACCAAAAATTCAAGCAATGAATTTCGATGCTATTTATTTTATAACTACTCCATCTTATAAATACTACGACGGTCGGGGTGCAAACAAGCCGTGGATCAGCGAAATTCCCGATGCTTCATCTTCAATAGTTTGGGAAAATTATGTATCCCTCAACTCAAAATATGCCGAGTTGCATGGAATAAAAAATCACGATATTGTTGAACTCACAACCTCTGAAGGAAGTATAGAGATTCCCGCCAAAGTTTCAACAGACATCGAGTATCACAGCGTTGCAATTGCATTTGGTTTCGGGCATACAAAGTTTGGACGCTATGGAACGAATGTCGGATTTTCTCCCCTACCGTTGTTGAGCAAAAATCTCTGGTCAGCATCTACTATCAAAATTAAAAACACAGGTAAGTGGACCCGGCTGATTAGTCCGAGCGATACTGACCTACAATATCAACGGGGAATTTCACAAGCGGTACTTTTATCGGAAATCGGTAAAGACAAAAAACATCACGAAGATTTGAATATGTATCCGAAAGTTCAGCACGAAACTTACCGCTGGGGTATGACGGTTGATTTGGATAAATGTATTGGATGCGGCGCTTGTATAGCAGCTTGTTATGCAGAAAATAATATCCCGACAGTTGGAAAAGAGTTGATATCAAAAGGGCGGGAAATGCAATGGCTGCGGATTGAACGCTACCGAGAAGATGAATTTGCTGATTATGGAAACCGGTATATCCCGATGATGTGTCAGCATTGCGAGAATGCACCTTGCGAGCCTGTCTGTCCCGTTTACGCCGCATACCATAGCAAAGACGGTTTGAATGTTCAGGTTTACAACCGGTGTATCGGTACGCGATATTGTTCGAACAACTGTCCTTACAAAGTTCGCCGCTTCAATTGGTTCAGTTACGAACACCCGCATCCCACACATTTACAGTTGAATCCCGATGTTACAGTGCGCGATAAAGGTGTGATGGAGAAATGCACATTTTGTGTACAACGAATAGTCGAGGCACGCGATAAAGCAAAAGACGAGGGCAGGTTAGTTCGAGACGGCGAAATCAAACCGGCTTGTGTGCAAACCTGTCCGACGAATGCTTTAGTTTTCGGAAATTTATTAGACGAAGAATCGTTAGTATCAAAATTAAAAAACAATCCGCGGGCATATCGTCCGATCGAAGAATATAACACCCGGTCGGCAATTACTTACCTGCAGAAAGTTGTAAAAGATGATTACGCTCCAAAGAAAAAAAATAAAGTGTGAAAGGGGAATTGATGGAAGGTTTAACATACAAACAAGTTAATGATTCTGTAATAAATACACTTGCCCCGCCGCGTAAGTTTTACTTTGCTATTGTCGGATTTTTCGCACTCCTGTTTGCTATGGGAATGAGTGTTTGGTTTTACATGATCGTTAATGGACTTGGAGTAGCGGGTATCAGGCATCCTGTTATGTGGGGTGTGTTTATTACGAACTTTGTTTTCTGGGTTGGTATTGCCCACTCAGGCACTCTGATCTCGGCGATACTTTATTTGTTCCGGGCAGAATGGCGAATGTCGATTTATCGCAGCGCCGAAGCGATGACTGTTTTTGCAGTCGCAACCGCCGGTATGTATCCGCTGATTCATTTGGGCAGAGTGTGGGTTGCCTATTGGACTTTACCTATACCGAACGAGATGCTTTTGTGGCCCAATTTCAAATCTCCATTAATTATGGACGTGATCGCAATCTCTACATATCTGACTGTAAGTGCGAGTTTCTTTTTAATCGGTTTGATACCCGATATTGCAGCGGTGCGCGAGAAAGCCACAGGCATCCGAAAGAAAATTTACACGATACTTTCTTTCGGCTGGCACGGAACGAACGAACAATGGCGGCACTACGGCAGGGCTTATCTTTTCTTCGCAGCTCTTGCAACACCGCTTGTCATATCTGTGCATAGCGTTGTGTCGTGGGACTTTGCTCTTTCGATCGTTCCCGGATGGCACAGCACGATATTCGCACCTTACTTCGTAGCCGGTGCAATTCACTCAGGACTCGCTCTCGTAATAACTCTACTCATCCCGTTACGAAAAATCTTCAAAGTCGAAAATATTATTACAATCAAAAATTTCGAAAGTATGGCAAAAGTTATTTTACTTACAGGTTTGATTGTGGGGTACGCTTATGCAATCGAATATTTTTTGGCTTGGTATAGCGGTAACCCTTATGAACTTGCGATTTTCAAATGGCGTGCGAGTGGCGATTACGCCCCCGCATTTTGGACGATGGTAATTTGTAACAGTATCGTTCCTTTATTATTCTTCTTCAAAAAAATCAGAACATCAATTGTTGGACTTCTTGTCGTATCGATATTAATAAACGTAGGTATGTGGTTCGAGCGTTATGTAATAATTATAACTTCGCTTGCCCACGAATTTCTTCCTGCGGCTTGGGGCAACTACTCACCAACTTGGGTTGAAATCGGGATCTCTTTCGGAAGCTGGGGTTTCTTTTTGATGTTGTTTTTCCTTTTTGCAAAATTCCTTCCTTCAATTTCAATTACTGAAGTGAAAGAAATCCTCCCTACACCCAAAAGAAAAGGAGGCAGCAATGAACACTAAAAAAATTATATCGGCTTCTTTTCTCTATGTTGACGATTTTGTAAATGTAATTAAACACTTCAAATCTGAAAAACGAAAATTCGTTACTTACTCACCAGTTCCCAATCACGAAATCGAAGAAGCTTTGGGGGCGAAAAAAAGTAAAGTCGGTTTGTTCACACTCGCCGGTGGTATTATAGGTTTGATAAGCGGATTTAGTTTAGCCGGATTTACAGCGGCAGAGTGGAATTTGGTTCTCGGCGGTAAACCTCCTGTTACTTTAATTCCTTTTGTTGTAATTGGATTCGAGTTCACGATTTTATTCGGCGCCCTCGCAACCTTGTTAGGTTTGATAATTAACGCAAAGTTACCCTCATACAAAAAATTAAAAGGATATAAACCTGAATTTACCGTTGACCATTTTGGAATATCTTTGGAAGCTGATGAAACAGAGGTGGCATCGCTCACCGACTCATTTAATACCTTCGGTGCCAAGGAGGTAACCTATGAATAGAGAACAACTTAGGCAGGCACTCGCAACTTCCATTGAAGCAAACGACAAATCACTTTTCAAACCTTACCTGATAGCTCTGCTTGCGGTAGGAGTAGTAGGATTTTTGGTCGGAATGTTGGCGGGCGAAACTCAGCAAGTGATGCAGGCATATTTGATTAACTTTGTTTTTTGGATAGGCATTGCTCAAGGTGCGGTAATACTTTCGGTTGTGCTGCGACTTACAAACGCAAAGTGGGGAAGACCGATCATGCGGATTGCCGAAAGTGCCTCGGCGTTTTTACCGGTTACAATTTTATTGTTTATAATAATTATGCTCGGCGGTGAAAAACTATTTATCTGGATTAATGAACCTGTGGCTCACAAAGCAGCTTATCTGAATGCACCTTTTATGTATTCTCGCGTACTCGTTTCATTGGTGTTGATGACAGTTTTGAGTTTGATTTATGTTGGAAACTCCATTCGTAACGATCTTGCAGCAATCTATCACGGTAAAATTGTTCCTGAACATTTCAGGAAATTATTAACAAACTACGATGTCAGCCGCATCGAAAAATCGAACGATAAGCAAACTACATTGAGCGTAATTTTAGCAATTTGTTACGCCGTATGCTATTCGGTTTTAGCAATCGATTTAATTATGTCGCTCGACCCGCATTGGGTTAGTACTCTTTTCGGGGCTTACTATTTTATCGGTTGCTTTTACACGGGGATTGCATTCACGATAATTATGGCTTCATTTTTTATCGGACGACCCGAAGGTGAAATCATCGGCAGCAAACAGTTCCACGATTTAGGAAAATTACTTTTCGGGTTTGCAATTGTCAACGGCGATTTCTTCTACTCCCAATTTCTCGTAATCTGGTATGGCAATCTGCCCGAAGAAACACATTATATAATCGAACGGACTCAACACGAACCGTGGGCAACTATGGCTTACGTCGTTTTACTTTTATCTTTTATTGCACCGTTTATAATCCTAATCAACAAAAAAATAAAAATGAATCCGGTCGCGATGCGGTGGATATCGATTGGAATCCTCTTGGGATTGTGGTTAGAACGAACACTTTTAATAGCCCCCTCGGTTTCCGGCAATACATCGTTCCCAAACGTTTGGATTCAAATTACAATCACACTTGGATTCTTAGGAATTATCATAACATCAATTAAATACTTTTGGTCGAAATACCCAATGGTCGTTTACGGTGATCCACTACTAAAACATAGTTTGGAAGGCGAAAAATGAGCGAAAATACAAATATCGAAAAACCGTTCCATCCGGTTTTCAAATGGTTTTTAATTGCATCGATGTTTGGCATAACATTATGGATGCTTCATCTTGTTTATATTCAACCTCAGCAGAGGATAGGTGTTGCCCAACCGATTCCTTTCAGCCACCGCTTGCACGTTACTGATAAACAGATTGATTGCAAATATTGCCACAGCTACACCGACCGTTCGCAATTTCCCGGGATGCCCGCTGTGCAATTGTGCGTCAGTTGCCACAAATACATTATCCCTCAGCATCCTGAAATTAAAAAGCTACATTCGTATTACGATAATAATAAACCGATACCGTGGAAACGTGTATTTTTTCAACCCGATTTTGTTTTCTTCAATCACAAACGACATATAAAACTCGGGGTTGAATGCAAAACCTGCCACGGCAACATCGAACAAATGGACCGCGTTACGCAAACTTTCCCGATGAAAATGGAATTTTGTGTAACCTGCCATCGGCAGAATAAAGCTTCAGTAGAATGTTATATCTGTCATCATTAAAATTGGAAGGAAACTAAAGTGAAATTCTACGATAAACCAAACAGCGCCGCTAAACACTTCTACCTCACATCTGTCTTCTGGGTAGTGATTGCAACTTTATACGGATTAACAGCAGCTATTGAGTTGGTGGCTCCCGATGTATTCGGTAATATTCCCGAATTGCTGTTCAGCCGCATCCGACCAATTCATGTCAATCTCGTATTGTTCGGCTTTTTAACTCCTTCGCTAATCGGTTCGGCGTTATACATTATTCCGGTGCTGACACAAACTAAACTTCACAGCGAACGCTTGGCTAATTTTTCTGTTTTATTGTGGAATATTTTTACCACTGCTTCAGTGGTTACACTATCACTCGGACAAAATCAGGGGCGCGAGTATGCTGAGTTAATTTGGCCCATCGACATACTGGTTATTATTTGCTTTCTCATTTTATCTTATGTTGTTGTTCGGACACTTTTAGATAGAAAAGAAAACCTGATGTTTGTTTCGCTCTGGTATATTACAGGTGCATTCATCTGGACTTCAATTTTATATACACTCGGTAACGTAGTATGGAATCCGGATACCGGTGCACTCAAAGGTGTAACCGATGCAATCTGGCTTTGGTTTTACGGACATAATATTTTCGGCTTATTATTAACTCCGCTTGCAATCGGTGCCGCTTATTACATTATCCCACGTGTAACCGGCGCTCCGATTTACAGCCATACACTTTCACTAATCGGTTTTTGGATGCTGCTTGTAATGTACACACACATCGGAACTCATCATTTAATTCAAGCACCTGTTCCGCAATGGCTAAAAGTAATTTCAATCGTTGACTCAATCGGAATGCTGATTCCTGTCATGACTTTTTTGGCGAATGTATGGCTGCCGCTGAAAGACCGTTTCGGAAAAATCCACAGAGACATCGGCGGTAAGTATGTTTTTGCCGGAACAATATTTTACTTTTTAGTTTGTATCCAAGGTCCGCTCCAATCGCTTCCTTCGGTTCAACGCGTTACACATTTTAATAATTGGGTTGTTGCACACGCTCATCTCGCATTACTCGGTTTTGCTGCTTTTATTGCAATAGGTGCAATGTATTATTTTCTTCCAAAAGTTACCGGAAGAGAAATTTACTCGAAGACACTCGCCGATTTTCAATATTGGCTGATGATGATTGGTGTGAATGGATTCTTCCTCGTCTTAACCGCAGTTGGTTTGGTGCAGGGGAGTTCGTGGTTACACGGCGAAACTATTTACCGCATTTTACCTGAGATGCAGCCATACTTTGTAATCCGAATTTTATTAGGTGTATTTGTAGTCTCCGGCTTTTTAATCGGTCTATATAATGTTGTGATGACGATATTCAAAGGGAAGGAGGTTGAATCAATATGAAAATGACAACGAGTGTTTTACTTGCAGGCACGATGATAATATTTGCAGTGATATTTGTGATTGTTGTTTTAATACCGACTTACCAAGCGGAAGTGAATCCTTCGGAGATGGTTCGTGAGCGAACAGATATCGAAGATGAAGGAAGACAAATTTATATTGCTAACGGCTGCACATATTGCCACTCGCAGTATATTCGACCGCAGGATTGGGACTTAGGGGCTGAGAGAATAGCCAAAGAAGGCGATTACGTGTTAGACGAACCGGTATTGCTTGGTTCCATTCGCACTGGTCCCGATTTGTCGCAAGCAGGAGGCGAACATCCTGACGACTGGCATCGCGCACATTTTATAAATCCACGCTACACTCGTCCCGAATCAATTATGCCGCCATTCAAATTTTTAGGGGACGAAAAAGTAAAGTCGCTTACTGCTTATGTGCAAAGTCTCGGTGGCAAGGATGCAGACGCCCGTGTTAGCCGGCAAAAACATTGGCATAAAATATTAACTGAAGCTTACGAAAAAGGTCCCGATTCAAACGTCGCAACATTGCATCGCCATATTCCTGAGATGTGGATAAATATGCCGAACCCGTATCCAGCAACCGAGGCAGGTTTGAAACGAGGCGAACGGATTTACCAATCCTTCTGTCTCGGATGCCATGGACCTGTTGGAGATGGACAAGGTCCCGCAGCTAAATATTTATATCCGCCGCCTCTTAATTTTACTGTTTTAAAAAGAACAGGTGTTTCGGGTGGAATTTTCTACTATCAAATAATGAACGGTATTACAGGCACGGCTATGCCCTACTTCAAACGTGAACTCGAATCGGAAAAAATTTGGGATGTATCGAATTATGTGATGATAAATTTTGTAGGAAAGAACGATGCCAACACAGAACCCCGCGGTATAGATGCATCTTATGAACCGGTTGACACTTCAACAGCGAAAGGAGGTAAATAATGTTTTTACAATTTTGGATTTTATTTATGATCGTCGGGCTTACCATTTCGATGTGGGTTTTTTATTGGGCTGTTCGCAAAGGGCAGTTCGAAGAACAAGACAGGGCAAAATATTTGCCTCTGTTACACCCGCCACAAACAAATAATACGACAGATGTTTTAAAGGGCGAACAAAAATTTGTCTGGTCGCCTGAACTTATTAGTTTACTGATTGCTATGTTTTTAGCATTAACGGCAATCGCGAGAATGCTTTATATCGTTTTTACAAATTAATTTGAAAGGATATTTATATGCCTCCGTATGAAATTTTGCAGGAACAATATATACTCCTTGCTTTGTTAGGCGGGACTGTGCTTGTTACTTTTTTGTATGTTGCGATAAACACATTCCGTACATATAAACGAAAAGAAGCAACTGAAAAAATAGAAAAATTTCCCGACGGAATTACTGAAGGACATAAACCGATTCCTCTTTTTCTGATTTTACTTTACATCGCATATTTTCTGTGGGCGATTATTTACGTTGGAGCTGTTGCAATTTGGGGTTTTAATTTTTAAAAAGGAAATAATATGGAAGAAAACAAAAAAGATAAATTAAAAGGCTGGATACTCGTTGGTGCTGCGATAGTTTTTATGGTAGGATATTTTTTATACACATATCTCTTCCTGAAAGATGCCCCACCCGAAAATTGGAATTTCGGTACGACTCCGTTTGTTCCAGGTTCTTCAAACCAAGCTGTGGAGAATTATGATAAAAAGCAGCCGCCAATGCAAACAGTTAAAATTGATTCTTTAAAAAAGTAAAGGATTACAGGTATGATAAATATTACTGCTTTATTATTAATATCGCTGTTACTGATAGGGTGTGAATACGGACGAATGTATGACCAACCGAATCCGAGACCGACTAAAATTGTTCAGCAGACTGTTCCTGAAAACATAGTGCAGAGCACTAAAGGTTACGGTGAACGGGAAATGAAAGTCAACCCATACCAACCAACAGGAGAAAATTTAAAGTTCGGTCAGAAAACGTATCGAGCATTCTGCCGCCATTGTCACGGTGCCGATTGGAAAGGTCATACTCACGTTGGCGATGGTTTCCCTGTGCCGCCAACCGATTTAAACCTGCAACAAATCCAAACTAAACCCGACTCTGATTTTTATGCACATATATATTATGGTGGGAAATACTCGCCGGCTTTGGGCACAAACATGTCCGACGAAGAAATATGGAAAGTGATTATGTTAATTAAAACCGGGAGAACCAAAACAATTGATTCGTGTGTTGTAAACATACCTATTAACTAGACTAGAACAAGCATCTTTTTGCATCTCCACCACATTTTTCTTATCTTAATTCAACTCAAAGAAAAAATATTATGCTTATTATTCAACCACAAAAAGTAACTTCAAGCGAAATTGTATTAAAGAAAAGCGATTTTGAAGAACTTATCAAACGAGCCAATCAAGTTGAAAAAGTAATTATTACAAAATCAGATAATACATATCGTTTAGAAGATGTAGAATTTACATTACATGATATTTGGGATAATCAGGACGACGAAATAATATGGCAGAAGTATTTGTAAACCAACGAGAAATATGGTTGTGTCCATTCCCATTTTCTGATCTGTCAGGTAAAAAAGTACGCCCTGTTCTAATTCTATCCAACGAAACATATAATTCTTCGTGTCAAGATGTTGTCGTTTGTGCAGTTACTGCACAAATCAAATACCAACCGTATTCAATAGTAGTTGGCCAAAGAAATTGTGAACAAGGCAATTTGTTGCACGAATCAGCAATCAAAGTGGATTCGTTATTTAAGCTGAATAAAAATTTATTGTTAAAATCTTAATAAAGGAAACAATGAATAACATAAATATAGATAATATTCTGAATGCTTTAAAAGTTGTTATAGACCCCGACCTACACAAAGATATAGTTACACTTGGGTTTGTAAAAGACATTAAGATAGACAATAGAGATGTAAGTTTCAAAATAGAATTAACAACACCCGCCTGTCCGGTGCGAGATCAGTTCAAGATGGCTGCTACAAAAGCTATCAGGGATGCTTTTCCGGAAGTCGGCGACATCCAGATTGAAATGACGAGCAGCGTTCGTAGAGCACCGCAGCTCAATTTGAACAACATACTGACTAATGTAAAAAACACAATCGCCATTGCCAGTGGTAAAGGCGGCGTTGGCAAATCGACTGTTGCCGTAAATTTAGCAGTAGCTTTAGCTCAGGATGGCGCCAAAGTTGGCTTGATAGATTCCGATATTTACGGTCCGAGCATTCCGCTGATGATGGGTATAAACGCTTCTCCAAAGTTGATAAAGAACAAATTAATACCACTTGAGGCTCACGGTGTAAAAGTAATGTCGATTGGTTTTTTAGTCGATCCGAATCAGGCAGTTATTTGGCGCGGTCCAATGGCAAGCGGAGCTGTAAGGCAATTTATGACCGATGTTGAATGGGGCGATTTAGATTACTTGATTTTCGATTTGCCTCCGGGAACCGGCGATATCCAATTAACACTCGTGCAAACAATTCCTTTGTCGGGTGCAGTAATCGTTACGACGCCACAGGATATTTCACTTGCCGATGCCCGCAAAGGTTACGCAATGTTCGAGAAGGTGAACGTCCCGATTCTCGGCATCATCGAAAATATGAGCTATTTTATCTGTTCGCATTGTGGTCAGCGTGAGGAAATATTTTCGTACGGTGGTGGTCGGAAAGAAGCCCAAGAGTTGGGCACCCAGTTTTTAGGCGAGATTCCGATTGATACAAAGATTCGCATCGGTGGCGATGTTGGTGTGCCGATTGTTGCACAGGATAAAAACTCTCCTCAGTCAACGGCAATCAAAAACATTGCCCGCAATATGGTTGCACAATTAAGTATTAATGCCATTAATGGAATTACGACAAAAAGAGTAGAAGTAAATTTAAACATTTAAACTGCGATGGAATCAAAAGAAAAATCGCTAGTCGAACGTATTGAAGAAGCCCTTAATTTTTGCAGGCCTTATCTTCAAGCCGATGGCGGCGATGTCGAGTTTGTAAACGTCAGTGATGACGGAATCGTAAACTTACGTTATTTAGGTGTCTGCAAAAATTGTCCCCTCTCGCTTTTAACTTTGCGAGCAGGAATCGAACGTTCGGTTTTAAAAAATGCACCCGAAGTGAAAAGGGTGGAATTAGTAGCGTGAACAGAATCTTAATGTATATCTCAATAAACTAAAAGCACCAAAGATAAACCGCTTCAGTGGTTTTCAACGATGAACGCTCAACGTGAGTTATATTAATCATAAAAAATAAACCGTTAGGTAACGAAAGGAGTAACAAATGAATTATCCGTTCTGGGATATTCCTTTTATTGGTGGTGGAATACTTATTGGCTTTGTAGCCATTATACATACATTCGTAGCTCAATTTGCAATCGGTGGTGGACTGTTTCTTGTCCTTACCGAACACAAAGCTTACCGCGAAAATAATCCCAAAATTATAGACTATCTAAAAATCCATTCTAAATTTTTTATCCTCCTCACACTCGTATTTGGCGCACTTACTGGTGTTGCGATCTGGTTTACCATCGGACTTGTAACGCCGATGGCTACTTCTTCACTGATTCATATATTTGTTTGGGGATGGGCAATCGAGTGGGTCTTTTTTTTCATCGAAATCGCCGCTGCTATGATTTACTACTACACGTGGGACAAGCTCGACAGGAAAACTCATCTAACAATTGGTTGGATTTATTTTATCGCGGCGTGGATGAGTTTGTTCGTTATCAACGGCATACTCACATTTATGCTCACACCCGGCGATTGGCTGCAAACTAAAAGTTTCTGGGATGCGTTTTTCAATCCCACGATGCTGCCATCACTCGTAATGCGAACTGCTGTAACTATCGCACTGGCAGGGCTATATGCTCTATTGACTTCGTCAAATTTAAAAGACGATGACCTCAGGAAAACAATGGTAAAATATTCAGCTAAATGGCTCGTTCTTCCGTTTATCATTATGCCTATCGGTGGTTTGTGGTTCGTGATGACGCTGCCCGACATGGCGTTCGATATAATTTCCGGCGGTGCACCCGCAGTTACTCTATTTGCTGCTGCGGGAGTTTTCTTTTCAATTCTAATTTTTGTGTTCGCATACTTTTTACCTTACCGTCATCCGGAAAGATTTCCCGTAGCGTTAGCTGTTTTATTCCTGATGTTAGGATTATCAGTAACCGCTGTAAGCGAATGGGTGCGCGAAGCAATCCGAAAGCCATTCATCATATACGATTATATGTATTCAAATAATGTCTTTAAAACCGAAGCTGATAATTTTAGAATTGCCGGTATCTTGCCATCTGCAAAATGGGCGGCAGTGAATTCAGTGGATGAAGCAAATATTATGAAAGCAGGCGAACAAGTTTTTAAACTTCAATGCCAAAGCTGCCACACTGTTCAAGGTTATAACGGAATTAAAATATTAACAAAGGGCTGGCAGGAGCCATTCATCGAAAACCAAATCGAACATTTGAACCAACTTAAAGGATTTATGCCGCCTTTTATGGGTTCAGAATCTGAAAAGAAAGCACTTGCAAAATGGTTGTACGAATTGAATAAAACTGAAAAAATTATTAGAAATCAATAAATGAATTATCCAATCTGGGAAGTACCAATAATCGGCGGCGGTTGGCTAATCGGTATTGTCGCGGTGATACACGTGTTCGTTGCCCACTTTGCTGTGGGAGGCGGATTGTTCCTTGTTCTTACCGAACGGAAAGCATACCGCACGAACGATTTAAATATTTTAAACTATGTAAAAAAACATACCAAATTTTTTCTGTTATTAACAATTGTCTTCGGTGCGTTAACCGGAGTAGCAATCTGGTTCACAATCGGACTCGTTAATCCGCAGGCAACATCGGCCCTTATACACATTTTCCTTTGGGGATGGGCAATCGAGTGGGTCTTCTTTTTTATAGAAATCGCTGCGGTTATGATTTACTTTTATACTTGGGATAAAATTAGCCGAAGAACTCATCTGGTAATCGGCTGGATTTACTTCATTTCAGCGTGGATGAGTATGGTAGTCATCAACGGTATTTTATCGTTTATGCTAACACCGGGTGCATGGACTCAAACACGAGATTTCTGGGATGGCTTAATTAATCCTACTTATTTTTCATCTTTAGCTTTCAGAACTCTTACGGCGATTGTCTTGGCGGGAATATATGCACTATTCACAGCTTCGTTATTGAAAGATAAAAAAGTTAAACAAACGATCGTTAAATATTCAAGCAAGTGGGTGCTGCCATTTATGCTTCTGCTTCCGCTGGCAGGGCTTTGGTATTATCTGACGCTGCCCGAAATTCCGCGCGAAATAATTTTAGGCGGAATTACTTTCGTTTCTGATACGGCAATTTTCGGTTTGATTGCCGGCGCCCTGATCTTCATAACAGTTTTGATAATGGGATTTCTAAAACCAAATTTATACAACACTCCCATAGCTGTTTTCGTACTTCTATTGGGTTTGGCTTCGATGTTTGCCGGCGAGCGGGTGCGCGAATCGGTCCGCAAACCTTTTGTGCTTGTTGATTATATGTACTCGAATGGATTGCTTTTAAGTGAATTCGATAAAATTAAAGAAACCGGTTTAATCAAGAACTCGAAGTGGTCGAAGATGAAGGAAGTGAACGAACAAAATCAACTTGAAGCAGGCAAGGAAGCATTCAAGCTGTACTGTTCGAGCTGCCATATCATAAACGGTTACAACGATGTAAAGCCGCTGATAACTGAATACGATGTAGAGATGCTGACAATGATAATAAGCGATTTAGAAAATTTTAAGGGTTATATGCCGAAGTTTGCAGGCACTGAAACCGAAGCTGCTGCGATAGCAAAATGGTTAGTAGAATTTAATAAAGAAAATAATCCGTTAGCTAACGGAAGGAGAAAAAAATGATAGATCAAACGATGATTCCCGATATCGACCCTATAGCTTTACCCGCACCGATATGGCTATTGAAATTTTTATTGCTGTTTACTTTTACACTCCACATTCTCGCTATGAATGTGGCAGTGGGGGGTGGTTTTGTTGCTGCTTTTACTGAATTCTTTGGAAAGAAAAAGAAAAGCCAAAATCATTTCGACTTGAGTCGCGGGATTGCCAAAATGCTGCCACCGTTCACAGCATTCACAATTACATTAGGCGTTGCACCCCTTTTGTTCTTACAGGTTTTATACGGTCAGTTCTTTTATACATCTACTATTTTAATGGCTTGGCCCTGGTTATCGGTTATCGTAATTTTTATTTTAGCTTATTACGGTTACTATATTTTCTCATTCAGATGGGAAAAGCTAAACGGCAAAAGATTATGGGTAGTGCTGATAAGTGCCACAATGTTAGCAACGATAGGTCTGATTTACGTAAACAATATCGTTTTGATGCTTACCCCCGAAAAATGGAAAGCGATGTACTTTGCTAATCCACACGGAACACACATGAATTTTGATGACGCCACACTTATACCTCGCTATTTGCATTATATGATTTCAGCATTAGCAGTAGCTGGTGTAGTTGTTATAATGTGGGGGATGAGAAAGCTGAAAACTAACGAACAACTTGGGAAGTGGGCAATCCGTTATGGCGCCTGGTGGTTTTTAATTCCCACGTTTATAAATATCGGTGTAGGGGTGTGGTGGTTGATTTCCTTACCGCGTGAATTTATGTTGATGTTTATGGGGGGGAATTCGCTTGCTACCGGCTACTTCTTGGTTGGACTTGCTTCGATATTTATTAGTATCATGTTAATGTTTGTTGGAATGAATGCCGCTAAACCGATTGGAAAAATAATGGCTGCGAAGTTATTCTTTCTAATAACTATCGTAACGATGATTTTGATGCGGCACGAATTACGCGAAGAATATCTGAAACCATACATCAATTGGGATGCAGTCAGAACCGAACCGCAGTGGGGTGTAATAATAATTTTCGCATTACTACTCGTCGGTGGTTTGATTACGGTTATCTGGATGTTGAAAAAATCTTTTGCAAAACCGGCTAATATCACTCAGACTGATATTCAATAATGAACATGTGTTTTAAAAATTTTGTGATAATTCAGAAGATCTAACTCAACCCTGCACAGTTTAATCCCAGTGGGGCTGTCCCCAAAGTAGGTTTTCTCGATACATCCCGCCGCTTTCAGCGTCGGGACACTCGAGAACCGACTAAATTAGCCGGTTCTCGAGTAGCAACGACGTAGTCGGTGCGTATCGAGAGAACATATAAGACAGCCGATAAGTTGGATGTTTCAGAAAACCAAATCTCAAATCTCAAAACCCAAATAGGAACTTAACTATGTTTGAACAAATATCTCATTTACCAATCGTTGTGCTAGGATTAGCGGCAAGTTTTGCGGCAGGATTCGCAACGTTCATAGGCGCACTCCCAATTTTGTTTTTTAAAAATATCTCACAAAAACTTCAGGATATAATGATGGGCTTTGGCGCCGGTGTTATGCTGGCAGCAACTTCCTTTTCGCTGATAATCCCTGGTATCGAAGCCGCTGGCGGTGGCGTCAATGCCGCATTAATAGTTGTTGCCGGGATGTTATTGGGCGGAATATTTCTCTGGCTCACAGATAAATATTCGCCGCACGAACATTTCATTTCGGGACCTGAAGGAGCAAGTAAAGCCAATCTAAAACGAATATGGCTTTTTATTATTGCAATTACATTACACAATTTTCCTGAAGGTTTAGCAGTCGGTGTCGGTTTCGGCGGCGGCGATGTGAACAACGGTTTCACACTTGCAATAGGTATCGGATTGCAAAATATACCGGAAGGTTTAGTTGTAGCCCTCGCTTTGATAGGCGAAAAATATTCTGTCGGCAAAGCTCTTTGGATTTCTCTTCTAACCGGTATGGTTGAACCGATAGGTGGGTTGTTAGGTGTCGGATTAGTTAGTATTTCTCAACCCATCTTACCGTGGGGTTTGGCTTTTGCTGCCGGTGCGATGTTATTTGTTATCAGCGACGAGATTATTCCTGAATCGCACCGAAAAGGTTTTGAAACCGAAGCAACATTCGGAGTGATGATTGGTTTTGTGATAATGATGTTTCTGGATGTAACGTTAGGATAAATGGATAGATGGATGAATGCCCGCCTGCCTTAAAGGATTCAATATAGCGGGCAGGGATGTGTGGATTGATTGATTGGTGGATTTGTTGGCTGGTTGGGAAAACATATTTAGATATTTTTTGATAATCCGAAATCTTATATCTAACTACTTCCCTAAAACCGCCTTCAACCACGAGTATGGCACATCCCAATGATTTACAGGAAATTCGTGACCGAGATTTGCGTGGATAATTAACTGTTTCGTTCTGCTTGGTATCCGATTGTACAAAGCGAAAACTGTATTGGGTGCGGATATCCTGTCTTTAAAATGTGTCGAAAGTAAAACAGGTTTTGTAAATCGCTCTGTAAAATTATTAGCATCAAAGTAACTTAATGTCCGGAGCGCTATTCTCTGATTAACTAATCCGTTGATTATCGACCTTCTTACACGCGAGCAACAACCGCTTTCGATTCCTTCCGGAAAACTGCATAAAGTCGGAATTGTTGCAACGGTGGCTTTAATCCTGTTATCCAACCCTGTTAAAAGCAATGCCAAGCCACCGCCTTGACTTGTTCCCACAACACCGATGCGTGTTGTATCCACTTCACTTCGTGTATAAAAAAAATCGATAGCTCGCTTTGCACTTGCAACTGCTTTTTGTAAATAATACCCGCTTGGATTATCAAGGTTCTGTCCTGCCGATGGGTCATCGCCTTCTGGATAATTATCGAACTCAACATCCAATCCGTGAATCTGTATCGCGATGACTGCGAATCCGAGTCTTGCAAGAGTATATGGAATTTGTATCGAAGTATTTCCATAACTTGGCAGGATTAAAATTGCCGGAAGGGGATCATCGGATTTTGGGAAACAATACCAGGCTTTTATACACATTGTATCAAAACTCCGATAAATTAATTTAAAAACTTTGATTCTGTCCTGTTGTTTATCCGAGTCTTCTGTTAATTCAAAGTAAGGGTGTAAGGTATCTAAAGCAGAAAATGTATTCAGCCAAAATGTTTCAAAATCTATCGGATTTGTAGGTGAATAAAGAATCGAATCCGGTTGATACGCAAAGGTAAGTGTATCTGAAAAATATTCGTATTCACCTGTAACTACCCGGGCAAAAATTTCGTAAAAGCCAGGACGCCATTGATAGTTGAGTGTTTTTTTTTCAGAAGTAAGGTGGATTGTTTTTAAACCCTTCTCAAAACTTATATTATTTTCATGAATATTATCATATTTTTTTTGTGCGATGTTTTTCAGCCGTACAAAAATTTTTCCTCTGACCTTTCGTTGTGACTCGATTCTTACATTAAATTTGGGTAAATGAGTTTTATTGAATATGTGAGTTGGTAGGAACGATTCAATGGATACCGAAATAATCCGTTGTGCATAAGAATTCGATTCAGATATTAAAAATAAAATCGCTACGATCGGGATAATTCGGTGTATATTTTTTAGGGAATGCCTAATTTTAAATACTTTCGACTTCTTTGATTTTAGTATCTTTTATTTGCAAAATTCTGCTTCCCGATCTTCGAACTAAATTGTAATTATGTGTAGCCAACAAAACGGCAGTCCCTCGCGAATTGATTTGCAACAGTACATCAAGAATTTCGTTTGCTAAGGCAGGGTCTAAATTACCGGTTGGTTCATCAGCTAAGAGAATAAAGGGTTCGTTCACCAAAGCCCGCGCAATTACAACACGCTGCTGCTCGCCACCTGATAGCTCATTAGGCATTGCCCCGCGTTTGTGGCTCAAACCGACTTCTGCTAAAACCCGGACAATACGTCTTTGAATTTCGTGCCGCTTAACCCCTGTAACGTGTAATGGAAAGGCAACATTCTCGAAAACATTCCGGTCTTCTAAAAGCTTAAAATCCTGAAATACGACTCCCAAAGTTCTTCTCAAATAGGGAATCTCCCTTTTTTTAATTACTAACGAGTTGTATTTACCGACTGTAACCATACCTGAATTGGGGAGTAAATCCATATAAATTAAACGAAGAAGTGTTGTCTTGCCTATGCCCGACTCACCGATTAAAGAAACAAATTCACCCGAGTTGATGTGCATGCTTATATTCGATAAAATCGGTTGAGCGTTAAATGAAAGTGTAACGTTTTTGAAAGTGATCATATTTTATTTTCGATTATTGCCGCGGTTAGTAATAATTGCTACTGCTGTTTTAATGGCTTCGATAGTGCTGGATGGATTTGCTCTTCCTTTTCCGGCGATGTTGAATGCTGTTCCGTGATCCGGTGATGTGCGGACTATCGGTAAGCCGGCTGTAAAGTTTACACCTTTATCAAATCCTAATAATTTTATTGGTATCAAACCTTGGTCGTGGTACATCGCCAGCACGGCGTCATAACTTTTGTAAGCGTGGATCCCAAAAAAACCATCGGCTGGGAAAGGTCCTTCAACATTAATACCATTTTTATTAGCTTGCTTCATCATCGGAATTATCAATTCATTTTCTTCTTCTCCTATAACTCCATTTTCGCCGGCATGGGGGTTAAGTGCTAATAAAGCAATTTTAGGTTTTCTGATTCTAAAATCTTTAATTAACGAATCGTTCACGGTATGTATTTTTTCTTTAAGTAATTGTTTCGTTAACTGTAATGGAATTTCTTTGATGGGGATATGAATTGTTGCCAAAGCTACACGCACATTTTCATAAAGCATTATCATCGCGAACTTACTACGTTTACAGAGTGCTGTAATCAATTCGGATTGTCCGGGGAAATCGAAACCCTCAAAGTTGATAGATTCTTTTGCTAAAGGTGCAGTTACCATACCATCTACTTCTTTTTCGAGACAAATAAGAGCAGCAGATATAACTGATTCAGTAGCAAGCCTGCCGGCTTCGTATGAAAGTATTCCCGGTTTTATATTTGGTTTTACAAATTTACGAACTGATAAAATCGGTAAAGCATCTGAATTGTTTTTAGGAACAGAATCGATTTCTTTAAGTGTGGTCTTCATTTTTAGAAGTTTTGCATAATGCTCAAAAACATAAGTTGAGCCAACGAGAACCGGAATGCAAATTCGTTTAACTGCTGGCGATGTAGCAGCTTTTAATGCCACTTCCGGTCCGATGCCGTTATAGTCGCCCATTGTTATCGCGATAATTGATTTCATATCCTATACTTTAGTTGTTGAGTGTTAATTTACTAACGAGTATGTAGAAAAGCAAGAAAAATCTTCAAAATATAAAATTTTACTTGCTTTTAGGTAAACGGGTGTATATATTTTACCCAGATTTGTAATACTGATAGCCAATACAGATTACAGAATATTCAGGATCGAGGAGGGCTATTGCCGGTTATTAATTTATAAAAAGAAAATGCTGATCTTTTTTTACATACCACTACAGGTCGTAAAAGAATGCATTCAAAAAGCTGGCTATTATTATTATTATCAGGATGCATTTTCTAAAACCTCTTTTTCCCTTTAACAGGGAAGGAGAGGTTTTTTTGTTTATTCCAAAAATTACAAACCCGCCTTCGCCAAAGGTGGATAAATCTGGTGGGATGCGGCGGGCAAGCGAGTTTGGAAATGTAAATACTAAATCATAAATCATAAATCCCTGCCCGAACGACCGTTCGGTCGGGCGGGTAAAATCTAAAATTAAAATAAGGAGTTACAAAAATGTTGAATCTTATGTCATGCCATAGGCAGATTCGCCGTGGCGAAAAATCCGCCGCAGGCGGAAAACACTTAATTTCAATCTTCACAATTTGCATTCTCGCATTGTTTGTAATGAGCAACGCAGATGCACAAGTCCCTAACAAAATTTCGTATCAGGGACTTTTAACAACTTCCGCTGGCACACCCGTGCAGGATGGGAGTTATAATTTACAATTCAATTTATTCAAAAGTCTAAGCGTCGGGTCTTCGTTATGGTCTGAAACACATACCGACGTTCTTGTTCAGCGTGGAACATTTAGTGTAATGCTAGGCTCCATTAATCCACTTCCTGATATTTTCAATCAACCACTATTTGTCGAAGTAGGGACAATAAATCCCAATGTTACATTTTCGCCGCGGTCGGAGTTGACGAGCGCACCATATTCATTCAACGCAAAAGTGGCTGACTCGGCGAATACCGTGGCAAATGGTGCTATAACGTCAGTAAAGATACTCGATGGAACGATTACAAATTCTGATATTGCTCCAAACGCTGCCATAGCTCCATCAAAAATTGATACTGCCAATCTTGGCGCAATACGGGTGGGTGGATATGCCGTCAGTGCAACCCCACAACCCAATAAACTTCTCCCTTTGAGCGCAACAGGTACGATCCCTGGAAATATCATTGAAGGCACAACATTACCTGGCGCACACGCATCGTCACATAACGAAAGCGGAAGTGATCCTATAAATGTAACTACTGGAGTAATAGCTGACAATGCAATCACAAGTTCTAAGATTCAGGATGGGACTATCCAGCGCACCGATGTGCAATTATCTTTTAAGGCTCCTTACTCAGATACTGCAGATTATGCAAAGGGTGCACCACCAGCTGGTAATGCTGGAGGAGATTTAACAGGCACATATCCGTATCCGACCATTGTCACTGATGCTGTTACGAGCGCGAAGATTGCAGATGGAACGATCCAGCGAGTTGATGTTCAATCGAGCTTCAAAGCACCATATTCCGACACTGCTGATTATGCGAAGGGTGCGCCACCAGCAGGTAACGCAGGTGGAGATTTAACGGGCACATATCCAAATCCAACTATTGTTAGCAATGCAATCACAAGTGCAAAGATATTGGATGGCACTGTAACAAGTGCAGATATATCTGATGGGACAATTCAGCGTGTTGATGTTCTATCAACATTTAAGGCTCCATATTCTGACACAGCGGACTATGCGAAGGGTGCGCCACCGGCAGGAAATGCTGGTGGAGATTTGACGGGAACATTTCCGAATCCTACAATAGTAAGCAATGCAGTTACAAGTGCTAAGATTCTTGATGGAACAATTGCTGGCTCTGATATTAGTACAACTGCAGCAATGAATATAGCTACGTTAACAACGACTGGCAACGTCGGCATCGGGATATCGGAACCTAATGAAAAGTTGGAAGTATCGGGTAATATAAAATCCATTGGTGGAGATTTATATCTTTTTACTACTGCTAGGAGTCCAAGGGAGGCTAGACTTGCTGCATCAGGTAACGTTGGAGAAACCGTGGGTCGAGTTAATTTTTATCAAACGGGGTATGGTCAGGATGGCGTATGTGCTGCTCTTGAAGGAAGAGTTAGTTCCGATGGTACCGGTGCGGGTGAACTTTATTTGAGAACGAGGCCATATTTGATGGCAGGTCCGCAAGATAGAATAAAGATTGATCGTTTGGGTAATGTATTTGTTACAAGTGGAAATTTGTTAATTCCGGACGGCAACGTCGGCGTTGGGACAACCAGCCCGGCTCAAAGAATGGATGTCGCTGGTACCGTACAGATGACGGGATTAAAAATGACTACGAGTCCTACGAACGGTTATATATTAACGTCTGATGCTTCTGGTGTTGGTACATGGCAACCGGCAAGTATTGGGGGAACAGCCGGTGGTGACCTGACTGGGACATATCCTAATCCAACAATAGCCAGTAATGCTGTAACATCAGCAAAGATTTTGGATGCTACGATAGCGACAGGTGATTTGGCTGATGCCTCGGTTACTTCTGCAAAAATAGCAGATGGGACAATTACTGGATTGGATATTAGTACAACTGCGGCGTTGAATATAGCTTCGTTAACGACGACCGGCAACGTTGGCATCGGGACGATGAGTCCGGGGGCGAAATTACATTTATATGCTGGTGGAGCAGGGAATGTGCTTCAAATAGGAAATGCAGGGTATAAATATATTTATGCTACAGAAACTAATGATAATGACATGCCTATATTTCAAACTTATGCTGCTGAAGGAAGTTATTCTGGACTTGGACAGCAGAATTATAAAATATTTTTGAGAGGAGGTGCTGGTAACCATATTTCCTTTTATACAAACAACGATATGGTTAATGAAAGAATGCGAATTACATCTGCAGGAAACGTCGGCATCGGGACGACGAGCCCTAGTGCAAAGTTGGGCGTAGTCGGGAGAGTTGATGCGACCGAAGGTTATACGATTGGCAATCTAGTGATGATCAACCAGAATAGAACCATCCAAGCTGCAGATGGTACTGCCGAGGCTCCGGCGTATTCTTTTCCGGGAGCTTCGGGTACCGGAATGTTTCGCACGGGTAGTGAAAATGTCTTAGCATTCTCTGTGAAATTGTCCGAAAAGATGAGAATCACAGAGGCAGGCAACGTCGGCATCGGGACGATGAGTCCGGGGGCGACATTACATTTATATGCTGGTGGAGCAGCGAATGTGGTTCAAATAGGAAATTCAGGGTATAAATATATTTATGCTACAGAAACTAATGATAGTGACATGCCTGTATTTCAAACTTATGCTGCTGAAGGGAGTTATTCTGGACTTGGACAGCAGAATTATAGAATATTTTTGAGAGGAGGTACTGGTAACCATATTTCTTTTTATACAAATAATGATATGGCTAACGAAAGAATGCGAATTACTTCTGCGGGCAACGTCGGTATCGGGACAACGAGCCCGGGTAACATTTTGACAGTCGTTCAAAACTCCACCACCGATCCCATCGCTGACGCTTGGACCACCTACAGTTCTCGCCGCTGGAAAACCAACATCAAACCACTTGAGAATGCATTAGGAAAAGTTCAACAACTACAAGGCGTAAGTTACGACTGGAAAGCAGACGGCAAGCACGACATCGGTCTCATCGCTGAAGAAGTCGGTAAAGTGATTCCAGAAGTTGTTGCGTATGAAGATAATGGTGTTGATGCGAAGTCGGTCGACTATGCACGGCTTGTTGCTGTCTTGATTGAAGCGGTGAAGGAACAACAAAAGAAAATAACTGAATTAGAAACATTTGTGAAATCACTTGCAGAAGAAAAGAAATCGAACGATAATTCCGCCAAAGGCGGATCGCTCGGTGAATTGCGATAAAAACAATCCGTATGAATTCGTCGAATCCGTGTGTATCCGTGTTCTATTCGATAAAGTTTAAATAGCACACGGAAGAACCCCGTTAAATATAGCAAATAATTTAACAGGGTGAACGCGGATTAAACAGATAAACACAGATATAACAAATGACAAATGACTAATTACAAATTACAAGGAGTTACAACAATGAAACACTTAATTTTATCCGCCTTTGGCGGAATAATCTTACTGACCGTGATAAGCGGTATTATCTACGGACAAACAGTTCAGCACCCTTGGTGGGTAGTTGACAGAGGCGGTGGTAAATCGACTGGCGGCGGTTTAACTCTTCAAACTTCCATCGGTCAAAATGTAATTCAAAAAATGGTTGGCGATACGTTTGCACTCGAAAGCGGCTACATACCCGGTTTGCGAAATCTGGCAGGAACTTCTACTACATTTAAAATTAGCATGTCGGCAGGATGGAATTTATTATCAGTTCCGCTGCTTGTAAATGATTACAGAAAAACTGTGCTGTTCCCGACCGCCGTAACACCGGCTTATGCATACGATGCCGGTTATAAAGTGAAAGATACTCTAAGTAATGGAGCTGGATATTGGCTGAAATTTTCATCAGCAACATCAATTCCGATAAGTGGTACGAGTATAATGTTAGATACGATTGATGTTAATGCACGCTGGAATATGATAGGTGTATTTTCATATCCTGTATTGATATCAGAGATAACACCCGTTCCGCCTGTAACTATTCAATCACAATATTTCGGATATACCAGTACAGGATACTTCACAGAGGACACATTAAAGCCAGGTTATGCATATTGGTTAAAAGTAAGCGAGGCAGGGAAAATTGTATTGAAATCCGGTTCAGTGTTGATGGCTTCTTCACAATCGGTTATGGCGAAAGTTCAAAATAAACCCGATGATATCAGGTCAGTTGCAGAAGAGAAAGGGTTGCGCAGTTTGATACTAAAAGATGAAGCAGGACGTGAACAGACACTTTACTTTACAGCAAAACCTGTAGAGATTGATTTGGAGAAATATGAGCTGCCGCCAATTCCGCCGTCAGGAATATTTGATGTTAGATTTCAATCGCAGCGAAACATAGAGGTAGCCGACAAAGAAAAATCCGGACAACAGGAATTTCCAATAAAAATCAGCGGTGCAAAATATCCATTAACAATTAACTGGGATGCTTCAAAAGATGAGGGACAAGAATACACACTTGAACTAAAATCTTTTAATAATGATAAGATCGTATCGAAAGTTTTTATACTTGATACGAAAGAGAAATCTGTAACTATTGATGAAGATGTGTTGAGTGTGAAGTTAATAATGTCGGAGAAAGGAACGGTTGAAATTCCGAAAGAGTATGCGTTATATCAGAATTATCCGAACCCGTTTAATCCAACAACCAGGATAAAGTATGATTTACCGTTTGCCTCAAAAGTAACTCTGAAGGTTTACAACATTTTAGGACAGGAGGTAGCAACACTTAAAGATGAAATAGAAGAGCCCGGTTTTAAATCGGTAGAGCTTAATTGTAGTAGTTTTTCCAGCGGTGTGTATTTTTATAGAATAGTTGCTGGTGATTTCGTTGCAGTGAAAAAATTTATTTTGATGAAGTAGGATGTTAAAAGTGCGACTCACTTGCGAAGTGAGTCGCACTTATTTGTCGTCATTTAATTATTACCATTTTTTTAATTGCCGAAAAAGTTTTCGTGCTACTACCATCATCCTCGCCTAATGTGTTACACGTGAGCTGGTAATAATATATTCCGGAAGATAAATTTAAAGTATGTGCTGATAATTCAACTTCATTATATCCATCCTCCATTAACTCGCTATTTATTACCGTAGCAACTAATTGTCCTAATGTATTAAATATTTTTAGTGTAACATAGCTTTCAGAGGGTAAATAAAATCCAATGACTGTAGATGGGTTGAAGGGATTTGGATAGTTTTGGTTTAATACGAACTCACGGGGAACCTCTGGATAATTTGATAAATCATAGTTGTATCCGGGTAATGTTGCTGTTGAGTCAACTTGTAAGAAAGGGACATCAGAAAGGGGTCGTACACCTTTTAATCTTAATACAGTCCCAAAACTCAATGTGTCAATAGGTCCCGAAAATCCCTTATTTATTTTTCTTAAAGTTGAATCAAGAAGTAAACTATCTATTCTCGGTAATGTAACCAATGTCATAAAGCTATCTAACTTACTGGCTATTTGCTTGAGTGATAAATTATTAAGAGGATTGGATGTATTCACTTTATCATTAAAAATTAAATTACCCAAGCCACTTGGTATTATACCCCGGTCGCTTGCAATTAGATTAACTTTAAAAGCAACAGCTTGAGCAAATAACCGATTTTGTCCTTTTGTTGGTGTTAAATTACGAAGTTGTTTGCTTATTACTCTATTGTCGCTGAATTTATATAAACTTCTCGGTTCGCCGATATGCATACGATTGTTTTTTTCTACAAGCGATTTAATGACATCTTTGTAATTATTGTGTAAAACAGTATGTGCCCCGCCCAAACCAACTTTCAAGCCCGCTCCAACTATTTCGACAACGTTTAACGCATTGGGCATTGGCATACGGAGTTCGTTGGTCAAGAAATTGGCAGACTTATAAGTCGAGCTTTTCGTATCATCTGTAAATAACCACGACCATTTAACCCTCTGGTATTTTGGCTTGCTACCAAAACCACTCACTATAATGCTGTCGCCCGGTGGAATAGGTGCCTCAAAGTTAATCGTAACCAATATATCACTTATAAATTCCATTGTAGCTGGTATGTTTGTATTTAGTTGTTGGTTTAAAATTCTTATTTTAAAATTTATAGTAACTGATTTGGTTGGTTTGGTTTCGAAATTTATAAAAGTTATTGAGAATTCAACTTTATCAGGTTTTATTTTTTCCGGTTTTTTCAAGCCCTTCAAATTAACTGCCAATGCCAAACTTTCGGGTGTAAAGGTTCTGAAGACTGTTTGATAAACCTGTTGCATATTCCCAAAATTAACATCGGTTCGGTTTTCTTCGTAATCTAAATTAACAGAATGAGAACTAAAATGATGAGGATACGTTTGAATCCAACCATCACGAGTTTCTTCCCTGATAGTATAAGACCCACGCCACAAACCGGGAAATGAATAAAATCCATCAGGATTTGTAACCGTATAATAATTTACATTATTACCACTTATATTGATTCTGAAATCGGATAATCCAGGTTCACCAGAATCTCTTACACCATTCCCATTTTGGTCATTGAATTTTAAACCCGAGATTGAGCCGGGCTGAACTTCGTAATTACCGAAATCTGCTTCATTAACTGTCGTATCTCCGGATAAATTAAATTGATAACTAGAATTTATTGGATATGATTGCCGCCAACCATCGATGTAATCTTCACGAACACTATAATTTCCATCGAGCAAACTTAGAAATTTGTAATTGCCCGATGAATCTGTAAATGTGTGTCGTGATGTATTTCCACTTAAATGAATTTTCCAGCCGGGTATTCCAATTTCGGATAAATCTTTTACACCATTCCGGTTAGCGTCGTTGAATTTTTGTCCATAGATTGAATTGAAGCTTCCGCTATAATAATTTCCGAAATCAACATTTCCGATTGTTGTATCGCGGGATAATTCAAACAGCCATTGACCGGAGGCAGGGTACGTTTGCTGCCAGCCGTTTTTCTCTTCTTCGATAATTGTATAATTTCCATTAGGTATATTTATAAAGCTGTAATAACCTGATTCATCTGTCCGTGTAAAATCATTGATTAGTCCGTTTAGGAATATTCCCCAGTTTTGGACTCCGGGCTCATTTTGATCCTTTATACCATTCTGATTCAGGTCGTGAAATTTTTGACCGTAAATTGAATTAGCTCCTTCTAAAAAATAATTTCCGAAATCGATGTTCTCAAAATTACTTGCCAAATCTAATACCTCGATAGTCCAAGTTCCAGATTCCGGATAAGTTTGAATCCAATTATCTTTCAACTCTTCACCTATAGTATATATATCGGGTTGGAAAATATAAAACGAGTAGCGACCGGCGGTGTTGGTTACGGTAGTTCTGTATTCAGTTTCCGAAATGAGCCATATTTCAAAATCCGGAATTCCCGGTTCAAGTGCATCTTTAATTCCATTTCGATTCAGGTCGTTGAATTTCACTCCCGATATTATACATCCTTGCCGGTAATAACCGAAATCAATATTTTGCACTGCTGTATCAGGCGTTTGTAGAGTAATAGGTGGATATGGTGTCCATGGATAAGTATTCGTCCAACCTGGTTGTGCTATGTCGTTAATTAAATAATCGCCTTGGGGAAGAATAAGTGAATAAGCGCCCGTTGAATTTGTTGGAGTTTGTAAGATCACAGCACCTGTCGCTTTAACAAACCAATTATTTATACCCGGTTCATCTGTATCGTTAATACTGTTTTGATTGATATCGAAGAAAACTTTACCTGATATTGTCCCTACTTTATCGTAAATGATTACATCATCGATTAACCAGCCGGGAAAATCGTTGAAAAGTGAGTCGCCCGTATCAAAACGAAAACGGATATTAATTTGAGAACCTGCAAATTGTGAAAGGTTGAGTTGAGTTAGCTTCCAACCGTTACTATTACCCGATGTAGATATTCCGTATAAACCACGCAGAGGAGTCCAGTTTGTTCCGGCATCGCTCGATGCATCGACCATACAAAAATCCCAGCCCTTTTCTGTAAAATATTTTTCAGCAAATGTTAAAATAACTGAACCGCTTGCACTCGTCAGATTGATAGTAGGGGAGACTATTGCGTTGTGAATTTGCTTTCCAGTAAAATAGTTTGATTGTCCCTCAACGCCACACCACCAACTTTTTGTCGGGGAGTTCGCATCAGTTGAAGTTTGATGCCAGAGGTCGTCGGTTGTGCCAGAGTATCTTTCTGTAGTCCAACCGTTCACGCCGCTTTCCATATTGTCGTAAAAGTAAATTGTAGAAGAAGTTTTTTTGGCAGGGTTTGGTTTTATTGATAATTTCGAGTTGGGTGTTTGTTCTTGTGTTGAACGTTGTAATTGGCTCTTCTGCTTGTTATAGTTAGTAGTACGTTCGTTTAAGGAGTGATGTTTGCCTTGCGAATAGGCGGGGGTGGAGAGAAGTAAATAATTGAAGAGACACAATGCAAATAAAATTTTCATAAAACCCTCCGGGTTATAAATTACAAAATTTGATAATTTGAATTAATTCTGTTCAATTATATGTAGAATTCCATCAAATGTCAAATCCGACAATAACTGCTTTATATTTTCGTGCCTCTAAAATTTTTCAATAACTCAACTAACAGTCTTACCCCAACACCCGAACCGCCTTTTTGGACATATCCATTTCCTTCGTCCATAATTGCAGTGCCGGCAATATCGAGATGTGCCCATTTGTATTCTTTTTTGTTTTTATCGGAAATGAATTTCTTCAAAAACATTGCAGCGGTAATCGTGCCGGCGCCGCGACTGCCGATATTTTTTACATCAGCAATATCGCTTTTTATTTGCTTCTCATATTCGTCGAACATTGGTAATTGCCAAACACGTTCATAAGTTTTCTCACCCGCCAATTTGATCTTCGAAATCAATTCCTCATTATTTCCTAAAACGGCAGTTGCATGATGTCCAAGTGCAACGACCACGGCTCCTGTTAGTGTTGCGAGGTCAATCACAGCAGAAGGATTATAACTCCTTGCGTAAGCGAGTGCATCTGCTAATATCAATCTTCCTTCAGCGTCGGTGTTATCCACTTCCGAAGTTTTTCCGCCGTAGTGAGTAATGATGTCGCCCGGTTTCATTGCAGAACCGCTCGGCATGTTCTCAGTTGCAGGTATCAAGCCAACAAGATGGGTTGGGAGTTTTAATCGTGCTGCCGCCTCTATTGTTCCAATAACTGCGGCAGCGCCGCTCATATCCATTTTCATCTCCGACATTTTAGCTGAGGGTTTTATAGAAATACCTCCGGAATCGAATGTAATTCCTTTGCCTACCAACACAATAGGGTTGTATTCCTTTTTATCAGAATTGTATTCCAAAATAATAAAGCGGGGAGGACGTGTACTGCCGGCGCTAACAGCAGTCAAGCCGCCGAAACCTTCACCTTTTATTTTTTTCTCATCCCAAATCGAACATTTGAATCCATATTTTTCTGATGATTCTTTTGCGGCTTGAGCAAGCGTTTCGGGATAAATTTCAGAAGCGGGAGCGTTTGCAAGATTGCGCGCTAGTATCACTCCATCGCAAATAATTCTTGCAATGCCGACACCTTTGGAAATGGATTTATATTTTGCTTCATCTTCTGTGCATACGGTTAATTCGTTTAGTTTAACTTCGTCTTCTTTTTTTGACGTAATGTATTTATCGAATTTGTATTGCGAAAGAATTGCACCTTCACCAATTGACTGAGCAGTTTCTTCAATCGTTTCAATGAAACCACCGGGAAGCGGTGGAAACATAATGGCGAGGTGTTTCGCTTTCAGAGATTTAGCTTTATTGGCTGCGATTGCAGATGCCTTACGAAATGTTTCAAGTGTTGCTTTACCTTGTTCTCCAACGCCGACTAATATCAATCGTGGTGAATTAATTTTTTGATCGGTGTATAAGAAAACTGAAGTCTCGGATTTACCTTTGAAATTTTCGTATTTAATTAAGCGTTCAATTTCTGTTCTCAGAAATTTCTTCAAACCTGAAATTTGTTCGTTGAAGACTTTTTTATCTTCGTAAATGAATAAAGCAATAGTGTCAGCTTTTATAGATTTGAATGTTGATTTTAATGTTGAGGTTTTCATGTTTTAGCATTGAGTTTTATAGATTATTAAAATAGAACACGGATAAACACCGATGAAACGGATTAACACTGATAATAATCCGTGTATATCAGTCAAATCCGCGTTTATCTGTGTTCTATTAAATTGTTATTTCATCACAGATTTGATTTTTCAGAAGTTTCATTTGGTTCTTATGATTTAGAATATATTTAGTCCGCATTAAGTGGATTCGGATTTCACTGGGTGTATTTTCCTGCCTTCATTATCACATCTTTCACCACATCCTCTAGCTTCACTCCAAACAACCTCGCTCCAGCCGCATTCTTATGTCCACCGCCGCCGAATTCTTTCGCTAATTCGTTTACAGGGATATCTCCCTTCGAGCGGAAACTGATTTTTATTCCATCATCCAACTCGTTAAATAACAAACCAATTTGCACTCCTTCGATGCTCATCGGATAGTTTGTAAAATTATCTGTTTCAACTTCGGTTGTTCCGGTTGCATCGAACATTTTTTGTGTGCAGACGATGTAAGCAAGTTTGCCGTCGTACTCTGTTTTAGCGGTGTCGAGAACTTCTCCCAATAATCGCATTCTCCCGAGTGTCCAACTTTCGTAAACTTTTGAATATACTTCGGTCGGGTCAACGCCGAAATGTAAAAGATGTGCGATAATTTGGTGAGTTTCGATATCTGTTCGTGGAAAGCGGAACGAACCTGTATCAGTCATAATCGCAGTGTATAACGGATGGGCTATGTCGTAATCGATTATATCGTTATCCATTGAAAGTAAAAGTTTGTATAAGATTTCAGCGGTGGAGGTGGCTTCCGAGTCTATCAGATAAAAGTCAGCAAAATCTCCCGCTTCAAGATGATGGTCTATGATTACTTTGATTGCCTTACTTTGGAGAACATATTTTTCAAGGCTACGCAGCCGGTCGGATTGATTAGTATCGACTACAAAAATTACATCGGTGTTGAGTATAATATCCTTGTGTAGATCGGAATTAAATTTTATAAGTTCATTTCGTTTATCCAAGAACTCATAAAATTTTGGAGTCTCATTGTGGTTGAGTATCGTGGCTGACTTACCGATCTTTCGGAGGAAGTGAGCGAGTGCGAGTTCACACCCAAGACTATCACCATCGGGATTCACGTGTGAAGTGATTACAAAGTTTTGATGTTGCTTGATTATATCTGCGATTTTTTGAATCTCGTGCATAATTTTGTTTCGATGGTTAGAGTTCTGAAGAAATGTTAAAAAGTTGGATTAATTTCTTGTCTGTTTCTTTTAATTCTTGATAAGTCATTAAAGGTATATAAATCTTCCTCTTCTTCAAGAAATTTATAGGTTAAAGAGTCATCCATTAATTTATGAATTCCTTTTTGAAGAATATGTTCTCCAATCTGTTTGACCTTTTCTTCAGGAAGAATGTTTAGTGTATCGACTGTTTTTTTTATTAATTCTTGTTTAGTCATATCATCTTTACATTTATTCGAATATAATCAAAAAGGAATAGAAGAAGAAGGAGTCCACCAAAAAAGTGAACTCCAATTGTCTTACTTAACTTCCCAGGTTTCGCCACGGTTGAAAAGTTTTTCCAAATCTCCGACCCCTTTTTTCGTTGTAATATCATCAATCTGACTTTGCATCAATTGTTCATAAGTCGGTTTTTCAACTGCATACACAACTCCGACCGGTCTCGGTAAATTCGGTATCCCCGACATCCCGGCAAGTATAAATGCTAACATCGAATCTTTTTCGTTGTGAACAATCAAATCACCGGTTGTATATTTCCCTTCCGTGAGGGAGACGACTTCAGGAGTAAACCCATTTAAGCGAATGCCTTTATCTTTATTCTTACCGAAAATAAGCGGCTTACCGTTTTCAAGAACAACCACATTATCATCTTTTGAATCTTTTTCTGTCCACAATTCAAAGGCACCGTCGTTGAACACATTACAGTTCTGATAAATTTCAACGAAAGCCGTTCCGTTATGTGCGGCGGCTCGCTTGATTACGGTTTGCATGTGTTTGGGATCGCGGTCGAGAGTGCGCGCGACAAAAGTTGCCTGAGCGCCCAGTGCCAACGATAACGGATTAAACGGGTGGTCGATATTTCCAAATGGAGTCGATTTTGTAACTTGCCCTTGAAGCGAAGTAGGGGAGAACTGTCCTTTCGTTAATCCATAAATTTGATTGTTGAAGAGAAGAATTTTTAAACCGATATTCCTCCGGCAAGCATGTATGAAATGATTCCCGCCGATACTCATACCATCGCCGTCGCCGGTTGCTACCCAAACCGATAAATCGGGACGTGCTATTTTTAATCCCGAAGCAATCGCAGCAGCCCTGCCGTGTATTCCGTGAAATCCATAAGTATTCATATAATACGGAAAACGACTTGAGCATCCGATGCCTGAAACAAACACGACTTTCTCTTTCGGTATTCCAAGTTCCGGAAATACCCTTTGTGTTTGTGCGAGGATCGAGTAATCGCCGCAGCCCGGACACCAGCGAACATCTTGATCCGATTGAAAATCTTTCGTTGTATATATTGGTATTGTATTCATATTATCCTCTTTTTATCATTTCATCAATTTTTTCTTCAATCTCGATAGCACTGAATGGCAAGCCGCGCACTAAATTTAAACCCACGGCATCCACTAAATATTTTTCGCGTAAAATTTTTATCAACTGACCGAGATTGATTTCCGGGACGAGAATTTGTTTGAAGTTCTTCAAAATCTCCCCGATGTTTTTTTGTAAAGGATTTATATATTTCAAATGCAGGTGCGAAACCGATAATCCTTCGTTACGTTTGGTCTCTACAGCATTGTGAACTGCACCGTAAGTGCTGCCCCAACTTACAACTAATAAGTCGCCCGATTCATCGCCCACAACTTTAGCGAGCGGGATATCGTTAGTAATGTTGTTAATTTTTTCACCACGAGTTGTTATCATCAAATGATGATTGTCGGGGTCATAACTAATATTACCGGTGATGTTTTCTTTTTCAAGCCCGCCGATTCGATGTTCGAGTCCGGGTGTGCCTGGAATTGCCCACATTCGCGCTAATGTTTTGGGGTCACGTTTGTAAGGTGCAAAACCTTCCGGGTTTGTTACAAAGGTGGGAGATAGATCGGGAAGGTCAGAAATTTTTGGAATCAACCACGGCTCGGCACCGTTTGCGATATAACCATCGGTGAGAACAATTACAGGAGTCATATACTTCAAAGCAATTCGCGATGCTTCGAAGGTTGTGTCGAAACAATCGGTCGGTGAACAGGCAGCGAAAACAGGAATTGGTGCTTCGCCGTTTCTGCCGTAAACTGCCTGCAATAAATCGGCTTGTTCAGTCTTAGTCGGAAGTCCGGTACTCGGTCCGCCTCGCTGCACATCAATAATTACTAAAGGCAACTCTAACATCACAGCTAAACCCATTGCTTCAGTCTTAAGAGCTAAACCGGGTCCGCTGGTATTTGTAGCACCGAGTGCCCCGCCGTATGAAGCGCCGATAGCACTTGTTATTCCGGCAATCTCGTCCTCAGCTTGAAAAGTTTTAACACCGTAATTTTTGTATTTGGATAATTCTTGTAATATCTCACTTGCGGGAGTAATTGGATATGAACCGAGAAATAATTCTAAGTTTGCACGCTTAGCCGCTGCCATTAAACCCCAGGCAGTAGCTTCGTTGCCAGTAATACTCCGGTAACGACCCGGTGGGAGTTGTGCAGGTGCAACCTCAAAACGAACCGTAAATATTTCTGTGGTCTCACCGTAAGCGTGCCCGGCTTTTAGAACACGGGTATTAGCTTCGATAATATCTTCTTTGCCTGCAAATTTTTCTTTGATCCATTTTAAAGTTGGTTCCATCGGACGGTTGTACATCCAATATGTAAGCCCGAGAGCAAAAAAGTTTTTCGTGCGATCCACAATTTTGGGTGATAAGTTCAAGTCCTTAAGTGCATTTTGAGTTAATTTTGAAATCTCAACCGCATACACTTGATACCTTCCTAACGAATCGTCTTGAAGTGGATTTGCTGCGTAGCCGGCAAGGCGTAAATTTTTATCTGCAAAATTATCAGCGTTTGCAATTATGCTGCCGCCTTCCCGAAGATTTTTTAGATAAACCTTCAGTGCGGCTGGATTCATAACTACTAAGCAATCAGATTTGTCGCCGGGAGTTCTGATTTCAGTGGCACCGAAATTAATTTGGAAGCTGCTGACACCGGCAAGCGAGCCGGCAGGGGCACGTATCTCGGCAGGATAATCGGGCATTGTTGCTAAATCGTTTCCTACAAATGCCGTTGCTGTTGTAAATTGTCCGCCTGTAAGCTGCATTCCATCTCCCGAATCGCCGGCAAAGCGGATTGTTACTTCATCTATGTTTTTTGTTATTTTATTCATGATAGTTCCTATTTGATAGAAAATTTTTATTCATTAGTTGTAAAAATATAAGAAGATGCTGCTACTTATACAACTATTTGTATAAGATGCTTTTTAGGGGTAAACGATTCTCGTTTTTTTTTTTGGTTTTTTATTCTCGACAAATTTCCGTATCTTAAACCGCATCTAAATGAATGACTTGCCTCAGGTTTTATGCTTGAGGCATTTTTATTCTATCTTAAACATAGAAACAAATCAAATTATGAATATAACTGAAAACATACGTAACATAGCGATTATTGCCCACGTTGACCATGGCAAGACAACTCTCGTCGATCACATGCTCAGACAAACTGGGATTTTTCGCGAAAACCAGGAAGTCGTGAAGCGGGTAATGGACTCGAACGAGCTTGAACGGGAAAAAGGAATCACCATACTTGCGAAGAATACCGCTGTAAAATACAAGCATACCGATGCAAACGGAAACCCGGAAGTAGTTAAAATTAACATCATTGATACACCGGGGCATTCCGATTTTGCGGGTGAGGTTGAACGAACTTTGAAAATGGTGAATGGCGTGTTGCTGCTTGTGGATGCTGCTGAAGGTCCGTTGCCGGGAACCAAGTTTGTTTTAAAAAAATCTCTTGAGCTTAATTTGCAACCGATTGTTGTTATCAATAAGATTGATAGGAAAGATGCGCGGGCACATCAGGTTCTTGATGAAATATTCGATTTATTTCTATCGCTTGGGGCGCACGATCATCAATTGGATTTTCCGATTATTTACTGCATCGCTAAATTTGGGATTGCGAAGAGTGAATTAGATGAAGAAAGTACTAACTTGGTTCCATTGTTCGAGGCGATAGTGAATAAAATTCCACCTCCACCTTCAGATAGCGTGTCGCCGTTTCAGATGCTCGTTACCACGATTGATTATAGTGAATATCTTGGCAGGTTAGGAATCGGACGAGTGGACAGAGGGACAATACGACTTGGTTCGCCGATGAAAATAATTCATCGGGAAGGTGGAATTGAAGATGCCCGCGTAACAAAAATTTATACCTTCGAGGGGTTGAAACGAATCGAGGTTGAAGAAGCATCCGCAGGCGACATTATTGCATTAGCGGGAATGGAAGATGTTGATATCGGTGAAACAATTGCAGATGCCGCCGACCCTACTCCGTTGCAGTTTGTAAGTATTGAGGAGCCAACCCTTTCGATGAACATTGTTGTGAACAATTCGCCCTTTGCAGGTTTAGATGGAAAGTATGTAACAACACGACACATAAACGAACGGTTAATCCGTGAATTGCGGTCAAATGTTAGCATGCGAGTCGAGCTAACAGAACAGCCCGATACATTTAAAGTAAGCGGTCGCGGCGAACTGCATCTTGCTATACTAATTGAAACTATGCGGCGCGAAGGATATGAGTTTCAAGTATCGGCACCTGAAGTTATTTACAAACGTATTGATGACGTGCTTTGTGAACCGATGGAACATGTAATTGTGGACGTCCCCGATGAATTTGTTGGAAAGGTTATCGAGAATCTTGGTTCGCGGCGCGGAACTATGAAAAACATGATTCAAGCGCAAGGGAACACACGGCTCGAGTTCATTGTGCCTGCACGTGGGTTGCTTGGCTTTCGAACAGAATTTATGACTGAAACGAAAGGTACAGGAATTCTGCATCATAATTTTCACGGATACGAACCGCACAAAGGTAATGTAACTACACGACATAAGGGTGCAGTAGTTCAGCTCGAAGATGGTCTTGCTACCGGATACGCAATGTTTAAATTACAGGAACGTATCACTTTTTTTATTGAACCGGGGACGAGAGTGTATAAAGGTATGGTTGTTGGCGAAAACTCCCGCGAGGAAGATTTGATTGTGAATATATGTAAAATGAAGCAGCTAACGAATATGCGTGCCAGTGGAGCTGATGATGCAATCCGGTTAGAACCTCCGCGGATACATTCGCTTGAGCAAGCGATCGAGTGGATAGGTAACGATGAATACATTGAGGTTACACCGAAATCGCTGCGTCTGCGGAAAAAATATCTCGACCACAATGAACGGTCAAGGATGGAAAAGAAAGCTACAGTAGTAGCAGAATAATAAAAAACCCCGTTTATAAAACGGGGTTTTTGTTACATCTTGATGGTAGGGGAATTTGAACTGAATTATTCCCGAACTACCCAAACTTTTAATTTTGCTGTAACTTTAGTGTGAAGTTTTACAGGGACTGTATAAATTCCAAGAGCTTTAATTGGCTCATCAAGTTCAATAATGCGCTTATCAATGATTAATCCTTGTTCCTGCAACGCATCGCTAATGGATTGTGATGTAACCGAACCGAAGAGTTTTTCATCTTCACCCACATTTGCCTTGATAGTTACCGAAATATTTTCAATTTTCGAACCAAGTTTTTGTGCGGTGAGTTCTTCCTTCTGTTCTCTGTATGCGTGTTGTTTTTTCTCTTCTTCAAGAGCTTTCATATTTCCTTTTGTAGCTGCATACGCAATACCGTGAGGAATCAAATAGTTACGCGCAAATCCACCTTTTACATCAACTGCATCGCCGATGTTACCTAAATTTTCGAAGTTACGTCTCAATATTATTTTCATTTTAATTTCCCTTCTCTTTATCGTATTGTATCGCCAACATAAGGCAGTAGTGCCAAGTGTCGTGCTCTTTTAATTGCAACCACCAATTGTCTCTGGTGTTTTGAACAGGTTCCTGTAATTCGTTTAGGTATAATTTTACCTTGCTCGTTTAAAAACCTCTGAATTTTTTTCTCATCTTTATAGTCGATGTAAATTTCTTTTATATCACAAAATTTACAAGTCCTTTTTTTACGTAATTGATTTGTTTCTAATTTTTTAAGTTCTACTCGTCTCATTTTATTATTCCTTTAATAGTTTTGATTCTTCATTCGTAAGAAATTTATCGAAAGAATCATCTTCAAAAATATCCAGGCATTCATTATTTTCTGAAGTGCTGCCGTTAAGTGTTTCGGCTTCAAAATTTTTCCCGAATTTATTTAGAAATTGAATTCTTCGTGCTTTAATCTCAATGATTGGTCGTACGGACGATTCGTCGATTTTTACATTTCGGCTCTGAAGTTCACCATCGACAAACACTGCGTTTCCTTTTTTTAATCGGTTGATGCAGCTTTCAGCAAGCTTGTTCCACGCTACAATTCCTACGAAACAAACTTCCTCTTGCCAATTGCTTTCGCTGTCGCGGTAACGCCGATTGGCAGCTATCGCAAAATTAACAACCGGAGTATTGTTCGATGTTTTTCTGAATACCGGGTCTCTTGTTAAATTGCCAACTATCATCACATTGTTGAGTTCAGGTAGTTTTATATCTGCCATGGCAAAACCTCCGTACTAATCATTTAATAAGTTATACATATTTTATATCAACTGATTTTTTCTTCATCGTCAAAGAGTGGTTCTTTGCCGGGTAATACAATTGTATCGAGTATTTCCTCGATGTCGGGTATCGGGATAGGAAGTTGTCGTTGAGCTTTCAATGCCCTTTTATCAAGTTGAATAGTTAAATAACGAATTATATTTTCATCGAGTTTGTAGAATTTTTCTATTTGTTGAATAGCAGTTCCAGGTGCTATAAATTCGATGAAGGCATAGTAGCCATTATTTTTTTTCTTAATAGGGTAAACAAGTCGTTTCCGTCCCCATTTATTTACGGCTGTAATTTCGCCGCCGTATCGAGTAATTTGTTCCTGCACCTTCTCGACGATTCCTTCGATTACCGGATCATCTAAAGATGCATTCACGATGAATGTTGTTTCGTAATTGCGTTTTGTTTTTTCCATTTTTTGCCCTTTGGACAGTTATTTTTATTTGTTAAATCTGGCTCGTCCCAAATATTATGGGACGAGCAGGGTTTATTTAAATTTTATCTAAGAAGCAGTGGTGCTATAACGAGTGAAACCACCGACATCAATTTTATTAAAATATTCATCGAAGGTCCGGCTGTATCTTTGAACGGATCTCCTACAGTATCGCCAACAACAGCGGCTTTGTGAGCTTCGGAACCTTTCTTTTCGCCCGGAACTTCGCCTTTTTCAATTGCTTTCTTTGCATTGTCCCAAGCTCCGCCTGCATTTGCCATCATTAATGCAAGTAAAACACCCGTTACTGTAGCACCCGCGAGCATTCCACCTAACGCAGCAGGTCCGATTAAGAAACCGACTAACACAGGGGCTACGACTGCGGTAACACCCGGTAAAATCATTTCACGAAGAGCGGCTGAAGTTGAAATATCAACGCAGCGTGCAGTATCTGGTTTAGCACTTGGATCGCCAGCCAATAATCCGGGAATTTCGCGGAACTGTCTTCTGATTTCATCAACCATTTTGCCGGCAGCTTTTCCTACAGAAGTCATTGTTAATGCCGCAATAAAGAAGGGGAGTACACCACCTATGAAAAGTCCGATAACTACAGTTGGCTCAGTGATCATAATTTGCAACGGGTTTTCGTTGTGTGATATTAAAACATCATACATTTTCCATTGCCCAATTAATTCAACCCCGGCTTCTTTCATTTCTACAAGTTTAGTAACGATGGTTGCATTTACGGCTTGAGAGAAAGCAGCAAATAAAGCAAGCGCTGTGAGTGCTGCCGAGCCAATAGCAAATCCTTTTCCGATAGCAGCAGTAGTGTTACCGAGGGCGTCAAGTCCGTCGGTAATTTTTCGAACATCCGGTCCTAATCCCGACATTTCCGATATACCGCCTGCGTTGTCGGCGATTGGTCCGTAAGCATCAACCGACATTGTAATACCAACAGTTGCTAACATACCGACAGCAGCAATTCCGATTCCGTAAAGTCCGGCAACTTCGTTTGAAACGAATATCGCGACACAAATTGCGAGAACCGGTAAAGCTACCGATTCCAAACCGACTGCTAATCCGTGAATGATGTTTGTTGCTGCACCGGTTTTACTCGCTTCGCCGATACGTTTGACAGGTGTTGATGATGTATAATATTCTGTTATAAGTCCGATAAAAATTCCGCCAATCGTTCCGAAGAATATCGCCCAGAAAACATTATTGTTCACATGAAATACTTGTGTAATGTATAAACTACCGAGTAAGAATATGCCGGCAGAAATGAATGTTGAATAACGCAAAGCAGCAGCAGGTGAGAATTGTTTTAGAATGCGCATTGAACCGATACCGATAAATGATGCGAGTAAACCTATGGCAGCAAGAACTATCGGAAGAGCCATTAAAATACCTTTGATGTCGAAATCGGTTACAGTGGGAACAGCTTTTAATAAATTTAAACCTTCAGGAAGCAGAGTAGCGGCGATAGCAATAGTTGCAACAATAGAACCGACATAAGATTCGAAAATGTCAGCACCCATACCTGCTACGTCGCCAACGTTATCGCCAACGAGGTCTGCAATAACACCGGGGTTGCGCGGGTCGTCTTCAGGAATACCAGCTTCTACTTTGCCGACTAAATCAGAGCCGACATCAGCAGCTTTTGTGTAAATACCGCCACCTACGCGTGCAAAAAGAGCAATCGAACTTGCTCCCATCGCAAAACCATTTATAACATTTGCAGTTTCAGGGCTTCCAAAGAAATAGAAAAAGATTCCAACTCCAATCAACCCGAGACTTGCAACACTAACACCCATAACAGCACCGCCGTTGAAAGCGACTAACAAGGCAGAACCTTGTCCCTTTTCTTTTGCCGCTTGTGCAGTTCTTACGTTTGCTTTTGTTGCAGCGGTCATACCGAAGAAACCTGCAAGTACAGAACTAACTGCACCGCTAATAAAAGCAGTAGCTGTTTGCCAACTTAAAAAGATGCCTAACAAAAGAAATACGATGAGTACAAAGAAGAGTAATACATAGTATTCTCGTTTCAAAAAAGCCATTGCTCCAATTTGAATTTGTGAAGCGATGCCTTTCATTTTTTCATTTCCGGCGGATTGCCGTTTGATTGATAGGTAAATTACTAATGCTACAATTAAACCTAAAAATCCAAGAACGATAGATAAATTTGATAGTAAAGCCATACGAATAATTTTACTCCGTTTTTTTTGTGTTATATTTGTTCATAGCAGAAACGATGCCATCGCTCAAAAATGTGAGCGACGCATTCCGTGCACTCGTAATCATTTCATCAACAATCGGTTTTTCATTTTCTTCGAAAGTGGAGAGCACATATTGCGCTTTTTCAGTTTTTAGACGAGGCATAGTAACTCCAGCGATCCCACATCGTAAACGTGGAAAGTTTTGCTTTTGGATATGATGAATTATCGAAAACAATCCATTGTGTCCACCGTCGTTGCCCCTTTGCCGCAAACGAAGTGTTCCGAGTGGAAGTTCAAAGTCATCGCAAACTACCAAAATATTTTCGGGTACTGCTTTGAATCGTTCAATTAAATCAACGATTGCCAAACCGCTGTTGTTCATATAAGTAATCGGTTTTACCAAGCCAACCTTTTTCCCTTGATACGTAGTAAAACTGATGAAATACTCACCGCGCCCCGCGAAAAGCTTTGTGTTCAATCTTTCACACAAAGCATCAATAACACGGAAACCTACATTATGTCGGGTACCTTCGTATTCTGAACCAGGATTTCCTAATCCTATAATGAAATACACTTATTAAATCTATGAGTTAGTTAATGATAAATAAATTATTTAATCAGCAGCTTCTTCTTCACCTTCGGCTGCTTTTTTGCCCTTGCCAACTACTTCTGGTTCTGCAACTGCTTCTGCTGCGACCTCGGCAACTACTTTTTCAACCAGTGGTGGAAGGATGGCAATGATGGTGTTATTTTCATTATCAAGAACCACAAAATTTTCCACTTTCAAATCTTTTATGTGAACCGACTGATTGATCAGAAGTTCTTCAGCGTTTATTGCGATGTGTTGAGGAATGTGTTCTGGTAAACAAGAAATTTTTAATTTATGTATGATATGTTGTAAAATTCCTCCCTCGCGAACGCCTTTCGGGATTCCTCCGGTGATGACAACCGGAATATCCAACGTTAATTTTTCATCAGCCCTCACTCCTTGCAAATCAACATGGACTGGTTTTTCGGTTACAGGGTCAAGCTGTACATCTTTAAGGATGCATCGCTTTTCAGTGCCATCGCTTAATTTAAGATTGATTAGGTTTGTCTCTGATGAATGTATAAGTTTCAAAAGGCTTTTTTCCGGTAAAGCGACTGTTAAATTATTCTCGCCGTGTATGTAAAAAATTCCTGGAATTTTTCCTTCACGCCGTAGTGCACCGGGTTTTTTTCCTTTTAATTCCCTTAATTCAGCATGTAAAATTACTTCTGCCATTCTTTTTTCCTTTAATGATTAATTATCCTTTGTAAATATCAAATAACGAACTTATCGACTGATTTTTATAACATCGTTTTATTGCTTCTGCAAATAACCGGTCGGCTGATAGACATTGAATTTTATCCAATTTCTTTGAATTTTGTGTAAAAGCGACCGAATTTGTAATGTATAATTTTTTAATTTCCGATTCTTGAATTTTCTTTGCTGCATCACCCGACAGTATCGGATGAGTGCAAGCGCCATAAATATCTTTTGCACCAGCTTCTTTTAATGCTCGTACTGCATTAATAAACGTTCCACCGGTATCTATTAAATCATCTACAATCAGAATATTTCGATTTACGGCAGTCCCGATTATATTCATGACTTCAACTTGATTCGCTTTAGGCCTACGTTTGTCAATCAGTATGAGTTCAGCGTCTAAACGTTTGGCATACGAACGGGCTAATTTTATACTTCCAACATCGGGCGAAACTACCGCCAAGTTTGGAATTTTATGTTGCTTAAAGTACGGTGCAAATATTGCCGATGAATACAAGTGATCGACCGGAATATCAAAAAAACCTTGTATTTGAGCAGCATGTAAATCCATAGTGATTACACGATCGGCGCCTGCTGTAGTTAGCAAATTTGCTACGAGCTTTGCTGTAATAGATACTCGAGGTTGATCTTTCCTGTCCTGTCGAGCATACCCAAAATAAGGGATAACTACAGTAACTCTTTTTGCAGATGCTCTCTTTGCTGCATCTAACATTATCAACAATTCCATCAAATTGTCTGACGGTGGATTTGTCGATTGGATAATAAAAACATCCGACCCACGTATATTTTCAGTATATTTGACCCAAATTTCGCCATCACTGAAGTTTACTATCTGACATTTCCCTAAGGGAATGCCGAGCCGCTTGCTAATTGCTTTAGCTAACTGCGGATTCGATCTACCTGAAAATAATTGAAGATCCGGCATAAAATTATATTCGCTTTGTTAATTATTTGGGTAAAGTTACTGAAACCCGTATAAATTTTCATAATTTTGAGTTTCAATATACATAAATCTTTAGAATTTAGCAAGGCTATTTTTTTACTCCTAAAAGTTGAAGTTTGAATAAATCGTATGAGTTTAGCTACACATTACTGCTAATATGTGTAGTTTCTAAAATTGACAAATTTTATTATATTGGTTTTATTCTTAATCAGAGAAAGGGCTTTTGAAGTGAAAATTATTACACAACTCAAAGAGCAGAGGCGCAATATTTTATTTGTGGTTCTGTTAACATGGTTACCGGTAGTTGTATTCCTTGGCTTAATCGTTGCAATAAGTCTAAAATTAGAGAGACCCATAACGTTCTTCTTTTAGGAATTTTTCTTCATTTCGATTGTATTTGTTGAACCACGAGAGAGGTGGCTCTTTGATCCTTATTGGATTGGCTAATGTATCATTTATTAACTTCATTGAAGTCGATTAAGCATTAGTTGAATCGAAGTGATTTGAATTATTAGATTATTTCCTTATATTTTGACAAAATTATTGAGCGTTGAATAACATTTCTAAAATTATTAAAAAAGAGATTGAATTTCGAAATTCCTCAAACGATATTTTTAGATGTGATTTTCGTGTTTCGGAAAATTATTTCAGAAATCATAAAAAGTTCTTTCAAAATATTCCTTGTGTTATCGTCTGTCCAGGTTTTATGGCTTTTAAAGATTGGGGACCTTTTTCTTACATCGGCGAAAAATTGGCGCAGGCAAATTATTGTTCTATTGTTCTTAATTATTCCAATAATGGTGTTGAAGAACAACGAAATCGTATAACGAACCTCGAAAAGTTTGCCGCCAATACTGTTTCGCAGGAGTTAATCGACATTCGGAATGTAATAGATACAATTACTGATGGCAATTTGGAAGAGTTTTGTATCGACACGGAGAATATTTTCTTATTAGGACATTCACGTGGTGCCGCTAATGCCTTGTTAATAGCTTCATCGGATAAAAGAATTAAAAAATTGGTAACTTGGGCAAGTATATCTTATTACGATCGTTGGACAGCGCATCAAAAAAACAACTGGCGACAGTCAGGATTTTTATCGCTCTCGAAAGAAACTGAATCGCATCCGCTTCGAATGAATATCGGTTATCTTGAAGACCTCGAAAAAAATAGAGACAAATTTGATTTGTATAAAGCAGCAAGGCGAATAAATATTCCTTGGCTAATCGTACACGGCACAGAGGACCTGATTGCCAAAATTTTGGAAGCCGAGAAGTTATTTGATTTATCTGAAAAAACACAAACACAACTTGTTAAAATTCCAAATGTAGGACACATTTTTGGTACTGATACACCTACTAATAGAAATAATAGTACACTAAATAATATTTTACAATTGACTATTAACTGGTTACATAATCTATCAAGGAGATAATATGCAAATATCAAAATCATTAACTATTCAACCTCATTTCATTTTACGGTACGGTTTAACCGTTCAAGCCACGTTGGTTTTCGCATTCGTAGCGCTAACTGCAGTTGGAGCGTGGGTCGAAATTCCCACTCAGCCTGTTCCATTTACACTTCAAACATTTTTTGTTCTGCTTTCGGGTGTTGTACTTGGCGCTCGGAACGCATTTTTCAGTCAGCTAATTTATTTGTCTCTCGGTACTATCGGACTGCCTTTGTTTGCCGGTTTTAGTTTTGGTTTTGCTAAATTAATCGGGCCTACCGGCGGATATCTGTTGAGTTTCCCGATCGCAGCTTTTGTTACAGGATATTTAGTTACACTTAACGCGAAGTATGTGTGGACAATTATCTCCGTTACAGTAGGGATGTTATTAATTTTCAGTTTCGGAACTGTTTACTTAAACTTTGTATTTTTCAATGATATTGCCAAATCGTTGATTAGTGGTTTCTTAATATTTTCATGGTGGGATGCCATTAAAATTTTTGCTGTCGCTTCAATATATCATCAATTAAGAAAATAATTTAACTTTTGCTTAAGAACAGAAAATTAAGTATATTTTTCAAAAATTGAAGCAAATAGTAATAGCAATAGACGGACCCGCTGCCTCCGGGAAATCAACAACAGCTAAACTTACAGCCGAAAGGCTTAACTACATTCATGTTGATACCGGTGCGATGTATCGGGCACTTACACTGAAAGTTATAAAAGAAAATATCGATCCGGAAGATGAAACATTGGTTTATAATGCAATTTGCGATTGTAAAATTGAGTTTGAACGAAAAAACGAAGTAACAAAAGTTTTATTAGACGGCAAAGACGTTACAGAAACTATACGGAATAAATTAGTAACCTCTGCTGTCAGCGCAATTAGCAGTTATAAGCGCGTAAGAGATTTAATGGTAGCCCAACAACGGAGAATGTGCACCGATGGTGGAGTTGTTCTTGAAGGTCGCGATATTGGTACTGTTGTAGTTCCGAATGCCGATTTAAAAATATTTATGATTGCCTCCATCGAAGAAAGAGCAAAACGAAGACACAAAGAACTTGTTCAGAAAGGAACTAGTGCTGATTTTGAAGATTTGATCAAAGATATAAATGAGCGCGACGCGAAAGATTCAAATCGCACCGAAAGCCCGTTGAAAAAAGCTGACGATGGTATTATATTGGATACCTCGAACCTAACGATAAATCAGCAAGTGGATTTTATCGTGAATAAAGCTTTAGAAATAATTAAGAAAATTGATAGTTAGTATAGATAAAAATTCAGGATTTTGTTGGGGCGTTGTTCGTACAATCAACATAGCTGAAGACGAATTAAATAAATCGAACAAGTTGTACTGTTTAGGTGAGATAATTCACAATCCCTCTGAAATTTCACGATTAAACAAATTAGGTTTGGTAACCATTACTCGTGATGATTTTAACAAAATCGAAAATTCTACAGTTTTAATTCGCGCACACGGTGAACCGCCTGAAACTTACGATTTAGCCAAGAAATTCAACATAACACTGATAGATGCAACTTGTCCGGTAGTTACAAAGGTACAAGAACGAATCCGAAATTACGATGCGTTAGGTTACCAAGTAGTTATTTTCGGAAAAAAGAACCACGCCGAAGTAATCGGATTGTTAGGGCAAATAAATGGTAAAGGTGTTGTAATTGGATCGCTCAATGAGATTGATTCAGTAGATTGTAATAAGAATACAGTTCTGTTTTCGCAGACAACGATGGATAAGACTACGTTTTATAAAATTCGCGATGAGTTAAAAAAGCGGATTAATGAATTGGTAGTAGATTCCTTTGAGGACGAGGCTGTCCAATTTGTTGCGAAAGATACTATTTGCGGACAAGTGTCGGGGCGTGAGAATAAGCTCCGGGAATTTGCAAAACAAAACGACGTCGTTATTTTCATAGCCGGCAAATCGAGTTCAAACGGTAAAGTTCTTTACACGATTTGTAAAAATGCGAACGAGCGTTCATATTTTGTAGAAGATGAAAATGAAATTAGCCTCGACTGGTTCGTTGGTGCAAAAACTGTTGGTATCAGCGGGGCAACGTCGACACCACAATGGTTGATGCAGCAAGTTAAGAACTTTGTTGAAAGAGTAACAAATTAAAAATTTTTCAAACCATCATTAATAAACAAAAATAATAACTAAAATTATTTTTCTTGATGCGTGTGAGACTTTTTCTAGATGGTGGACAAAAGATCACAGGTATTCGGGAACGTCTGTTTAAAAAACAGATAAAAAACCTTAGGAGGTTTAATGTTAGATGAAACAAAAGTACAATCTGCAACTGATTCAGCAGCGTTGATTCAAGATGCAGAGAAAAAAACAATTCCGGTAACAAATCAAGATCCTGCCTTTATTTTAAATAGGATTATGGAGGCAGAATACAGCGAAGAGGAATCCAAACAACTTACGAGTTTGTATGAAGCAACTTTTGGCAAAGTCTCCGCCAACCAACTTGTTAAAGGAAAAATTGTTGCTATCGGCGAAAATGAAGTATCGATAGATATTGGATTCAAATCGGAAGGCAGCGTGCCAATCGGAGAATTTTCAAATATCGACGAACTCAAAGTTGGCGACGAGATTGAAGTGTTTCTCGAAAGCGTAGAAAATAAAGATGGTCAGCTCGTCCTCTCACGGAAGCGTGCCGACTTTATGCGTGTTTGGGAAAGAGTTACTTCTGTACACGAAACCGGCGAAATTATTCAAGGGAAAATTTTACGACGGATAAAAGGTGGACTCGTAGTGGATGTATGGGGAATCGAAGCATTCCTTCCCGGATCTCAAATTGACGTAAAACCGATTCGCGACTTCGACCAATTCATTGATAAAACGATGGATTTGAAAATTGTTAAAGTAAATAACACAGCAGAAAACATTGTGGTGAGCCACAAAGTTCTTGTTGAAGAAGAAATGGCAGATCAAAGAAATGCTATACTCGGCTCGATTGAAAAAGGACAAATACTTGAAGGAACTGTTAAAGCAATTGCCGACTTCGGTGTGTTCGTTGATTTGGGCGGCGTGGATGGTTTAATTCACATCACAGATTTATCGTGGGGCAGAATCAATCACCCGACTGAAGTTGTAAAACTCGATCAAGTAATCAACGTTGTTGTAACTGAATATGACCCTGAGAAGAAACGAATTTCGCTCGGACTTAAACAGCTTTCTGCTCATCCTTGGGAAAATATCGAAGAAAAATATCCTGTAGGAATGAAAATTAACGGTAAAATTGTTTCCCTTACAGATTATGGAGCGTTTGTAGAAATTGAGAAGGGAATAGAAGGACTGATTCATATTTCAGAAATGAGTTGGACTCAACACATCAAGCATCCGTCTCAAGTTGTATCTATGGGACAAATGGTCGATGCGATTATTTTGAGTCTCGATAAAGAAAATAAAAAGATATCACTTGGAATTAAACAATTGGAACCGGATCCGTGGTATAATTTACTGCAAAAGTATCCCGTTGGTTCAAAGCACCGGGGTGCTGTGCGTAACCTTACCAACTTCGGTGTATTCGTTGAGCTTGAACAAGGTGTCGATGGTTTAATTCATATTTCCGATTTGTCGTGGACGAAGAAAATTCGGCATCCAGGCGAAGTTGTGAAGAAAAACCAATCCATCGATGTTGTAATTCTCGGTGTTGATGTTGAACAACGAAGGATATCATTAGGTCATAAACAAATCATGGATAACCCGTGGGACGCTTTCGAAACAGCTTATAAAGTTGGAGTTGAAATTGATGGAACACTTACACGAATTATCGAAAAAGGTGTTATTGTTGAATTACCTCTCGGTGTCGAAGGATTTGTTCCCGCATCTCAACTCGCAACTATTCAAGTGAAAAATATCGCTGATACTTTTAAAGTTGGCGATGTGTTGAGCTTGAAAGTAATTGAGTTCGATAAAGACGCAAAAAAAATTGTTCTTTCCGTAATCGAATATTTAAGAGGCAAAGAACAAAAAGTGGTCGATGAGTATGTAGGTGAACACAAACTACCTCCAATGACGATAAAAGATTTCGTGAAAGCTCCACAGCCTTCCGAAATTGCTTCGTTTGAGGAATTAGGTAACGCTCCGGCGCCTGATGAAATTCAGTAGTCATTTAATTTCATTAATGTTAAAAGAGTTGGCTCGTAAGGGTCAACTCTTTTTTGTATTAAGTAAAATGTAGTTTATGAAGCGTGTAGCATTCCATACTTTAGGTTGCAAATTAAATTTTGCTGAAACATCAACTATTGGCAGACAGTTTATCGAGAACGGATTCACCGTATCTCCATTTGCCGAAAAAGCCGATGTTTATATTATCAATACTTGCAGCGTTTCTCAAAGAGCAGATAGAGAATGCAAAAAAATTATAAGAAGCGCTGTTAGAAAATCGCCGGACGCTTTTATAATTGTAACGGGATGTTATGCTCAACTGCGTCCCGAAGAAGTAGCTTCTATCGCTGGTGTTGATTTGGTTTTAGGGACACAGGAGAAATTTAATATTTTCGATCACTGCAATTCTTTTAAAAAAAATAACTCGCCTCAAGTTTTTGTTTCCGAAATTAAGGATGCAAACGACTTTGGTCTTGCATATTCGGGTGAAGCTGATGAAAGAACACGGGCATTTTTGAAAGTACAAGACGGTTGCGATTTTCTATGCTCTTACTGCACAATTCCGCTCGCAAGAGGTTCAAGCCGAAGCCAGTCGATCGAAACTTCTGTAACGCAAGCCCGTTGGTTAGCCGAAAAAGGTTACAAGGAAATTGTTCTTTCAGGAGTTAATGTTGGTGATTTTGGAAAAACAAGCGAAACAAATTTATTGCTGTTACTCAAAGCGCTTGTTGAAGTTGATGGAATCGAACGAATCAGGGTAAGTTCAATCGAACCAAATTTATTGACTGAGGAATTAGTAAATTTTATTTTAGAGTCGGGTAAATTGTGTAATCATTTTCATATTCCGTTGCAGAGTGGTTCGAACGAAGTCCTGCGTCTGATGAGGCGCCGGCACACGAGAGAAGATTTTGAAAAGTTGATTGCATATATCAAATCGAAAGATATATCGGCAGGAATCGGTTCGGATGTAATAGTTGGTTTTCCCGGTGAAACGGATGAGCTTTTCGATGAAACTTATAATTTCCTGCTTGATCTACCACTTTCGTATCTGCACGTTTTTACCTACTCTGAGCGTCCCAATACTCCGGCAGCTTCTTATCCAAATTCCATTCAACCAAAGGGTCGCTTTTACAGAAACGAAAAACTTCGTATCTTAAGTACGAAAAAGCGTTTCCAATTTTACTCACAATTTGTTGGTAAAAAATTAGATGTATTATACGAAACCAACATTAAAAACGGTTTTGTATCCGGTTTTTCAACAAATTATATTCGGGTAAAAACTATAGCGACTGAAGATCTTTTTAACCGGATTGTTCCGACGCTAATTAAAAATGTAAATAAAGATTATTGTAAAGGAGATGTAATCGTATGAAAAAAATAATTTGTGTCTTCATGTTCTTTTTTAGTGTGCAGATGGTTATCGCACAGCCTTTAACCAATTCAGTTGTCAGTCATAAAAATATTAAAGATTTTTTCAATCAATCAATCGATCTTGAATCTCGAAACGTATCAGTATTTTCCGATTATAGTGCTTCTTCAAAAAAATCTGTACCACTTGCTGTTGCTCTTTCGCTTGTACTTCCCGGAATGGGCGAGCTTTATGCCGGCGATTACAGCAGAGGGAAATATCTGACTTCTGCCGAAGGGTTACTCTGGTTGACATTTACTTCTGTACAATTGTACGGAACATGGTTGAAAAACGATGCACGACTTTTTGCTTCGACCAATGCCGGAGTAAAGTTAGCAGGACAGGATGATAAATATTTTGTTGATATCGGTAATTATTCTGATATATATTGGTACAACGAAAGAAAATTGCAAGACAGGGAAGACGATAAATTATACGATCCGAGTTCAAATTATTACTGGCAATGGAATAACGAAGCGAGCAGACAGAAATATCGCAACATTAGAATCAAAAGTGATGAAGTATTTAACAGTCGGCAGTTTATTGTTGGTGCTATTTTAGCCAATCATATCGTCAGCGCCATTAACGCAGGGATGTTAGCCAGCAAATATAACAAGCAGTCCGACATTACAAATAATTTCCAGATTAACAGCAAACTACGTGTTACTGCTAATAACCCGGAATTTGTGTTTACGATTTCAAAACTGTTTTGATGAAACGTGCGAAATATTAAACTACTTATTGAATACGACGGAACCGATTTTGTGGGGTGGCAACGACAACCGAACGGAAGAAGTGTTCAGGAAGTTATCGAAAAAACACTCGCAAATCTTTTGCAAGAGGAAGTAAATGTGCTCGGTTCAGGAAGAACCGACAGCGGTGTGCATGCGCGAGGTCAGGTTGCTAATTTTCGCTGTAACTCAAAAATGAATGTCGGGCAATTACAAAAAAGTCTTTCGGCATTGTTACCTGAAGATGTTTGCATACACGAGGCAGCAGATGTGGAATTCGATTTCCATGCTCGCTATGCAGCCAAGTCGCGTGAATATTCATATTCGATAACAACAAAATCTTCCGCATTACGAAGAAGATATTCGTGGTTTGTAAAGTATATAATCGACAACACAATTTTGGATGAATGTGCAAATATGGTTTTGGGAATTCACGACTTTGAAGGTTTTTGTAAATTAGATGCGGGCAATGAGCATTATTTAAGTAATGTGTTCCGATCGAAATGGAAAAATGAAAATACTAATTTGATTTATGAGATCGAAGCAAACAGATTTTTATACGGAATGGTGCGTGGTTTAGTTGGAACGATGGTGGACGTTGCACGTGGTTATCGCGATTTAGACGATTTTAGAAAAGTGTTAAATGAAAAAGTCAGAGCGAAAGCGGGCACATTGGCGCCGCCTCATGGCTTAACACTCGAGAATGTTAGATATTAAAATTAATTAGGAGAAACCAATGAAAAAATATTTCGTTTATTCTATCTTAACAATTTGGCTTGCCAGTTTCAGTATTATGTGTGGAAGTTTGGCATTCAATATATTTTCAGATCAGGAAGACGTTAAGTTGGGCAAGCAGCTTGATGATGAAATTAAGAGCAAACCTCAGGAATATCCCTTACTTCAAAACCGAAATGATGTTAAGAGTTATGTTGAACAGGTAGGGCAAAAAATTCTAAATTCTCCGCATGTAAAAAAACGTGGATCGTATGCTTATAGTTTCGAAATAGTACACGACGATAATACAATTAATGCTTTTGCAACACCGGGGGGATATATTTATGTTTATACAGGGCTGTTAAAATTTTTAGATAACGAAGCAACGCTTGCCGGTATAATTGGACACGAGATTGCCCATGCCGAACGACGTCATGCTACTCAACGGTTAACCAAATATTATGGCGCCAGTATGTTGGTTTCAGTTATTTTAGGTGAATCGCCTTCACAATTGGCTGAAATTGCTGCAAACATGTTTACGGGTCTGGCTTTTTTAGCAAACAGCCGTTCGGATGAAACTGAATCGGATGATTATTCGATCAGGTATTTAAAAGACACCGAGTATTATCCGGGTGCGATAAAATATTTCTTCGACAAAATTCAGTCAACAAAAGGAGAACGGGGCGGCAGCATCGAGAGGTTGTTATCAACACATCCGCTGCCTCAGGATCGAGTCGATTTTGTTCACCAAGAGATGAAAAAAATAGGCGATCCACAACCAACTGAAAACAATCTTTTTACGGCTCGCTATCAGGCATTTAAAACTACTTTACCTTAACGTTTGATTATATATTTTCTTTCTCGTAAATTAAGTTTGAAAAATAAGTAGAACAACTCGAAAGATTTAATTGCATTATTTGTTACCAATTTCGTTTTTTATTATGATTTCAGGGATTATGGCTGCTTGCGAAACAGCATTACTTAATTCTCCTAAAAGTGTTATCAAAGATTTAATAGATAACGGGAGTAAAGCAGCAAGAGTAATTCAAAATTTCCAAAAAAATCCTGAAAGTATAATCGCAACGGCGAATGTTACTTTCATAGTAAGTTTAAGCATCGCGGCATTTTTAGCCGGACTGTTTGCATTAGATGAAATTGCTCCCTACTTAAAATCGCTGGAAGTTTATTTTCTGAGTGAACATAGCGGCGCTTTCTCCCTTTTAATTATAATACCGTTGTTTGCATTTGTAGCAATTCTTGCGGGTGAATTGATTCCCAAATCCATAGCTTTAAAATTTCCGGCACAGTTAGCGTTGTTCTTTGCATTTCCATTTTTTTGGATTTCAATTGCCAGCAAACCGATGATTGTTCTTTTACAAACCATCAGTAATTTAATTTTGAAACCTTTTAAAGATCAAACCAATTTTTCTGAATCGAGGGTATCTGAAGAAGAGGTTAAAATTTTATTGGAAGAAGGAAGAAAAACCGGGGCAATAGATAAAACAGAACAGGAACTGATAACAAGTATCTTCGAGTTTACAGATACTACTGCGAAAGAAGTTATGGTTCCGAGAACCGATATCGTAGCAGTCGAAATAAATACACCGCGCGAAAAACTTGTAAATATTGTACTCGAAGAGGGTTACTCGCGTATTCCGATATATTCCGGGTCCATTGATAATATAATCGGAATTGTATATACAAAAGATTTAATAAGTCTTTTAGAGCATCGCGACGTGATTGTATTACACGATATCATTCGTCCCGCTTATTTTGTACCGGAAACTAAAAAAATAAGTGTTTTGCTGCGTGAATTACAAAAACAAAAAATTCACATGGCAATTGTCATAGATGAATACGGTGGAACAGAGGGCATCATTACGTTGGAGGATATACTGGAAGAAATTGTTGGCGAAATACACGACGAGTACGATGAAGAATTAAAAGAAGTTGAAGTATCAACCGATGGATCGTCATTAGTGAATGCCCGAATTAATATACAAGATTTCAATGAGAAATTCGGGACAAATATACCTGAAACCACAGAGTATGATACGCTGAGTGGTTTCCTCAATAAAATCACAGGTAAAATTCCTGACTTAAATGAAGAGATAAAATATAACGATATTACATTTGTAATCATCAAGAAGAGCCAACGCCGGATACGGCAAGTTAAAGTTACGAAAACAAAATATGAGTAATACTTATGAATATGTTCTTTCTGTGGTTATTGTAAATTGGAATACATCTGAAGATCTTAAAACGTGCCTAACATCGTTAACAGATAGGTCGGGTATTTTAAATTTTGAAATAATTGTTGTTGATAACGCTTCCGAAGATGACAGTGTTCAGATGGTTCAATCAAAGTTTCCTGAAGTATCAATTATAATAAATAAGGTGAATTTAGGTTTTGCAGCGGCAGTAAATCAAGGAATTAATAAAGCATTTGGAAGATACATACTAATTCTAAATGCCGACATAATAGCAAACTTTGACTCACTCAAAGTTCTGATTAACACGCTTGAGTCCCGCAAAGATGTTGGTGCTGTTGCGCCGCAACTGATAAATTTAGACGGATCGTTACAACGGGGATATTACAGAAAATTACCGACGCTTATGCAAATTTTGTTATTTTATACATCCTTATCTAAATTTACTTTTAAAAAGCCGTACCTTGTAAAAAAATATTTAGAAGTATATTTTGAAGAAAATGCCACTCAGTTTGAAGTTGAACAAATTCCGGGTGGGTGTATAATGATTCGTAGAGAAGTATTACAAACTGTTGGCTTGATGGATGAAAGTTTCTTTCTTTTTTTTGAAGATGTTGATTGGTGTTACCGCATCCGTAAAAGTGGTTGGAAGTTACTTTGCATGAATGGTGTTTCCATGATTCATAAAGGCGGCAGCAGTTTTCTGAAACTCGACAATTCAATTTTTTATGGGAGATTTTTACTAAGTCTTAATCAATTTGTGGATAAACATTATTCACTTATGTCTCGGTTCCTAACTAAATTAATTACAATTTGTGATAGCTTTTTTATTTTAATTGGTCGAAAATTACAAATGGTACTGAAACCTCAAACTATGTATGGTAATTCGGGAAAAAGTTATCGAAAGCATAAATATTATTTAAAAATATTTATTGACAATTACTTCCCTGCGGTATTATCGAAGCTTGTTAAATTTATTTTTCCAGGATAATGTCAGATATTCCAATTCCAAATATTGTTCATCCATTAACAAAGCGGATCATAAAAAATACGATATATAATTCTGTGGGAAATTGGATTGTTCTTCTTTTAAATTTTATTATTATTCCGTTTGTAATTTCTAAACTGGGGCTTGAAATATACGGTAGTGCCTGGGTGATTGGAATAATAATTATTTCGTCAGCAGGACTTGTTGATTTCGGGATAGGGAGTTCAAGTATAAAATATATTGCTGAATATAATGCTAAGAAACAGTTTGGTGAAATTAATACACTTATCATTACAAGTATTGCTTTTTACGCCGTTTTCGGATTAGTACTTTTATTTGTAATTGTTTTATTCGGTAATAATATTTTAATGTTGATTGGTGTACCTCATCATTTAATCAGTGAGGCATATTTCGTCTTTGTTATTGCTACTTCAATTTTGGTAATTATTAATACATTTTCACCTCTTACATCAGTCTTAACTGGTTTACAGCGTATGGATATTACTAATCTGATCATAGTGTCAACAGGTATTCTAAATATTACTCAGACATTAATAGTTCTAAATTTGGGTTTTGGTGTGAGCGGATTAATTATCGGGAGTCTTTTTATCAATTTGATTTCCATTTCTTTGCAATCATATTGGTCTTTCCGTATTTTACCACAACTCAAACTCAGCATTTCAAATATCGAGTGGGAAAAATTTAAACAAACTTGGCGTTTTGGGATAAATTTACAGATTAGCAGAATATCGCAAGTTATAGTATTTCAGGTTGATAAGATTTTTGCACTAAGTTTTTTTGGACCGGCTAATGCAGCGTTTTATGAAATAGGGGTTAAAGTAACTACATTAGCGAGAAGTGTACCGCTTATGCTCACTTCTGCTTTGCTTCCTGTTGCATCAGAAATAGATGCTAAGAGGGAGGATATAAAAATAAATCTATTATTCGAAAGGGGATCGAAATATCTCATCATTGTCGGTATGTTTTTTCTCGGTTTTATTTTTTTAGAATCGAAACTTATCGTACAAACTTGGATGGGAAAATCTTTAGATGAAACCGGTATTATGACTGCATCAATTATTATCAAAATTTTAGTCTTCGGTTATTTTATGAATACGCTAACTGCAATTGCGAGTACAATCGGTGCTGGTATTACTCGAACAGATCTCGAACGCAATGTTGGTATCTTAGCCCTTATACTAAGCCCAATTTTAACATTCACATTTATTTACACTATCGGATATAATGGAATTGCACTATCAACAATGCTTATGCTTACAATCGGGGCATTTTACTATATGAAACAGTTCTTCTCTGTAATCAAAACAGATTTTTTAACTTATATTAAAATGTTACTTAAACCTTTAATTAGTCTCTTGATTGCATCAAGTATTATTGTAATTGTACAATTATTTATAGTGCAACCAGAGATTCAAACAAGGTTTGAAGGTTTATTATATATTATTTTATATTTTCTTATTTTTATGTTTTCATATATTATGCCTATTATATTCTTAGGTACTTTGGATGAATATGACAAATCAATTATTAAAGCGATTATAGACAAATTAAAAAGTAAAAGCATTTAGTTATAATTATGATCGGTGAAGAGATAAAACAAACCCTATTTCGCAACACCCCGGATTACTATCTTGATGTATCGGAGGATTTTTATTATCAAAAATTCATCGATTTATGTAAACAATTATGTGGTAAACGTGTGCTGGATTTTGGCTGTGCTACAGGCAATTATATGACCGCATTGCAAAAACTTGGTTATGATTGCGTAGGTGTTGATGCTAATCCTGCTTATGTAAAAATTGCGACAAACAAAAAACTTGAAGTTTTTCTGATAGACGACAAATTACCTTTCCCTGATAAATCTTTTGATACTGTCATTATGTTTGAGGTTGTAGAACACCTTCAAAATCCATTAGAGGTTCTAAAAGAAGTTCAACGGGTTGCACGAAAAAATATAATCTTTACTGTCCCAAACTGCGAAGGTTTTAACGAACTAAAAACCGGTGGTTTGACTTATGAACATTTTTTCGACCTTGACCATAAAAATTATTTTACAACCGATTCATTAAACAACCTTCTAAGTAAGTTATTTACAAATTATGAAATTAAACATGGTGATCCTATAGTTCCTTATCTATTGATGAATAAATCTATAATGCGATTTATAGTACATGGTTTATATAGAATCAAAATAATTAAGCCGAAGTATTATTATAGAATTTATGTAGTAATCGATTTAAAAAATCCTGTATGAACCCGGAGGATAATAAAATTAATAACTCAGTTATTGATGTTTCAGTTATCATTATCAATTATAATACACGAGAGCTGCTCCGCGAGTCGTTAAGATCGGTTGTAAATTGTACGCTAACAAAAGAAATTATAGTTGTTGATAACGCTTCGACGGATGGTAGTGTTGATATGGTTCGGGAAGAATTTCCTGAAGTTAAACTTATTGTAAACACTAAGAATGAGAGGTTTGCCAAGCCAAACAATATGGCGATGAAAATTGCCAAAGGGCGATATTATTTTTTACTGAATAGCGATGCAACAATCTCTCCGGATACATTGGATTTATTAATAAAATATATGGAAATTCACTCCGATGTAGGTGTTTGTGCCCCTCAACTTATTTATCCCGACGGCAGTATACAACCTTCGTGTCGTGGTTTCATTACTTTGTGGACACACTTCTGCGATATGTTAATTTTGGATCGCATTTTCCCGAAATCGAAAATATTTGCTAAAAGTGAGATGACCTACTTCGACCATCGTTCTATTAAAAATATTGACCACGTGATGGCAGCAGCTATTCTTATAAGAAGAGAAGCGATTATGGGTTCAGGCATGTTTGATGAAAATCTATCGATTAATTATAACGATTTAGATTTGTCATATAGAATTAGACAGAAGGGATGGGAAATCGTATTTTATCCAGAAGCACAAGTGATTCATCATCATAGCAAGACAACGAAAATGATGAACACGCAATTCGAATTATTTCTGGAATTATATTCGAATGTGTTTTATTATTTTAAAAAACATTATGGAAAATATTCTGTCGTATTATATAAACTGTTTATGATTATTGGGTTTTCACTGAGAACTATCTTTTGGTTATTCCGCTCATTCTTTTATTCCTCTGATAGTACAAAATATATGTTAAAATTTTCCTGGAAGTCGTTATTAGTAGCTTTAAAAATTTGGAAGATAGAAGCTCGATGAAAGTTTCAGTCATCATAGTAAATTATAACCGTCTCGACTTGACAAAACGATCAATCGAATCTGTGGTGAAGTATGTGCCCGATTGTGAAGTTATTGTCGTTGATAATAATTCGACTGAATCAGGTATTGAAAAATTGTCGGAAGATGTTCCGCAGGTCAAGATTATCAGACTTACACGAAATTATGGATTCGGTTATGGAAATAATCGTGGAGCCGAAATTGCGATCGGTGAGTATTTGTTTTTTTTAAATAACGATGCTTATTTTGTCGAAGATACGCCGCAAATTCTTTCTGCATATTTGGATGATAACAAAAATGTCGGGGTAGTCGGTCCAAAACTTATATTTCCGGACCATAAATATCAACTGTCATTCGGGTGGGAACCGTCAATAATAAATGAATCGCGGACACGACGATTGCAAAAGGGACTTAACAAATCGTATGATAAGTATTTGAATATTGTTACCAGACGTTATAACAAAATATCTGAAGTAGATTGGGTAACGGGCGCGGCACTGATGATACGAAGAAAACTGTTTGAAGATATAAGGGGTTTTGACGAAAAATATTTTATGTACTTTGAAGATTCCGATCTATGTAAACGAATTAAAAATTTGGGATATAAAATTTGTTATTATCCCGGAACTACAGTTGTTCATCAGACAAATGCTACAGTTAAAGGAATCGAAACAATAAATTTTGAATATCGGAAAAGTCAATTATATTATTACAAAAAGCATCTGTCGCTTATTTCCCGGATGTTATTGCTAACTTATTTATTTTTAAAGACAGGTAAAATAACGTTTGATGTAAATGAAAAATAATGAACCGAAAAATATATTAGTAATCAAACTTTGTTGTATCGGTGATTTAGTTTTTTTGCTCCCCACTTTACAAGCAATAAAAAGTACCTACCCAAAAGTAAAGATTACATATTTATGTTCCTCTTGGATAAAAGAGTTAGTTGAACAAGTGAGTTATGTAGATGAGGTTATAGTTTACGATGTTCCATTCTTAAAGAATTCGTTTTTTAAAAAAATAATATCAACGATCAACCTCTATTTTGAAATCAGGTCGAAAAAATTCGATGCGGTATTTATATTTCACCGGAATGTACTTTTTTCTGTATTTTGTTGGTTAGCCGGCATCAAGCAGAGGTTGGGTTTCGAGAACAAATTATCATTTTTATTAACTGATGATGTAAAATTCGATTCAACTAAGTTTGAAGCAGAACGTTACCTCGATGTAATTGGAAAGTTTGGGATCAATTCAGCAGATGAGACTGCTGAATTTGTCCCTTCAGAATTAAATATAAAGTTGGTTAATGAAAAATTATTTAAATATTCATTAAAAGAAACCGATACCTTGATAGGAATTATTCCAGGCGGAGGTGAAAATCCGGGAACATCTATGTCTATTAAAAGATGGGATATTGAAAATTATTCTAATTTGTGTAAAAAAATATTAGCAAATAGCGTTAATAAAATTGTACTTCTCGGCAACAACAACGATAATAACCTGTGCGAAGATATTGGAAGAGATGTTAAGGTGTATCAAAATAGAATAATCAATCTCGCGGGAAAATTTTCGTTGGGTGAGTTACCAGCTTTGTTGAAAAGATGCGATTTAGTTATTGGAGTTGATACTGGACCTGTCCATATTGCTAATGCGGTAGGTGTGAAGACTTTATTTTTGTTCGGTCCATCAGACCCTCGTTTGGTAGCACCGAAAAACAGCAAATCTCTTTATATTTGGAAGCAGGTTCATTGCAGCCCTTGTTATACTCCGGACTCGGTTACTCAAAAGAAAAATTTTGTTGGTAAAACTTTCGTATGTCGAACCGGTACGCACGAATGTATGAAAAACATTTCAGTTGACGAAGTGTTCCAAAATATTAATTAAAATTCTTTGTATATTTCGGCATTAATATGCGAAACACAAAAGCCATAATATTATTCACACAAAATGTAAGGCTATCCCGCGGTAATCCAAAAGTTCCTTACACTGCAATCTCGTGGGAAGACATCGATTTGCTTTTTTCGGCGATGCTCAGCGATCTGTTAGAAATTCTAACACAATTACCGCAAGTGGATGTATTTCTTGTTACCAGTAAAACTGAACTTCAGGACGATTTTCTTTTTGCCTTTCATAACCGGGTAAACGTGCTTTATACTGCCGAGAAAAATTACAATCGCCGGGTGGCTTTCTCAATTGCAACTGTTTTTAACGAGGGATACAACAAGGTGGTTGCTTATTTTGACAATTATCCATTGTTCAAAGACGATTTTATCAAGCGGGTATTCTCTCAGTTGAATTACGAGGACGATTGCATAGTTTGCTCGGCAACTAATAGTGGGAATTGCAATTTAGTAGCTATGAAGAATAATCATTCTAGTTGGTTTGATGACGTAACTGAAAAACAATTTATTAATATGGATTATCTAATTAAAAAAGCATGCGAGGATAAACTTGTTATATTCACTACTCAAAATCTTCCTACTATCATAAATGGATATGATTTACAAACATTAAAAAATGATATACAAACTCAGATGACTAACGAAGTTCATTACCCCAAAAAAACACTTCTGATGTTTAAATATCTTGATAAAAAATTACGCAATTGGAAACCAAAAGATGAAGCTTGGGATCTTCGGCGGTACATTTAACCCGCCGCATTTAGGACATTTAATAGTTGCTGAAAGTGTACGAGAACAGTTAAAATTAGACCGGCTGTTTTTTGTGCCATCTTATTCACCACCTCACAAGTTTAATTTACAAATTGCCCTGCCAAGGCAACGGTTCGAGATGGTTGAACTTTCTGTAAATAATAATAAATATTTTTCAGTCTCCGATATTGAAATAAAGCGAGAAGGGAAATCATATTCCATTGATACTATTCATTCAATGAGCTTATCCTTTCCACGAGCACAAATATATTTTATAATCGGAATGGATAATCTGATTGATTTTCCACAATGGAAATTACCCAATGAAATTATCTCACAAGTAGAGTTAATAGTGATGAATAGGCCCGGCTACGACCGTGCAGTTAAAAACGAATTTACCCGTTATGCTAATTTTATTAAAGTTCCGAATTTAGATATATCATCGAGCGATATTCGCCGGCGGGTAAAAATGGAACGTTCGATTCGATATCTCGTCAACGAAGAAGTCGAAAAATATATTATCAGGAAAGGCTTGTACAAACTATAGTTATGGAAACAGGAAAAGGTGAATGGATTTTAATCGTTGAGGATGACCGGGAAATTTCTTCCCTGCTCGAAGTAATCTTGTGCGGTGTTGGATACAAGACCATTGTTGCAAACGATGGTGAGGAAGCCGAAAATCTATACAAATCGCACCATCCACCGTTTAATCTTGTGCTAAGCGATTTAGGACTTCCGAAGCTTGGGGGAGTTGAGTTGTTTGAAAAACTAATTGTTTACGATCCGAAAATTAAATTCATTGCTTCAAGCGGATATAGCGATTCAACTTTAGCCGGACAATTGAAATCTAAAGGCGTTAAAGAGTTTATTGCGAAACCGTATTTGCCTGAAAATCTTTTCCAAACTATCCGCAGAATCTTGGATACCGATTAAAATCAATGAGCGACATTTATCAACATCGCGGCGAAACAATTTATCTTGTTCTAATCTATCATCAGCATCAACCGATATATATTGATCACGAAAAAGATCAATTAGCCGCTCCTTGGGTTCGAACACATTCTACCAAAGATTATTATCGCATGCCTGCGATGCTGCAAAAATATCCTAATGTTCACTGCACGATAAATCTAACCCCGTCACTCTTAATGCAGATTGAAGAATACTATCTTCGTCGGCTAAAACCAAATATCAATTTAAAGACCGATATTCTTTTCGATTTATTGATTAAACCGGCAGAGAAATTTACTCAGAAAGATATCTACAACTTATATAAAACTGCATGGAGTGCATTAAGCGTTAACGAAGTTGTAAGAAGGAGATTTCCTGAATTCGATTTACTTCATTCCGAATTTACACAAGCGCTGAAAAATAATTTCGAAATTAACAATCGCAAAAAGCTTCGGGAACTGAAATTCTGGTTTTCGCTTGCGAACTTTGATCTTGATATTCTTGAAGCACCTTTGAAATTAACAGATGGAACGATAATCGATATTAGCGATATAGTTGAACGTAAAGCTGACCATAAATACTACTTACGCAAACCTGTAACCGAAGCCGATTGCCAACGGTTATCAGTAGTAACTTACAAATTGATGTCGAACATAATTCCAATCCATAAAAAATTAGCGTACGACTTAAAAACTAATACCGGGCAGATCGAACTAATTACTACACCGTTCAACCACCCGATTATTCCTTTGATTTGCAACTCAGATGTCAGTAAAGTTTGTATGCCTCATCATCAATTTCCCCAAAAATTTTCCTATCCTGATGATGCAAACGAACAGGTTAAACAGGCAATCAGGTTTTATGAAGAAAAATTTGAAACACTTCCATTAGGGCTTTGGCCCTCGGAAGGTTCAGTGAGCGAAGAAGCCCTCGAAATATTTTTAAGTTGTGGCATTAAGTGGGTTGCTACTGATATGCAAATCTTGCGAAAATCTTCGAACGAAAACTTATCGCACTGCACACCATATAGATATAAAGATTCTGACGGAGCGATATTTTTCAGGGATACTGAATTATCGGACAGGGTAAGTTTTAAATATCAGTATTTAGATGGCGAAGAAGCCGCTGATGATTTTATAAAATATGTGCTAGCACAGACGCACCGCGAAAAAAAACGTGAACGAATTTTAACTGTGATTATGGACGGGGAGAATGCTTGGGAATGGTTCCACCGCGATTATGAGGGGAGAGAATTTTTGAATGCCCTTTACCGTAAATTAGAAAAATTATTCCATACACGACAGATTGTTACTGTAACACCTGCTGAATTAATTTACGGTAATCCGAAGCGAAATATTCCTCCGCATCCTATTGAAGGTTTACCAAAGTTGCCGCATCTTGCACCGGGTTCCTGGATTCACGCCGATTTCAGTAAATGGATAGGGAATAAAGAAAAAAATCAAGAATGGGAATTGCTGCTGCAAGCCCGCTCGGATTTAGAAAAACATAAAGTGCCTCACAGTAATACCAAAAAATTAAAACCTAATACGAAATTATGGTATGCTCAACAAGCTTGGCACGAAATGTACGCCGCCGAAGGTTCAGATTGGTTCTGGTGGGCAGGTGAGAATCAAGAATCGCCATCGAATAAAAAACCTTTTGATGAATTATTTTTGCAACGGATCGAAAGAGTTTATACAAATGCGAATAAAGCCGGATATAAATTACAGTTACCCAATTTCCCTAAGATGCAAGAAACAACAACCATCACAAAGCGTCCTGTAACAAATATAAAAACCATGCAAACAGGTAGGAAAATGGTGCGGGTTATTTTTTTGTGCGACGCACGCAAAGTTAATGTCAAAGAATCGATTTATATTGCAGGGAACGTGGAGGAATTAGGCGATTGGAACCCCAACTCAGTGAGAATGTACGACGATGCTACACACGGCGATATAAAAGCTAACGACGGTATTTGGGCATTGGAAGTTCAACTACCTGAAGGGAAAGAAATTTCTTATAAATATACAAACAGCGGCAAACCGGGTGTGTGGAGCGGCTCTGAAGAATTTCCAGCTCACAACCGCACAGCAATTATTAATGCAGATAATGAAAACAAACATATTGTTAAAGATTTATTCGGTAAATTATAAAGGGAATAATTAAATGAAATTTCACACTGAATACCTTTGGATGAACACAAAAAAACACAGAGATTATATCAACATAACAAACGATGTTGAAGAAATTTTACAACGCAGCGGAATTAAAGAAGGAATGATATTGATATCGGCGATGCACATTACGGCTGGTGTGTATATCAACGACGCGGAGTCGGGTTTGATTCAAGATATCGATGAGTGGCTTGAAAAATTGGCGCCCTTCAATCCCGATTACCGCCACCATCGAACGGGTGAGACCAACGGCGATGCACATCTGAAAAGTTTGCTGATTCATCACGAGGTAATCGTTCCTGTTACGAATGGTCGTTTCGATTTTGGCCCCTGGCAGCAGATATATTACGCCGAATTCGATGGGCAACGCCGAAAACGGGTAATCGTCAAAGCAATGGGCGAATAGTGTTTGCAAAAGTTTTATGATTAGTTTATATTAATTTCGAAAAAGTGAAAGAAAAAAAATGAAATTCAAACTCATAATTATCATATCCCTATCCTTCCTGATAGTTATAAATTTATTTGGTCAAATAATTTCACCAAAACATAATTTACAATTGAATGTAGATTTAACTCGTTTTTTTGGCGACGAATCTAATGTACTTCTGGAAACTTATTATAGTTTCCGCACCGATGAGTTGTCATATATATCCAACGACGGGATGTATAGCGGTGGTATAAATATATTTGTGGAAATAAAGCAAGGCGAAAGTGTTCTTGAAAAAGACCACTGGACTGTCCCAAGTACCGCAACCGATTCAGCTTTAGTAACGATTGGTAAAACTCTGGTTGGTGTAAGGAAATATTTTTTGAAAGCGGGCGAATATGATTTTAAAATTATTGCAATCGATATCAATAACAAAGATCGGGTTGATAGTTTACGGTTCCCGATAAATATTTCTCTTTTTCCCACTGATCGAGAGGCAATTAGCGATATCGAAATCTGTTCGTCAATTAAACAAATACCAAAAGATGAGAACAACATATTTTATAAAAATACTTTAGAGGTAATTCCGAATGCGAGTCTCCTTTTCGGTCCCGGTTTACCAATTTTATATTATTATCTTGAAGGTTACAATCTTCTTCAGAAAGAATCATCCGAAGAATACATGCTGAAAACATCAGTATTGGATGCAACCGGCAAGGAAATAATTACACATGAGAAAAACAAGAAGCGTGTTAACAATTCCAGTGTCGAAATTGGCACAATCAATACTACATCACTTAAAGGCGGAACTTACACTCTTAAAATTTCGATTAGCGATACGGTTAGACGAACAGCAGCAGTTTCGATGAAGCGATTTTTTATTTATAAACCCGGTCAGATCGATTCGCTGCGTACATTATCTTCCGGTGGGATGGTAAGCAGCGAATATGCTTTGATGTCCGACAGCGATGTTCAGGAAGAATACGAATTGCTTTCATATATTATAACCGATGCCGAGAAAAAACAATTTGGAAAACTAACCGAATTAGATGCAAAGAGAAAGTTCTTGTATGATTTTTGGAAGCGTCGCGATATCGATCCTTCTACTACCATAAATGAATTCAAGGAGGAATATATGAAGCGCGTGGAATATGTTAAACAAACTTATTCAGCATCATTCAAGAAAGGTTGGAAAACAGACCGCGGCAGGGTTTATATCGTTTATGGACCGCCGGATGATATAGAACGTTATCCGAGTTCTTATGATGCGGAACCTTATGAGATATGGAATTACAATTCAATTCAAAATGGTGTAATATTTATTTTTATCGATCGCTCCGGTCAGGGAGATTACCGTCTTGGTCACTCGAACCACCGGAACGAATTGCAGGACGAAAATTGGTACAATCAGATTAAGAAAGCAAGATAGTTGAATGAATGAAAAATCAGATAGAATATCTTTTATTTAGATTTTTTCGTTTCATTATTCTAAATCTCTCCCTAAAAAATGCACAACAGTTAGGTTTAAAATTAGCTAACATTTTTTTTATAATTTTAACACGCCGCAAACAAATTGCTGTCGATAATTTGAGGCAAGCATTTCCTGAAAAATCCGATGCGGATATTTTGATAATAGCTAAAAAAGCTTTCCAAAATTTTGGAATTACAATAACCGAATTGTTATGGTCTCCCCGCCTCACTCCTGAAATCCTCGATCAACTTGTAAAGTATAAGAATTTGGATTTAATGATAAACCGTTGTAAGGAAGGAAAGGGAGTGATAATGCTTTCGGGACATTTTGGAAATTGGGAGTTGTTCGCTTTGGCAACAGGTTTTGTATCAAAAATCCCTTGTACTATCATCGTCAAAACCCAAACTAATTTGCTGGTGGATAAGATAATTAATGAGCACAGGACATTGTTTGGAAACAAAGTAGTTCCAATGGAATTAGCAGTGCGCGAGATATTAGGCTCTTTAAGTAAAGGTGGTGTTGTGGCGATGGTAGCCGATCAAAGCGCTCCCAAAGAGAGCATTTTTGTGAATTTTTTCGGAAAACAGGTTGCTACATTTCAAGGACCTGCGGTGTTTGGTTTACGCAGCGGCGCTGCAATGCAAATGGGAATAATTATACGCAAACCGGATTTTACTTATGAAGCTATAATCGAAGAAATCCAAACTTCCGACCTTACCGAATACAACGAAGCCAATGTGTACGAACTGACCCAAAGGCATACCGCAGTTCTGGAAAAATATATCCGGATGTATCCCGAACAATGGATGTGGACACATAGACGTTGGAAAAATATTAAATGAATATCAGCGGGAAGATACTGATTTATCAATCTGCATTTATCGGTGATGTTATTTTAACATTACCGATGGTTCAGCTTCTTAAAAAAAGATATCCGTCAGTTGCAATCGATTTTGTTGCAACCAAGCGGGCATCCGATGTTTTGCAAAATCATACGGATATTAATGAAATTATAATTTATGATAAATACGGAGAGGATAAGGGTTATAAAGGTTTCAAAAGGTTAGCCGATTTATTGAAATCAAAAAAATATGATGCTGCCATTGTTCCGCATCGTTCGATACGAAGTGCACTCTTAATATATTTTTCTAAAATAAAAACGAGAATAGGATTTAATAGAAGCGCAGGCAGAATATTCTTCACACATATAGTGAAGTATCATTACGATTTACATGAGGTTGAACGGAACATCTCACTTCTGAAACCATTATTAATTGAAACAAAGAAAAAGGAATTCCCGCGACTGTATCCGAGTATTGCTGATAAAAAAGTCGTAGATAAAATCTTATTTGAAGAAGAAATTTTGGATACAAGCCGCCTGATAGGTATTGCACCCGGTTCCGTTTGGAATACGAAGCGGTGGACGAAAGAAGGTTATCTTCAGTTAGTGCGGAAATTACTTTCAGAAAAATATATCGTTTGCTTGATCGGTGGTAAAGATGATGTAAAACTTTGTAACGAAATTATTAACAACACAACTGTCGGAGGTGTAATCAACTTATCGGGTAAATTTACTTTGCTTCAATCAGCGGAATTAATTCGTCGGTGTCGTGTGTTAATTAGTAACGACAGCGCACCTGTTCACCTCGCTGCGGCGGTTGATACTCCGGTGGTTGCGATATTCGGTGCAACCGCTCCTGCGTTTGGATTTGCGCCCTACAGCGACGGCAGTGTGGTTGTAGAAACAGTCGGACTTAAATGCCGCCCATGCGCCATACACGGCGGTAATAAATGCCCGGTTGGGACTTTCGATTGTATGAAAAGAATTACACACGAGATGGTTTTTGAGAAGGTGTTGGAGGTGTATAAGTTGATGATATGAATAACGAGAACAAAATTATACCACCTCATGGTGGTTATCAAAAATTGAAATCGTATCAAATGGCTGAAATTGTTTACGATGCAACTGTAAAATTCTGTGCGCGTTTTATAGATAAACGCTCACGAACTGTTGATCAAATGGTGCAAGCAGCAAGGAGCGGTAAGCAAAACATCGCGGAAGGTAGTATGGCATCCGGCACTTCTAAGAAAACAGAACTCAAGCTGGTTAGTGTTGCGCGTGCAAGTTTAGAAGAATTGCTTTTGGATTACCAAGATTTTCTGAGGCAGCACGGGTTGGAGCTTTGGGGGAAGGAGGATTCAATGGCAAAAGAGGTTAGAAATATTGCTTACCTGGTGGATAGGTCATATAAATCGTATAAGAGATATATTGATGATTCATCGGCTGAAATTGCAGCAAACACGATGGTTTGTATTATACATCAAACAAATTACTTGCTCGATCAGCAACTGCGCCAACTTGAGCAAGCATTTCTGAAAGAAGGCGGCTTTACTGAAAAACTCTACAATGCCAGACAAGACTTTAGAAAAAAATCGTGAATGAGTTTTGCATACCTCTATTATTTTTAGTAGGTTATTATTGTAAATAAAATCTTAAAAGTAACTTATGGATACTAACAATAAAATCAAAGAAAATGTAAAGCAAAAATACGGGCAGATTGCTAAGGGTGAGTTGAAACTCGAAGTTACACCGAGTTCCTGCTGCTCATGTGGTAGTAACGACGGCAAAGTTATGTTCGACATGTCTGCACAATATAAAGATTCTGACAGAGCCGCGATTCCTGAAGGTGCAGACCTTGGACTTGGTTGTGGAACTCCTGCCGCTTATGCAGATTTAGTAGAAGGAATGACCGTTCTTGATTTAGGATCAGGCGCCGGCATCGATTGCTTTGTTGCATCGAAATATGTTGGCAGCACCGGTAAAGTAATCGGTGTAGATATGACTGAAGAGATGATTAACAAAGCAAACGAGAACAAGAAAAAAATAAATGCGGCAAATGTAGAATTCCGTTTCGGAGAAATTGAGACTCTCCCTGTTGATACCAATTCAGTCGATAGAGTCATCAGTAATTGTGTTATCAATCTTGTGCCGGATAAACAAAAAGCGTTCAGCGAAATTTACCGCGTGTTGAAGCTGAATGGAAAATTTACTGTCTCGGATATTGTTGTCGATGGTGTGATTTCAGAAAAAGAGAGGCAAGATGCAGCACTCTGGGCTGGTTGTATAAGCGGTGCACTGAGCCGGAATGAATACATCGGTATCATCGAGAAGGTGGGCTTCAATAACATCAATATTGTTTCTGAAAAAAAATACGACTACAAACTCGAATCGGGTGGTGGACTTTACTCGATCACCGTGACAGGGACGAAATAATTGGCTCATCAAAAAAAATTAACTTCTCTCTCTGACTTGGACCAACTCTTACCGGAGTCTGAACGAAATAAACTTCCTGCTTTAAATATTCCTACGAAGCAAAAGCATGATGGGAAAGGGAAAACCGTTCGAGTTTCTATAGAAAAGAAAGGAAGGAAAGGAAAAATAGTAACGATAGTTTCGGGTTTACAACATAACCCAACCACAATGGAAGAAATTTCCCGTGTATTAAAGCAGTATTGCGGAGCTGGCGGTACTGTTAAAGAGGGGAAGATCGAAATTCAAGGTGATAATAGATCTCGTGTAACAGAAAAACTAAGGGAAATTAATTACAATATCTAATGATTTGTTAAAAACACATAATTTTTGTAATTTAACACGGCAAAATATGTGTGAATTCTCGGATTACACAAAGCTGATGGCAAATAGCTAATTGCTAATAGCCAATTGACAATTGACAATTAATCATTAACAATTGGCCATTAGTATTCGCCCGTAGTTCCAAAATTTAATAAGTTAGCAAACGTAGTGCGGCTAACTTATAAGAAATTTTGTCCCGAAGGGATTCCTTCGGAAAGAATCCCGCCACAAGGCGGGACTCAAACAAATATGCGCCCGTAGCTCAGCTGGATAGAGCGACAGCCTCCGAAGCTGTAGGCCGCGCGTTCGAATCGCGCCGGGCGTACTTAATTAAATTATATTTTTTCAACTAAACATAAAGGTATTCAATCAAATGCTTCGTCCTAAAAAGAAACTCTCAAAAAAAGAAATGAAAATCGACCCTCTCCTTACAACTTATTCTAACGTACTTAACTTCTACGAGAATAATAAAAAATATATTTCTTATGCTTTTACAGGTCTGGTAGTAGTGGTAATCGCTATTGTCTTCTATTTAAATAACCGGGCGGCAAACAACGAGCTTGCCTCAATTCAATTAGGAAAAATATTCCAATTCTACGACCAAAATAATTATCAAGTCGCAATTGATGGACAACCTGAAAAAGGTTTGAACGGTCTAAAAAAAATTGTTGATGAATACGGAGGGACTAAATCAGGAGAAATAGCAAGATTTTATTTAGCTAACGCATATTATGAAATTGGTGAGACCGATAAAGCTCTCGCAGAATATGAAGATATAAGTTTTTCTGACAATCTTTTACAGGCTTCGGTTTATGCAGGGATAGCCGGTTGTTACGAACGTAAAAGCGATAATTTACAGGCAGCAAAGTATTATGAAAAAGCAGCTAACAAAGTCTCGGACAACGTTCTGACACCTGAATACCTCAGCTTAGCTGGAATAAATTACGGAAACGGCGGCAAAAAAGAAAATGCAGTAAATATTTTTAAAAGGATCAAAAAAGAATTCAAAGAGAGCAATGTTGCTCGTGATGCCGATAGGTATATTGCAGAATATTCCAATTAATACTTTTTGATTTATAAACAACCCACCCTGAAATACTACGGGTGGGTTTTTCATTTATGAAATTATTTCCAGATAAAAATATCTCGAGAGAGATAATGAGCATTGCCCTTCCTGTTGTGGGAGGATTAGCCACACAGATGTTACTTTCGTTGGTCGATACGGCGATGGTAGGGCGACTCGAAAATTCGAAAGTAGCATTAGCTGCTCTTGGGTTGGCTTTCTTAGCCACCTGGGCAATCACAAGTTTATTTTCGAGTCTGAGTACGGGAACACACGTTCTGGTCGCTCGCCGGCAGGGAGAAGGTAACCTGCAGGGTGTGAGCGAAGCTTTGAATAATTCTTTACTACTTTCAATTGTACTTGGGATAGTGTTTGCCATTATTGGCTATTTATTTTCGTTCGAAATTATGGATTTCTTTTCTAAAGATAAGGCAGTTGCTGATGAAGGGGCTGGCTATATGGCTTTCCGGTTTTTAGGGTTGCCTTTTTTTCTAATGATCGTATCTTACAGAGGGTTTTTTTACGGTATCGGGCATTCGAAAGTTATTTTACATTCTGCAATAGTTGTGATGGTTCTGCATATCGCCACAAACTTTCTTTTGATTTTTGGGAATCTAGGTTTTCCAAAAATGGGTTTAGCCGGTGCCGGTGTATCTTCATTCATCAGTCTGGTCGTCGGGTGGTTGGTTCTTGTGTTTGTAACTTTTATGAAGGAATATCGAATAACTTACAGCTATTACAAGCATATTCATCTGTCGAAGGAAACTATCAGGCAAATTTTGAAAATATCAATCCCTGTATCTTTACAAAATGTTTTAATACTTTTAGGTTTTTTGATATTTGTAGCTGTAACTGGAATTATTGGAACCGCTGAACAAGCCGCGAGTCAGGTTGTAATTAGCACCCTCTTTATTTCATTCATCCCATGCTTCGGGTTGGGTGCGGCTGCACAAACCCTTGTTGGTCAATCTTTGGGACGCGGCAATCCGCTGCGTGCGCAAATCTACGGCTTTCAAACTGCAAAGATTGGTACATACTTCACGCTCGTTATCGGTTTTATATTTATTGTTTTCCCGGAATCTGTTTTATCGGTTTTCACAACAAACGCCGAAGTCGTTAACCTCGCAGTACCCCTTTTGCAGATTGCCGGTTTATCTCAACTGTTTTATGGCGGTGGTATAATATTAGCTAACTCGCTTCAAGCAGCAGGTGCTACAGTTTATGTAATGTGGGTCGAAGTGTTCACTCACTGGGTTTTGTTTTTACCTCTCACTTATATATTCGGAGTTATATTGCAAGGTGGAATTATTGGCGCTTGGTGGGCTCTTCCGATTTACGTCGTTATGTTTTTAGCTTTGAATTATTTTAAATTTCGGTCTAAAACTTGGATGAAAATTAAAATTTAGGAATGAATATAAAGTTATTACAACGGTTTGGCAAAATTTTTTACTTGATTACTGGTTTTACTCTGTTCCTAATCGGGTTAATTTTAGATGTAATAGGTAAAAACGTCGGTCCTATATTTGCCCAAGTCGATTTAATAAAAATCGGTGCGTTCGTTGCATTTTATCTTTTTATACAATCATATTGGAAAAGGGAGTCGATTCCGTTAAAAAGATTAACAGCAATACTTATACTCGGAACAGTAGTTTTAGGAATATCTTTACTCCTGGCAGTTGCAATCGGAACTGAATTCGAATTTAAAGGTTCATCTCTCATTCCAAACAATTACTCGACAATTTTTATCTCGAATGCGTTAGCTGTAATCATTGGCGTTGCAGCAATTATCTTCATATTGCTCTTAAAAGATATACTTGTGTATAAACCGAGAAGATATACAAAACGTAACTTCTTAATTTTGGTTATCGGACTTTTAGCTGCAACTTTTTCTGCAATTAGTTTAAATCCATACGAATCACGTTTGATAACTACAATACTCTTCGGAATATTTGTCGTTCTCATCCTCATCAATTCGTTTCGAATGCCTTGGATTGTTTTTTTGAAGAAACGCGAAAAGGTGTTAACTATTGTTTTCACTTTTTCAATACTCGTAATACTTACGGCTCTGAGTATCATTTTTCAGGATAATTCATCAGCCGGAAAATCTATTCTATATTTTTCCCATTCTCTAAAATATTTTGTGGATGGGACATTCCTTTTTGTTCTCTTATATTCTTTGATAGCATTTTTGAGTACAATTTTTCATCTACCGACATCGGATACATTTGATAGAAAGATGAGCGAGGTTGCATCGCTGCATAACTTGAGTAAACTTGTAACTCAGGTTTTGGACTTTAACGAACTGGTGGATTCGGTAACCGGTATGACGCTGCAAGTATGCGAAGCAAAAAGTTCGTGGCTCGAAATTATTCAACCCGCTGAAAAATTAAAAAACTTAAAACCTGAACAGTCCGGTATTTATGTAGCGGCTCAAAAAAATATATCAGTACTCGATATAAATCATATCAACCTCTCATCTTCGTTTACGTTACGTTCGTCGGTTATCAACGACCGAAAACCTGTGATGATCGATGATTTCAAAAACGACAGCAGGACTGAGCAGTTGAGCAATTTGGGAAGTAAAATCGGTTCTATCCTCGCAGTACCTCTGATCGCTCGGAATGAACTTGTCGGGATATTGTATGCGACAAAGGAAACGGAATATGGGTTTGACCGTGAAGATTTGGAAGTGATATCGGCTTTTGCCGATCAAGCTGCTGTGGCGGTTGATAATTCAAGATTGATCGAAAAATCGTTTGAGCGCGAACGTCTGATGCGTGAGATGAATTTAGCACAGGAGATGCAAAAGAAATTGTTGCCACAAAGCATACCAAATATTGAACATATCGAGCTTGAAGCTTTCTCTTCTCCGGCGTTCGAAGTAGGCGGCGATTATTATGATTTTATGATGATTGATGATAAACGTTTAGCGATTGTAATTGGCGATGTTTCGGGCAAAGGTGTTTCGGCGGCTTTTTATATGGCTGAAATGAAGGGTGTCTTTCAATCGCTGTGTAAAATATATCCTTCACCAAAAGATTTTCTTATAAACGCTAATCAAGCAATATCTTCGAGTATTGATAAACGGTCGTTCATCAGTTTGATATATGCAGTTTTAGATATTGAGACCGGAGTTGTTACCAGTGCGAGGGCGGGACATTGCCCGTTTATTTTGGCGAAGGAATCTGACGTCAGTTTTATCCGCCCGAACGGGATTGGTTTAGGGATGGGGAATTCAGAGCTTTTTGCAAAGTATATTCAAGAAAGCCAAACTCAATTGAAGTCAGGTGATGCTGTGATTTTTTACACTGACGGGATTACCGAAGCACACACAAAAGACGGGGACGAATTTGGTTACTCACGTTTGCTTGAAGCAATAAAAAACAATCGGGATAATTCTGCAATAGATATCAGAGATGCAATAATTTTATCCGTAAATAAATATATGCAGAACCAACCACCGCATGATGATATTACATTGATCATTCTAAAATGGCTGCGAAATTAAAATAAAGGAAATATAAATGACTAATTTTAAAATTAATTTTCGTGAAAGTTCAAATATCCAAATTATCGATTTGAAAGGATATCTTGATGCTCATACCGCACCCGACTTTGAAAGTGCAATTCAAAAAATAATTAATAATAAGCAATACAATATCATTGTGAACTGTAAAAACTTATCCTATATCAGCAGCGCAGGTTTAGGTGTGTTTATGGCATACATTGAAGAAGTCAGGAAAAACAAGGGTGATATTAAAATTACGAATATGTCTTCTAAAATTTATAACGTGTTCGATATTCTTGGTTTTCCACTGTTGTATGAAATTATGAACACTGAAGAAGACGCACTCAAAAAATTTACAAAAAGTATTTAGATGGATATTGAAATTATAGTTGAAAGCACAACAGCCAATTTGGTTGTTGTTCGTAAGTTTGTTACTGAAGCAGCTTTAAGGTCGGGAATCGACGAAGATACTACAAACAGGATAGTTCTGGCAGTCGATGAAGCGTGCACAAATATCATCCGCCACGCATATAAAAATATAAGCAGCAATCCCATAGAAGTATGTATTAATCAAAATAAAAATAAATTCGAGGTGGTGATTACCGATTACGGTAAACCGTTCGATCCCAATTCAATTAAAGAACCTGATATTAAAGATAATCTCAAAAATTATAAAAAGGGGGGACTTGGTATGTTTTTAATGCGTTCTCTTGTGGATGAGGTTGATTATCGCAGAGATGAGGGGCAGAAAAATGTGGTTCGCTTGATTAAATATTTTAACTGATATGATTAATCATAAAAAAGAAAATCGAGCCGACTCGGTTACAAGATTCGATGTGAATTCCCTTTTTGAATTTAGCAAAGTTGTAAATTCAGATGTATCGCTTCAATTTGTATTGAACCACTTTATACTTACGGCGATGGGAAAACTGCTCTGTATAAGGGGGATAGTTATTTTAAAAGTAGAGGAACAAACTTTCCACGCCGAAACCGTGAGGGGATTCATACTTGATGAGGAGAAGAAAAATATTGTTATTACACAAAAGCTTAAGTCGATTATTTATATAAATTCGATAAAGAAAAAAAATGAAAAGTGGGTTACAATATTAAATAAAAACAAAATCCAGGTTCTTATTCCTTTAATATTTAAAAATGATGTTTTAGGAGCGTTAGGAATTACAAAATTATCACGAAAGAAATTAACAAACGAAGAAGAAACGTACATCAAATCACTCTCGAACATTGCCGCAGCGGCTATAGCACAAAAGCTTAGTGTCGATAAATTAATCAAAGTAAACAGGGAGCTTGATAAACAAATCCACCAAGCTACCACACTCTTTGATTTGGGGAAAGAGTTTTCATCTATACTTAATCGCGAACGTGTAATAAAATTGTTCTCTCTCTCGTTGATGGGACAAATTGGTGTGCGTCAATTTGCGATTTGTTTGAAGGAGGGGAATGAAATGAAAATTGTTTCTTCGCGATTCCACGGTCCGATTGATACATCGGTAATATGCAACCTTTCCGGATTTGAAAACCCTTCGCTTGTCTCGGAAATCGTTGCATCAAAAAAACTTAAAAATGAATTAAAGGAAATTGGCATCAGTGCTATTATTCCTATGAAAATGCAGGATGAAGTAAAAGGGGTTTTAGTAGTAGGCGAAAGAATAGCGGGAATACCTTACACGCGAAGCGATCTTGAATATATATATTCTATTGGAAACTTGTTGTTGATTTCACTCGAAAACTCACGTCTTTTTATAGAAGCGGTAGAAAAACAAAAAATAGAAGACGACCTGTTGATCGCACGTGAAATACAAAGAGGGATGCTTCCGAAAATATTACCGAAATATGCAGGGTACGATTTAGACGCAGCAAATATTTCTTCAAAACATGTTGGCGGCGATTATTATGACGTCATCAATCTTGATGATGATAATTTTATTATTGCGATTGCAGATGTATCAGGAAAAGGAACGCCCGCTTCACTTTTAATGGCTAATTTGCAAGCGATGATTCGTGCATTAGTTCCACTTAAACTTCCACTTTCTGAATTGACCAAACGTGTAAACGATTTGATATGTGAAAGTACCGGGAACGATCGCTTCATTACGTTATTTTTGGCAAGTGTTGATAAAAAAAATAAATCGTTGACTTATGTAAACGCGGGACACAATCTACCTTTTGTTCTAAGAAAAGATGGCAAGATTATGCGTTTAGAAAAAGGCGGACTTCTGCTCGGTGTGATGAAATCAACTACTTACGAAGAGGGGATAGTGCAACTTGTTACCGGAGATGTTTTGGTGTTATTCACCGATGGGGTTAGCGAAGCAATGAACCCCGATGGTATTGAGTTTGGAGAAAAAAGATTGTTGGAAATCATCAAATCGAGAAAAAATGAATCTGCCGAAACGATTAAGGAACAGATTATTTCAGAAGTTCAAAAATACAGCGGCGATTATCAATCGGATGATATAACTTTGTTAGTTTTAAAAGTTAGTTAATGAGATAGGTGTTCTTTGAATTTAATTTTACATTGAATATATTTAATGGTATGAAAACACTAAACGAAATAATTACGATATTAAAAACTAATGAAATTTATCTAAAGCAAAAGTATAAAATTAAAAATATAGGTCTATTTGGATCGGTGTGTCGTGGTGATGCAACCGATGATAGCGATATTGATATTTTAGCAGAATTTGAAGAGCCTATCGGGTTAGAATTTGTAGACTTAGCTTTAGAACTTGAAAAATTATTAAACAATAAAGTTGATCTGGTCTCTAAAAAAGGGATTAAATCTAGTTATTTAAGATATGTACTGGAAGATTTAGTATATGTCTAAGAGATATTATGGAAAATTATAGAAAAAGATCTCGAAAAACTTAAGCAAGATATAAATAATATTTTAGATTGAAAGATATGAATATATGAAACGCGAGGATGCTTTAAACTTAATGCACGAATACACAAAAAACGATGCACTGCGTAAACACATGTATGCAGTCGAAGCCGCTATGCGGGCTTATGCTCGTAAGTTCAGTGAAGATGAAGAAATGTGGGGAGTTGTTGGATTACTTCACGACTTCGATTACGAAATGTATCCAAATATACCCGACCACCCGTTAAAGGGTTCGGAAATTTTGAAAGAAAAGGGAGTATCTGAAGAAATTCGCACAGCAATTCTCGGTCACGCATCATTTACAAATGTTCCACGCGAAACGTTAATGGCTAAAACTCTTTTCGCTGTGGATGAATTATGCGGTTTTATTTCGGCTTGTGCTCTCGTTCGCCCCAACAAGATATCCGACCTCGAAGCGTCGTCCGTTAAAAAGAAAATGAAAGATAAAGCATTTGCGAAAAATGTGAATAGAGATGAAATTATTCAGGGAGCGACGGAATTAAATATTGAATTGACTGAACACATCAGTTTTACTATTGGTGCTATGAAGTCGAGAGCTTCTGAATTAGGTTTATAAAATATGATTGAAAGAATACTAGAACCCGAAGTAATGGATACAATGGAGGATGCACTCGAGTACGATGCAATGGATTTTACTGAAGTCAACACTTCATTCGCTGAACGTGCTGTCGAATTGCTTCCAGCCGAAGGATTAATTTTAGATTTAGGAACAGGGAGTGCGCGGATTCCGATTCTAATTTTACAACGGAATCCTAAATTAAAAATCATTGCTGTCGATCTTTCCGAAAATATGTTGAAAGTCGGGAAGTTGAATGTTGAAAAATATAATTATTCATCGAACATAAAATTGGAGATTGTGGATGCAAAAAAATTGCCCTACCCCGATAACTATTTCGATGCGGTAATATCAAACAGTCTTTTGCATCATATACCCGATCCTCTTCCCGTCATAAAAGAGATCAACAGAGTATCAAAAAGCAAATCTGGTATTTTGATACGCGACTTGATTCGCCCTGAATCATTATCCATAGTAGAAGATCTTGTTCAACAGTATGCTGCTGATTGCGACGACCATCAGAAAAAATTATTTCGCGATTCTCTGATTGCTGCTTTTACAATTGATGAGATAAAAATTTTAGTAGAAAAATCAGGCATAAAAGATTCAATTGTTATTCAATCATCCGACCGGCATTGGTCGATTGAAAAAGTGTTTATTCCGCCAAATGCCGAAGGCATGCCCTTGGCAGGCGGACGAGGGTTAACCCGCCTGCCGGACGGCGGGCAGGTTGCGGCGAGGAGATTCATTTTGTAAAACAGGGTGGTATTGAAAAATTCAACACATTTTCATATATGCTAAAAAGTTACCTCTGTTTTTTTTAGTTTTTGGAAATTATTAGATTTTCTTATAAAATTTTTACGAAAATAACCTAATTTACCCTTTTTTTGTCTGGCATCATTATTGGGTTTATTTCATCGGATTTACATTTATCAATAGTTATCCAGTTCTCACACAATAAGCGGCTAACTGCCGCATCAGTCCACAAAGATTAATTATCCTTGCAAGGGGACTTATATTTTTTATATGGCTGTTGATTTGTGTGTAGAAGAATACAAGATGATTTGTACTCACGGACGTATCCTTCCATGCGGTTATCCCTTCAACAACCCGCTTCTATTATTATTCCCTTTGCACTCCCGAATTTTGTGGATAAATTTTGTAAAAATTTTATCATGCAAAAAAAAATTATTATTATCGGTTTAGGTAACGAATTTATCAGCGACGATGGAGTTGGTATATTTGTTCTACGATATTTAAAAAGCAAATTACTATCATCTCTCAACGATAACGATAATTTTGTTTTTGAAGAATTATCAGTTGGTGGGTTGGGACTTCTCGATTATATCAGTGGTTTCAATAAATGTTTAATTATTGATACAATCTTAACCCGAACTCAACCACCCGGAACTGTTTATCGTTTTAAACAAAATTCATCCGATGAATTAGTAAAAATAAAATCTTCACATCAAATTAATTTACCACAAGTTATTGGCTTGGCTAAGTTGTTAAAAATTGAAGTTCCTGATGAGATGATAATTTATGGTATCGAAGGCGAAGATATAACGACTTTTAAAATTGGCTGTACGGAAAGTGTTCAAGAAGCGATACCAAAGTTAGTGGATATAATTTATGATGATATAATGAAACTAGATTATAAGAGCATCCCGAGTTTGGAATGCTTAAGTACGGACACATAGTTTATTTTTGAAAAAATATATAAGGAGAATTCATGGAACAAATTAAACATCATGGATTGATGAGTAGGAAAGAAGTCGAACTCAGAAAAGCATTTTTGGAACAAGTCCATATTATACCGGCGGGAGAGAGAATAAATCGGTGTATCCAGTGTGGCACGTGCACAGGGTCGTGTCCTGTTAGTTACGCGATGGATATTTCACCCCGTGAGTTGATAGCCCTTTTCCGTGCCGGCGAAATGGAGATGATAATGAAAAGCCGCACAATCTGGATTTGCGCCTCTTGCTATGCTTGCACTACACGCTGTCCTTCAGGCATCAAAATCACCGACATAATTTACGCATTGAAACGAACAGCTATGGAGAAGAAATATCAATCGCAACAAGCACAACAAGTTCAAATATTAGCCAATTTATTTATCCAAAACTTAATGAGTTACGGCAGGTTGCACGAGGGAACATTGATCCGAAAATATTACATGAAAACCAATATCAAAAAACTTTTTGGATTGATACCATTGGGAAGGAAGATGTTTCAGAAAAAACGTATTGCGATACTTCCGAAAAAAATTAAAGCATACGCTTCGCTTTCCCGTATCATCAAGAAAGCTCAGGAAATTGAAATGCGGGAAGAACCCTCTTTACTCGGATACGAACCCGATTATGTAGGTTATAAAGCTCTCGGCGAATTAAAATTAGAACCAAGGAAAGGAGAGTAACAATGAAATACGCATATTATCCCGGATGCAGTCTTGAAAAAACTCAACGCGGCTACGATGAATCGGTAAGAGAAGTATTCGAAGCTCTTGGACAAGAATTGATCGAAATAGACGACTGGAATTGTTGCGGTGCCACGATTTATATGTCGGTAAAAGAGACTGTTTCGCTTGCGGTATCATCTCGGAATTTAGCTTTAGCAGAAAAAATGGGATTAGAAATTATTGCACCTTGCAGTTCTTGCTTCACCGTCCTTTCAAAAACTAACCGTATTTTGAATCAAGTTCCTGAAATGCACAAGGACGTGAACGAAGCATTGACCGAAGGGGGTTTGAGTTATAAAGGAAAAACTAAAGTACGCCATCCTGTTGATATTTTGATGAACGATGTAGGAATTGAAACTATATTGCACAACTCGAAACGAAGTTTAAACGGATTGAAAGTAGCCCCATACTACGGCTGCCAAATCGTGCGTCCTGAAAAAGGTTTTGACGATCGTGAGAATCCAATTTTACTCGACCGGATGTTCAACAAATGCGGAGCAGATGTTGTCCCTTTCTCGATGAAAGTCCGTTGCTGCGGCGGTATGCTGATGACGACATTTGAAGATACAGCACTAAAATTAAATATGGAGTTGTTGCAATGCGCCCACGAAAACAGCGCCGACGTCATCGTAACAACTTGTCCGCTATGTCATTTTAACTTAGAAGCTTACCAGGATAAGATCAACGAAAAGTATCAAACAAAATATAACATACCAATTCTTTACTTTACGCAACTGTTGGGAATTGTTTTAGGTTTACCCGAAAAGAAATTAGGTATCGATTCATCATTCATTCCTATGTGTAAGAAAATTACAGATTTAATGGAGGTGCAATATGTATAAAGAAACAACCGAAGGCAACGGCCAGATAAAAATTGGCGTTTATATTTGCCACTGCGGAGTGAACATAGCCGCGACTGTAAACGTAGCTGAGGTAACTGAATATATCTCGAAGCAACCCAATGTAACAATTGCAAGAGATTATAAATTTATGTGTTCGGATCCAGGGCAGGACTTGATAAAACAGGATATAAAGAATCTGGGTGTGAATAGAGTTGTAGTCGCAGCTTGCTCTCCGCTTATGCACGAGCTGACTTTCAGAATTGCTGCGGAAACTGCAGGACTTAATCGTTATCTGGTTCAAATAGCAAACATACGTGAGCACTGTTCGTGGGTTCATGATAATCGTGAAGCTGCAACTGAAAAAGCCAAAGCATTAGTCAATGCTGCAGTCAAACGAGTAGCTCTGCATAAAGAACTGCAAATAACAAAAGCACCAGTAAATAAAAATACACTAATTGTCGGTGGCGGAATCGCCGGCATTCAAGCAGCACTCGAAATTGCTAATGCTGGTTATCACGTTTACCTTGTTGAGCGTGAACCAACCATCGGCGGTAAAATGGGGCAGTTCGATAAAACATTTCCAACATTAGATTGTGCTGCATGTATTCTTACACCTAAAATGGTTTCCGTTGGTCATCGTAAAGATATAACACTACATACATATTCTGAAGTCGAGAGTGTTTCAGGTTACATCGGCAGTTTCAAAGTTAAAGTGCGTAAGAAAGCCCGTTACGTTGATCCTGAAAAATGCACAGGTTGCGGGCAGTGCTGGAGTAACTGTCCAGCAACACGAATACCCTCAGGCAGGTCAATCGTGATTGGCGATAAATTGGTAAATGAGATTTCAACCAAACCAAAGGATTGGTTCTGATGACTTTAAATGAGATTTCTAAATTTTTAAGTTGTGAAGTATTTTGCGGCGAGGACGAGTTAAATATGGAAATCGAATTCGGCTGTGCTTCCGATTTGATGAGCGACGTTTTAGCGTTCTCAAGGTCGGGCGCTTTACTACTAACCGGTTTGGTTAATACTCAAACTATCCATACCGCATTTATTGCTGAAATAAATGCAATAGTATTTGTACGAAGAAAAATACCGGATAAAGACATAGTAGCCCTTGCTCGTGAAAAACATATTCCATTATTGGGGACGCCTTATTCGTTGTATGAAGCTTCCGGAATTCTTTATAAAACCGGTTTAATCTCCACAATGGAATGTATATCGGCAATAAATGAGAATGGATAAATCATATTCACAGTCATTTGAAATTACGGGCAATAATTTTGTTGATGCCGGAAAAGCTGCAACTGAAGTAAAAATGATACTAAAGCAAATAGGAATAAATTCAGATATCATCCGCCGGGTTGCAATCGCTTCCTATGAAGCCGAGATGAATGTTGTAATGTATGCTAAGCGTGCATCTATGAATATCGAAATTTCACAAGAGAAAATAAAAATTGTCGTTGCTGATGAAGGACCAGGAATACAGAATATCGAGCTTGCTATGAAAGAAGGTTACTCGACTGCGACGACAGAGATGCGCGAAATGGGTTTCGGTGCCGGTATGGGTTTGCCAAACATAAAAAGAAATGCCGACCATCTTAAAATAGAATCGGAGGTCGGTAAAGGAACGAAAGTTGAGTTTGTGATTGAATTGATTAAGCATAGAGCTGAGAGCATAGAGCAGTGAGCAAAGAACAGTTATAAATGATAAATAAACAATTATGCAAGACGATTTCAGATCAATAAAGATTGAAAAAGAGAAATGCCAGGGCAGAATGGCTTGCTTGCGGGTTTGTCCCACGCAGGCTATACGTGTGCGCCATAAAAAGGCAACTATCTTAAAAGACCGTTGTATAGATTGCGGCGAGTGTGTGCGTGCCTGTCCGAACAAGGCAATCCTTCCGCAGACAAGTTCGTTTAGCGATTTTTCAAAATTTAAATACACGGTTGCAATACCATCGCCCGACCTGTACTATCAGTTTGGTAAGGATGTTCTGCCGTCAACGATTTTAGCCGGGCTTAAAAAAATCGGTTTCAACGATGCTCACGATGTTGCTTGTCCTTCTGAAGCCGTAAGTATTGCATTGCAAGAGCTGCTCGATTCGAACGATCTTCCACGTCCGTTAATTTCACCCTTTTGTCCGGCAATTGTCCGGTTACTTCAGGTCAGGTATCCGAATTTATTAGACAATCTTGTTCCCATAGAATCGCCGATGGAAATTGCAGCACGCGAAGCAAAACGTGAGAAGATGGAAGAACTCGGTTTAAAAGAAAATGAAATTGGTGCCATATACTTAACTCCCTGTCCCGCGAAGACTGTTGCGATAAAAAATCCGCCGCGGAAAAAGCATTCATTCATCGACGGAGCAATTCCGATTTCAGAAATATATCCAACATTGCTACAGGCATTAACGCATATAACTCCAGAAAGCGAGCACGAAAAACAAGTCCGTGGTATCGGCTTAGGTTGGCCCATAGTTGGTGGGCAAGCATCGTCGCTAAAGAGAGAAGATTGTCTGGCTATTGCCGGAATTAATGATGTGATAAGAATTTTTGAAGAAATTGAAAACGGCAAGCTCAAAGACATTCGCTACATAGAGTGCCATACCTGTCCCACGGCATGTGTCGGCGGTTCACTGAATGTCGAAAACCCTTACATAGCTCGCGGTAAAGTTCTTCGTCTGTTGGAAAAATACGGTTCTAAACCGTGTCAACCGCGTGAAAAAATTAGAGAGTTGTATCAAAAAAAATATTTCTCATTACCGGGAAAAATACCTGCAAGTCCCGCCGAGCCGTTGGACGACGACATACAGGTTGCCATAAATAAAATGAAGAAAAAGCAGGAAGTTTATAACTTGCTTCCTAAGATAGATTGCGGTGCTTGCGGTGCACCAACTTGTATGACTTTTGCTGAGGATGTTGTAAAAGGAAACGCCGCAGCCGACGATTGTGTGTTTGTAGCTATTAAAAAGTTTGAATCAATCTCTAGCGATTTGCTTGAGACTATACTTAAACATAGTAGAAAAGTTCGACATAACGAAAATTTGAGCTGAATATGAAACTAAAAGAATTAAAAGAAAAACTAAATCTATCCGTCCGATGTGCGGAAGATAAACTTAACCAAGAAATAACCGGCGGTTATGTAAGCGATTTATTGAGCGATGTAATAGCTAACGCCCAAAAGGGTGATGTGTGGGTTACTATGCAAGTTCACGTAAATATTGTTGCGGTTGCGGTTTTAAAAGAAGTAGCTGCCATCGTGTTAGTGCAAGGCAGAGAGCCGAATGAAGATACGCTTAAGAAAGCTGTAGAAGAAAATGTCCCGATACTGGTTAGCAAACTATCTGCCTTCCGGTTGGTTGGAAGGATGTACGAATTAGGAATAGGTAAAGATAAATTCTAAATCCGAAACCGCTTAAAGCGGACGAAATCCTAAACAAATATGAAGCACTAAATGATTAAAATATTAGGATCTAGGATTTCGAGCTTACTAAAGATGAGTCTGAATGAAGATTGGATTAATGCTAAAGAGTTATAAAGCTGATTTGCACATACACACGTGCTTATCGCCTTGCGGCGATTTAAAGATGACGCCGCAAAAAATCATAAATCAAGTTCTTTCAAATAAAATAGGTATAATCGCAATCTGCGACCATAATACAGCGGAAAATGTTTCGGCTTTAATCAACGCTGCAAAAGATAAAATAGTTGTGGTGCTGCCCGGAATGGAAATATGTAGCCGGGAAGAAATTCATATTTTGGCGCTCTTTGAAAACCTCGAATCTGCGTTTGAGATGCAAGCAAAAGTTTATGAAAAACTTCACGGCAAAAATAACCCGGATGTCTTCGGTTTGCAGGTTGTTGGAAACGAGTTTGATGAAGTGCTTGGGTTCAACGATAAACTGCTCATCGGTGCAGTTGACTTATCCATCGAAGAAATTGTGAACAGAGTACACAAACTCGGCGGTTTAGCAATTGCATCTCACATCGACAGAGAAAGTTACAGCGTTATCAGTCAGTTAGGATTTATACCTGAAAACTTAAAATTCGATGCGTTGGAAATATCACCGAAGATGAAAGTTGATGAAGCGAGAAATAAGTTCCCTGAATATAAAGATATAACGTTCATTCAAAATTCGGATGCACATTTTATAGATGATGTCGGAAAGTACTTTACAGAATTTTTATTAGCAGAACCGACTCTCAATGAAATCAGGAAAGCTCTGAAGAATGAGAATGGTAGAAAGATAATGAAATGAAAGATTGCACCATTGAATCATTTTCTCATTGAATCAATGAACCAATGGGTCAATGAATCAATCTAATGGAAGATTTATCCTTACATATACTCGATATCGCTGAAAACTCAATCAATGCCGGTGCGAAGAATATTGAAATAGCAATTATTGAAGATTCATCGAAAGATTTATTAACCATTGAGATTAAAGATGACGGCAAAGGAATGGATGCTGATACTATAGCAAATGTAACAAATCCGTTCTTTACAACACGCACCACCAGACGAGTCGGTTTAGGTTTAGCGATGTTAGAAGAAGCGGCAAATTCAGCCGGTGGAAAATTGAGTGTAGTGTCTGAATTGAAAACAGGAACGAAGGTTATTGCAGAGTTTCAACTCAGCCATATCGATAGAAAACCGGTTGGAAATATTGCAGATACAATTGTGATGATTTTAGCAGGAAATCCTGAAATAAATCTGAGATATTATCAGGAAAACAATGCGTCAAAATTTTTGTTCGATACAAATGATGTTAAGAAAATAACTAATGAAATTAAAATAAACTCAATAGAGATATTGAAATTTATCAGGCAGTATTTAGAAGAAAATGTTAATAAAATTAATAAATAAAAATTCAAGGAGATTTCTATGGAATATAATGCAGCAGAAGTAGCACGAGAAATTTCAAATCGCTGGGGAAACTTACCCGAGAATATCATCGAGATGATGCACGATGTTCAAACTAAACTTAATTATCTGCCGAAAGATGTATTATATGAGGTTTCGCACGTGGTTAGCGTTCCAATCAGTAAAATATATAACATCGCGACATTTTATAATGCTTTCAGTTTAAAACCAAAAGGCAAGTATAGAATTTGTGTCTGTCTGGGAACTCCTTGCCATGCATTAGGCGCTCCGCGTGTTATAAATGCCCTTGAGCGAGAATTGGGTATCAAATGCGGTGAGACAACAAAAGATATGAAGTATAGTCTCGAAATTACCGGTTGCGTTGGAACATGTGGCTTGGCTCCGGTAATAGTGATAAATGAAGATTTGTTCGGACCTATACCGGTTTCTGGAGTTTCGAAATTATTAAAAAAATATGAAAAATAATAGCGAGGTGAAGCAATGACAAAATTAAAAATCGAAGATTTAGATAAAATCGCAGAAGACGTTCGCCGGAAGATGACCATTCGCGAGGGGGGTGGAAAAGTAAAGATAACTGTGCATATGGGGACATGCGGAATTGCCGCCGGTGCACGAACTGTAATGAGTGCATTCTTAAATGAAATAGATATTAATAATATTAAAGATGTAATCATTACTACTTCGGGATGTGCGGGCTTGTGCAGCAAAGAACCGATGGCTACAGTGGAGTACGGTGAACAAGCACCCGTAAAATATATCGAACTCAATGAAACCAAAGTGAAAAAGATATTTGACGATCATGTTCTAAAAGGAAAATTTGTTCAAGAATATGCTTTGGCGATAGGCAGCGAACGAATACAATAATTCTCAAAAATAAAAGGAAAATCGAGATGAAAAATTATCGATTACAATTAATGGTTTGTGCTGGAACCGGTTGCGTTTCTAATCACTCGTTTGAAATTAAAGATGCATTAGAGAATGCAATCGGCAAACACAACTTGCAAAATGAAGCTCAAGTCGTTTTAACCGGCTGCAACGGTTTCTGTGGTGCCGGACCGATATTAGTCGTTCAGCCAGACAATATATTTTATCAATTATTAAAACCTACAGATGTACCGCTGATTGTTGAGGAACATTTAGTTAAAGGCAGGCCAGTAAAGAAATTTGTGTACACACCCCCCGCCGAAAAAAATCCCATTCCGAAAATGTCAGAGATACCGTTTTTTTCCGATCAAACTTTAATTGCATTGCGTAACCGCGGAATGATCGACCCGGAAAATATTGATGACTATATTGCACGCGGAGGTTACAAAGCATTAGGTAAAGTTCTGTCTTCAATGACTCCCGATGAAGTTTTACAAGAAATAAAAAATTCAGGATTGCGGGGCAGAGGTGGCGGAGGTTTTCCAACAGGTGTAAAGTGGGAAACCTGCAAACACGCTCATGGCGACGAGAGATATGTAATTTGTAATGCCGATGAAGGCGACCCGGGCGCTTTTATGGATCGGAGTATAATTGAAGGCGACCCGCATTCTGTAATCGAAGGAATGATTATCGGTGCCTATGCAATCGAGAATGTACGCCAAGGTTACATCTATGTTCGTATGGAATATCCACTTGCAATAAAACGTTTTCAAATCGCAATTGAACATGCACGCGAATTTGGCCTGTTGGGCAATAATATATTTGATAAAGGTTTTAACTTCGATATCGAAGTAAGGCGTGGTGCCGGTGCGTTCGTTTGCGGCGAATCAACTGCACTTATGGCTTCAATCGAAGGTAAACCGGGCGAACCACGAGCGAAATATATTCATACCGTCGAAAAAGGATTGTGGGATAAACCTACTTGCTTGAATAATGTTGAAACTTGGGTAAATGTGCCGCAAATAATTCTACGTGGTGCCAAGTGGTTCTCAAGTATCGGTACAGGCGACGTTTCGGTGGATGCTTGGGGAGGCAGCAAAGGTACAAAAGTATTTTCATTAGCAGGAAAGGTGAACAACACCGGTCTCGTAGAAGTACCTATGGGAATTACACTACGTGATATAATTTATAAAATTGGGGGTGGTATAAAAGATAACAAGAAATTTAAAGCTGTGCAGACTGGAGGACCATCAGGTGGCTTTATTCCCGAAAGCATGCTCGATCTACCTGTTGATTATGAAGAACTCACAAAAGTTGGTTCTATGATGGGGTCGGGTGGTATGGTCGTTACGGATGAAGAAAATTGTATGGTCGATATGGCTAAATATTTTCTGAAATTTACTCAAGAAGAATCATGCGGAAAATGTATTCCATGTCGCGAAGGAACAAAACGTATGTTGGATATTTTAGAAAACATTACAATAGGGAAGGGAACCGAAGACGATTTGGTATTATTAGAGGAATTATCAAATATGATTGTTGAATCATCCTTGTGTGCCTTAGGTGGTTCGGCGCCCAATCCTGTATTAACTACTTTAAAATATTTCCGTGAAGAATACGAAAAACATGTTATAGATAAAAAATGTCCGGCTCATATTTGCAGCCAGTTAAATACATATTCCATTGATGAAAAATTATGTCTTGAAATTGGGCATGGATGTGATGTCTGTAAAAAATACTGTCCTGATGGTGCCATCATCGGAGAGAGAAAGAAAGTTCATTATATCGAACCGGCAAAATGCAGCAAATGCGGCGCCTGTTATGATGTATGTAATTTCAATGCGGTTAAAGTTCAATAAAGCAAAGGAGAAATTATGGTAAACGTAAAAATAGACGGAAAAGAAGTTCAAGTTCCACAAGATACTTCGATACTGAAAGCGGCTGAAAAAGCTGGTATCTGGATTCCCACGATGTGCCATAACAACCTGATTGAACCGTATGGAGTTTGCCGCTTATGCAGTGTTGAAGTTGTTCGCGGTAAACGCAGCCGTGTAGTAACTGCTTGTAATTATCCGGTTCGTGAAGGAATTGTTGTTAATACAAATTCTGAAAAGATTAAATGGATTCGAAAAATTATAATGGAATTGATGCTCTCCCGATGGCCCAATGTAAAAGTTGTAAAGGATATAGCACAACAATTGGGAATCGAAACACCACGCTTCGAAAGTTTAGAAAAAGATGAAGCATCCGATGCCTGCATATTATGCGGTATGTGTGTAAATGTTTGTCGCGATCTTGTCGGTGCAAGCATTCTTGGTTTTGCAAACCGGGGAATTAAACGTGAAGTAGTCCTTCCGTTCAATGAACAATCCGATAAATGTATCGTTTGCGGCGCTTGCGCCCAAGTCTGTCCAACCGGTCACATTAAAATGGTTATCGAAGACTACAAAGGAAAGAAACCGGAATTTACACTCGGTCCTAAAACGGCTATTTATGTCCCCTCGATGCAAGCAGTTCCGCGTGTTCCGGTTATTGATACTCAATCTTGTATTCATTTTAAAACCGGAGGTTGTGAAACCTGTGCTAAAGTATGCGAACCGTTGGCAATCAATTATAAAATGGAAGACGAAATTGTTGAAGTGGATGTTGGACAGATTTTAGTAGTCACCGGTTACGGCATATTCGATGCTACACAAATGGCACAATATGGTTACGGAAGATACGATAATGTTTACAGCTCACTCGAATTTGAAATGTTGGTAAATTCAACAGGACCAACAGGTGGAAAAGTGGTTCTGAAGAACGGTGAAGAGCCGCGTGCAGTCGGTATTATCCATTGCATCGGTTCGCGCGATACTAATTACCATCCGTATTGTTCACGTGTCTGTTGCATGTATGCGTTGAAATTTGCTCATCTTGTCCACGATAGAACAGATGCAGCGATATATCAATTTTATATTGATATGCGGGCGTTCGGTAAAGGTTACGAAGAGTTTTATTCTCGTCTTCTCGATGAAGGGATAACGATGATACGCGGTAAAGCAGCAGAGATTGTTGAAGCTCCGCGTTTAAATGGTTCTGATGGTAATCTGTTAATCAGATGCGAAGATACATTAATCGGAAAATTCCGTGAAATTCCTGTCGATATGGTAATTTTATGTAACGCTATGGAACCTCAACGGGACAGCGACACGGTTCGACGATTATTCTCAATCAGTAAAAGTCCGGATGGATTCTTTCTTGAGCGGCATCCTAAACTTGATCCTACAGCAACTACTACCGAGGGCGTATTCATAGCAGGTTGTGCTCAGGGTCCCAAAGATATACCTGATACAGTTGCACAAGCAAGTGCGGCTGCTGCCCGAATTCTGTCACTTATCTGTAAAGGTGAAGTTGAAATTGATCCCGTACGAGCAATGGTGCAGGACGACTACTGCAGCGGTTGCAGAATTTGCAATAACCTCTGTCCTTATGGCGCCATAGATTTTATAGTTGATAAAAAACTATCTCACGTCAACGAGGCTCTATGCAAAGGATGCGGAACTTGCGTAGCAGCATGCCCGTCATCTGCTATGACTGGTCATGGATTTACAGATGCTCAAATACTTGCTGAATTAGAAGGACTAATCTCATAATTACTCAGCAGGTATTACTTTTGATCACAAAAGAAATCAAAAACATATAACAAGAAATGGATAGTAACAAACAAAAAAGATCTAAAAATTAATTGATGCAACATCCCTCGTACATAAAGCTACACAGCTCAGGCGAATTAAGCGAACGCATTCGGCAATTGTATGATTTAATGAAGGAATGTAAACTTTGCCCGCGTAAGTGTTTAGCAAAACGTTTTGAAGGAAATTACGGAGTGTGTCGGTCAACAAACCAACTTTTGGTTTCAAGTCTGTCGGCTCATTACGGCGAAGAGTCGCCTTTGGTTGGATGGAATGGTTCCGGCACTATATTCTTTACAAATTGTAACTTGTGGTGCTTGTATTGTCAAAACTACGACATCAGCCACTTGCGGCACGGCGAAGTAATTACCATAAATCAATTGTCGGAAGCAATGCTTTCGCTGCAGCAGTTGGGATGTCATAACATCAATTTTGTATCGCCTACACATTTTGTTCCTCAAATAATTGATGCAGTCGGTATTGCTGTCGAAAAAGGTTTGAACATACCGCTCGTTTACAACTGCGGTGGATACGAATCAGTTGAAACTCTGAAGCTTTTGGATGGAATAATCGACATCTATATGCCCGATATAAAATATTCGGTTAATACAAATTCTTATAAATATTCAGGTGCGAAAGATTATTGGGATGTTGTTCAACCGGCAATCATCGAAATGCACAGGCAAATTGGCGACCTGAAGATGAACCCTTTCGGTATTGCAGAAAGAGGTTTGTTAATTAGGCATCTAATCCTTCCTAATGACATCGCTGGTTCAAAAAAAGTTTTGGATTTTATTGTTAATAAAGTTTGCGTTGATAGTTATGTGAATATTATGGATCAATATCGTCCGGCATTCAAAGCATACCGGTATCCTGAATTGAGCAGAAATATTACATTAGATGAGTATTACGAAGTTATTAATTATGCTGAATCGATTGGATTGCACCGTGGATTTGGCAAATATGAAAAGTTGTTAGAAATACATTAAAGAAATATAAATTTGAAAGGTAACAATATGTCGTTTGAACCTAAAATTGTTGGTTTCCTCTGTAACTGGTGCTCTTATTCGGGTGCTGATTTAGCCGGAGTTTCGCGAATCAAATCGGCGCCCAACGTCCGTATTATTCGGACAATGTGCAGCGGCAGAGTTGACCCGGCTTTTATTTTGAAATCGTTCCAACTCGGAGCAGATGGGGTGGTGGTAATGGGATGCCATCTCGGCGATTGCCACTATCAGGAAGGCAACTATAAAACTCTAAGGCGAATTCCCTTTTTAAAACGTCTAATCCGCGAATTTGGTATCGACCCGCGCCGCCTTCGTCTCGAATGGGTTTCAGCTTCCGAAGGGGATAGATTCGCTCAAGTTGTTAACGAAATGACTGAAGAAATCAAAAAAATAGGACCGTTTCAGCATTCTGCGACTAAAATCAAAAAGTAAATTATTTAATTAAGGAGATAAATATGGCAAAGCCAAAATTAGCATTATACTGGGCAGCAAGTTGCGGCGGCTGCGAAATAGCTGTTTTAGACCTTCACGAAAAAATATTGGACGTAGCAAATGCCTTCGATATCGTTTTTTGGCCCGTAGCACTTGATTTCAAGTATCACCATGTTCGGGCAATGGAAGATAAGAGCATTGATATTTGTTTGTTCAACGGCGCCATCGTGAATTCCGAAAATGAGGAGATGGCTCACTTGATGAGAGATAAATCAAAATTAGTTGTAGCATTCGGTGCCTGTGCCCATGAAGGTGGAATACCCGGTTTGGCAAACCTCACAACCAAGGATGCAATACTGAAATGGGTCTTCAAAAATTCGCCATCAACTGTAAATAATAATGGCACTTATCCACAAACACATACCAAAATGCCTGAAGGTGAAATTGAGATTCCTGAAATGTGGGAAACAGTCAAAGCATTAAATCAGGTTATCGATGTTGATTATTACATACCCGGTTGCCCACCTCAACCCGATCAAATTTGGGGGGTGATTGAGTATATATTAAGTGGTCAGCCGATGCCTGCAAAGGGTGCAACTCTTGGAGCGGGCGATAAAACTTGCTGCGAAGAATGTCCGCGTGAACGAAAAGAGAAGAAGTTAAAACAATTCTTCCGCCCGTATGAAATAATTTCAGACCCGAACGAGTGCCTTTTAGATCAAGGTATCATTTGTTTAGGTCCCGCTTCCCGGAGCGGCTGTGGAGCATTATGCCCAAAAGCGAATATTCCTTGTCGCGGCTGTTACGGTGCTCCTCCAAACTGTCCCGATCAAGGTGCTAAAATGGTGAGTGCTATAAGTTCAGTGATAGATGCACACGAACCTGAAGAGATAGAAAGAATATTAGACCAAATTGTTGACCCACTTGGGACATTTTACAGATTCTCGGTACCGCAATCAATTTTAAGAAGGGTAGAAAAAATATGAAACAGATTAAAATAGATCCGATAACACGTCTCGAAGGACATGGGAAGATAGATATTTTTTTAAATGACGATGGTGAAGTAGCAAATACTTATTTTCAAATTCCTGAGCTTCGCGGGTTTGAACAGTTTTGCGTTGGCAGACCTGTCGAGGAGATGCCTCGCATAACGACCCGAATTTGTGGTGTATGTCCTGAAGCTCACCACATGGCAGCAGCCAAAGCTTGCGATGCTGTGTTCCATGTTGAAATTCCGTCTGCAGCCAAGAAGCTTCGCATGCTGTTGTACAATGTTTTCTTTGCCGGCGACCATACTACTCATTTTTACGCACTCGGCGGTCCCGACTTCATAGTCGGTCCCGATGCACCAGCCGCTGAACGAAATATTTTAGGCGTTGTTAAAAAAGTTGGCTTGGAAGTCGGCGGCAAAGTTATCGAAATGCGCAAACGAACTCAGCAAGTCATTAAAACTTTGGGAGGTAAACAAACTCACCAAATAACTTCAATGCCCGGGGGAGTAAGCAAGGGCATTTCCATTGAAGAAGCTAAAGAAATTGAGAAACATTGCGAGTGGTTCGTTGAGTTCGGGAAATTTACAATTCAGGTTTTCAACGATATCGTTCTGAAGAATCAAGCTTATGTTGATCTCATATTATCAGATACTTTCACTCATAAAACTTATTACATGGGTTTGGTAGATGAGAACAATAAAGTAAATTTTTATGATGGGAAAGTAAGAGTTGTTGATCCTGATGGAAAAGAATTTGTAAAATATTCACCTAACGAATATTTAGAAAATGTTGCTGAACATGTTGAGCCGTGGACTTATCTGAAATTTCCATTCTTAAAAAAAGTTGGATGGAAAGGTTTTGTTGATGGCAAAGATAGCGGAGTCTATCGGGCTACGCCGTTATCACGTTTGAACGCTGCCGACGGAATGCCTACACCGTTGGCACAAGCTGAATACGAAAAAATGTATTCAACACTTGGAGGTAAACCGGTTCATGCAACATTAGCAACTCATTGGGCAAGAATCATCGAGCTGTTAAGCGGTGCTGAGATGGCTTTGGATTTAATTCGCGATCCTGAAATTACAAGCACGCACATCCGCAATATTCCGACAGAAATTCCGACTGAAGGTGTTGGAATTGTTGAAGCGCCACGCGGTACTCTTACACATCATTACACTACCGACGAAAGAGGAATACTTACGAAAGTAAATCTCATCGTAGGAACAACTAACAATTATGCACCAATCTCGATGTCGATAAATAAAGCAGCACGTGGACTAATAAAAAAAGGTGTTGAAGTTACTGAAGGGACTCTCAACAAAATCGAAATGGCATTCCGTGCTTACGACCCATGTTTCGGATGCGCAACTCACTACCTTCCCGGTAAAATGCCAATGGAAGTGAGAATTTATGATTCTTCTCACAATCTCATTGATTTAGTAAAAAGAAATACTTAAAATTTTTCTAAATGTAACATTTACAAACGGTTACAGTGAGTTTTCTGTAACCGTTTTTTTGTTAATTTGTATCACATAAAATCAACATCTTACACGATTCTTTGAAAGTAACTTGACTTATAATCATTATTTTCTTATTATTCTACAGTATCATTAAACAAAATAGGAGATTTAAAAATGAAAGTGTTAAGTTACATATTAGTTTTTGTTTTATCTTTACAATTCGTTGACGCACAAACGACAACGAAGTTTTTTCCCAATCTAAAAAAATCAAACATCCAAATGTCTAAGACGGCTGGTTTGATTACTTATGTGAAATTTTCAAAGTCAATTAATGGTCCGTTTACGTCACCTGCAACAATCACAACTACGGATTCCTTGTTTACAAAATTGGATGTTACACCTCTAGGAACTGTGCAAATACACTATTGGTTAGACGTTAATGAAAACGGAATTATCGATGTTGAAGATTTTTCGTTAGGTTCTGAAAATCTTACGGACAATGCAATAAATGATTTAGACCCGACACCGGGTGTGATAATCTCGTTTATCGAAACCGGAGGTGCACCATCAATGCAGGTTATTGTGGTTGCGAATGAGGGTTCGACTTCGGTAACAGGTATTGTACGGTTTGAGAATCCCGCGGCAACATTTTCATTGAGTGGTGTAGTTTACAGCAAAGCCGGGGGAGTTGTACCGGGTGCATGGGTATTTGCTGGTGTTGGTAATTATTATATCGGAGATGTGGCAGACCATTCAGGCAGCTACTTTATTCCTGTTGAGGCGGGAGACTACAATATTCACGTTGAAGATAACACCAGGCTCCATTCTTCATTCGATACTACAATTACTATTACCGGGAACACAATTCAAAATTTCTATCTTTCACTATTAACTTCTTATATCCGAGGTTATGTTCGTGATGAATTAGGTAACCCGATTCCGAATGTCGGAGTTTATGTTGAAGGAACTGGTGGAAGCGATGTCTTTACGGATATCAATGGGCAATATAAGAAATTAGTGTCGGCAGGCAGTGGAAGGATAGGCTTGAACAGCGACGATTTACTCCCCACTTTTATGTCGCCAAACTCACACTCATATACGATACGTGAGAACGACTCAATTGTAAACAATTCCATCTCTAATTTTACTTGTTATAGAACAAATAGTACTATAACCGGCACGGTAAGAGTTAATGGCAATTTACCCACAAAGAGTTACTTAATCGGTGGTTGGGCTGATTATATTCAAAGCTATTCACAAGCTATTTCTAATCCCACAACAGGAAACTATACATTACCCGTTTATTCTTCAATCTTCCCGCAAACTTTATATGGCGTTAATATAGCAGATTGGGATAGAGATTATCCCTTCCCACCGGGTGCGTACGTGGACACATCGTATTGGAGTTTACTACCAGGGACTTCCAATATTAATTTCAATTTTATTTCTGCGGAAACCTTACTCGTTGAACCCTTCTTAGGAGACCGGATTCAGCCATCTTATGAGATATGGAATAATTACATTTACAACCAACCGTGGGGACCGAATGGAATGACTCAATGTATGAGCGACCGTCTCACAATTATTTCGAGCAGTCAAGGTGGTACTTCGGGACTTGGAGTGGTAACTAGAAAACCTTTCCAACTGACAAATCGTGAGTATAGAGTTTACATCGATCACACCCTGCTCGGAACGAACAACACAGCACATATTTTATTATCGAATCGTCAAATTTGGCAACTTCCTTCCGATAACGAAAATTGGTTACAACTTAGTTATTCTAAACAAAGCGGAACCGGAGGGTGGAAACTCCAACAGTCGGTAAATCGAAATATATCGACACTGTGGCAATCTCCTGATTTAACGGGTGGACATATATTATTCCAATTTAATAACGATGCAAGTATTCTCACATTAAAAATAAATGGTGTAGTTAAATACTCAGGCACCTGGGGTAAACCTTTTTCTATTGCCTATGTCCATCTTTTCCAATTCAATGATTATCCGAATACTCCAACACCGGTTTATTTTGATGAATTATTTATTGGTGCAGTAGGTTCAACAGGTGTTCGTGAGATAGCAGGAGAGTTGCCTCAAGATTTTAAACTTGAGCAAAATTATCCGAATCCTTTTAATCCGGCAACAACTATAAACTTCCAGCTTCCGATTTCCAGTACTGTAAGTTTAAAAGTTTACAACGTGCTTGGACAGGAAGTGGCTGATTTACTGAACGGCGCAATGAATGCGGGTAAATATGAGATAGCATTCGATGGGTCGAAACTCTCTTCAGGAATTTATTATTACCGTTTAACAGCGGTTGATAGTAAAACCGGACAACTGTTGATGAATACTTCCAGGAAAGCAATTCTTCTGAAGTAATATTACCGATATATGGATTTTTAAAAAAGCCGTCCCGAAAACCGTGGACGGCTTTTTTCTGTGGTAGAGAGAATACAATAGATGTATATTTTCTAAAATTATTGTATATTTACTCAAAGAAAATAAATTAATTATGACCGAAAATATGAATACCAACACAGAAGTTGAACAGCCAAACGAGCGAAAAATCGATTATCTCGAAATAATTTCTCTCCTCTGGGCGAAGAAGAAATTTATTATACTTGTTACCCTAATAACAACAGTAGTATTCATAGGGTTGACGTTCCTGATGACGCCGACGTATCTCTCATCAACAGTAATACTTCCTGATATGGGAAAAGATAAATTAGGTCCTTTAGGAGATTTAGCTTCCTTAGCAGGAATAAATATTGGCGGCGAAGTTATTATGGTGAAGTTATATCCCGATATTATCCAAAGTGAAGCTGTATTAACACCGGTAATAGAAAAAAAGTACAAATCAAAATTTTACGATCAGCCGGTAAATCTCATAGAGTATTTTGAAATCGATAAAGAAACTCCGCGTCGAACTCAAGAAGTTATCCTCGAACGGATGAGAAAATTGTTAAAAATCGAGATGAGTCAAAAGACAGGTTTGTTGACTTACTCTATCGAAACAAAAGACGCGCAGGTATCAGCCGATATATTGAATACTATAACCGCTGAATTAAATAATTTCTTATTAACAAAGAAAGCTACAAACGCGGGCGAGCAGCGTAAATGGATTGACCAGCGTTTAAAAGAAGTCAAATTAGATTTATCGAGTGCAGAGAATGTCCTAAAAGAATTCAGAGAGAAAAACCGTAGAGTTACTGACTCACCTCAGCTACTCTTGGAACAAGAACGGTTAATGCGAAATGTAATTGTCCAGAGTACGATTTATTCGACCCTAATCCAGCAGTACGAAATGGCAAAAATAGAAGAATTAAAATATGTTCCGATTATTAATGTTCTTGATGAAGCAAAACCAGCAGCAGAAAAGAATAGTCCAAAGAGAAGATTATTTGTTACAATTGGATTTTTATTGAGTTTCTTCGGTGCAGTCGGTTATGTGATTGTGAAAAATAAATTCAGCAGCGAAGTAGAAAAGTATTTGAAAATTTTTAAACCGGTAAAAAATTAAACAAGAGATTGAAATAGGGCGACGGAGACGAATGCCGAAATAATAAAGGCGGTTGGAGAGATGGATTATTGGAATAATGTAGAAATGTTTGAAAAATATTTTGTATATTAGTTTTGTAAATGACAACCATTAACAACACAATAAGCCGCGTATTCTGGGATTACAATTTTTCAGAAGAAGAATTGCAAGATCTCTTAAAGGGAAAGATCGTCCATGCGGGGCATCTTGATAAAGAAGGACTATATTCGCGTATACTGACTTCGTTCGACTGGTATTCCATACTTGACCTTGTGGGAACGCAGCATTTGCACGAGCTTCTCTCCGATGCTGTGTTAAGTAGAATTCATTCAAAAGATCTCAGAAGAAAATATGCCGTTGCAAAAAGAGTTTTATTTCAATAAACTTTATCCATTACAGGATGAAGTGCTAAAAGTAATTGCCGGGTGTGATACTGACTTTTATCTTACCGGTGGGACGGCACTCAGCAGATTTTATCTTCAACATCGTTTTTCTGAGGACCTTGATTTTTTCGTGAATAATGTGAACGATTTTTCTGTTCAAGTTGACCGCACTCTTGCCGCAATAAAAAATAATAATATTTCAATGAATATTGCTAAAAGAGCTCAAGACTTTGTAAGAATATACTGCGGCACATCTGAGACAGAATTAAAAATAGATTTTGTGAATGATATTCCGTATCGTTCCGGTACTATAGAATTATTCGATCTCTTCCCGCGAGTTGACGATTGGTGGAACATTCTTTGAAATAAAATTACTGCTATCGAACGGAGAGAACCAAAAGATGTAGCCGATATTTTGTTTATTTGCAGAAAATTCCCGTTTAAATGGGAAAACGTCTTTATCGAAGGATTAAAAAAAACTACATATTTAGACCCGCTCGACGTCAGCGTTATCTTAAGCGAATTTCCCAAGGAGTTTTTTTCGAGAGTACAGTGGATATCAGATATTTCTTTTGACCGGGCTTACGCTGATATTCAAACAATCGCCCGAGATATTCTTCGAAGAAAAGAAAATTCTTTGGCGAAAGGTAAGTAAATCTGTTGTTCCAAAAGAATGACAAAGCCACCTGCGCTACCACCGGCTCGCTCGCCATAGCACGAAGTGACTCGGCGAGTGGACAGTTGCAAAGTCCGGAGAAATGGGAAAATTGGTTCATGTCCGATTGCTAATGGTCAATAGCTAATAGTTAATGGTAAACGATTACAGTAACAAGAGAAAAGGTGCGAAGCGGGGAAGCGGTGAGTATGTGAGTAGGGGGTTTTGAGTTAGGAGTTGTGAATTTTGAGCGTAGAGCAAAGAGTGCCGCTGGGTATGGGAGAAAAATAAAAAGGATAGCACGGTTCTGATTTGTTTCATTTTTAAGAAATTATAGTTACATTTTAATAGAACTGATTTTAAAAAAGTTGTGAAAAGAGAATAATAATTATAGAATGCTAATAAACGAGGAAATATTTAAAAAAATATTTTGGGACTATAACGTATCCCCCCAAAAATTATATGAGATAATAACCGGCAAAATTAGTTCCGACTTATTTTTTACTAAAGAAAGAATCTTTATCCGTATGCTCGAACGTTTGTCGTGGTATGAAATACTCGAAATACTGAGTATTGATTCCATTAAAGTTCTTCTCACAAAAGATACAATTTCAAAAATTAGGTTCGCTGAATTAAGGGAAAAATATGAATTCATACGAAAAATATTATCTGGAGAACCTGTATCCTTTACAGGATGGGGTGATGAATATTATCAAAAAATTAAACACACCCTTTTTTCTAACAGGTGGTACAGCTCTAAGCCGACATTACTTTAACCATCGCTACTCCGATGATCTTGATCTGTTCGTGATTTCTAATGAACAATTTCAACTATTCCTTGATCTTGTACTGATTTCGTTTAACAAAGCAGAAGAATCAAGAAAATTTACTATAGATCGAAAAAGTATTAAAAGATTCGAGAACCATGCTCAAATATTTTTGTACAATCCGGCGTTACCGGAACTTAAATTGAAAATCGATTTTGTTAATGATGTAGCAAAACATTATGGGGATCTCGAGTCTAATGAACTATTAGGCAAAATTGATAGCTGGCAAAATATTTTATCGAATAAATTGTCTGCTCTTTTCCGATTTGAACCTAAAGATATTGTAGATATCTGGATTATTTCTAAGAATAAAATATTCGATTGGAAAACAATTATGGAAGAATCAAAAAGCAAGGAAGCCGGTATTGAGCCGGACGTTATATTTAATATTTTGGAATCTTTTCCTATTGAACAACTTGATTATATTAAATGGGTAAACAAACCGGATTACACCCAGTTAAAAAATGACCTTAATCAGATTGCTGCTGATATATTTTATGGCAGGGAAAATACAATATGCAGATTAAAGAGCTAAGATTGCGAAGTGAGAAAGTGTTGTAGTGTTGAAGGGATGGATTATTGGAATAATGTAGTTGTGAAGGATCAATACTGATATAACAATCCGCTTAAATCAGTGTGTATCAGTGTTATGCGTGTTCCATTAACAAGGTGTTTCAAGTCGAATAACGAATCCGTCAGCTGACGGACGAAAACCGAACATGGAACGAAGCAACTGAAGCCGGGAATAAACACTTTGCTACCCTTGTGGTTTCTCAGCGAATAAGCGGTTTATTGAAGCAGGGCTGGGTTTATGGAGTAATAGATAGGTAGCGGCTTATAAAATTTTTCACGAAGTTACACGAAGAAA
>CAMTWO010000014.1:0-118541 GCA_947085405.1 uncultured Ignavibacteriota bacterium
AGGTCGGATTTGTAATCCGACTCATCAAGCAGTAGGTCGGATTTGTAATCCGACTCACTGGGCGGTAGGTCGGATTTGTAATCCGACTCATCAAGCAGTAGGTCGGATTTGTAATCCGACTCACTGGGCGGTAGGTCGGAATGCAATTCCGACTTACTATCCGACTTACTGTCTAACCAACAGTCCCGGTTTTACATAAGTCCATTGCCAATCTTTCCAAGCTTGAACAAATCCGGCTTTTACTGGATTTTCGAGTATATACCAGATGAAACGGTATAAGTCTTCTTCATTTCTTACAAAATGGTCGAAGCTTTCATCTTGCCAAAAAGCACCTGAACGCTCGAGGATAAAATTGCATTTCCGTGCTGTAAATCTTTTTATAGATTGAAGAATTTTAAAAATCTGTATATCATCTCTTATAAGTTCAAACAGTAAGTGAACATGATTTGGCATAATACAACAAGATAAGAGATTATAGTTTTTACAATCGTAGTAAAGAATTGCATCCATAACAATCTGTGCTAAACGAGAATCTCTTAACCAAAATGGTCCTGTCCGATTACAATTCAATTCATTTTCGAATTGTTCAAAGTATTTTATATAAATTTCATCAACATCTTTTTGTAGTGCGTTACCAATTTGTTCTAAATTATTCTTCAAATTTGCGTTTAATTTTTCTATCACGTTTTGCGGAAGTGAATTTTTTAGTCGAAAAGTAATGAAGTAGCTACCCAAGCCCGGTTGAAAATGAGGCAGATGCCTTCGATAAAAAACGGGCACATTATTTTTTATTGAATTCATATATTTTTTTTATTCGTTGTAGGTCGGATTTGTAATCCGACTTATTTTCTAAATGTCGGAATACAATTCCGACTTACTGTCCGACTTACTATCAAGATTTTTCAACAATTTTAATTTCGTCTTCGGTTAAGCCGTAAAGCTGATACACGATTTCGTTTATTCTGTTTTCGCAATAATCAATTTTACTTTGAAGTTGGTTTATTTTTGTTTGCAGTTTTGTTTTCGTTTTTTCTATATTCAGTTTTAGCAACTGGTCAACGAGTTGGACTATTTCATCGTGGTTCGCTTTAACTTCTTTTCCATTGAGGTCAATTGTTGGGAAAGGAAGTTGACCTATTTGTCTTGCTTGAATTTCGCTAAAAACCTTTTTAGTTGATTTCAAAAATTTATTGTAGTAATAATTGATGAGTTTAGAATTGAAAACAGCCAAAATGAATTTAATATCGTATTCAGCCTCTTCTTTTTTATTTATAGCAACCAATGTATTTAAAGCATAAAATTGTTTATCATCAAGTGTTGCAATGAGAGAGGCGGATACACGCCTGAAATATATTTTTTCTTTTGAAAGAAAAATATCCTCTCTTTTGCAACTGTGGATTGCATTTATATCATACTTCAAATATTTTCCTGCCCAATTTGTTTGATACCTATTTATTTCTCTACCGTCCAAAACTGGTTTATAGTTCGTATTAATTTTTTTGTCAAATATATAAGCGGCTCTATCGGATTTTAATGCGATTGCCTGATTTATTTCTCCGATGTCATTAAATGTTAAAATGCAATTTTTATCAATCCTACTTTTTATTTGTGCGTCTGCTTCATTATAGCTTACACTAAATTGGTTTTTATGGGTTAGTTTAAAAGTTTCCTGACTGACTAATTTCTCTGAATAGATAAGGTCTTTATCGCAAAACATAATTTTTGTTTTTGCCTTTGAAGAATAATTGGTTAAAATTAATGTGGTCGTTTCAACAACTGCATCTGCAAAAACAAGTTTTTCATAAGAAACAATATTATCAATGTGTGTCGTCTTTAGAATTAAGTTCCGTAATTCCTGGTAATATTCCTGTGTTAAAATTGTATTTGGAATAATGAAACCCAGTTTACCATTTGCAGTAAGAAGATTTATTCCTTTTTCAATAAAAAATCCAAAAGTGTTCATTCTGCCCATTGATGAACAATATTTATTAAGTAGATATTTTTTTTGTTCGTCATCAAACCAATCGAACATAGCAAGTTGAATATAAGGCGGATTTCCAATTACAACATCAAAACCACCTCTAATTATTCTTTGATAATTGGCTTTGGGTTCGTTCAGCAGTTCTAATTTTTCGACTAATTCTGAAGAGTATTCTAATACTTTTTTGGCGTGTGTTTTGGCTTGCTGGGCAATTGTTTTCAACTCTTCCTTTATATTTATATCTTCTCTTTTATCTTTAAATACTTCCGGAAATTCTCTTTGCCAATTGAAAGGTTTTATTTTTCCGTCTCCAAAATCCAATTGCGAGGCATAAAAATCGGTATCAATTAAACTATTTCCGCTCTTAATGTTATTTTCAAGGTCGGGCAAAATTCTTTCGTTAAACATCTTTAACTGGTGATTGATGCTCGCTTCTGTTTCGCCCTCCATACATTTCAAAAGTAAACTCAACTTGGTAACTTCCACCGCGTTCACATCAATGTCCACACCAAAAATGTTATTGAGCAAAATTCTTTTCTTCTCGTTTGTAGTTAGATTTCCTTCCGGCGTAAGCAACTCACCCCTTGTCCCTCTTTGAGGGAGAGTGGAATTATCTTGCTGCTTGCCTTTTGCCGTTTGCTTAAGCAAACGGTAATAATAATTTTTGTGGTAGTCCAATAGATATTGATAAGCACCCAACAAAAAACTACCGCTTCCGCAAGCCGGGTCAACAATTTTTATGTTGCTGATTTCTTTTGGAGACATCCCGCTGATGAGTTTTCCGACTGTGTTTTGAACAATGTATTCCACGATGTATTGAGGCGTGTAATAAACTCCACCCGCTTTTCTGACTTCGGGCTTTTCCTCAATTTTGGCGTGGTATGCAGGAGTAATGCGTATTACTTTTCCGAGAAACTGCTCGTAGGCGCTTCCTAAAATTTCAACCGATAAAACAGAAAATTCGTAAGGCGATTCGGGGTAATACAATTCATTGATAATCGTCTTCATTACTTTGTTATCAATTTCCAGATGCTTACTGATTTGGTCTTTGTTGAAATCAAAAAGTCCTGAATTGTATTTTTCGTCTGCTCTGCAGAACTGTTCAAAAAGATTTTTGTAAAAGTCGCCCTGCTTAATGGCATCCTTTAAATTTCCGTATGGCTCAACGCTTCTGTCCTCTGCAATGCGCAGGAAAATAATTCTGTCGATGGTCTGCTGAACGGCAAAATTTATTTCGTCCTCGTCAAGTTTTTGGTTGTTTAATGCAATACTCGTTGCAAGATATGTCCGCCACCTGTCGAGCGATTGGAGAAAATCTTTGTCAACGGTAGCCGTTCCTTTTTTGTAAGTGTCGCTTTGCACGAACTTGTCGAAACTGCCTTTCAGCACTCGCTCTTTGCTAAAAGTTTCCCAGATGAAATCGAACTCCTTCAGGTAATCGCGAAAAGCGATATACGTTATCCTTGCTGTTGATGCTTTGTCTGTGGGTTTTGGTTTTTTAGTGCAGTCATAAACAGAGAACTCCTCAAAGTCGGTGATGATTGAAACGGGAAGTTTCGCACTCCAACCGTATCTGCGAATTTGATATGCAGACGGAATTTCTTCTTTTACTGATAGACTTGGTTTTTTTGCCTCAACAAAAAACAGACGCTTGCCGCCAACCAAACGAAAGGAGTAGTCGGGCGCTTTTGTCGCTCCCCCAACCTTTACTCTGTCTTCGTGAATTACTTCGCGGTAAGATTCAGCGTAACCTTGCTCATTGTCGATGTCCCAACCCAACGCTTTGAAAAACGGGTCGATGAAATCCCGCCGTGTCTGCGTTTCGTTGTAGTCGGATTTTTTGTAGGAATCGTATTGGTCTGTAAACCGCTCTACTAATTCCGAAATTTTCTTGTATGCTGTGTCTTTATTTACCATTCTGATTTGATGTAAATTGTTTTCTATAATGTAGGTCGGATTAGAAAATCCGACTTACTATCTGACTTACTGCTATTTTGAGTTGGATAAAATTGTCTTAACGTCCTGAACGGCATCATCAAATTTCTCAAAACAGTGCTGACGACCAACTTTATCGAGTATTCCAAGTTGATCAAGCGTCTTTCGTACATTAGGATTGAGGCTCGTTAGCAATACAACTGTGCCTCTACTCTTCGCCTTATTAACGAGGTCTTCAAGGGCAAAGGCGCCGGACAGATCAATCATAGGCACCCTTCTTAAGCGAATAATCAGTACATCAAAGTGGACTAACCGTTCGATTGTTCTAAAGAGTGTATCAGCCGTGCCAAAAAAAAGCGGGCCCTCAGGACGCAAAATTAAGATGCGTTCTTTAAGTGCTGGTGGTATCAAATCCTCGCCGGGCCACGTATCTTTTATATCAGTCAGACTGACCACATCATTCTTATACAGATCACTCATCTCTTGAACAAACCGGAAAAATGCTATGGCAAGACCAATCCCCATTGCCACTAAAAGGTCAATTGACACCGTAACCACTAAAACTGTCCAGAAACAAATTTTATCCGTTAATGGTATTCGCCGAAGGACAGGCAATACTCGATAGTCGAGTATATCGATTCCAATTTTGACAAGAATGCCTGCCAGACATGCCATCGGGATTATGGAGGCGAATGGAGCAAGTCCCAGTACAATCGCCAATAACACAGCGCCGTGAGTTAAAGCAGCCAGTGGCGATTTAGCGCCGCATCTGATATTGGCAACCGTTCTCATTGTAGCGGTGGCGGTAGCTAAACCACCGAACATACCTGCCGCAACATTAGCTACACCCTGCCCGAAAATTTCCCGGTCGCTGCTGTGACGTTCGCCTGTCATGTTATCAGCCACCAGACAAGTCATCAACGAGTCAAAGATAGCTAATCCTGCCAGCGCTACTGCCGGGGCAATCATCAATGATATTCGTGACAGATCGGGTAAATAAAATTGCGGCAAGCCAGTCGGAATATCTCCTAAATAAGCAATATCAAAACCTAACAGATTTGCAATAGCGGTGCCTACTATCAGCCCAACAAGAGGTCCGGGCAACCATGTTATCCTCGCAATCCGGGGCCAGATAAGAATTGTGCCGAATGTGGCTGCAGAAACTAACAAAGCTTCTATCTTAAAATTGGTCAACATAATTGGGATGGATTTAAACGCAGCTCCAATTGACGACTGACCGGGAAGTCCAAAAAAAGGGTTTATTTGAAGAATAATGATAATTAAACCGATACCGCACATAAATCCTGAAATAACCGAATAAGGAGTGTAATAAATAAATCGTCCGACCCTGAACAGTGCTATCGCGATCATTATGATACCACTTAGTACAACAATTCCAAAAGCAAATACGAGATCGGGACCGCCATCGGGAAGTCTGTAGTTTTGCATAATTGCAGCAAGCTGAACTGTTAGAGGACCGGTCGGTCCGCTGACGGCTATATTAGAACCCCCAAACAACCCAACAAAAATACCTCCGCATATTGCTCCCCATACACCTGTGATAGCCCCTAATCCTGATGCTACTCCGAATGCTAAAGCCAAAGGCAATGCAATAACCGCTACTGTCAGCCCTGCCAGTAGGTCAACACGCACATTGCTGCCCATAACACGGATATTGTGCCATGGATTAAATTCTGATAGATAATTTAATACAGTCTTTCTATCAATTTTCATATTTTATAAGTTCAGATTATGTTGTGAGATTAAAATCGTAAGTCTCAAATGTAGTCAAAAAGTAGTTTTAATTTGTCGAAAATGTCCGCAAGTTATTAACGGTCAAAGTCGGACGGAGCAGTTTTTTAGCATTGCAGTTAACGGTTCGGGGCTTGGCGAAGTGGCGGATTAAATGCTCGTCATTGTCCCTCCGCTACAAAGTTTATTTAATGCTCATCACTTTCCCCTCGCACTGAAACCGCCATTTCGATAAGCCCTTGTTGTGTGCTGTGCTTCTTTTTCTTTTCTGTCCAAAGTTGAAAGTCGGTCTGCGAAATAAACAAGTCGCCTTTAATGTTGTAGAGTTTTTCTGTCGTGGCTTTAATTGCTTCGTCTGATTGGTCAATGCCTATCCAATGTCTACCGTTGATTTGTGCGGCTTTCAAAGTTGTCCCGCTACCGCAAAAACAGTCAAGCACGATGCTGTTTTCGTTGGAAGAAGTTTTTACGATGATGTCAAGCAAGTCGGGATTTTTTTCTGTCGGATAAACGGGATATTGTGGGTCTTTAAATTCCCAAATGTCTTGCATTCGTTTTCCTTCTTGCTCGTCAAAGTAAATTATTTTTCGTGGATTTCCATTGTCGCTCCATTCAATTAATCCTTCATTGTCCCATTGCTCCAAAATTTTTACATCGCTTCTCCAGTGTCTGCCTTTTGGTGGCTCAATACCTTTGAATGGTTTAGAGGACTTTCCAATTTTCGTTTCTCCAGGTGCGTGTAATGGAATTGTCGTGTAGTGTCTGCCGTCTTTATCTTTCTTTGGAAATAGTTTTAGTTTGTCTGCTTCGGTGTAGGTAATTATTGGTTCGTTCCAAATTAAGTTGTCGGATTTGGAATAAAAAAGAATTAGGTCTTTCATATTTCCATATCCTTTACGACTGAAATTTTTGGGATTACATTTTATTCTTGCAATGTCGTTTCGGAAATTTTCAATTCCAAAAACTTCGTCCATCATCACTTTTACATAATGTCCAATCTTGTAATCAATGTGTAAATAGATTGAACCCTTGTCCGACAAAAGCATTTTCAGAAGCGATAATCTCTCTCGTAAAAATTCAATAAAGGCAGCACCTTTCAAAGTGTCTTTGTAAGCAACTGTTCCGTTTGAACTGTTGCTGATTGTGTTTGCTCTGCCCTCTGAAATTGTAAAAGTATTGTTGGTTGCAAATGGCGGGTCAATGTAAATTAAATCAACTTTTCCTTTTAAACTGTGATTGGTAATGAGATGTTTTAATGCAATTAAATTGTTGCATTGAATAAGTAAATTTTTACTGTTAGTCCCGATTGTATCGGGATGTTGCGGATATAATTCAACATTGGGAATGCTGTCAAAAATTTCTTGCTCTGTCCTTTTATTTTTATAATGTAGTTTCATTGCAGTTTAGATTTGGTAAAGAAATTCACGGAGAACTAAACTGCTCAATATATTCAAGTCCTTATACTTGGTGGAAATATCTTTGTACATCTTGTTTTTGCTTTTGATGTATAACACTCCGTCAAGGATTGCAATTTTAATTGCCTTAACATTTTTTGCTTTTACTGTGCTGATAGCGTCATTGAACTGTGCGTTCTGATGTCCGCCAAAGTCGGTGAGAAATTTCGCTTCACCAATTACATACTTTCCGTTGAAGCGTCCGATAAAATCAAGTCCTTTGGAATGTTTGTAATTGAGTTCGTCATAAGCAAAATCCATTAACTGCTTGTCGCTTCCATTGAGAATTGCGTCTTTTTTATTTTTTGTGAAGTCGTCAAGTGAAACGGGTTGTATGCCCAACGATTTATTGTTTAACCACCGTCTGAAAAAAGGTCCAATTTGTCGGTTGGTTTCTTTTGGCTCACTGCAACGCTCCAAGATTTTTGTAAGTCCCATTTCGTAAAGCCGTCCGCAAATTCGGTTAATCGTTTTTGGGTTTCGCTCAATGGAAGTTTTATCTCTTTTAAGGTAAGCAATGTAACTGTCCTTGATTGGAAATAAATTAAGTTTGAGAAGTTCTTTGATTAATGTGTCGTTATTCTTTTTCTTAAAAGCGGCTTCAATCTTTTCCCAACTGTCCTCGTTTATTTCTCGGATACCTTCGGGAATGGTCGGATATACTTGGAAAAGGTCGTCCAAGTAGGATTTTTGATTAGCGTATTCGATACTTAATTGTGTCCAGTAATTCATTTGTCAAAGATAGAAAAAAGTAAATTGTCTTGCTGAAAAATTGCAAATTACACGGTCGTCATAGCATAGCACATATCTAGCGTAAGTATGCATTGCGTTTTTATATAAACCTGAGTTAATATATATTTTTTTTAAGTTTCAGTCAAGTGTTTTTGAGCTGTCTAAAAAGTTATTGCGATACCGACTATTGTATTGAGAGATTGCTTCGTCACTTCGCTTTTCGCAATCTGCCTCTGGCGGACAATTTGCTTATTTTTTAGTCACCTTCTCAATAAAAACGTCCAAAATGACTAAAAAACGAAGATATTTACTTTCCCATTTAGTTCAGGGGATTTTCTATTTTGTCAGGGAACTTTCCCGAAACAGTTTTACCCCTTCCCAAACTCTTCTTTCCAAATCCCAAAATGGTTATTCCAAACCCCGATACATTTTTTTCCCTTCCTTCATCTCTCCTCGGATTACAACATGTATCTGTTTCAATCCCACGTCCGCTCGCGGGATATCTCTCACAAGCGGGGGACTTATCTTAACAGGTGTAGGAATCCCCGCAACACTTTTTAACCTACCCGAAAACATTTTAAACCTTCAACATAGAGTTACAGGTTTTGGAAAAGTTATTTCGGGATTTTTCATTAACAATTCGGGAACAAACCTATAAACAGATAAACAATTGATTCTATCAGATTGAAAAACGCACTCGCGATAAAGTTGTAATACAAAGAAAGCGTGGTAACGAAACTAATTTTTCGTTATTAGGAAAAGATAACGTATCGCCTTATGAAGATAAGCGGGCAAGCGATAATCCCGATACACCCGAGACGCGCATATATCGTATGCGATATCTAATAAAAGATAATGTAGTCGGGCAATGGTCAGATGAATCAAGGATTATCTGTTTGATTTAATTTCTTAAAAAAAAATCGGATTATAAGATTCTTATTTCTTAGGCAACCACGTGGAGAGAAATCGATTCGATGACTATCGTCAATCCTGCAAACGGGATTCGCAAAGTTACTTACAAGTTAGCTGCACGGAGTTTGCTAATTTTGAACTTTAGAATTAGCTCAATCTTTCTTCCACTCATAAACCTCGTAACCATCAACGACTTCGGTAGTAGCACGGAAACCATCGCGAGTAGCGAGCGGCTCGATCGAGGGTTTTGCAATCCAGATAGAATTCGGCTTCGCGTGTTTTTGGAAATGCCCTGCAATATCAATTACACGGTCGGCAATTTCTTCAAGTGGTAAGCTTTCGTCGTAATAAACAAATCCCGAATTCACTCCCCCGCGCACAATAAAGTCGCGTTTCATACTTTTTATATGTTTATTGAATGCATCAAGTCCGATAATTACATGCCTCCCGGCAGTAACAGCTTGATCGACACGTTCAAAACACGACATAACCCCATCCGGCGTCCAGGTAGTTTTCAAAACATCATTTGAAAGTAACACACCATCAACAAAACGTTTAAATTCTCTGAAATCATGTTCAACAAAAGCTTTCTCTTCACCCTCTTTCATCTTTGTAGATTCAACTACATCAATCGATAAGAAAGCCAAATCTCTACCCATCGCATCCAATTTTTTCTTTGTTTCTATAAACTGTTTTAATATTTCTTCTCTATCTTTGGGTTTTGCCTTTTCTAAATTATTCAAAGTTTGGTCTAATTTATTTGTAATAGCAGAACCTTTTTTAATGTGCTGCTGCGATTTCCAAAAATTATATTTTCTTTTGAAGTGTATAAAATAAACTTTTTCACCCAACTTCTCTGAAAAACTTTTAGATGAGCTTTTAAGAATTAACGCACCAATAATGATCATCCAAATTCCCACCTCGTGCCCCTTTATTTTTGTTGGAATTTGTTGACGCAACAAATTTGTTGCAGCATCAGCAGACTTTGCGATGAACTGGAACATCGGATATTGCTTTGCTCCGTCAATATATGGAATTACAACGGCTGCGATTGAAAGTATAATTATGAAAGTAACTATGTATGAAAGTATTTTAAAAAAATGAGCCCCAATCATCATAATGATTTCTGTGGTTCTATATCGTAACTTGATTCCGCTTATGGTATAATCGAGTTGTTCGGTTGCTATAGCTTTAGTCTTCGACATGTTACTGCCTTTCAAGGTTTCATTAAGATTTCAAGATGTTTTTGAACACTTTTACTCAAAGCGTTTAAATTGTAGCCACCTTCCAAAACTGATACGATTTTATTGTCGGAATATTTCGCAGCGACTTCTGATAAAATTTCAGTAAATATACCGAACGAATTTTCAGTCAGATTGATATTTGCAAGAGGATCATCCAGATGAGCATCGAATCCTGCCGATATAAGAATCAGTTCGGGTCGGTAGGTATTCAATACAGGAACGATTTCGTTTTTGAATGTTTGCAAGTAATCGGCTTCGCTGCTTCCGGCTTTCATCGGACAGTTAAGAGTAAAACCTTCGCCTTTGCCGCTACCTCTTTCGGATCTCGCACCTGTTCCAGGATAAAAAGGATATTGATGTGTGCTGATATAAAAAACAGAAGGGTCGTTGTAAAATATTTCTTGGGTACCGTTTCCGTGATGAACATCCCAATCTATTATTGCAACATTTCGGACGTTAAATTTTTCCTGAGCATATCGTGCTGCAATTGCGACGTTGTTAAAGAGGCAAAACCCCATCGGAGTATTTGTTTCAGCATGGTGTCCCGGCGGGCGGATGGCGCAAAAAGCATTTGTTAAAACACCGCTGCACACAGCATCGACTGCTGCGATAACTCCGCCGGCGGCAAGAAGAGCAACGTCGTACGAGTTTGAGGAAACAGTCGTATCTCCCTGATCAAGAAATCCAGTACCCGACTCGCTTACTTGATCGCACCTGTCTTTTACGAATTTTATATGCTGATGAGTATGTACTAGCCGAATTGTTTCAGTTGGTACAGAATCGATGAAGAGATGTTGAAGATTATTCCACAAGCCGGTAGTTTGTAAATGCGATACAATCGCTTTTAATCGTTCAGGCTTTTCAGGATGACCGATGCCTGTGTGGTGTAGTAAAAATTTATCGTGATAAACAAAACCGGTTTTCGACTTCGCTGGCAAACTGGTTACTCCTTCTCGTCTGTTTCGATTTCCTTCCAACGTTTTGCAAATTCAGTAAGCCGTTCATTTACTAAATGATGAATTGTTCCTTTTGGATATTCCCCGTTTTTTAATTTTTTACCTGCCTCAATACCGGTTAATAATTCAATTCCTTCATCAATAGATTTGACAGCATAAACGTGGAACTTTCCCTTCTTGATTTCATCAATTACATCGTGCCTCAGCATCAGGTCGGCAATATTTTGAAAAGGCATTAGCACACCATGTTTACCGGTTAACCCGCGAGCTTTGCAAATATCGAAGAAACCTTCGATTTTTTCATTAATCCCGCCTATCGGTTGGATTTCGCCGCGTTGATTTACAGAGCCGGTTACAGCGATGTCTTGTCGTAACGGGATTCCGGCTAAACTCGAAAGAATTGCGTAAATTTCAGCCGACGAAGCACTATCGCCATCAACGCCGCCGTACGATTGCTCGAAAGCTACGCTTGCACTCATTACGAGTGGTTTGTTTTGAGCATAATTACTGCGTAAGTAACCACTTAAAATATACACGCCTTTGTTGTGCGTAGGTCCGCTCAGTTCGGCTTCCCTCTCGATGTTGATTACGCCTGCCTTACCCATTGCAGTAGTAACAGTTATGCGCGATGGTTTTCCGAAAGAGTATTCCCCAAAATCATAAACCGATAATCCGTTTACTTGTCCGACGACTGAACCTTTGCTGTCAATTAAAATAGTTCCGTCGAGGATCATTTCCTGAATTTTTTCCTCTATCATTTTTAAACGGAAAGCTTTTTCGTCTAATGCTTTGCGAACGTGTTTGACTGTGATCATTACAGCTTTATCTTTCATCGCCCAGTAATTCGATTCACGCAAGACATTGGCAACTAAATTAAATCTGGTGGAAAGTTTCTTCTGCCGCCCCGCTAATCTCACACCATATTCGATTACTTCGCAAATAGCAGATTTATCGAACGATTTGAGTTTTTCTTCATCGCTAATCATCTTAATGAAATTCAAATAATTGTTGATGGAAGAATTGTTCTTTTCCATCACGACATCAAAATCGGCTCGAACTTTAAATACTTTCTTGAAGTCGTCATCAGCATCATACAATAAACTATAAATGTAGGCATCGCCTATCATCACTACCTTAACATCTAATTTGATAGGCTGCGGCTTTAATGCAGATGAAGTGCCGAACACACCGGTTTCAACAGATTGGATTTCCAAATGCTGATTACGCAGCGTCCGTTTCAGAGTTTGCCAAACACCAGGTTCGATTAGAGTATCGAGAGCGTTTAAAATTAAGTAACCTCCGTTTGCTTTTAATAACGAACCGGCTTTAATCATTGTAAAATTTGAACGCCACACACCGTTTTTATCCACTTCACGCTCGATTGTTCCGAATATATTTTTATACCGGGGATTGGTTTCTATTATTATCGGCGCTCCTTCTGTCTTGGAATTATCAACAAACACATTTACTTTGAATTCGATGAACTCGTCTTCTTCAGGTGGCGATTGTTCGCCCGGCATAACCGGCTGAGATGGAGGACGCGGATTGAAGCGATTTAAATTTGCGAGTATATTCTCCTCGAGGTTTTCCATAAAACCGAATAATTTATCGCAGGAAAATTTTTTACAAATCAAATCGACGTGTTCCCGGACAATCGGTAAAACTGATTTAACGCCTAAATCATCTATCGATTCATTCAGTTTGCGTTCGATGTTCCGCATCTCGCGCATGATAATTTCCATTTGCGATTCAAGATTACGGCGTCCCTGATATAGTTCCTCTACACGTTCACGTGTAATTTCGCCTTGCTGTATCATCGTATCAATTTGTTCGAAATTGACCGGTGCATCGTTGACAACAGGTACAACATCGGGTCTCACAGTAGTCCCAACCTGAACCTGAACGACTTCGAATCCTTTTGCCCTAACTTTTTTTTCGAATTCTTTCAGGACAGTCCGTTGCCGGCTCTGAAAGTGTTCTAAAATTCTCTTCCGTTCCTCCTGAAAACGTTTGCTCTCGAACACCGCGGGTATATCTCTTAACAAGTCTTCGAGAAAATCAGCCATCTCTTTTTTTAAAGCACTCCCCTCGCCGGCTTTTATCTGTACAAGAATAGGTTGGTCAGGATTCTCGAAATTATGAACGTAACAGAAATCGGAAAGGTCTGTTTTCTTATCTTCAAATTCTTTTAAAAGTCGTTTAATTGTGGTGGTTCTCCCTGTCCCTGAGAATCCGGCAACAAAAACGTTATAACCGAAATGCTTCATCTCCAGACCTAAACGCAACGCCCTCAACGCGCGTTCTTGTCCGATAATTTCCTTCGATGGTTTTATATCATCGAATGATTTGATTTTTAATTTACTTGGATCGAACCGCCAGCGTAATTTACTGACCGGGACTTCGATTTTCTTTTGAATATTTTTCATATCAGTACTCTTTCCGATTAATGTACATATTAAGAAGTAAACCGACCATCAACATTGAAGAAAGGAGAAACGAGCCGCCGTAACTTAAAAGAGGAAGCGGAACTCCGATAACCGGCATTATCCCCATCACCATTCCAATGTTAATTAAAATATGAGCCGTAAATATTGATACAACACCCATTGTAACCAAGCTTGCAAATCTGCTCTTAGCTGTCGAAGCAACGTTAATGCTTCTGAAGAGAATATAAGCAAAGAGAATTAAAATTAAAATTGAACCTACGAAACCAAACTCTTCTGCCGGAACGCAGTAAATAAAATCAGTCCATTGAGCCGGAATAAAATTCAACTGCGTTTGACTTCCTTCCAAAAAACCTTTCCCAAAAACACCCCCCGAACCTATTGCCACTTTCGACTGAATCACGTTATAACCCGACCCTAATGGATCAGCTTCAGGATTTAAAAACGCATCAATCCGCTTTTGCTGGTAAGGAGCTAACTTGCCATATATAAATTGCACCGAAACACCAACCAACACAGTTATCGAAAAAATGATTGCAGAAATTAATTTATTTTCTTTCAACACAAAGAAAGTAATTAGAAGCGTTGCGAGAACAATCAAGAAAGGAGTTATTCCAAACAACGCAGCAACTGCCGCTGCTGCGGGTGAAATTATTATGAGCATTAAAGTCAACGATGCACCCGCCCAATACAAAACCGGAATAAGCATTAAAACATAAATGATCGCAGTACCCACATCCGGTTGACGTATGATAAGTGCAACAGGTATTAAAACTATTGAAACGGCGACTGATAGATTTTTAAATCTGGATAAATTTATTTTTTTATCCGAAAGATAAGTAGCAAGCGCCAGCACACAAGTTACTTTTACAAACTCGGAAGGTTGGAGTCCGAATGACCCGAATCCAAACCAGCTTTTAGAACCCGCAACAGTTTTTCCAAAAATCAGCACAGCAATTAACAATAGAATCGAAAATATATACAACGGATATGAGATCAATTGCAGTGTACGGAAAGGAATGAACATAACAATCAGCATAGCCGCCAAACCAATACCCGCCCAGATTAGCTGTCTGTTAAAAAAATCGGAGGCACCTGCATCATAAGTTGCTGAATAGATTGAACCAAGTCCGATGAGAACTAATAGCAAAGTAGAAATCAGAATTCCAAGATTAATATTTTCAGAAAACCAGTTTTGCATAATCAGTCGCGAATTTGTTCCGTTTCAGATTTGGTTAAAATAATTTTAGGTTGATTCAGTTTGTTACGTATAATTTCGCCGTATAAAAACTGCTCGATACAAAGTCCGGCGATTGGTGCAGCGAATACGCCGCCATATCCAACATTTTCGACTAAAACGCAGATAGCGATTTTCGGGTTTTCGTATGGTGCAAAGCCGATAAACCATGCGTGGTCTTTGCCGTGTGGGTTCTGAGCCGTTCCGGTTTTTCCTGCTACATTTATTCCGGGAACACGGGCAGAAGCTCCTGTTCCACCAGCAACATTAACTGCACGGTACAATCCCTCACGAACTGATTTCCAGACTTCATTTTTTAAATTTATTTGCCGCATTACGGGTTCAACTTTAATAATTTTTTTACTTTCTTTTTCCTTAATTTTATCTACTATGTGCGGCTTATAATATTTACCTTCGTTTGCCATCGCCATCGCATAAGCAGCTAACTGAAGCGGCGACACGCCAAGTTCTCCTTGTCCGATACCTAAGCTGACCAAATAACCTTGTGTCCACTTACCTTTGCCGTAGCGTCGGTTGTAATATTCTTCGGATGGAAGAAGTCCGGAATTTTCCTCGAGTATATCTATCCCTGTTGGTGTACCAAAGCCAAATTGTTTTCCATATTTCGTCCAGGTAGGTAAACCCGTTTTTAACATCAGTTGATAAAAGAAAACATTGCACGAGCGTTGAATTGCTTCGACAACATTAGTCGAGCCGTGAACGTGCATATCCTTAAAAACTTTATTACCAAAAGTAAAACTACCGCGGCAGTTGATTCTCCAGTTTTCGTCGATGATCCCTTCTTGCAGTGCGGCTAAAGCTAATAACATTTTGAAAGTCGACCCGGGCGGATAATTTGTTAAAGTCGCTCTGTTGAAAAGTGGTTTGGCTGGGTCTGTATTCAACTGCTGCCACACGCTAAACGGCGTTACACCGCTAAGCAATTCTGGATTAAAATCCGGTTTGCTGACCAATGCAATAATCCCTCCGTCGTTGGGATCGATTGCAACCACCGCACCTCTCTTATCGGAGAGCAGCGACTCTGCTAATGCCTGAACTTTTATATCGAGAGTTAATTCAAGATCGTCTCCCTCGACGGGTTGGATATCACTTTTGCCATCGTTAAAGTTGCCAATAATTTTACCTTCAGCATCGACAGTAATTAATTCAAATCCTTTTTTACCGCGTAAATATTTTTCGTAACCGGCTTCAAGTCCCGATGCGCCGATGATGTCTCCCTGCCGATAGAAATCTCCCAATTTTTGTAATTGAGATTCTGTTATTTCTTTTATATATCCGACCAAATGCGAACCGTGAGCTTTTGTGGGATAATACCGTTTTGGTTCGAATTGATATTCGATACCTTTGAGCTGTCCGCTATATTCCTCGACGAACGAAAGAGTTTGGAAATCAACATCGCGTTTAATTTTTACGGGAGAAAACCGATTATATTTTTTTCCCTTTTCTATCCGTTCAAGAACTTCTTCCTTTTCCATTTTTAATATTTCAGTTAGAAGTTCGAGATTCTTATTTTCAAATTCGACCGGTGTAACGGTAACATTATAAGCAGGACGGTTATCTACTACCAAAATTCCATTTCTGTCGTACATATAACCTCTTAAAGGAGCGACAGCCACATTGCGGATAGCGTTTTCAGCCGACATTTTACCATATTTTTCGCTGTATAAAAATTGTAACTGAATTAGTCGTGCAAAAAAAACAATAAATATAATTCCAAGTATTACATAAAATACATTTTTCCGTGAATGATATGTAAAATTTTCAGTCATCTTATAAACGAATATTTTCTCATAAATATAAACACTGGCAGCAAACTAATAGTTGTCGTGTAAAGGGCTGTAATTCCACCGATCATAAAAATCGACCTGAAGGTATTAATTTCGCTTCCTTGAAGATATATCAGATAATAAAATAAATTATGTATCAATGAAGTAAGTAAAACAATCAACAAGAAACGATAAGTGCTAAGTGTAATTTCTGTTTTATTCTCATTAAAGAAATAACCCGCCATAAATCCGCTTACGGATTTACTGAGTGAGGAAAGACCGATAACACCACCGGTTGCCAAATCGTAAAGAAGCCCGATTACAAATCCGAACAGAGTGCTTTCAATCTGCCCGTATCGGATAGCAATTAGCACAATCCAAATAAGTAAAAAGTCGGGAGAGATTCCTCTGATTGAAATTATATTAGCGACCGTAGTTTGAAGAACGATAAAAATGATTGAGATGAAAATAAATTTAATATATCTGCTCATTATTTTTTTCGTTCCATAAATTTACTTTCTAAGTTTACCCGTTGCGTATCAGCAGTCGAGGTAATCACAAAAACCTGTTCGAGGCGTGTAAAGTCAACGCTCGGTTCTATTAAAATATCTTTAAACAAAGTAACCGGATTTTCATCAACCGAAATTACAACCCCTACTTTGATATCAGGTGGAAATATTTTGCTATACTCAGATGTAATGGCAGCATCGCCGACTTTCACATCCTGCTTTTTTGAAACGTTTTTAACCATCAACCTGTCTGTACCATCCCAACCTAAAATCCCATCTACCCGGCTCCGCTGAATTTTTACACTCGTGCGGAAATCTTTATTCAATAAAAGTTGTGCGATAGAATAATTGGAACTAACAGCTACTATTCTTCCGACAATACCTTGTTCAGAAATAACAGGCATATCTACATTTACGCCATTATTTTTACCAACATTTAAAGTTATAGTATTCCGTTGCAAATGCAGGGTTTTCCCGATGACGTCGGATGAAACAAATTTATATTTTATTTTTTCTTTTAGACCTAACAATTCACGCAGACGGGCATTCTCCAATTTTGCTTCACGGAGCCGGCTAACTTCATCGAGAAGTGTAACATTTAATTTCCGAAGTACTTCGTTCTCCCTCTCTAATTCAAATATATTCGGCACCATCGCTAATGTATTTTGAATTATTCCTACCGAGGCAACTGTATACGAACGGAGCGCTTTTAATTGTGGATTATCGTTTAAGGTGAGTAAAATTATTGAGAACAAAACAAGAAGGGTAAGAATAAAATATTCTTTAAATTCTATTAGTAATGTTAAAATTCTTTGCATTAAAATATATGTTAATACCTCCGTTGTTTGATTAAAACTCTTGAGTAGTGGTTAAGATTTTCTAATACTTTCCCGGTTCCCCGAACAACAGCGGTCAGCGGGTCTTCGCAAACGTGAACCGGTAAACTTGTTTCAAGGCGTATTCTTTCGTCAAGTCCTTTTAACAATGCACCGCCGCCCGACAGCATTATACCACGGTCTAAAATATCGGCAGCGAGTTCCGGTTGAGTCCGTTCGAGGGTTAATTTAACCGCATCTACAATTTGCTGAACAGCTTCGTTCAACGCTTCACGTATTTCAACCGATGAACCATCAGTAGTTTTAGGAATACCATTGACAAGGTCGCGACCTTTAACTTGAATTGTAATTTCTTCTTCTAACGGCATAGCAGAACCTACCTCGCACTTTATTGCTTCGGCTGTTCGCTCACCGATAAGAATGTTATGGTTCTTTTTAAAAAATTGAATTATTGCATTGTTCATTTCATCACCTGCGATGCGGACTGATTCCTCGTTCACAATTCCTGATAGTGCTATGACAGCAATTTCCGTAGTTCCACCTCCGATATCAACGATCATATTCCCAACTGGAGCATCGACATCGAGACCGACACCGATAGCAGCAGCCATCGGTTCGGCAAGCAGGTGAACTTCTTTGGCTCCTGCGTGTTCGGCAGAATCGCGAACGGCACGTTTTTCAACTTCGGTAACTCCGCTTGGAACGCAAATAACAATCCGCCTGCTTGGCAGCCAACTCGAATGAATTTTTTTTATGAATTCACGAAGCATTCCTTCGGCAATTTCAAAGTCGGCAATTACACCGTCTCTCATAGGTCTGATAGTTCGGATATCGCGGTGGGTTCTTCCTAACATCTCACGTGCCTCGTTGCCTATTGCAACAATCTTTTTTGTGTTTCTATCGAAGGCGACTATCGAAGGCTCGTTTAATACGACACCTTTACCTTTCATAAATATTAAAGTATTTGCAGTTCCTAAATCAATTGCGAGATCGGCAGAGAAAAACGAAAATATTCCCATTGTTATATTTCTTTAAAATTTTTAGTTAATGTTAATTAATGTTTAAAATGACGAATACCGGTGAATACCATTGTCATATTTTTATCATCAGCGATCTTAATCACTTCGGCATCGCGTATTGAACCACCGGGTTGAATCACCGCTGTAACGCCGGCTTTGAATGCTTCCTTGACGCTGTCCGGAAAAGGGAAAAATCCATCCGATGCCATAGCAGTTCCTTTTGTTTCTAATCTTGCTTTTTTAGATTTCAGTATAGCAAATTTTGTGGAATCGACACGCGACATCTGTCCGGCGCCAACACCGATTGTCCTGTCTGAAGTCGAAATTACTATGGCATTCGATTTTAAATGTTTAACCACGCGCCAGCCATAAAGCATTGCATCATATTCCGCATCAGTCGGTTGACGATTTGTTACGACTTTGAATTGATCTTTGTTAAGTTTTTCTTTATCGAATTCCTGAACTAATAAACCGCCAGCAATTTTTTTTATATTCAATTCTTCATCAATCGATTTGATATACCTTATCAAACGTCTGTCTTTTTTTCTTCGCATAAACTCCAATACTTCAGCATCGAAAGCGGGGGCGATTATTACTTCAGTAAAAAGATCGTTTACTAAACTAGCTGTTTTATAATCGAGAGTTCTGTTGAATGCAATCACACCGCCAAACGCAGCTTTTGGATCAGTAGCGAGCGCCTTGTTATAAGCTTCCGCAAGCTGATCGTCGGATCCAACACCGCAAGGATTAGTATGCTTAATGATTGCAGCAGTCGGTTTTTCGAACTCATCAACCAATTCCATCGCGGCTTCAATATCAACGATGTTGTTGAAGGACAACTCTTTGCCGTGAATTTTTTCGAAGTAGTTATAGAAATCACCGTAGAGAGCGGCTGCCTGGTGCGGATTTTCGCCGTAACGGAGTTCGCTTACTTTCCTTAAAACAATCGAAAATGTTTCAGGCATTTTCGATTTGTTTTCGCTGTGAGCAGCATAATATTTTGCAATCAGGGCATCGTAGCGTGCAGTATGCTGAAATACTTCCTGTGCTAATTCCAACCGTGTAGGCAAACTTATGCAGCCGTTATATTTCTCCATTTCTTCAAGAATACTATGATACCGGCTCGGATTTACAACAGCAGCTTTGAATTTAAAATTCTTTGCAGCGGCACGCAGCATCGTCGGTCCGCCAACATCGATCTGCTCGATAGCTTCGGGAAATGTGATATTCGGTTGCGCCACTGTTTTTTCGAAAGGGTATAAATTTACAACTATCAAATCGATCGGCTGAATGTTCAATTCAGTCAATTCTTTTTGGTGCACCGGGTTATCGGAAACTTCCAACAGTGCGGCATGAATTTTAGGATTCAACGTTTTTACTCTGCCATCCAACATTTCAGGAAAGCCCGTAATTTCGGAAACCGATTTGGCTGGAATACCTTCTGCTTGCAAAGTCTTCAATGTCCCGCCGGTCGAAATTATCTCGACGTTCCATTTCAGTAATTTTTTTGCAAATTCGGTAATACCGGTTTTTTCTGATACACTAATCAGCACACGGTTTATTCGCACTAAATCTTTTATTTCAAAATCATTCACCATTATTTTGGATTTTTATTTTTCCATTTGTAATTTCAACTTTACCTTCGGCAAACAACCTGACTGCTTGAGGTAATATTCTATGTTCAATCTCCAACACTTTAGCAGCGAGCGTTTCGGATGTTTCGTTTCCAACCAAAGCAATTCTTTCCTGCAATACAATCGAACCGTGATCATACATTTCGTCCACAATGTGAACAGTTGCTCCGGAATATTTTGCGCCGCTCGCAATTACTGCATCGTGAACAAACTTGCCGTACATCCCTTTGCCGCCGAACTCTGGAAGCAATGCGGGATGTATGTTAATAATTCTATTTTGAAACTTCTTGATAATTGAGACATCAAGAAGTTTCATATAACCTGTAAGAACAATAAAATTTACTTCAAACATAGAAAGAACATTCAGTATGGTGTTGTTAAATTCGGCATCGGTCCGAAATTGCTTTCGCGAAATATGATGAGCAGAAATATTTTTGCTTCTCGCAATCGCTAACACATTGGCATCCGAATTATTGCTTATCACGCAAACAACCACAGCATCCTTGATTGAACCGGTTTCAATAGATTCGAGCAACGCTTGAAAATTCGAACCTCTGCCGGATGCCAACACCGCTATTTTAAGTTTGTCTGCCAAATTGACAAATTCAATTTTCTGATACAAATTTAACGATAATTTAACGAATAATCAAAAAAACAAATAATTAGAAAAATTAATCAATAACTGCACTTTCTAAGAAAGAGATTTCATTTTTTTTTGTATCCAATTTTACATTAATTCCATACGGAATAGTTATCGAATTCCGAATGTGTCCGAATTTAAAATCCATCATTATTGGAATCTTTTTAAGAACCGATTTAAATATTTCTTCTAATTTTAGTGAAGGTTTATTTTTTTCTGGAAGACAAGTTGAAAAATCACCTAATATTACTCCTGAAAGATTATTTAATAAGCCCGCTAATTTTAGTTGTTGCAACATTCTATCGATTCGGTAGGGACGTTCTTCGATATCTTCCAAAGTTAAAATTGAATTTATAAATGATGGAAGATATGATGTCCCTGCTAATGCCGCAATAACTGATAGATTACCACCTAAAATTTTGCCGGTAACTTTTCCGTGCGTCAATACCTTTAGTGTTTGATTTTCAAACAAATAAATAACTCCAACGGGATTTAGAGAAGTTAAACATTTCCAAAAATGTTCTTCAGAATCTATGGATAATTTTTCTGATAAATCGGGAATCACCATCGGTCCTGCGAAAGTGACCAACCCTGTTTTTTTAAAAATTGCAAGTTGCAACGCTGTAATGTCGCTGTAGCCGACAAATATTTTAGGATTTCGTTTGATGATGTCATAATCTATTAGATCAAGAATACGGTGCGAACCATAACCGCCGCGAGTACAAAAGATAGCTTTGATATTTTTATTCCTGAAAAAGTTATTTATATCACTCGCTCGACCTTTATCAGTTCCAGCCAAGTATCCCATTTTATCATTAATATGTTTTCCAATTACGACTTTATAACCAAGTTGTTCAAAATATCTTATTCCATTAGTAAGTTTATCATTTGAACTATGAGGACTTGCCGGTGCAACGATACCGATAGTATCCCCCTTTTTGAGAGCTTTAGGTTTTAAAATAGTCATAATTAATTTTATTCAAACATAAAAATAATTTGATGTAAAATCAAAGTTTTGCAGATTTCCTTTCTTTTTACTAAATTGAATCAAATAATTTATCAGTATTTATGAAACTAACAAATGGAGGAACAAATGTTATTTATATTCTTAATTATCGTAGCGGTAGTAGCTTTTATTACTTGGAAAAATGCCAGTCGAAAATTTAAAACTGAAGGTAACAAAGTTTACCAAGGCAGTGCGGGAATCGCACAAATAGTAACAGTGGTAGCTATTATTCTGTCAATTACACAAATATTTACTGTTATTCCGGCAGGCAATGTCGGTGTTGTTGATTTCTTGGGAAATGTATCAGACAACACTCTGAAAGCGGGTGTAAATTTTGTAAATCCGCTTGCACGTGTAATCAAAATGTCAATCAAAACTCAAGAGATAAAAGAAAGGATGGAGGTTCCATCGAAGGAGGGTTTAGCGGTCGGTTTAGAAATTAGTGCACTTTTCCATTTAAACCCTGATAAAGCTGCTGAGGTTTATAAGACAGTCGGTGAAAATTACGTTGGAATTATATTAGAACCCCAATTCCGTTCTGTAACCCGCGGAGTTACGGCTGGCTATGAAGCAAAGGCTCTTTATACATCAGAACGCGAAATTCTTGGACAACAGATCACTGCAGGATTACAAAATTTAGTAGCCCCACGAGGAATCACAATTGAGGTAACTCCGTTAAGGCAAGTTGTACTTCCGGCTGGTTTAACTGCGGCTATCGAGGAAAAACTCCGCGCCGAACAAGAGAGTCAACGTATGCAGTGGGTTTTAACAAAAGAAAAACAGGAAGCCGACCGAAAAGCTATTGAAGCTCAAGGTATTTCAAACTTCCAAAAAATTGTTGCTCAAGGTATAAGCGACCCGTTATTGAGATGGAAAGGAATCGAAGCTACGATAAAAATAGCCGAATCGCAGAATTCAAAAATTGTTATAATCGGTAGCGGCAAGGACGGCCTCCCAATAATTTTAGATTCGAAATAAAACTTGTAAATCAGGTTATAAACCTACTGTTGAAATGTAATCGTCGATATCGTAGCGTTTGTTCTCATCTTCAAAGATGGGCAGCAGTTTAGATTTTTTATATTTTAACAGTAGTGGAATAGCAACAAGTGCTGCCAATAGAGCTGTGATAGTGAATGTTTTCATAAGCGACCTCATTTTTATTGGATGCAGATTAATATTTCGGATTCTACCAGTTCCATATAAACGATGGTAAAATAACGTTGGTTTTCTAATTCCAGTATAAGAATTTGTTCCCAATCTTTTTTGACTGCTTTGGGAATGGGCGAAAAGTAATATTTTATTTTGTCCATTTCATTACCTCTGCCCCAATAAAATAATATTTAACTATATGCACTGTGTCAACAGTCACTAATTAAACCAAAAAAGCCGACTCCAAATGAAAGTCGGCTTTTTCGCTCTGAATAATACCTTCAGCTTTTTAAAAGTTCTGACACAAATCACATATTTATGTAACTGCCAGATTTAATCAGTGGTCATGACCTTCGGAGCCTTCTTTCTTAGTTTTACCCTGAATTTTATCGAGTTGCTCGGGTGTAAACTCGCTCCCCTCTTCCATAACGACACCTGTTGCCGTGAACATAACAACTTTCTGGTCGCCTTTTATTTTTTCGATAAATTCTGCCGGTTCTCCCGCTTCTTCGAGCCAATGTTTGTAAGTTGCTTCCTTAACTGTTTCGCGATTTACTTTTCCTTGGATTTTTACTTTTTTCCCTTTTGAATCGTATGGAACAAAGAAACTATATCCTTCGAATTTAACTCGCATTATCTCTTTGCCATCCGTAATCTCCATCCAGCAACCTTTTGTTTGGCAAACTGTTGTTACAACCCCTTCAACAAGAATATCCTTGTTCTTGAATTTACCTGGATTACTTACAGCATCTTTGAATTTGGTTACTTTTTTGGCGGTTAAATCTTTACCGTAATTTTTTGATGGTTTATCATCAGCGAACGATAAAAAAGATGCACATAATGAAATTATGATTGTGATAATTAAGATTGATTTAGTTTTCATGAATCATTCCTTTTAATTTTGTTTATGATTATTTGTATTGAATTTATAAAAAATATTTCTAATCGCTTCCGGTCGTGAACGAAAATGTGTAAGGTGATGATAAATTATCACCTGCCTTAGATCGTAATCCACTTAAGATTGTTACAGTATAATTGGTATTTTGAGCTAAACCAGCTATCGGCAAAAAGTTTAACCTATTATAAGAATAATAAAAATAATTACCGCTTACTGACGGAGTTATATTAAAATTTTGTCTTACAGTTGAAGTGTCTAATGCAGCAGTAAAATAACAGGTTATAATGGCAGAACGGGATACATTTTGAGCTCCATTCGAAGGGTAAGCATATTGTACAATAAAAGGCATAGTTTTAAATTTAATCTTTACCTGTTTAGGTAGGAAATTATCATAGATATCTTTTAATGATTGCGCAAATATAAATTCATACAAGGTATTTCCTTTAAAACCGTATTGTGGAATAAACTCAATCAGAGAACCAGGATAATATCTGAAATTCCACCTTCCTGAAACTGGGGGAACAATCGTTGCAGACGACTTCAATGAATTAGAATCAATTTCCGAATTAAAAATAAATCTCGGTATAGTTGCAGTTCCAACCAAAGAATCTCCATCCATCGGGTCAGCATAGCGAATTCGCAGGTTGGGTTCCGGAATAATACTTTTTATATAGTCTGTATTAATAGTTAGATTGTTTACATCTGTTGCTTTTTTACTCACGGTTATTTGATACGTCTGTTTAATTTTAAATTTTCCGTAAATAGGCCATTCGAAAGTTTGCCCATCAACCGAATATGAACCATAAGTACTTAATTGTGGCTGATCATCACCCGATGGGGAAATTGAAACATTTGGTATCACTGTATAGCTCAACATTATTTTATTAAAACGAACGAGTAACCGTCCGGGAGAATATCCGATTGGCAATGAATCGTTATGTTTATTAGGTATTATCAAATCCCACCGACTATAAGGTCGAGGGGAATCAAGCCAAACCCACACAACACGTGGTTGAATTGAAGGGTCAGCAGGACCCTCACCGAACTCACCCTGAATTCCTTGAGTATCTTCTTTACAAGATAAAAAAAGAATTGTGAGGGTTAAACCTAAAAATAAACTTATTCTTTTCATACGAAACCTCTTCCTTGGTTAATTTAAAGATAATATATTGAGAAAATATTTCTCTAATTGCTTCCGGTCGTGAACGAAAATACATAAGGATAAGTTAAATTATCTCCTGTTTTAGAACGTAAACCAGTTGAAATTGTAACAGTATAAGTAGTATTTTGATCTAACCCCCCTGTTGGATTAAAGCAGTACCCAATATTATTAGAATAATAATTGAAAGTACCGCTTACTGCCGGAGTCATATTAAAATTTTGTCTTATAGTTGACGTGTCTAATGAGGTTGTAAAATTACAGCATACGCTACTATTACGATTTACATTTTGCTCGCTATTATAAGGATATGTATATGATAATTGAAATTGAACCGTTTTAAATTTTATTTTAAATCTATGTTTAAGATAATTGTTAAATGTATCCTTTACAGCTTGTGAAAAAACGACTTCGTACCATGTATTGCCTTTAAAACCCAAATGTGGTAAAAATTCTACATTATTATTGCCATATGATACCCATCTCCCTTCCACTGGTGGAACGAACTGAACACCCGATGCAAGCGAATGAACATCAATAACTGAATTAAACACAGTATAAAAGTAATATCCCGAGTAAACGTTCGAATCACCATCTGCAGGATAAGTGTAAGTAATACGAAGAAACGGTTCAGGTATTATTGAATGCTTATAATCCTGAGATAAATGTAGATTTGTAATATCAGTAACCTCTTTTTTTACTGTTATTGTATATGATTTGCCTAATTTAAAATTACCAGAAACAGGCCATTCGAATGTTTGTCCATCTAATGAAAATCCTCCTCGAGTACTTAAAAGTGCAAACCCAACTTCTTCCGGTGTTAAATTAACATTTGGAATAACCGTATAGCTCAACATTATTTTATTAAATCGAACAAGTAACCGCCCAGGTCTATAGCCAATCGGTAACGAATCATTCTGCTTCCCAAAAACATCAGTTTTCGACCACCAATACGGTCGAGGTGAATCAAGCCAAACCCCGACAACACGCGGTTGAATTGAGGGATTTGTTGGATCATCACTGTAATTTTGTGAATATTCTTGCGGAGCTTCTTTGCAAGATAAAAACAGAAACATAAATATGAAACATAGAATAAAACTCATACTTTTCATACGATACCTCTTCTTTGGTTATTTATGGTGATAATATATTCAGAAAAAATTAAAAAACAAATCCCATAAAAAATGCAAAACCCAGCATCCACTTTCGGGAGGCTGGGCTTTTGCGGGGTCGACGAGACTCGAACTCGCAACTTCCGCCGTGACAGGGCGGCGCTCTAACCAGTTGAACTACGACCCCAATTTTGCGGCATAAATATACAAATTATTCGGCTAACTTGCAAAATTTTATTGATACCATAAATAGATCAGTAGATTTTAATTCTTCGTAACTTTCTAAGAATATTGAACCATAAAATTTCGTTTTTGAAAATAGAGTTGATTGAATTCTCGCTTCTAACAAACTTTTAGTCATCGGAAATAGTTTTATAGAATTATGTATTACATCGCTAGAACGAATATTAAATTCAATATGTGTATCAAAATAATCATAGTAACGAATGTACGTTTTTCCACCTACCTCACGAACACTTTGTATTTTCTTCTTTTCATTTAGGATTCTAGTGTAATTCAAAATCTGTAAGAACAATTTACCCCCCTCATTTAAAACAGAATTAAAATTTTTTAACGCTGAATCGATCTCATCAATGTTTAAAAGATGCGGCAGTGAATTACCCATACAAAACACGGCATCGTAATCCGAACTCACATATTCAGTAATATTTAGAAAGCTTGCTTGGACAGTTTTAACCGACACTCCGTATTTCGATGCGTTATTTTTTAATTGCACCAACATCTTTTCAGAAACATCAACAGCCGTAACCTCACACCCGAGTTTTGCCAATAAAATAGAATGAAACCCAGTCCCACAGCCGGCATCTAATACTTTTTTCAAATGATATTGTTCGACAAACTTTTTAAAAGCCGGTTCTTCCCTCTCGAACCGTTTTTCGAACTGAGTCATCGAATCGTAATCGTCAGCTAACTCGTCATAAAAACTTTTGATCTTCTCAGAATCCATCTTATTGTTGTTTAGTTGTTTATATTTTTTCTTCCCAAAATGTTTCCTTTAATACCTATCGTAACAATCTCTATCGGCAAATCAATCCCTGAATAATTAGCTGCCTCTCTTGCTAACATCGCTAACCCAGTACAGCATGGGACTTCCATTACAACTACTTTCACGCTTTTTAAATTTGAGGTTTTAAATATCTGAGCCAGTTTTTGAACATAAGGAGTTGTATCGTCTAATTTCGGACAGGCGATGGCAATTGCGTTTCCTGATAAAAATTCGGAATGAAAATTTGAATAAGCAAACGGAACGCAATCGGCAACCAACACAAAATCAGCATTTTGGAAATATGGTGCCGTTGGTGAGACCAAATGGAGTTGAACAGGCCACTGACGAAGCTGTGATGGATAATTTGTTTTTTGTTCTTGTGCTTGTGCTTGTGGTTGCGCCCACTGGATAGTTCGTACCGACGGACAGCCGCCACCCAACATATTCATTTTAAAAGAAGTTAATTCGTGCCCGTGCTGAGCCAGGTGGTCAATATGAGTTTGCAATTTATCGGGCGCATTTAATTTGATATGTTCGATTACACTTGTCTCGTCATATTCCTCAGTTAATTCTTCGACAACTGTTAGAGCATTCTGAGGACAATCTCCGAGGCAGGCACCTAATCCATCGCAAAAACTTTCTTTAACAAGTTTTGCTTTTCCATTTACAATTTGCAGTGCACCTTCGGGACACGAGGGTATGCATAAGGCACAACCATCGCAAAGTGATTCATCTATTTTTATAATTTTACGTTTTATCATTTATTTTCCTTTTATTTTACTTACTAATTTCAAAACTCTAAGTAAATTCTATTTTTCTAAACTAATATAATATTTTTAACACCATCTAAAACCGTTAAAACGGTTATCAGAAGCGAAACTTTTTCATTAACACACGACTTAAGTCGTGTGTTAATAGTACATCAAGAATAAATAACAGTTTTAACTGTTTTCTAAAAATAGTTGCCAATTAATCATTGGGACCATATTCAGGAACTTCACCGCCGAAATGCTGGTAAATTGGTTTATCCAACTCTTTAAATCTTTTTAAGTATTCTTCTTCAGAAATTTTATTCTGCCAATTACCCGTTAACATTGCAAGTCCGGTCATACCGATAAACACACCGATTATAAGCGAGGCAAACACCCAGTTCGATACTCGTGTGTTAGTGAAATGAGTTTTTAACTCAAGAGTATTTTTAACGGGACAAGCTTGTACACACTCTAAACAACTGGTGCATTCGTCGCTCCAAACAGTTTTTACTTTATGAACTTTAATGTTATTCGGGCACGCTTTCGTACATAAGTCGCAGTTAACACAATTAGATTCAGCCCGCTTTATTTTTATTGGACTCAGCCAACTCAAAACTCCTAACAAACCACCGTAAGGACAAAGATAGCGACACCAAAAGTTTTTGATTACAACCGAGAGTAAAACCAATATAATTATTGTCCAAAGTGCAAATTGAGAAATGTTTTCAAAAAAGTAGTACATCTTGATATCGGCAACTTTGTTATAAGGACTATAGATAAAAGCTTTCAAGGCTTCTGTATCCATCGTCCAAAATATTGCCCATACAAAAAAAGCAAGCAGTAGATACTTCAAAGAACGTAAAGGGTAATCGAGGAATTTATTTACCGAAAGATTTTTACCAAATAGTTTTTTTCCGAACATCCACAAAGCTTCGCTTATATATCCAACTGGGCAAAGCCAACTGCAAAAACTTTTCTTGAGAAGCAACCCGGTTGCGACAATCGCTACAAATATTATCAAACCCGACGGATGGATTTCGTTAATGATACCAGTTTGAAACCAGTACTTCAAACTAATCAGTGCGCTAATTGGTAGAAATCCTTCGACACCCGCAGGGCGCCCAAAGTATGGAAATGAGCCACCGGATTCCCCCCATTTTATAAACAGATAGAACTCAATTCCAATCCAAATTACTAAAAGTGCAAAACTTATTTGCACAACATTCCTGAAGTACTGCGAATCTTCCTTCAACCGCCAGCTAATTCGCTTCAACAAATTTGGTTCATCGTTGAAATTCAGTTTGGGTTTCCTTAATTCAGCGGGTATTTTTTTGATCCCTCGATCGTTTAGGAAGAAAGATGCTTTCTCAATATTTATAATATCTTTTTTAGATTTATTATTTTCAATAATATTTTCTTTGTACGACATATATTTATCGATAGTTGTCGGTTAATAAGTATATAGAGTCCAAATCCTATGCCAGAAATCAGAGGTTTTTGTCTTATTATAAGATAAAAAAAACTAATTGTAACCGGGTTTACTAATTTCGTCAGCCATTTGCTTTAAATTTCTCATCTTTAACATTTTTACGATTCCTTCTCGTAAATCTTTCCAGCTATTATGCAACGGGCATGGACTATCATTAGAACAATTTGGAAAACCCGCAACGCACGCAGTGCTGTAAGCATCGCCGTCAATTGTATCCACAATATCTTTAAGATTTATATCGGAAGAAGGTTTGCTAAGGCAAAAACCACCTTGCAAACCTTTCTTCGATTTTAAGATTCTTTTATTCGATAACATTTGGAATATTTTCCCAAGAAAATGCTGAGGTATATTAAGATGATCAGCAATTTCCTTTATCGAAATCCATTCTGTCTCAGTTTTTTTTGATAGATATATCAATGCCTGAATTGCATATTCGCATTGTTTACTAAAAATTACACTCATGAAAGACTAATTACTTTACCGACTTTTTAGATTCAATTGCACTTTCCAAAAACTTGATTCCCTCTTGAGAATTATCTATAGAAAGCGTAAGCGATATTCGTGCTTGTTCGGGGTTATGGAAGCCATCAGAATTTTCTGCTGTCCACCATTCCCATAACGTATGCGCCTTGTCGTGAAACTGTCGGGCTTGAATCAGAACACTGTCGGCTACTCTAAAATCTTTCGCACGTTGATACGTATCGATATATTGCGCCAACCAATATTCTGCCTTTTGCATCTTACCACGTGTATAATTCTGAATCGCATCAATCTGATATTTAGCTTCTTTTTCAGTCCATTGTTTGTGGCAACTTAAACACGTCTCATTCGTCATGTAGCGGGCACTTTTTTGACCGTGCCATGTATAAGTTTTACCACCTTTCTTCACTTGCGGCATATGGCAATGTTTACATTCTACACCTGCCTGTTCGTGTTTACTGCCCCAGAAAACTTCCGTTTCAGGATGTTGTAATTTTGATAGCGAGGCACCGGTTACAGCATGTTTGAAATCTTTAAAACCGTACTCTTCCATCTTCTTGTTATAATCCAAGACGTTAACCCAAGGGAAAATATTTGTACGCGGGTCGGCTTTCGTAATCTGTTGGCCGGTTTTTGGATCGTGCCCGGGATTACAGTTGTATTCAACATGGCATTGAGCACACATTAAATTCGAATCCTTTTTATTTAAAATTCCTATCGCCCGAAAATCTCGGAAGACAATTTTTTTCATAGTTATTTTCTTACTTTTTTCTTTATCGTAAGGATAAGTTCCTTCGCCACGGTCAACAACTGCTTCGATTAACGCATCACGAACAACCCTCGGATTAGTTCCGTGTGGATCGTGGCAATGGATACAACCCATCGGTTGATGTGTATCTCGAGCCATATCGACGACATTAGATGTTCGCGACCACTTTGCATCATCGGAAGGGTCACCCTTGTATTTCCATTTTAAAATATTGTCGGACGATTTACAGCTCAAGCAAGTTGGATTCGCTGCGGTGGCTGTCTGCGAAAGAAATGCTTTCTGTGTATTAGTTGTGGGCTCTACATCTTTTACTACATCCCAAACTTTACCTGTTTTTAATATATTTTGCCAATCTTTAAGTTGAAACCTACCACCATAGGCGCGATCGACTATATATTGGTCGATTAACATATACGCATGACTGCGTGGTTCAGCATGCTCTTTCGTAAATCCGTGCGGACTCATTAATTTATTGAACGTTGGAGATCGGCTTGTGCTTATAGACTTTTCGACTCGCGCTTTTGATTCTAAATTTATATGCATATACGATTCGTATTGATCTTTATGACACTTTGCGCAAGTTTCAATATCGAGATTCGTTTTGGGTTTTTCGGATGAATCGTCAATATGTTTAGCCAAGTTTGAATGACAAGTTGTGCAATGTAATTTTGAATGTTTACTACCTGAATGAAGTTCTTTAACTTCTTCGTGACATTCAAAACATTGTTGCGGTTTAATTTGATTATCTTTATTAACCATTTGCGTCGCAGATTCGTTTGCTAAATTATCTGTTAAGTTGAGTCCAAGACTCACTAATACAAACATAAATATTACAAATCCCGCGATAAAATGTTTAGTCTTCATGATTTTGTCTCCTTTAAAAAGTTACTGTTGTAGTTAAATATCCCCAATGTGCTACATCGTTACCGCCAAACTTACTACGCATAACTTTGCCGGGTACAAATAATCCGCCGCCGCATTCGAAACTTACGTATTTGTTGTACTTCCAATTTAAAACGAAATCAATCTCTTGACCTAATTCTGTTTCGTCAACCGTAGGCGGATTTAATTTTTCCGCCAATGTAAAATTATGCAAAGTAATATTAGCTGTTAGCGATTGATGGGGTTGAAGAATTAAACGTGCGTAAATATCTTGCAGCCCTCTTTCGTCGGTATGTTTAGGTATGTTTATGAAATAATCCATAAAGCCGTAGAATTTATGTCCGGTAGCATACGGTGGTTCGAATGTTTTGTACTTTGCATCGCCCGCCGGTGTACCTGATAATCTTTCGAATGAAATAGATGCAGAAGAAATTGGCAAATCAGTAAAATTATAACCTGCTGTTAGAGCAAACAGATAAGCCGATATGTCTTTCCCTTTTTTCCAACCGTTTTGAATTGCAAGGTCGCCTTCATAAAATAATTCATTGGTGATAGAACCTTTTGCATATATGCCACTCGTGAAACGTGATAAATCGTTAAAACCGGAGACAGATACGTTTCTATCAAGTTGATGAAGCGTGAACAAATCAACCTGATGACCAGTGAAGTATTTTGAAGAATAATATAGCCCGCTGAATAATTGCCCCGCATCTCTTACAAACTTTACATCTGCCGGAGTAGCTGCAGACGGAGCGATATTAGTTTCGGCTGTATTCATAACAAATAAATCGAACCGGTGTTCAGGAATTTCGTATCGTAAAAGTCCTCCGTCGTAAATGCGGCCGATGTTGTTCCACATAACGGCGCCCATCATTCGCTCGCTTCCGTATGATAAACGCTGCCTGCCTAATTTCAAAACCAATTCATCATACAAAAATTTATCGAGTTGCAAATACCCCTGATGCAAATCGAGATTTCTTGTGTTGCTGATAGTATTAAAATTGCCTGTTGCATCTTTTTCTTCACCAAATATTCGTGCGTCTTGAATTTGGAGATACACTTTAACATTTTCAATCGGTTGGATTCCTGCCCCTAATCGTGCGCGGAACAGACTAAAATAATTTGGAGGAGTAGCATTTTTAAAATCTCTTCCATCAAGTTCGCTTCGAACACGAAGTTCCCCGTCCCATTTAATTTCCTGAGATTTAGAAGAAGAAATAATTACTAATACTACAAGAATTATTGTTAAAATTTTCATAGCAGTTTCCTTTTATTATTGATTAATAAGAGTAATTTGTCTGAATATACAAAAAGTATGAACGATTGTCAAATTAAAACCAATTGTAAATATTTATTTCGAATCAATTGCTTGCTTGTCTTCATTACATTCCTTATTTTTAATCCGCCGAATGAAAGGCGGATTAAAATGGTCATAAACAACAACAACAATATCAGGTCTAAACCACGGGAACGATTATTTCTATTGGATGGATCGGCACTCGCTTACCGTGCCTACTATTCTTTCATCTCACGACCACTGATAACATCAAAAGGCGAACATACTAGTGCAGTTTACGGTTTTGTAAACGCTTTGATGAAAATATTAGACGAGGAAAAACCCGACCACATCGCAGTCGTGTTTGATAGACCGGAGCCAACTTTCCGCCATAAAATGTACGAGCCATATAAAGCCACCCGGCAAAAAATGCCCGAAGATATGGCTTCACAACTCGCCCGGCTGAGAGAGGTTGTAGAAGCTTTCAATGTTCCGATACTTGAAATGGCTGGTTACGAAGCTGACGATATTATGGGGACACTCGCACACAAAGCCGAGAAAGAAAGCATTGAAACCTATTTAGTAACAAGTGATAAAGACTTTATGCAGTTAATCTCTCCACTTACAAAAATTTATAGACCTGGCAAAAGCGGCGACGAGTGGGAAATAATCGACTTTGAACACGTGGAAGAAAAGTTCGGTGTTACTCCCGATAAAGTTGTGGAAGTATTAGGACTGACGGGCGACAAATCGGATAACGTCCCCGGCGTACCTGGAATCGGCGAGATGACTGCAATCCCGCTTGTTCGTGAATACGGTACGATTGAAAATATTTTGGAAAACATAGACAAGATTTCAAAGCCGGCACTTCAACAGAAATTAAGAGAAAATAAAGAAATAGCTCTCCTATCCAAAACACTTGTTACCATCGATACGAATGTACCCATCGATGTGGATATTCATCAACTCAAGACTCAACAAAAAGATATCGCTAAACTTACAGAGCTTTTTACTGAATTAGAGTTTAAATATCTCGTCCGTAAACTTTCATCAGTAAAATCGGAAACCTTACAAACATTACCAACGGAAGAAATAATAGCAAAAGCTATTACAGATATTACCACAGACCAACATCAATATCATATTATCAAAACAGATAAGGAGGTGGACGATTTAACACGAAAGTTAAAAGCTTCAAAAATTTTTGTGTTCGATACTGAAACAACAAGCACGAACCCTTTTCGAGCAGAGTTAGTCGGCTTATCATTTTCTCTGAAACCAAGAGAAGCATTCTACATCCCAATAAAAAACGAAAATATTGAAAAGGACGATGCCATTTTAGATGATACTGTTTTTCAAAAATCTCTTTTCGATGATCATTCAATAGAAAATCCAAAATCCCCGCCTGAACGACCGGTCGGGCGGGCGGGCGAAATCCGAAATCCGAAATCTAATCTCAGCGGTTTTGATTGTTCCAAAATCCTAAACCTACTTTCTCCGATTTTTACAAATGAATCAATTTCTAAATGCGGGCAGAATATTAAGTATGATCTGATTGTGCTTAAACAGAATGGACTTGAAACTGCGGGAACTTGTTTTGATACAATGATCGCAAACTACATTCTTCGCCCGGACGGCAGACACAATTTAGATTCTTTAGCATTAGAACATTTGAATTATAAAACTATTACGTTCGAAGAATTAGTCGGAAAAGAAACTGACATCAGCCGCATCCCTATCGAGAGGGTTGCTGAGTATTCCGCAGAAGATGCAGATATTACATTCCGGCTTTATGAAATCTTAGGCAAGAAACTTCGAGATGATAACTTATTAAAAATTTCGAACGATATTGAATTCCCATTAATCGAAGTTCTTACCGATATGGAATTCGCAGGTGTGAAATTGGATACTTCATTTCTGAAATTACTCTCAAAAGAACTTGAGAAAATATTAGATAATACTATCGATGATATTTATAATCTTGCAGGAAAGAAATTCAATATTAATTCCACGCAGCAGCTCGGAATAATTTTGTTCGAAGATTTAAAACTTCCTACTGGTCGAAAAACCAAAACTGGTTTTTCAACCGACGTTGGTGTTTTAGAAAGTCTCAAACATCAACATCCAATAGTCGATAAATTGTTAGAATACCGAACAATATCGAAAATTAAATCGACTTATGTAGATGCTTTGCCAGTATTGATAAATCGGAAATCGGGGCGGCTACACACATCATTCAATCAAACAATCACTACCACAGGGCGCTTATCGAGTAGCAATCCGAATCTGCAAAATATTCCAATTCGCAGCGAGTTAGGGCGCGAAATTCGCAAAGCTTTCATCCCCCAAGACGATGAATGGGCAATTTTATCGGCCGACTACTCGCAAATAGAGTTACGAATAATGGCACACATCTCGAACGATCCCGGATTAACTGAAGCTTTCAATGCGGGGGAAGATATTCACGCATCGACGGCTGCAAAAATTTTTGGCTATGAATTAAACGATTTTATATTGTTACCGAGTGAGACAAGACAAGAGATGCGGCGAAAAGCAAAAGAGGTGAATTTCGGAATTATGTACGGACTCGGCTATTTCGGATTAGCGAACAGGTTGGATATTTCGAAAGAGGAAGCACGTGCTATTATTGCAAAATATCACGAACGTTTCCCGAATGTAAAACTTTATATGGAAGAAACTATTAAGAAAGCCAAACGAGATGGTTATGTTGAAACCCTAATGGGCAGGCGCCGTTATCTGCCCGACATAAAAAGCCGCAATCAAAATATCAGGAGCAACGCTGAGCGGCAGGCGATTAATATGCCTATTCAGGGAACTGCGGCGGATATGATTAAGTTAGCAATGATTAGAATCCATCGGAGAATTTCAAACAAACAAATCAGGATGTTGCTTCAAGTCCACGATGAACTTGTTTTCGAAGTGCAGAATAGTTTTATGGAGGATGCTAAAATATTAATCGTAGAAGAAATGAAAAACGCACTCCCACTGAATGTTCCATTGGAAATTGAAGTGGGATTTGGGAAGAACTGGTTCGATGCACACTAACTATTTAATTGCTTCTGTCTGCGTTTAAAAATTAATCCAGCACCTAATATTATTAGAATTACGGGCCAATAATTTTTAATGTAATACACAACATCCCACCTATTTAGATATCCGATTTCTGCAAGAATTAATAAACCGCCTATTACAAAAAATATTATTGATAAAAGGAATGAACTAAATTCCCTGATATTATTCACAAACATCATTAGAAAAGCGAAACCGAATATTATAAATACCGCGGGTAAAAATATCCGATGCGGCATTTCGATTAAGTTAAATGAATGAATAATAAAAGAAATTCCAGCCAAGAACAGTGCAGTTCCCCAAAATATTTTACCGTTGCTGTTAGTTGCGAAACCCCGTATAGTTATAATAAATCCCCATAACGCAAGGGCTATCCAAATTATTTGAAAAAATCGGATGTTGATTAAACCGATTTGATGTATCAGCAAAGCGGTTCCCAAAAGTATAAGAATTATTCCATTCCAAGGATATTTTTTTTGATGTTCCATAAAGTTTTCCTTCAGTTTCCGTCATCCGTCAACTGACGGAGACGAATAACGGATTATTTTTTTTCCTGAGGCATTGCGATTGCAAGAACAACATACAATAAAATACCTAATCCAAATGAGCTTAGAGTTAATAACACAAATATGAGTCGAACGATTGTAGGATCGATATCGAGGTATTCAGCTAATCCGCCACAAACGCCCGCAATCTTTTTATTTTCTATTGAACGTCGAAGAATTTTTGAAGCAGGACGGGGTGTTTCTTGCTGCGACTCGATTACAGGTTCAGTTGAGGGTTGAGTTAAAGGTTTTTTCGGAGTTCTGAAATAATTCAAGACTAACATTACGCCGATAATAATTATTATCACTGAAACAATTGCTTTCCAAGAAAAAATATCCCAAAATTCAAACCAGTGGAAAAATGGTAACAACTCCATATTTGAAAGCAACAACAAAGCTCCAATAAAGATCAGGATAATCCCCCAAAATTGTGCGGAACTTTTTTTGACCGTACCAACTCCAGTATGGTTGGGATTTAGCGGCATCATTATCCAGGCTACTATGTAAATAATTATTCCCGACCCACCAACAAACAATAAAATTAATAAGAGTAAACGAATAATGAGCGGGTCAACGTCTAAATATTCTCCTACACCGCCGCAAACGCCTGCTATCCAACGGTTTTGCATCGACCGATGCAAACGCTTTAATTCTTTCGTACCATTTTCCATAATCAATCCTTGATAATTATTTCTTCAAAACCTACGCAGCATTAGTTTTATTGTTTCAAAAAAAAGCCACAACTTAAAAACTAAGTTATGGCTTGATAATTAGCATATAGAGTTTAATTTAAACTTCCATAATTTCTTTTTCTTTGTGTGTAACGAGTGAATCAATTTCTTTGATATGTTTATCGATGAGTTTTTGAACATCTTCTTCGCCCCTTTTTCTTTCATCTTCAGAAAAATGTTCTTCCTTTTCTGATTTTTTCAGATGTTCAATAGCATCGCGACGGACGTTTCGGAGGGATATTTTTCCATCTTCAGCAAATTTTTTGATTAATTTTACAAGCTCTTTACGACGTTCTTCGTTTAACGGCGGAACAGGCAAGCGAATTACAGTTCCATCGTTCGCAGGATTCAACCCAATATTTGCTGCGAGAATTGCTTTCTCGATTGGACCAATCATCCCTTTGTCCCACGGAGTTACAGTAATCATTCGGATATCCGGAGTACCAACAGTACCAACTTGATTAAGAGGCATTATGGAACCATAATAATCTACTTTGATTCCGTCGAGCAGAGTTGTAGTAGCTTTGCCGGAACGGATTTTTATAAATTCCTGCCTTACTACCTCAACGGCTTTTTTCATTTTGTTTTCGGTTTCACGTAAAATATCTTTAACCATTTTTACTCCAAAATTTGTTAGACAATATTTTATATAGATTCAATTTTAACATTCTGAACCAGAGTGCCGATATTTTCACCCGTTAAAAGTTTTTGCAAGTTTCCGGGGGTATTCATATCAAAAACTATTATCGGAAGTTTATTTTCACGACAAAGCGTTATCGCCGTTAAATCCATAACTTTCAAGTCTTTATTTAAAATATCTAAATATGAAATATTTTGAAATTTAATTGCGTTCGGATTTAATTCAGGGTCTGAATCATAAACACCCTGAACGCGCGTTCCTTTCAATATTACATCGGCTTGTATTTCGATTGCTCGTAAAGCTGCGGCAGTATCGGTCGTGAAATATGGGTTACCTGTGCCGGCGCCAAAGATCACAACTCTTCCCTTTTCAAGATGCCTGATTGCCCGCCTGCGGATGAATGATTCGGCGATTTGCTCCATCTTAATGGCGCTTAGTAATCGTGTATAAATTCCTATGTGTTCGAGAGCGCTTTGCAATGCTAACGAATTTATAATAGTAGCTAACATGCCCATCTGATCGCCGGTTACTTTATCGATACCATCCGATGAGTTCCCGACACCGCGATAGATATTACCACCGCCGATGACTATACCTATTTCAACACCTAAATCCCTAACACTTTTAATTTCTTCTGCATACCGTCGTAAAACATCGGCATCAATTCCAAATTCTTTTTTTCCCATCAACGATTCGCCGCTCAACTTTAAAAGAATGCGTTTGTATTTCATTATTTCTTTCATTGATTGTATATATAATTAAAAGTTAAAAAAAATCCGCTTGTTAGCGGATTTTTAAGTTTATTATTTTTCTTCACCAAGTTGAAATCTCTCGAAAGACTTTATCGTCAAACCGGAACTACTTTCTGTCAGAACATCTTTAATAGTTTTGCTTGAGTCTTTAATAAACACTTGTTCGGACAAGCAAACATCCTGATAATATTTTTCTAACTTTCCGTTGGCAATCCGTTCAATTATTTGATCGGCTTTACCTTCGTTGCGTGCCTGAGTGCGGTATATCTCGAGTTCACGTTGAATAACATCGTGCGATACCTGATCACGCGAAATATACAACGGGTTCATCGCGGCAATTTGCATCGCGATATCGCGTCCGATTTGGAGCACATTGCCAGTGTTACTCGATAATTCAATAAGAACTCCGATTTTATTTCCCATGTGCGTATAAGATGCAATAAAACCGTTTTCTGTTTGATGCATTTTGTAGCGCCGAATTTCAATACGTTCACCAATTTTAGCCATCATATCGTTTAAATGTTGGGAGATAGCTTTTCCCGAATCGTCGGTTGCTTCTAAAAGTAGTTCGAGAGACGCGGGCTTTTTAGATGAAATAATATTTGTAGCTAATTCTGAGAAGTTTACAAAATCGGTACCTCGTGCAACAAAATCGGTTTCACAATTTATTTCTACAATAATTCCGAAATCGTTTTTTTCACTAACGCGTGTTACAATCGTTCCTTCTTTGGCAGCTTTATCGGCGCGCTTTTGTGCTGTGGCTGCACCTTTTTTTCTGAGATATTCAATAGCTTTATCTAAATCGCCGGCAGTTTCTTCGAGAGCCTTTTTACAATCCATCATTCCGGCTCCGGTTTTATCTCTTAATAATTTAACAAGTTCACTGGTTATTGCCATTATCTTTTATCCTTCTTTTCCTGTTGCGATTGTGTCGGCGCCTTCATACTGTGCGGATATCATTTCTTTCCCTTCATTAACAGCATCAGCCATAACTTTTGTAATTAATTGAACCGATTTAATTGCATCGTCATTTGCTGGAATCGGATAATCAATCAGAGTTGGATCGACGTTGGTATCGACTATTGCAAAAACTGGAATGCGCAAACGTTTCGCTTCAGCAATTGCGATAGCTTCTTTTTTAATATCGACAACAAAAAGAGCTCCCGGTAAGCGTGACATATTTGCAACACCAGAAAGAACTTTTTGTAATTTCTCTTTTTCGCGGTCGATGAATAAAATTTCTTTCTTAGTAATTTTATCGAACGTACCGTCTGTTTCCATTTTTTCAATATTATTGAGGCGTTTTACACTTTTGCGGATGGTAGTAAAATTAGTTAACATGCCGCCGAGCCATCTTTCTGAAGCATGAAACTGTCCGCATCTGTCGGCTTCTTCACGAATCACACTTTTGGCTTGTTTTTTTGTTCCGACAAACAAAACGCGTTTGCCTTCGGAAACTAATTTCGCGAGCGCATTGCCCGCTTGCTCAATTAATTGTTGAGATTTTTTAAGATCGATTATATGAATCCCGTTCCGTTCCATAAAAATGAAAGGCTTCATTTTGGGATTCCATCGGTGGGTTAAGTGCCCGAAATGGGCTCCTGCATTAAGCAGGTCAGTTAATTCTACACGAGGCATAAAATTATTACTCCTTTTTATTTTTGTTATACTTCTACCGGCTTCAACTTTTTCAGAGATTCCGCTCATTTCGGGCGGGACACACTCTGAAAAATCCGACGGTATGCTTGATTTAAAAAATTAACGTTTCGAGAACTGGAAGCGCTTGCGTGCTTTTTTCTGTCCATACTTTTTACGTTCCACCATACGGGGATCGCGCGAAAGCAGTCCTGCAGTCCTGAGCGGTATCCTGTTTTCTTCATTCAATTCGAGTAACGCACGAGCTACGCTTAGTTTTAATGCACCCGCTTGTCCACTCACACCGCCACCATGTACGGTTGCGCTGATATCGTATTTCCCGGCGCTCTCAGTTACTTCGAATGGCAACAAAATATCGCGACGATGAGTATCGACAGGAAAAAATTTTTCCATTGGCTTCTTGTTTACTAAAAATTCGCCTGTGCCAGATTTTAGTATAACCCGTGCAACTGCGTTTTTTCTTCTTCCTACTGTTATGATGTTTTGCATCTGCAATTCCTTATATATCCAATTTTTCTGGTGTTTGTGCTGAGTGAGGATGATTGGGTCCCGCATACACTTTTAGTTTTGAAGCTACTCTTTTACCTAACCTGTTATGGGGAATCATTCCCTTAACAGCATGATAAATTACTTTTTCAGGTTTAGTCTTCATCATATCTTTGAAATCTTCAAAAACTGCACCGCCCGGATATCCGGTATAATGAAAATACTTTTTTAATTCCGGTCGTCGACCAGTTAATTTAATTTTATCGGCATTCACCACGATTACAAAATCGCCGACATCTGAATTGGGTGTGAAAGTAGGCCGGTGTTTCCCACGCAAGATATGGGCAACCTTACTTGCCAACCGTCCTAATGTTTTTCCGTCTGCATCCACTAGGAACCATTTTTTGTCCACTTCTTCATTTGTGAAGAAATGTGTTAATTTTTCATTTAGTGCCACTATAAAATCTCCATATTATGTGCTGATTTAAGCATTATTGATTTAAAAGCTATCAAATTTACCAAATATTTCGGTAATAGTCAATACATTTGGAAAATAATATCACTTGATAATGATTTTATTATTATATAAATTGCCATCGATGATAGACACTTACCTAAAAGAAATCGCTGCGAAAACTCAAAGAGGTGATGCAAGAGAAGAGTCTTACTATTCTATTCTGGAAACATTTCTCAAGGAATACTCACAGGCTAAACTAAAAAAGAAAATAGAGATTACTGTTCTACCTAAAAAAACAGAAGCTGGTAATCCCGATTTCCGGATATGGGATGGTGTGCATTCGCAGGTAGGTTATATTGAAGCTAAACCGCCCACTGCAAATCTGGATGATATCGAGGAATCGGAACAGTTGCAGCGCTACATCGAAACTTTTCCAAATCTTATACTCACGAACTTCTATGAATTCCGCCTTTACCGGCACGGCAAATTATTGACATCCGTTTTACTTGCACGACCGTTCATTGCGGCAAAAGGAAAAATTATTCCGCCCGCCGAGCATACGGAAGAATTCTTTGCCCTGCTTGAAAAGTTTTTTCAATTTTCTCTTCCACAGGAATTCACCGCCGAAACACTTGCTCGAGAACTTGCGAGTCGCACACGTTTTCTCCGCGATCAGGTAATAACAGCGGAGTTACGCGAAGCATCGACACCCGGAGCTAAGAAGATTTTCGGATTTTACGAGGCGTTTCAAAAACATCTTATCGCAAATCTTAAACCGGAACAATTTGCAGACCTTTATGCACAAACGATTACGTATGGATTGTTCGCCGCACGAACAAGAGCCAACAATTCCTTCAACAGAAAAATCGCATACGACTTAATTCCAAAGACAATCGGTATCCTGCGCGAGATTTTCCATTTCATTTCGTTCGATCCACCAGAGCAGTTACAAGCCACAGTCGATGATATCGCCGAAGTTCTTGCTGCCGCCGATGTAAAGAAAATTCTACACCAGTATTTCGATGAAGGCAAAGGAAGCGATCCGATCTTCCATTTCTACGAGACGTTCCTTGCTGAGTACAATCCGCAAGAACGAGAGAGAAGAGGAGTTTACTATACACCTGAGCCGGTTGTTTCATACATCGTCCGTTCGCTCAATATAATTCTTAAAGAAAAATTCGGACGCGAAGATGGATTTGCTACTCCAAGCGTTACAGTACTCGACCCTGCCGGCGGAACATTGACATTTCTTGCTGAAGCGGCAAAGCTTGCAGTTGAAGAATTTGTTTCAAAGTACGGCGATGGTTCTCGCCGCAAATTTATTGAAGACCACATACTGAAACATTTCTTTGCTTTCGAATTAATGATGGCTCCGTACGCGGCGGGACATTTGAAGATGGGCTACCTGCTCGAAGAATTGGGGCATAAACTAAGCGGCGATGAGCGATTTCAATTTTATTTGACGAACACATTAGAGATGGAAGAGCTTGCGCAAACTTCGTTGCCGGGAATGTCTTCACTCTCGGAAGAATCTCATCTTGCTGGACAGGTGAAAAAGAAACAGCCCATTCTTGTTGTGCTTGGCAATCCTCCCTATTCAGGACACTCTGTAAATAAGGGAGAGTGGATTTCGGAACTCATAGAAACTTACAAAAAAGTGAATGGTGAACCGCTCGGTGAAAAAAATCCAAAGTGGCTACAGGACGATTATGTGAAGTTCATACGATTTGCACAATGGAAAATTGATCAGGTTGGTGAAGGGGTACTCGGCTTCATAACGAACCACAGTTATCTCGATAATCCCACGTTCCGTGGTATGCGGCAATCGTTGATGAACTCGTTTGATGAAATTTATCTGCTCGATTTACACGGCAATTCATTGAAAAAAGAAAAAGCCCCAAATGGCTCAAAAGATGAAAACGTGTTCGATATACAACAGGGCGTTGCCATCGGATTGTTTGTGAAGAAGAAAAAGCACAAAGGTGAGAAGAAAATTTTCCATGCAGATTTATGGGGGCTACAAGAACAAAAATATAAAAAGCTAACAACACTAAACCTCAAGACGGTAAAGTGGAAACAATTAAAACCAAGTTCACCATTATATTTGTTTGTGCCGAGAGATGAAAAACGCTCACTCAAATATCAAGCGTATCCAAGCATACAGGAAATTTTTCCGGTGAATAGTGTCGGTGTAGTAACGGCACGAGATAACTTTGTAATTGATTTTGACCGGAGAGAGCTTGAAAGGAGAATAACGCAGTTTACGGAATCTTCGTTAGATGATATTTTTATTGCTAAGACATATCATTTAAAAGATACAGGTGCATGGGAATTAGGTAATGCGAGAAAAGCAATTTATAGAGATGAAGATTGGAAAGAACATTTTACTCGAACGCTTTACAGACCCTTTGATGTACGTGAGATATTTTATCATAGCGCTCTCGTGGAACGTTCCAGAAATGAAGTCATGCAACATATGATGCAGGATAATTTGGCTCTATTACTTACCAACCGACATCCTGTTGGTGAATATAATGATGTTTTTGTTGGAGATAAGATTATTGAAGGACATGTTTTATCAGGCGCATTGGGTATTAGTTATGTTTTTCCACTTTATCTTTATCCTGAACGGAAGAAAAGTAGGTCCGGAGGCGGAATTACCATGATGTTGTTTGAGCCAGAAGCACCATACGGAACCGGGAAAAAAATTCCTAGTATTGCTCCGAATATTTTTGAGATGCTAACAGAGGCTTACAAAAAACAGCCAAGCCCGGAAGATATTTTCTATTACATCTACGGAGTGTTGTATTCTAATGCATACCGCCAAAAGTACGCAGAGTTTTTGAAGACGGATTTCCCGAGAGTGCCGTTTACATCGAGCTACAAAGTGTTTAAGTCGTTGGCAGAAAAGGGAGAAGCACTCGTTGCCCTTCATCTTCTAAAATCAAAGAAGTTCGGCAAATCAATTGCACGCTGTGAAGGTAAAGGAGATAACAGAGTTGAGAAAGTAACATACGACGAAAAAAAGAAACGAGTATATTTTAATCCGTCGCAATACTTTGCCGGTGTTACAAAAGAGATATGGGAGTATCACATCGGCGGATATCAAGTTGCGGCGAAGTGGCTGAAAGACCGTAAAGGGAGAACGCTCTCATCGGAAGAAGTGAGCAATTATTGCAAGGTTGTTACAGCTTTGGCGGAGACAATAAAACTTCAAGAGGGATTGGATGAGTTGTTTAAAGAAGTTGAGAGAAATATTCTAAGTTCTTAGGGAAAAACTATTTTAAATTTGTTTTTCCGCATGATATGATGACCTCACTAACGGACCGGACTCGACATGTATGAATCCTAACTCCACTCCCTTCTCTTTCAACATTTTAAATTCATCGGGATGGACAAAACGTGCAACGGGCAAGTGCTCTTTCGTCGGCTGCAGATATTGTCCGAGCGTTAAAATGTTGCAATCAACTTTCCGTAAATCTCTCATCACCTCAATTACCTCTTCGAGATTCTCGCCGAGTCCCAACATTAAACCCGACTTCGTAGTAAATCCTCTCTTCTTTGCTCGATGCAAAAGATCGAGCGACCGTTCATACTTAGCTTGCGGACGAACTGTTAGATACAGGCGTGGGACAGTTTCAATATTGTGGTTGAGAACATCCGGGAAAGCATTCAACACAATGTTGAGTGCAAATTCATCTCCTTTGAAATCCGGTATCAGCACTTCTACTTTGCAACTGGGACTTGCTTCACGAATTTTCCGTATCGTATCGGCAAAAATTGTAGCGCCACCGTCGTACAACTCATCGCGATTGACTGAAGTGATTACTGCATATTTCACATTCATCAACTTTACAGCATCGGCAACACGACGCGGCTCGTCGGCATCAAGTTCTGTCGGCATTCCGGTTTTTACTGCACAGAATCCACAACTGCGTGTACAAATATCTCCGAGAATCATAAATGTAGCCGTGCCGCTGTTCCAGCACTCGCCCATATTCGGGCAGCGAGCTTCTCCGCAAACTGTGTGAAGCCGATGTTCATCAATAAGTCTCTTTAAACCATAATATATCTCACCGCTCGGAATACGGGCTTTAAGCCAATCAGGTCGAGCAGCACGAATGGTTTCTTTAACTTCATCTATAGGCATAAATTTTTAATTTTCATTCGTATTTTGATCCTTTAAGATTGTTTAGAGTTTAGGATTTTGTATTTAGGATTTAGATTCGAATTCTTCGAGATATTTCACAACTCTCTCAACAAACATACCGCCGAGTGCTCCGTCTATTATGCGGTGATCGAAGGATAAAGTAAGATACGAGATTGACCGGATTGCAATTGCATCATTTCCGCCTCCGGCGGATATTACTACCGGCTGCTTTTTAATTGCCCCGATTCCAAGTATAGCAACGTTCGGTTGAGCAATTATCGGAATTCCTATAATATTTCCAAACACACCATAGTTTGTGAATGTAAAAGAGGCGCCCTCAATATCTGAAGGAACTAATCTTTTGTTGCGTGTTCGAATAGCAAGGTCGTTGATAGCACGTGCCAATCCGATAAAATTTTTCTCGTCTGCATTTTTTATTACCGGCACGATAAGCCCCTGCTCGGAAGCTACTGCCATACCCAAGTTGATAAATTTCTTAACTATAATTTTATCTCCTTCCACAGAACTGTTTACGAGTGGAAAATCTTTCAGCGCCTTCACAACTGCGGCAGCAATAAAAGGAGTGTAAGTTAATTTGTAGCCCTCAGCTTTTTCGAAATCCGCCGCATTAGCTTCCCGATATTTCACAATGTTCGTCATATCGCACTCTGATATTGCCTGCACGTGCGGCGAGGTTGCAACGCTGTTCACCATGTGGTGAGCCATTTTTTGAATAACGTTGCTCATCTGCAAAATTTCATATTTCGGTGCCGGATATTTTGCAACCAACTCACCCGCATCAACAACTTTCATAGTGGTTTCAACACGCGGCGCGGTTGGTTTGGAAACTTCCTCTTGAACTACAGGGGGAGCTTTACGAGTCTGTAAATAACCCATAATGTCTTTCTTACTTACACGTCCACCGATACCTGTGCCAGGAATGTTTTCCAATTCAGTCATCGAAATTCCTTCTTCACGCGCGACAGTCAAAACAAGTGGTGAATAGAATCTACCGACCGATGGTTTCTCAACTTTTTCAATCGGCTTCGGTTCGACCTTTATTGCGGGTTCTACTTTTTCAACTGTTGGTGTTGGCGGTGAGACTTCGGCAGCGACCACAGCGCCCGCTTCGGTCTCTATTTCTGCGATCACTGTTTTAATTGCAATAGTCTCCTGCTCTTTGAACAATATTTTTGTAACAACACCCTCAGCGGGCGATGGGATTTCGGAATCCACTTTATCGGTACTGATTTCGAGTAACGTTTCATCTTTTTTAATTTTGTCGCCCACGTTTTTATACCATTTAACTATTGTGCCTTCGGTTAAACTTTCGCCCAACTGCGGCATTATAACTTCAACTTTTGCCATCATAAACCTCTTTCGATTTTAGATTTTATAATTCAAATTTTAGATTGCTAATATATTTCACAAAATGCTCTATGCTCATCGCGCAATGCTCTATGCTTAATATTCTGCTAACTTCTCAAGTGCATTAATAATATCTTGAGTCTGTGGAAGCATAGCATACTCAAGCTGAGGTGCATACGGAACCGGTGAATCTTTTGCTCCAACTCGCATTATCGGTCCGTCCAAATATTCAAACGCTTCGTTAGAAATAATTGCAGCCAACTCGCCGCCGAATCCGCTGAACAAAGTGTCTTCATGAACGATAAGTGCTTTGCCGGTTTTCTTTACTGATTTTATAATTGCATCTTTATCGAGCGGGTTGAGTGTTCTTAAATCTATAACTTCTACATCAACGCCTCGCTCTTCCAATTTTCGCGCTGCTTCAAGGGAGCGCTGCACCATCATTCCATAAGTGATGATTGTGATATCTTCACCTTTGCGTTTTACTTTTGCTAACCCGAAAGGAATTAAGTAATCGGCATCTGGTTCCGGTGTTGCTGCAAAACTTTGACGATACATTCCTTTGTGTTCAAGGAAAATTACCGGGTCGGCACAACGACATGCATGCTTCAACAATCCTTTTGCATCTGCGGCGTTTGATGGAAATACAACACGCAAACCGGGACTGTGTGTGAAGAACGACTCGATTGATTGACTATGATAAAGTCCGCCGTGAATATATCCGCCAACCGCGACACGAATTACAACAGGGGATGTCCAACTGTTGTTCGATCGGTATCGCATCATCGACAACTCATCACGAATTTGCATAAAAGCGGGCCAGATGTAATCGCCAAATTGAATTTCAACAACCGGCTTCCATCCCCGCAATGCTAAACCGATTGCAGTGCCAACAATACTCGCTTCGGCTAACGGAGAATTGAAAACTCTCCCTTTACCAAACTTCGCCGTGAGTCCTTTAGTAACTGTAAATACTCCCCCTTTATCGCCGGCAACATCTTCGCCGTAAATTACCATTTTCGGATTTCGCTCTAACTCTTCCGCGAGTGCGTGGTTGATTGCATCCACCATCACCACATTTGTTCCGCTAAATTCTTTTTCAACAAATTTATCTTTATTGATTACTTCCTCGGAAGAATAAACATAAAGCCCGACCGTCGATTCATCAGCTTGTTTTTGTGTTTCAGTCCAATCGGCAAGGTCATCTACTTCCTTTGTTATAGCATTTCTAATTTCTTGAATTTGTTCGGTGTTTAGAATTCCTTTTTCGATTAGATGAGCCTCAAATTTTGGAATCGGATCGCGCACTTTATCTTTTTCAAGTTCTTCAGCCGAACGGTATTTTCTTTGATCATCGGATGAAGAGTGTGGTAAAAGTCGGACTACATCCGATTCGATAAGTGCAGGTCCTTGCCCTCTTCTGGCTTTTGCAACTGCGTCAAGTGCCGCTTCATAGACTTCGAAGAAATCGGTTCCATCCACAAAATATCTATTCAATCCTTTGAAACCTTCGGTGAGTGTGAATATCGAACCCGTTGCCATTTGTTCGGCAAGTGGAACTGATATCGCATATTTATTATTTTGGATGTGAAAGATTACCGGAAACTTTTCGCGTGTCGACCAGTTTAACGCTTCCCAGAATTCACCTTCACTCGTAGTTCCTTCACCCGATGAAACATAAACTACTTCATCGGTTCCCTCTTTTACAGCACCCATTGCAGTTCCTACTGCCTGTAAAAACTGTGTGCCGGTGCAACTTGATTGAGAAGGGATTCTTAATTTTTTATTCCCCCAATGGCAGGGCATTGCTCTGCCACCGGAACCGCCGGCTTCAGCCCGATGCAGGGCTTCTAATAAAATTCCTTTCGGAGTTTCGCCGAATCCTAAATTAAATGCAATATCCCGATAATACGGAAAAGCCCAGTCGTGAGATGACTTCATTGCTTTTGCAATAGCAATCTGTGCCGCCTCGTGCCCTGGTGCGCCGATGTGAAAAAATTGTTTCCCTTGTTTTAACAATGTTAACTGTTTCTCATCTAATTTTCTTGATAAAACCATCAACCTGTAAATTTCTTTCAATTCATCGTTAGATAAATTAGTTGCAGATTTTATTTTATACATTGGAAGTTCTTCTGATTTTATTATGTCAATATTTTTTCTTGGAGACATTTATATATTCCTTTTCTTTCAATTGACGAATCTGTTCTGTTATTGATTTAAAAAAATCTTCTTTTTCGAGTATCAATATATTAACTTCGAATACTTTTTCAAAGTTCTTTATGATTGAATGATTGATTTCAGAAATATCGACTGCCCGATTCAACACTTGTTGAAGCGATGTTACACCTTTATGAAATATACCACACGGAATGATGCGGTCAAAATATGATAAATCGGTGTTCACGTTAAAAGCAAAACCGTGCATCGTAATCCAGCGGCTGATTTTGACTCCGATAGCTGCAATTTTATTATTGCCAACCCAGACACCAGTCATACCATCGGAACGCGTTCCGTGAATTTGAAAGTCCTTCAGAGTTAAAATTAAAACTTCTTCGATATCGCGTAAGTATTTGTGTGTATCTAAATAATAGTTGTTTAAATCTAAAATCGGATATCCGACTATTTGACCGGGACCGTGATAAGTGATATCACCGCCACGGTCATTAAAATAAACTTCAGCACCAGTTGTCCGTAATTCTTCTTCACTCGCTAAAAGGTGATTTCCGTTTCCACTTTTACCGATTGTATAAACGTGGTTGTGTTCGTTCAATAAAAGAATATCAGGAATTTTATTTTCAGCGCGCAACTCAAAAAGCTGTTTTTGCAAATCCCAGATTTCTTTGTAATCCGTGCGACCAAGGTATGTTGATATAAGCTGAGTCATCTATTTTTAAAATCCGAAGCACTAAATCCGAATGTTTAGGATTTTGTCCGCCGCAGGCGGATTAGAATTTATTTAGAGATTCGAGATTCGAATTTAGTATTTATTATTCAAATATGTATTGCTTCACCCATTGCATTCGCCGCGGCTTCCATCACTGCTTCCGAAAGTGTCGGATGTGCGTGAACTGTTTTGATTAACTCGTGAGCAGTCGTGTCCAATGTTTTTGCGACTCCAAGTTCTGCAATCATCTCAGTTGCATCGCTTCCTAAAATATGTGCACCTAAAAGTCCGCCGTATTTTGCATCGAAGATTAATTTTACTAATCCATCGGTTTCACCGATTGCACGTGCTTTACCGCTCGCGGCAAATGGGAAACGACCAATCTTTAATTCATAACCTTGCTCGATGGCTTTATCTTCAGTCAACCCGATACTTGCAACTTGCGGCTGGCAATAAGTGCAGCCGGGTATATTTTCGTAATCCACAACCGGCGGATTTTTTCCGGCTATCGTTTCAACACAGGTTATTCCCTCTGCTGAAGCAACGTGAGCAAGCATGGGTGGACCAATTATATCACCGATAGCGTAAATACCATCGACGTTCGTTTTGTAATATTCATCTACTTTAATAAAGCTCTTTTCATATTTAATTCCGATTTCATCCAAGCCGATATTCTCAACATTTCCTTGCACACCGATAGCCATCAGGGTAACATCGCCCGCGATTTCTTTCGATCCATCTTTTGTTGAAACCGAAAGTCTTACGTTATCGCCTACAACAACTTTTTCTACTTTTGTCTCGGTGAAAATTTCTATGCCTGCTTTCTTCAAGTTGCTTTCTAAAAGTTTTGTAATTTCCTTATCTTCGATCGGAAGGATACTCGGCATCATCTCAACGAGAGTTACTTTAGTCCCGAAAGTATTATAAAAATATGCAAACTCAACTCCGATAGCCCCGGCGCCGATAATCAGCATCGACTTTGGCGGTTCTTGCAAAATCATGGCTTCGGAACTGGATATAATTTTCTTACGGTCGATTTCAACACCGGGGATTGAACGCGGTCGCGCACCCGTCGCGATTATTATTTGCTTCGACTCGATGGTTTCTACCGGTTTACCCTCTTTACTTACTTCAATCTTACCTTTGCCGTTGATCTTACCATATCCAGAAATCAAATCAATTTTATGTTTCTTAAAAAGGTACTCGACACCTTTCGAATTGCGTAGCGCCACGTCGCGGCTGCGTTTGATTATTTTTTTGAAATCGAATTGAAGATTCTCATAACTAATCCCAAATTCGTTAGCGTGTTTAAAATGATTGTAGATTTCAGCATTCTTCAGAAGTGCTTTTGTTGGTATGCAGCCCCAGTTTAGGCATACACCGCCTAATTTATCTTTTTCTATCACGACAGTTTTCAAACCTAATTGTGCAGCGCGGATTGCAGCAACATAACCACCCGGACCTCCGCCAATTATTGCAATATCGTATTTTTTATTTTCCATATTTTCTTGTTATGATGTTTTTTAGAGATAAATGGTTCAAAGTTTAAGAAAATATATGAAACAAGGGTTTGAAAAGCAAAGGGAGATAATAAAATAGTAGGTAGTAAGTAGTAGTTAATAACGTTACGCAAGCGTGTGATTCTTGCATAGAAATACGAAATCCTAATATCGAAAATCGAGACAAATCCTAATCACGAATTCCTGCCCGCCGCTTCGCTTTGGCAGGCGGGTCGAAATCACAATTAATTGGGCTATTTGTGGCGTCTTGATCATTAGAGTTTCGGATTTGTTTATGATTTAGTGCTTCGGATTTCGAGCTTTCGTATCGAGAAATAAAGCCATTCGTAAAATCAGTTAATAACAAGAGAGAAAAACTGATCCTAAAAAACCACTACTTCTTCCCGTTGCTTCTCTCCATATTTCTTTTATATTGTATGCAAATTCTTAAGTATTAATTCATAACTTTAATCATTAATTCTAACACCATAAGGAAACCTATTATGGCAGAAGCTGCAACTAAACCAAAACAAACATTTTCGCAAACACTCAAAACTTTTCCAAAAGTTTATTGGGTGGTCATTGTGATGGAATTTTTTGAACGCGGCTCATACTACGGAATGATGAGCATACTTTCCGTTTATATGACCGATCAATTATTATTCAGTAAAGAGAGTGTCGGCGTAATCAAAAGCACAATCCAACCGCTGCTCTATATTTTACCTATACTCGCCGGAGCGATTGGAGATAGGTTCGGCTACCGCAGAACGCTTATTTTTGCATTTTCATTTTTAGGATTGGGATATTTTCTTGTCAGTCAATCAACCGACTATGCACTCGTCTTTGCAAGTTTAGTGATTATGGGAATCGGAGCTGGCGCTTTTAAACCAATGATATCCGGAACAATCGCACGAACTACTACCGAACAAAACAGCACACTCGGCTTCGGAATATTTTACTGGTCGATTAACTTCGGGGCATTTTTATTCCCACTAATTCTCGTACCGTATATTAAAAATGCATTCGGCTGGGAATACGTTATGGTCGCATCGGCTATCGGCACTGCTTCGATGTTGATTCCCACCATTTTTATGTACAAAGAACCGCCTAAACCTGCAAGCACTAAAACTCTTCCTGAAGTTCTCAAAGGTATGATAATGGTCTTGACAGACGTAAAGTTTATAGGATTGATTGTTATCTATTCCGGTTTCTGGATTCTCTATTTTCAAATGTTCGATTCCGTTTTGTGGTATGTAAAAGATTATGTTGATGCTACAGCATTGAATAATTTTGTCAATTCAACTTTTGCGGCAATCGGAATAAATATGAACTGGCGGTTTGATGTCGAACACGTAACCGTAATAAATGCCGGAACTATTATTTTCCTGCAAATGGTGGTTTCCAATATTGTTAAGAACACAAAGGCGCTGCCAACAATGATTGTGGGTATTACGATGGGAACCATTGGAATGGCTATCCTCGCAATCTCAGCGAACATCTGGGTATTCATTGCTGGTATTACAATATTTTCAATAGGTGAAATGACTGCGCATCCCAAATTCATCAGTTATGTTGGATTAATTGCACCGCCTGATAAGAAAGCGACTTATTTAGGATACGCTTTTCTGTATGGTGTGATTGGATCATCTATCGGCGGAATATTAGGTGCAAATATGTATGTTCATTTTGTAGATAATTTGAAAGACCCGCAAACACTTTGGATACTGTTTAGTTTGATCGGTGTTGCAACTATTATCGGATTGTTATTTTACAATAAATTCGTTGCACCTAAATTAGGGCATAGTCATTAAGATTCAATTTCGAAATTAGAAGCACGAAATTCTAAATCCCCTTTGTTGAGAAATGAAGGGGATTTTTTTTATAGCGTAGTCATCTGACATCGTCAATAATAATAAAATTTGTTTTTCCTGTCCTCACGTGAACCACCTCATCGCGTAAACGGAAACCGCCGTCGGATGACTCAGTGGATAAATTGTACTTTCCGGGGGATAAATTCAATCGCGCGAGTTGAATCTCTGCGGGTAGCGTTTGCCATGTACGCGTATCTGCTTGTTCTGTTGCTCCCATAAATAAATCAATAGCAATACTTCCAAGCAGGTTTCTTCCTTTTTTGTCTGAATCTTTATTTAATTCCTTCTTCATCTTTTCGGAAGCTAAAAATTTCAACAAAGCTCGACCTCCACTTTTCAGATATATCAATGCTAAGCGGTCTTCAAGAGTTTTTTCAGCAATCGCTGTTATGTTCTCAGCGAGGTGTGTGGTTGTTGTAATTGTATCAGTGAGGGAGGTTGCAGTAACATTATATGTTCGGATTAGTTTGTGTCTGGATAAAAATTTAGGAAGAGCAACTTGGAATGTATGTATTATACCCGCAGAATCGGGAACACTCAAAGTCGGCCTTATTTCGGTTTTAACTGGTCCCTTACCCGAATAAATTATCGTGAGGATACTTCCTTCAACGCTTGGAGTATATGGCTTACCGCCTAAAATTTTATAAATATCTGCTTCATCATTAAAACCCATCAGGGTGGCAGTTCTTACAAGGTCATCCAGAAGACTGGCTGGAGCCGAAGTTCCGTATTCTGTTAGATAATTTTTGTATGTTTCGTAAGAATTTCTATAGGAGATGAAAGCATCGTTTATTTCACCGCTTGATTCGTATAAAGCTCCCGCGATGTACCTAATAAAAGCATCTTCTTGATATCTGTTTTTTCCTTCATACTGTTTTGAATATTCACGAAGTTTTTGGTCAACTTTACGAGCTTCAACTAAAGCTTCGTCTGTGAGACCTTTATCAGAAAAATTAAGCGCCAAGAAAACGTTTACCAGAACCTTTTCAAAATCTTCGCCCTCATAAGGCAGAACATTATCATTTAGCAGAAAGGATAATGCGTGTTGGGAGATGCTTTGTGTGTAAAGGTCATCAATCTCTTTTTCAGCCGAGAATAAATAAGGATTGCTTGAATCAGGAAGGCCGGCGTAGTGGAATAAAAGACCTATGTCGAGTTTGTACAACACAGAGCTTTTTTCGCCGTAAACTGATTTATTTTTTTTAATTAACTCAATTGCTGGCAGGTATTCGCCCCTTGAAATTTTTTCTTCAAGCTCTCGCTGAAGTTGGATTGAGCTCGAGCATGAAATGATTGAAAATAAAAGTGCCGAGGCAATCAACCCCAACACTTTCTTTTCAAAAAAAACATTGGTCATTATTAATCAGCTTAAAATTTTGACCGGCTTTGCGAAACGACCTTTTTAATTTTCTTTTCACCGACCCATGCTTTACGGTTTGTTTCGATGTTCACCAATTCTAAATTTACCTGATAGTACTTTACTTTTACACCACCCGATTGGTCTAAAATAGTTGTAATGTCTCCGCGCAGCATAAAATCGGCGCCCGCCTCTTTCTGGAATTTCTTCATGCTTTCGTCAGATGCAAATTCCTGTTGGTCTGTACGCTCATCGCGAACTTCCTGACGTTCTTCTTTGTTGGCTACAAAATTTACTCGCCCCGAATTAATAAGTTCTCGTTCAAGATTTTTTATAAAGGGAATAGTTGGGATATGCTCGCTGGAACGGTTTTTTACCGTACCCACTATAACATCGGGTTGTCTTTTTTTCTCTCCTTTAAATTCACCTACCCATGGTCTGGAGAGTACGTCTGCAATCATCTCTTCAGCAACGAGTCGTGAATCTGTATCGTTCCAGTCGCCGCTTAAGTCTATTGTAGTGGAGGGATCAACCCTTTCAACTGTTTTCGACGGACCGCAACCTCCGATGATAATGAGCGATAGCATTAAAAGCGTAATTAAAAATAATTCTGTTAATTTCATAAAAATCTCCTTTTTATGTTAAAATTTACACTATAATATATAGTCTTTAATTAATAAAACCAAATCCTAAAAGATGTTTTTCAATTACATTTGGTCTTTATTTTTTTGATACTATCTCACAAGTAAAAGTTTTTTAGTTTGTGTAAACGAGCCAACTTGCAATGGTTCGGTTGAACTCACCACAAGTCGATAAAAATAAACACCGCTCGACAATTTCGACCCATCAAAAATTACTTAGTGTTTTCCCACTTCTCGTTTCTCGTTGGCAAGCGGTGCCTTCTGTACTTGGCTGTCATTGTATTTACAGACCTACACATTACATAAAATTAACCAGGTACCGTTCAATTTCACAAAGAAAATCGGTATTTTTATATTATTTATTAAAGCATGCGTATCATAAGTTGAATCGAAAACGCTTTCTTTTGTAGATCCAAAGCTGGAGCAATTCTAATATTATGGAAAAATGAAGTTTCACTCTTACCTTTAATGTGTTGTTCGTAGATTTCCGCCGACTTTGTGATAGAATTATTGCCCAATATCTCCAATGTTAGTGCTGGCACGAAGAGAGCCGCTCCAACAATGTAAAATACAGTCGTATTCGTTTTTTCGCCTTCTCTTTTACCCATGTCGGTGCCAAGCCCCCAGCCAATCGCGAAGCCGGCAGGAATACCTAAAACAAGAGCAACTGTTTTCATCGTTTTTCCAGAATTGTATTTTGACAGCGCCGGTTCGTAGAACGAGATGGCAGACTCATATCCTTCATCACCCAAATCATTCCATGAGGCACCATTCCAATATTTATTCTGTTCTTTATCATATTTGAAATCCCGCTGTGCTACCACAGTGACTGGCCATATCAGGGAGATAACCAAAGCCAATATTGTGAAACAAAGAATCGCTTTCATTTTTTAACTCCTTATGTTGTTGATATTTTTATATTTCTGTTTCGTACTCTCTTAGAAATAATAATTTAAAGAAATTGCTGAATATGTATAACTTAAATTTAGAGTAAGATCCAGGATTTGTTTTTCTGTAACAGTTCTATAATCTCCAATTATTGGATCATATACCTTAACATCTTCTGTTTGCTTATCCTCATAATTTAAAAGTAAAACACGGAGACCGAATTCACCGCCTAAACTAAAATTGTTACTGAAAAAGTACTCTGTTCTAAAACCTGATTTAAATCCCCACATACTCAGTTTATCTGTAAATTTTTCTATTCCGACTTCCTCTTTCTGGTCAACAGTAATTATTGGTTTTGATATTTCAGCCATTAAGTAGGATTTAACGTCGTTCTTTCTAATTATACAATATTTCACACCGACAAGAGGGTTGTACATACTTATTGAAGCGTCCGATTTTTCATGTTTATCCTCTAAACGATTGATATTATAATCCCATCGGGTTTCTGTTAACTCTGCGGAGATTCCAAGACGTATATAATCTAAGCCGAAGTATATTTGAAAATCGTTAGCAGTTTTGTAACCAAACGTTCCACCTGATATCCCTAAAAACTCCGGTTTAACGCCAAACATAAATTGACCGACCGGAGGTTCTTCAGTTTGGCTGATTAAAATTCCGCTATGCAGCACTGTCGCTGCAATCAAAATAAACATAATGTTTTTCATTGTAGCTCTCCTTTAATTTAATATTTTGGATTTAGTGATTTATTTTAAAAAATATTTTCCTTATTTTAAGATTAAAAGTTTTTTCGAGTTTATAAAATTTGCAGCTTGGAGCCGGTAAACATACATACCACTCGATAATTTTGCACCATCGAAAATTACTTGGTGTTTTCCCGCTTCTCGTTTCTCATTTACTAATATTGCGACTTCTTGCCCTAGAACATTGTACACCTTCAGAGTTACGTGCGATGCTTTTGGCAACTCGTATCGTATTGTTGTGCTGGGGTTGAATGGGTTTGGGTAGTTTTGACCTAAAACGAATTTTTTCGGCATACTTGATTTACTTAGAAAATTTAGGCTGATTGAAGAATTCATATTGTGAATCTGAGTAAATCCGTCTGTGCAGAGTAATATCTCCCTCCCATCTATTATGAGTGATGCATTGTTGAACTTTTCATTAAATTCCCAATCGATTGTTACGGGCAATTCAGTCGAGGTAATTAATATTGGAAACACGAGTGTTTTTCCATCCTCCACAAATTCCACCCTCCGGTTTGATGCGAAGCGTGCATCAAATGAGCCAGCGGGCGGTAGTGGTGGTAATTCATATAAATCAACAAGAATGGGTTCTCGCGATATATACAACACTTGCTTATTACCTCGTGCATCCTCGATAAGCAATTTCCCAGCATCCTGGAATATTGATGTTTGCGATAGTTTATTTGTTCCTCCACCACCTGATGAGTTGAGGAATAATTGTCCGTCCATAGATACTTTGACCCAGTAGGCGCAACCCGGCTTGATTGTATCAGCAATATAATACCCTGCATAGTAGCCATAAAAGTCCGACCTAATGATGTTGTCGGGTAACGTTACAATTGAGTTTTTAAGTATGGGAAATGTGGTTGAGCCAATGAGGTTCCAGCCTGTTTTTACAAAAATTGTATCGCTCAGAACAGGGTATCCTACATATGTTATTTCTGAAACTCCGGTCTTATTCCAGTAACCGATACGACGTTTCATTGTATCCGTAAGAATATAGTAGCCATCGAAACTGAAGAGACTTTTCTTAATATATGGACAGAGAACATCTACAGGAAGGGAAATCATTTGCCAGCCCGTTCGATAGGTTGCTGAAATTAGCTGCATTCCCTCGCCACCAGTTCCAGTTCCTATAAGGTTTATAGTATCTGTTGAGGGTTTACCATTGTGCGTGAATATGATGCTTCCGAGTTTTCTACCAGCACTTAAAGGAGCGAAGGTTATTACAAATGTTGCACTTCTTCCTGGATAAATTGATGCTTGGATAGGTGAGACAAGAAAGTTAGAATTGTCTGCCTGAACATTACTGATGTTCAATAAACCGGAGCCTGTATTTTCTATGACTAAGTTCTTTGTTGACCGACAAGAAACTTCCAAGGTGTCGAATAACAACGACATTGTGGATGAAAAGAAACCAGGAAATTGCCGGTACTTGAGTGTCATATAACTGTAACCTTCTTGCCAGTTTTTGTACCCAGTGATGTAAACATTCCCCGATGGATCAATAATTAAGTCACTTGGTTCATACCAATTACTTCCTAATTCATCATATTGGGTAACCCATTGCTCGACACCTGAATTATTATATTTGATTATTATATATTTATGGGAATGGCTCATTCCTGCAATATACACACTACCTGATACATCTACAGCAAGCTTGCTTGGTTCATAAATTCCATTATATCTGGCAACCCACTGTTGAACACCTGCATTGTTGTATTTGATTGTTGCTAAACTCCCTATGTCGGATTGACTATAACCCGACACAAACACATTTCCAATTGCATCAACACCAATAGCGTACGATTTATCTATGTAATTATATGGTCCATTATAAAGGGCAACCCACTGTTGGACACCTGAACTGTTGTATTTGATTGTTGTATAATCCCATACAGTCAATGCTCCAACATAACTATAACCTGTCACATAGACATTCCCAAAGTCATCGACACTCATATCATATACATTATCTTGATCGTTACCAATTCCATTATAGCGGGCAATCCACTGTTGGACTCCTGCTGAGTTGTATTTGATCGTGGCATAATCGTAGTTCGAACCCAAACCCGCACTTTGTCCCGTCACATACACATTACCCAACTCATCAACATGAAGGTCTTTTGTTATGTCATGACCATTCCCTGTTCCATTGTATCGAGCGACCCACTGCTGGACTCCTGATGAATTGTATTTAACTGTGACGTAATCAAGGCCCGTGCCTGAACCGTTACTAGATCCCGTCACATAGACATTACCCGATCCATCAATGGTAAGGGCGGTTGCATAGTCCTCAGAATTTCCCGTTCCATTGTAGCGAGCGACCCAGTGTTGGGCACCAAAACTGTTATATTTTATTGTCGCATAATCATAGTTTGTGCTTGATCCATAACTATATCCAGTTACATACACATTCCCTAATGCATCCACGACAATGGAACTTGCCCCATCCGTACCATTCCCCGGTCCGTTATATCGGGCAACCCATTGCTCGACGCCTTCACTGTTATATTTGATAGTGATATAGTCCTCATTACCACGACCTGTCACATATACATTCCCTGCAACATCTATACAGAGTGCATATCCAAAATCCTCACTGTAAGAATAACCATATGCATTGTATCGAGCATGCCATTGTTCAACACCCGAACTGTCGTATTTAATTGTTGCAAAGTCAGAGTTTGTGCGTGATCCCAAACTTATTCCTGTTGCGTACACATTCCCAAATGTATCGACATGGAGGTCAGTCGCAACGTCATCACCTCCTATACCATGATATCGGGCGATCCACTGTTGGATACCTGAACTATTATATTTGATGGTTACATAATCATTTTTTGTATTTATGTCATAACTATATCCTGTTATGTACACATTACTTGATACATCTACATAGAGATCAACTACGATGTCATCTTCAGTCTCCGTTCCATTATATTGAGCGATCCACTGTTGGATACCCGAACTATTATATTTGATTGTTACATAATTATTTTTCGTATATAAATCATAACTAAATCCTGATACGTACACATTACCCGATGCATCTACATGTATTTCAGTTGACACGTCATCACCATGTCCTGTCCCGTTGTATATAGCAACCCACTGTCGGATACCTGAACTGCTATATTTAATAGTTGTGTAATCCTGTTTTGTGCCTCTATCGTAAGTACTACCCGTCACATACACATTACCCAATGCATCTACATAAAGGGCTGTCGCTTTGTCAATACCACTCCAAAGTCCATTATATCTGGCAACCCACTGCTCGACTCCTGAACTGTTATATTTAATTGTCGCATAGTCATAATTATAAGGATCAGACGAATCAGATCCACTATATCCTGTCACATACACATTCCCAGATGTATCTATGCCTAAGGCAGACACCTCATCATCTCCGCCATTCCCCCCGTATCGGACGACCCACTGTTCTACACCAGAATTGTTATATTTAATTGTTAAATAATCATTTTTTGTACTTATGTCATAGCTATATCCCGTAACGTACACGCTACCCAATGCATCGACCTTCATGGATACTATTTTGTCAGTACCATTTCCTGGTCCATTGTATCGTGAAACCCATTGCTCTACACCAGAACTGTTATATTTTATCGTTGCATAGTCATAGCCGGTGCTTGACCCTTGACTCAATCCTGCCACATACACATTCCCAGATGTATCTATAGATAAGGCAACTACCTCGTCATCACCATTTCCTGGTCCATTGTAGCTGGAAACCCATACAACAGCTCCTGTACTGTTATACTTAATTGTTAGAAAATCATTTCCCGTACCAATACCACAGCTTGAACCACCTACGTACACGTTACCTTGCCCGTCAACTGCAATGGAATATGCAGAATCGGAGGAGGAATTCATACCAGAAGAGTAGAGTGCTTCCCATTCCAGTTCAATAGGTTTACCAAGCGTTGAGCTTTGTTGAATCGGATAGCTTTGTGTGTCAGTCTCTTTCATAAATTGTTGTGCCATCGCTGAGTGGTGTGCCTCCAATTGCCGCATACCTCGTGGGTGCCGAGGTGCATAACTGTCTTGCGATAGCATTTGTGCTCTTTCTTCTCTCGGTTGTTCAACTTGACTGTTCACCTTCCTCTCCTGTATCTGGCTTATCAAAATGCCATTCTGCAGCAATGTCGCTGCAATCAAAAATATTATAATGTTTTTCATTGTAACTCTCCTTTAATTTAATATTTTATATTTAGTGATTTAATTGTTTTCCATTTTCTTAATGTGTGAGTTTGCGTAAACATCATCTCAACAATAAAAATTTTCTAGTTTGCGTAAATTTATCAGTGACTAAACGATAAAAATAAATACCGCCGCCATAAGGTCCGTTGGTTTGCACCCATTGACCCTTCGTGCTGCCTGTTAATAATGCAAGCACAATTACAATCTTAATATAACTTCGAATAAACATATTATTTGCTCCTCTCTTGTTTTTTATCTTTTTGTTCATGTTTAAATTTATAATAATATCGTTGGGCATGTATCGCACCAACTAATGTTCCGCCTATTCCACCTAAAGACGCAGAAGCAAGTGTAGCTAATGCTGCCCCCGCGGCTGCAATGCCCCCATCATGACCCCCACCCGCTTCAAATGGGTTTATAAAAACTATTCCTAATAAGAGCCCACCCACCATTCCATAACCCAAACCTTTTAGTGCACCTAAAAAATGATTTTTAGCGACTACTGTTTTAACATCTTTTATATGGACGGTATTTTTAATATTCGATTTTTGATCAATCCATTTAGCAGTATCGTTCTCAATTCTAAAATTGTAGCCGTAGTATTCTGTACTGTCGGATACAATTATACATACCGTCTCGCCCGATAATTCGTCGTTAATTTCCGAGTAGATAAAATCAGTTTTCGGTGATTCATACGGTGTAACTAAATAAGTTGATGAACAACCAATTAACTGAAAACTTATTGATATTAATGTTATAAATACCAAGTACCTATTATTAAATATTTTCATATAAGCTCCTACTCTATTTCATAAATATTTATCTTAACTCCAATAGTAAAAGAAATTTGACCCGCTAAACCATCCCACTCTGTGGATAATGGTAATTTTTCGGTTGCCATTTTATGTATTCCGTTATAACAAATTGTTAAATCGAACATCCAACTCGGTAAATAGGATGGTAAATATATATACGATACATTTATTGCCCATGAAGGTTTGCTGAAATTTTGAGAAACGGTATGCTTGAAGCTTTTTTGTTTTATATCGTTGATATATTCTTCGCGAAGTAAATCTGCTTTCTCGAAAAAACTCATATAACGTATTTCACCACCGATAGCAAGACAATAGAAACCTTCGTCACTGTCTGGATTTAAGACTGTTACATAGCGAGTTCCGATACCGAATGAAAAAAATCGGAGCCATGACTTTTGCGGAATCTCCTTCACCACTTCATAGTCAAGTGAACTTAACATTGTAGTAGTAACATAATCGAGTTTAGGTTTTCCGTCATACCAGCCGTATTCAGCAAATCCTAAGATTTGAAATCTATGTTCAATAAATATACCTCCATAAAGTCTTGGCAGTAATCCGGTTTCATATTCATGGTTTTCGCCGGAGAATGTTGTTCCGGCACCAAACGAAAACCCCAGATACCAGAATGAATTTCCCGACCGATCTTCAATATAGATTGGTTCATAATAATTTCGGGTTGGTGCATCCGCTTTCAACTTTGGGACTGGTTCAACAAATATTTTTTGAGGGGGGATTATATTTACACGTTGAGCGGTTAATGTATCTTGTGTCTGCCCTTCTTTTTGAAACTCTGTTTTTGTAGTATCTCTTAACGACTGTAACGTTACCCTTGGCAAGGGTTTCAGCTCTACATCGCGATAGTATGATGTGTCGGATTTGGGAATATCTTTAATAATTTTTTCTATATATTCTTCCTCCTTCTTGGCAATAGTTGATTCCTCAGAATCTTCGCTATCTGAAAATAAATTTGTAAAAAAGCTCGAAAGGCATCCTGAAAAACATGATCCTAAGAATGTGTCTGCTTCATCACCAGATTCGGTTGGAGTAGTTCTGGTAGTAGTTCCGGTTTTGGGTACACGTGTTGTCTTTGGCTCTTCCCTTCGTGTTCTCTTAGTTGTGTCTCTTTGTTGTAAGTATTCCATACCCATCCCACTCTCATTAATGGAAATTTCAATGATAAACGGTTTATTTTCTCGCTCGGTACAAATAGCTTTGTTAGCAAGCATTATCATAAAGCTAAGAGCGAAGGCAAAATAAAAATAGTTACTCATTTTAAATTCTCCTTATCATTACTATTACTTATTTAGTGAAATCATAAAGTTTAAATTTTATTGATAAACCTAAATTGAAAAATCCCTTATATTCAATATTATCCATCGAAAGTGGTTCTATTTTTGATGGGTTGTTCGATACGATTAATGACGCAAGATTTAGTTCGACCCACCAAAACGATTCAGATGAAGGGATAAACGTGAGCATCCCTTCGATAGAAAATGCTGTTTTCCAAAAACTACTTGAAACTTTATATTGATTCAAAGATTGAAAAACACTATTGAAAAATTTTTCTTCATCGATGTCGGCAGTTTCAGAAAACTTCATATACTGAACCGCTCCACCTATACCCCAGCCGAAATATTCTTTGTCGCCCCAACCGCTGAATGATCCAATGTATTTTGCTCCAAAACCATAAGCTTCTGTTTGTAATGATATTTTTTGAGGATTCTTAAAAATTGAATCCACATCCCGATTTGGATATCTTGTCGTTATGATATAATTATGTCTTGGGCTCCCTCCATACCAACCGAAGTGAGTAAATAAATTGATTTCAAAATCACCATAAAGAATTACACCGGCTGAGGCACGTAAATTTAAACCACCATTATATTCAGATTCTTCAAAGGCAGAGGGAATACTATAAGCAGTATTAATTCCTAAACAAAATCGCGACCATTCCAAATTAAAAACGTTTTGTGAACTTATTGGTTCGTATTGACGTGTTGGTTTCTTTGTTAGTATCTCTGATTTTTCAGTATCTCGTAACGGTTGGAATGTTATAATAGGTTCGGGTTTCAGCTCTACTTCGGTATGTAATAATGTGTCCGCTATGGGAATTTCTTTAATAATTAGTTGTTTTGATCTTTCATCTTTGACAGCGATAGATTGTTCCGTAGAATCTTTTTTCATTTGGTTCAAATCCCAAGCATACGCTGGTTTAAAATCGGATACTCTGCCTATAGTTACGTTATTGACACGCGAAGATTCTGATCCGGCAGGAGAGAAAATTTGCGACGGAGAATCTTCCCGGAATTTCTTTTGTACTTTATAGTTACGAGATATTGTATCTGATCCTCCAAAATCAACAGGTTTAATATCGGCAGGCATAACGGTGGGTTCATTTTTGACAGCAGAATTTGAGGAAGAAATACTAAACAAGTCGCCAATAAATGAAATACAATTAATGAAGGAAATACAGCTTGAGAGAAAACTGTCGTCTTCTTTCGCGGTGGCTGTAGTAGGATAATCTTTATTCCCAGGTTCTGATTTAGGAACTCGTGTCGTTGTAGTTTTTGGTTCTTCCCGAGGCCGTCTGTTTGTTGTATCCCTCTGCTGTAAGAATAAAATATCCAACTCAAAATCATTAATGGAAGTTTCGAGAAGGAATGAATTATTTTCTCGCTCATTGCCAATGGCTTTATAATCAGCAAATACAATCAAGAAGATAAGAGCGAATGCAAAATAAAGAACAAAGGTTCTCATTTTAAATTCTCCTAATTATTATTTCGTATGTAATTTGTCCAAATCTATTTCATTCAATAATTTGTCTAAAAAATCATTTCGCGTATTAAAATTATACTCCTTTGCCGCATTAGCAGAACCTTTGATATTTCCTGCATACCATCCCATACCGAAGAAACCCAGAGCAGATGCGAGTCCGTAACTTTCATTCCGAACAGCATCATAACCAGCCCAGAAAAGAAGCCCGTTAACAATAATTGAAGCAATTCCGGTTGCGGTACGGTTTGAATAAAGGTAACCTGCGCCGGGAACAACTGCAGATAATGCACCCGCGAGCCATGGTTGGCGTGTGGATAAAGAGTAAACTGTAGTGAGTGAATCGCAAAGTGTTTTTGATATTTTTCCTCTATCGGACAAAGAATCCACTTTGGTAAAGAATTTTACAGCTTCATCCCAGTAAAATAATCGTGCATAGGAAAGTCCGATACAGAACTGAAGTTCATTATATAAAGGATTTTCAATGTTGATTCCACTCCATTCAAATGTTGAAATTGCTTTTTGAAATTTCTTTTGGTAGTAGTAAGTTTTACCAAGCAATATTTCCATCTCAGATTTTATGAATTGATTACTACTGAAAGATTGACGGTTCTCCTTCAGGAATTGCTCATATCCCAAGTAATCTGCATCGTAATAGTAGCATAATCCGATCTTTCGGAGATATTCAAGTTTCTTTAATGAATCAGTCGTATTAAATTGCAAACGCATGAATTCAGTTAACGCACGATAGTAATCCTTTTTCGAAAAAAGATATTCTGCAAATTGTTCGTCAATGCTATCCTGAAATACAGATATTGCGTTATCCTTTGGTAAGGGATAAACCGGAGATAAATTATCTTTTACATCTAATCCGTTATCAGGTTCATGACCCAATGGGAATGTGGTATTTGGTGGATCATACCATCTCAATCCACCTTCAATTTTTCTTTTTGGATAGAGATATAATTCATGTCCACACCGTAACACTCGTTCAAGCGTGCCTATGTATGCCTGGTATATTGGCTGTGTGCGAAACAATATTTTTGAATACTGTGAACAGGAGGGATACATTGGGCAAGTATTTCCACCTTTGATAGGAGAGAGAAAATTTTGATAAAAATCTAAAAAAAAATTGGAACCGCTTCCATATATTTCAACAGTGGGTAAATCCGTTTCCCCATTTTGACAAAAGGAAATGCCATAAAAAGTGACAACTAAAAACAGTATAAGAAAATATTTATTTATTTTGTTCATTTTGTTGACCGAGACTCTGTTTATAAAAATCAACTGCTTTATTCAGATTTCCAGTGAGAGAACTATGTTTCGAGTAGCCAATTCCTCCGATGACCGCACCCAAAGTAACACCTGGAAACCAATACCATGTTTCAATATAGCTGCCACTTTTATGTTCATCTAACTTCACCCAAGTTGTTGGGAGAACGTATCCAGCAACGACAGTAATACCGCCAACAATCATTAGAATTGTTCCCGTACTCCTTTTTCTGTAAGCGTTCTCAACCATCTCCACTGCCTTTAGGTTTTGACTCATCGCTTTTTTGATATTAACACCGTCATTGCCAACCGAATGCATTTCGCCACGATACCTAAATTGCTCAGACGACAGTAATTCGATATTATCGTTGCTGTCATTGATATTCTTTTGGAAAATAATTTTCTGTTTGTTTGTGTCGGAAACTTGATATGTGGATGTATCTTTTTGTTGGGAATCATTGAAGATAATTTTATCCTGTCCAATAAGGGATAACGATCCCAAAATTGTTACCACTAGATATATTGTTACGATAATTGGGAAGGATATTTTTTTTGTGAAATTTATATTAAATTCTTTCGCATTCATTTTCTTACTTCCATCTAAAAATATTAATTTATTTACGTTCAGATAAATATATTGCCAATTGAGTAATAATCTCTTTCGAGCATTCACCAATCGCTTCCCCCATACTTTTTTCTAAATTTTTTGTTGTATTACTATAATCATCTACTTTAAGGACATGTTTGGAGACACTTTTTCGCCATACTTCTTCATTCCCTTTAAGAAGAATTCCTGTGAGTTGGATATCAGTTGTGGCTTCAACATCAACGCTGGAGGCAATAGCAGCACCAAGAATTCCACCGATGCAAGCTTGTGTCTGTTGTGCTTTTTGTTCATTTAAGACAACATGAAATTGATTTAAAGTGCTTCTGAAGACATAATTATCATTAGCCGGTGCTCCATCAAGAATTTGTGTAAATAGTGCTGAATTGTAAAATGCCTTCTTCATGTGTTTATCTATTTCTGGTAGTAGCGGTATCTTATAATTTTCGTCGCCAAGAATCAGTATTCCAGCTTCCCCCATTGCACATGCCCCTGGTTTTTGACCCTTTTGATCTATTTCATTCCGTCCGTCAACGACTGGTACGTAACCCAAAGTCCCAAATTTTTCCACAACAGTGAACCCGGTTGGTTTCATTTCGGGTAGAACAGTAAATTGTCGTGGTCCACATCCTATTGCTGCAATACATATAACAAGTATCCATAAAATGAAAAATATTTTGCTAATCTTAAACATGACATCCTCCATAATTTGTTATTAGTTTATTTTATATTACTTAAAAGTTGTATGCAAAGCCGATCCATGGGATGAAAGGAAAATATTCAATACGTGAACCTAATGGATGTATTAACCCGAAATCACCCGCTACTTTATCACCGAAAAATCGAAGCCCAAATGATATAAATTGTATATCGGAATCTGGTGGTATCCAATTTTCTGAAATTAATTTCAGGCTGTTTGATAATCTCAACTCGCCACCTAAAAGTAATATCGGTTTATTTGTTAGCTCCCCGCGTGCAAATCCCCACCCAAGTCCACCAGTAAATGAGGCTTTTTCATTTCCATAAGTGCCAACACCATAAACTATACCGAATCCACCAAAGTTTTCTATGGTGGAATTAATGTATAATACACCACCCGCTATATCGAGATTATCAGTATGTATTGGTGTGATTTTAGGTGCAAGATACAAAATCTGAAGCGGTGCTCCGGGGAAAAGCGATATTCCACCTGCAAGCGAAACGACATCGGCTATGCCGATGGCAAGCATTGGGAAAAATATTTCGTAAACAGAAAAGTAACCGTGCCCCGATCGGAGTGAGCGGGCAGTCGGTCCAAAAAATAATCGCGTATTATTCGGGTCCATACGATAATACTCTCCGCCAATAACTTCTCCCGCCAGTTTTTCGATTCTGGATATTTGATTTTTTGGTATCGTCATACTTAATCCTGAAAATGTGTTAAAACTGACCGAATCTCCATGATCATATTCGATAAATCCGACGAGTTCGGAACCATCGTTTAGAATAATGCGCTGAACTTTTTCATTCTTTTTCTCAATCTGTTGCTCATTCCCTTTTTCTTGACTTCTCGTGTGAACCTGTAAAAACAATAACATTGAAAGTATAATTAATAATAACTTGTTCATTGCTATACCCTTTCTTTTTTATGAGTTAGTAAAAGAAATATTTTAAACCAATGTTGACGTCAAATCTATTTAAACTTTCTTTTCCAAGATCGGCTGTTTTACCATTAACTTTGAAATTAGATACAGTGCCTAATAGGTATAAAATATCTAAACCGGCTGCCCAGTTTGGGTCTAATTTGAAATCAAGTCCTACTAAACCTGAAAGCGCAAATGCCGATCCTTCGATTTCTACTGATTTATTTGGTAACTTCCAGTCATCAGAATACGTAGCAAGTCCCAAAATTCCGCTGGCATAAAGCAATATACTTTCACTCAAAAATTTTCTTTGTGCCAAACCTACACCATACATTGCTATTGATATATTATTTTCCATTTTACCTACACCGAGTATGTTCCCTGTTTCTATGTCGTATACAACCACACCGTCAACAGAATTAGAAGTCATAAAACGCGAGAAATGGAAACATATTCCATATTCTTCTCCAAAGAAATATGTAAAATTGGCGGCTATATTATATCCACTTTTTAATTTTTCTATATAACTCTTGAAATCTGCTGGAACGTTACCAGAGACTTCCGCAGTGCGATAACTGTAGCCACCCTCTACATTTATACGAAATTTTGGCTCATCTGTGGATTCAACAACAGGTTCATAGTATTTTTGAGGGGTTGATCGTTTTGGGGTTTGATCCCATACAACTTTAGGTTTGGCTGGTTTATCGGTTTGTGCCTTGGAAGAATCTACTTTTGGAGGAGGTAATTGTTGAGTTTTCTTTATTGTTTCATTCGTTGATTTGGTGAAATCAATCGCACCCGGTATGCCATATCTCAATATGGTTTTTATTTGGTTTGTTTTAAATGTAAAAGTACTCCCTGCTCGAGTTTGGATGGTTACTTGTTCACCTGGTAAGATTTCGGTTATTTTTCCAACTACTCTATTGCCTTCTAATAAAACGACAATATCCTTGAATTCATCCTCTTGTGCGTAAAGAATTTGGAGAGTAAGTAAGAAGATTGTTAAAATAATTCGATAGCTCATTACAATTGCTCCTTTCTATTTTATTGGTCTAAAATATTGAAACATCCGAAAAATGCTCTTAACGAATTGAGCTCTATTTTAAAAATATTTAATTTCTTATTAACAGAACTTATAACCGCTTGACAAGTAGAATATAGAATATCTGTCTATAATTTTTCCTGTCAATCAGTTGTCATATTTATATATAAAAAAAACTATGAATTTCCATACTTCAAACCTGCCCCCCAGCAAATGAAAAATATCTATCCAAATGCACAGATAATATAGAATCCTAATAATTTAAAAGCAAATCCATCATTCCATTAATCCACTACTCCATTTATCCAATAATCCATCTCTCCCTTTCTCCGCATCACCGCTTCATTTGACTTCTTCACAAAAAAGCCTTATCTTTATTTAGAATAATTCTAAATAAGAAAATGAGTAATAATTTAACTTCCGACATACTGAAGAAATACATAAAGGAAAAGAAACTCCGTTCCACACCTGAACGCGAGCGTATTTTGAACGAAGTTATGAAACTCGACCGCCATTTTACCACAGAAGATTTATTCGGAATCTTAAAGAAAAAGAAAGAAAAATTTGTATTAGCCACTATCTATAACACACTCGACCTTTTCGTTTCAGCAGGAATTCTCACAAAATATCGTTTAGGAGCCGAGCGATCATACTACGAGAGAGCCATAGACAAGCCGGGACATCACCACCTGATTTGTTTAGATTGCGGAAATATAATCGAGTTTGTCGCTGATACATTATCCGATTACGAATTGAAAATAGCAAAACAGAATAACTTCCACGTCCAAAATTCAACACATCAAATTTTTGGAATTTGTATAAAATGCCAGAAGGAAAAATAACGATGACCCCGAAAAGCCATATCCCTCTATCAAAAGTAAAAAAAGGCAACATAGTCAGGATTATAACACTCCCCGATGGTTTAGCACGAACCCAATTAATTCGTTTCGGAATTGTGGAAGGTGATTTAGTGAAATGTTTGGAACACCTTCCCGGCGGCACAATTGTAATTCAAAAAAACCGACAGGAAATTGCACTCGGTTCGAAGCTATCACACAAAATAATTGTAAACATAAATTAAAATGCCGACTAACGAAATTAATCATCTCGAGCATCATACACACATCGAAAAATCTCCAATCATTTCCGACAGTGCAAATCCAAAATTAGTTCTTGTCGGTAATCCAAACGTTGGCAAGTCGGTTGTCTTCAACTATCTCAGCGGTATTTATGTAGATGTATCAAATTTTCCCGGAACTACTGTCGAAATCACCAAAGGTAAATATCTTCATTACGAAGTTTACGACACACCCGGCATTTACGGTGTGTCCTCCTTCAACGACGAAGAACGGGTTGCCCGTGATATTATACTCGAAGCCGATTTCATAATTAACATTGTGGATGGTGTGCACATCGAGCGCGACCTCTTCCTAACTCAACAATTAATTGATATGGGAAAACGAATCGTTGTAGTAATCAACTTTATGGATGAAATTAAAAAGCACCACATCAAGATTGATACTGCACAACTCGAAAAATTACTCGACGTCCCTATCGTTACAGCCACAGCCATTAAAAAAGAAGGTTTGAAAGAACTTGAACAGCTAATCGGCAAAGCGCGGCAGGGAAAACAAAGCAAAGACTTGCACTTGAAGCTCCATAATATGCTGAACTCTGTCGGTTCACAAGCTGAAGCGTTGCTTGTTTTAGAAGGAGATGAATATACAGCAAACAAACACGGAATAAAACCTTTGGAACAACGCGAACAATTATACATCGATAGACGTAATCGTGTTAACAATATCGTAAATCAAGTAATCGAAGATGCATCTGTCAGAAAACATATCACCTCGTTAATCGGCCGCTGGTCGCTCAACACTATAACCGGAATTCCAATTCTTCTCGGTGTTTTATATATCGCATATCTTTTCATCGGGAAACTTGTTGCACAGGATTTAGTTGGTTTTACCGAATCATATTTCGGAAATGAACTTTGGGAAACTTGGATTCGCTCCGCTGTTTCTGATTTCATCACTCCAACCTCCTTCCTGGGAACGGTCTTGATTGGCGAGTTCGGAGTTCTTACGATGACTATTACATACTTATTGTTTCTCTTGTTTCCGCTTGTGTTTGCTTTTTACATAACACTTTCGTTTTTGGAAGACACCGGATATTTGCCGCGACTTGCTACGATGGTTGATAGAAGTATGAATTTTTTAGGATTGAATGGACGAGCAATCATTCCGATGATATTAGGATTTGGATGCGTTTCAGCCGCTACAATCACTACCCGTTTACTCGCAAGCGAACGTGAGAAAACTATCGCAACAGCAATTCTGCAATTTGCAATTCCCTGCTCGGCTCAACTTGCGGTAATCACAGCACTTTTGATGGGAGCCGGATTCAAAGCTCTATTGATATATGTCTTTGTAATCGTTTTGGTGTTCATTGTTATCGGAACGATATTGAACAAAATATTGAAAGGTGAATCAACTCCTTTGTTAATCGACCTGCCACCGATACGCGTTCCGAGAATGAATAATGTTTTACAAAAAACCAGTGTGCGAACTTTTTCGTTTATGAAAGAAGCCACACCCTGGTTCTTTTTCGGCGCCGCGGTTATTGGCACGATGGAGGCAACCGGTTTGCTGCAAGTTTGGCAAAAAGCACTCTCACCTTTTACAGAACATTGGCTTAAACTCCCTCCCGAAGCGACAACAGCTTTCGTAATGGGGCTTGTGCGCCGCGACTTTGGAGCCGCCGGACTTTATGATATCGCAATGAATCCAATGCAAACAGTCGTTGCATTAGTTACAATTACACTCTTTGTTCCGTGTATTACTTCCATTTTAATAATGTATAAAGAGCGCGGTTGGAAAACTGCTACGATAATCTGGATTGGAACTTGGATTGGTTCGTTCACAATCGGTGGTATCGTCGCTCAAATTATTGTATAGATATATGAATCAATCATTAACCGAAAAATTAAATCCGCCTTCCGCCTACGGCGGAGTGGACGAAACTCGCAGTTGTCCTACTTGCAAGTTCGTTATCGAAAATCCATTTGTAGAAAAATGCCCGCGATGTTTTACTGAATTGCAGAAACTTGAAGTCGGTTGCTCAGCTTGTGCCCACAAAGCACAATGTTCATTTTTTTACATCAAAAAATAATTATAATAATAAATGGAGACTTTAGTATATGACAACTATGGTAAATGTTTTTGACCGCATCGACACTTATCTGACGCACTGGATGGCAAAGCAGGGAATTCGCCTTTTGCGAATAAGTATCGGTGTCATTTTTTTCTGGTTCGGCATGCTGAAATTTTTCCCGGGAATTAGCCCGGCGGAAGACTTCGCCGCCCAAACAATAGAATTGTTAACTCTTGGCAGCATTCCCGCCACGACGGCAGTGTTTTTACTCGCTGTGTGGGAGGTTTTAATCGGTCTTGGTTTGATCTTCGGTGTGTTCATGCGCGCAACGCTGTTTCTGCTGTTCACGCAGATGCTCGGTACGGTTACGCCTCTGTTCCTTCTGCCGCACGAGGTGTTCACTCATTTCCCGTACGCACTCACGTTGAAAGGACAATACATCATCAAGAATATTGTGGTCGTCAGTGCGGCGCTTGTCATCGGAGCAACGGTGAGGGGAGGTAAGCTTATTGCTGAACCGCACCACATCGTAAACCAACCGCCTAACAAGGAAAAATAAAAACTTTGATTTATGACAACCTCACTATAAATAATTAATTCAAAAAAAAGGAAAAACAAATGAGTGAAATAATAAATAACAGTAGAAAACGAGTTGATCAACTCAAAAAACTTATACTTGATATGCATAAAGGTATAAGTGTAGAAGAAACAAGTAAAAATCTCTCGAAACTTATGGGCAGCGTTCCTTACGGTGAAGTTGTACAAGCCGAGCAGGAATTAATAAACGAAGGTTTATCGCAGGAAGAAGTATTAAAGTTCTGTGACATTCACACCGAAGCCCTAAAAGGAAAAATCGATGTCACATCTGCCCGAACTGCGCCCGTGGGGCATCCCATTGATACTATGATTAAAGAAAATGCTGAAGTAAACAAAGAAATAAACAAGCTGAAAGATATTTTTACAAAAGTAGAATCGATGGAAGCATCGGTGGATGCAAGCAAATTATTATTTGAGATACGCTTTGCTTTCAATTCTTTAATGGATATTGAAAAGCATTATGTAAGAAAAGAGAATCTTATATTCCCCTATCTTGAAAAATATAACATTACCGGTCCGCCCACAGTAATGTGGGGAAAACACGATGAAGTAAGAGAATTTCTTAAATCTGCACAGAAAATTTTTAAAGAAAGTAACACGGCAATCGCAGAAGAACTTAACGGCTATATTGAGTTTATATTTAAACCTACCTTAAAAGCCATCGAGGAAATGATTTATAAAGAAGAGCAAATTCTTTTCCCAATGTGTCTTGATGCATTCACGGAAATCGACTGGGTTGAAATTTATAATCAGAGTGATGAAATAGGATATTGCCTTTATTCTCCAAAAGTAAAGTGGACCACTTCAATTGAAGGATACGTTGAACCAAAGAATATCGGTTCGGGGAAAATTCATCTATCAACAGGTTCTTTTTCTCTCGAGGAATTAGAAGCGCTTTTCAACAGTCTCCCAGTTGATATTACGTTTGTTGATAAAGACGACCGCGTTAAATTTTTCTCACACGGAGAAGATAGAATATTCGAAAGAAACAAAGCTATACTTGAAAGAAAAATACAGTTTTGTCATCCTCCAAAAAGTGTGCACATAGTTGAACAGATTGTTAATGATTTCAAGTCCGGCAAACAAGATTCGGCAAAGTTCTGGATTAACTTCAAAAATAAATATGTTCATATAGCATACTATGCCGTAAGAGGAAAAAATAATGAATATCTTGGGACTCTGGAAGTAACTCAGGATATTAAACAGTATAAAGATTTAGAAGACGAACGAAGGTTATTAACTTATGATAAATAGTAAGGAAATGAAAATGAACAGCAACAATAATTTACACATAACACCGCAAACCATTATTGCGGATTTATTAAACACTTATCCGCAGCTTGAAGATAAGCTCATCGAAATAGCACCAGTATTCAAGAAGTTAAAAAATCCAATCTTGCGTAGAACAATCGCAAAAGTAACATCACTCAAACAGGCGGCAACAATCGGAAATATTGCTTTACCTATGCTCATAAATGAGTTACGAAAAGCTGTTGGACAGGAACTGACAGATATAACAGATAATAAATCTCCAGGAGCTATTTCAAAACCTGATTGGGTAAGCGAAGAAAATGTGAAACTGATTTACGACGCAAGAGAAGACCTCGAAAACGGAGTCCATCCTGTTTCTAATGTGGTTAGAGATATTGAAACAATTACTGGTAATGGTATTTATCTTCTGATAACCCCATTTATTCCATTACCATTAATCGACATTGTTAACAAAAAAGGATTTCTGACATATTCAGAAAAAATAGAAGAAAACAAATTTTACACATTTATTAAAAAAGACTTGAGTCTATAATTCTTAAACAACAAATTATTTCAACAAACAAAGGAAACGTTATATGAAAAATATATTATCAATTACACTTTTATTAACACTTGGTTCTATAATGTCGTATTCACAAGAACCAACTACGAGCATCGGAGGTTACGGTGAACTTCACATCAATGTTCCTGAAGGTTCGGGGAAAAAGGAAGCCGACTTCCACCGCTTCATAATTTATTTAGGCCACAATTTCAACGAGAAGTGGTCACTAATGTCTGAACTTGAAATTGAACACGCAGGCAAAGAAGTTGAATTGGAGCAGGCGTATTTAGAATATCGATACTCGAAAGCATTGGGATTTCGTGCAGGTGTACTGTTGCAGCCGCTTGGCATCATCAATCCATACCACGAACCACCAATGTTTTTTGGCGTTGAACGCCCCAATTTTGAAAAAAGCATAATCCCAACAACTTGGTGGGAAAACGGAATTGGAGTTTTTGGTCATATTACTGATGAGGTAAATTACACTGCACAAATAACTTCCGGTCTTCGCGCTGATGGTTTTACTGCAAAAGACGGGATACGCGGTGGAAGACAGAAAGCAATCGAGAGTTTTTCTGAAAATCCCTCTTTCATCGGAAATATAAACTACATACCAATACCCGAATTAAAAATCGGCGGCGGGGTGTTCTTTGGAAACTCAGTTCCGGCAAACGACAAACGTTCCGGTAAAATTGATGCAGACGGCTTTGTAAGTTTGGGCGTTGGGCATTTGCAATACAAGCGAAATCAATTTGAATTTAAAGCCGAGTATGCTTTCGTGAACATCGCAGATGCAGATAAAATAAACCGTGCATACCCGACAATCACGGAAAAAACCGTTAATCAAAAGATAGTAAATATCAGCGGCGATACTCTGACAATTCCTACAATACAAAAAACATCTACACCAAATAATGTAGCGAGTATGATGAACGGATTCCTGATTGAGGGGGCATACAATTTCCTGCCTTGTTTAGTCGAAACATCAGAAGAACTTTGGGCATTCGCTCGTTTGGAAAAATACAACACACAAGCAGAGATGCCTGCCGGTTTCGTTGCCGATAATAAATATAACCGCACCGAAATTACTTTTGGGTTGAGTTATAAACCGGTTTATAATGCGGTAGTGAAAGCCGATTTGCAAATGTTCGGTAACGAGAAAGATGGTTTCAGTAATAATCTCAAACAATTTAATTTCGGAATAGGATACTATTTCTTTTAAATGAAATTTTCAATCCAAATATTTTTAGCGTTCCTGGCTTGGGGGGTAGTTTATCCCCAAACCAAGATTTTTGAGAAAGCCGCTGCATCCCTAAAAACTTATTTCGGCGATTCAGTTGAAGTCGTATCACACGTATTTAGATTTTCTGAAGAAGAAAAATTAAAAATACAGCAGGTTCAGAAGTCCAAAACCAATATCGATTCTATTTCTTTGTTTATATGCACAGGTGCCGGAATAAGATTAGGATATGGAGTAGTAGATAATGTGAAAGGAAAATCGCAACCGATAAGTTATCTAACTGTAATTGATACTTCAGGAGATGTTGTTGATGTGAATATACTCGTTTACCGTGAATCGCACGGGGGTGAGGTCCAGAACGAAAGTTTCCGCCGGCAATTTCGTGGGAAAAACTATCGGAATATAATTGAAATCGGTAAAGATATTAAAAGTATAAGCGGCGCCACAATTTCTTCGCGCTCCGTTACTGGGGGCGTGAATAATATTTTAAGAATTTTTGAAATTATAAAACCATCATTGAAGTAAGTGATGAATAACAATTTTTCTCTAAGACAATCAGATTTTAATCTGAAAATTTTGATTACAGCTTTCCTGATTCTTCTAACATCCGGATATGGTATCGGATTACTTTTAGTTGAGCATAAGACAGCACTAAAGCCAAGCGGCATCACTGAAGAATACAAAGGTACGAACGAAGACTCGCAAGCCGATGTTATCAAATATCCTCGAAGTAAAAACGAGTTGTTCATATTGTTGCATAACCACATAATATCGCTTTCGCTCATCTTTTTTATCATCGGATTTATATTTTATTTCAGCTCATTAGTATCGAGTCGACTTAAAACTTTTTTAATACTTGAGCCGTTCATCAGCATAGCGATTACATTTTCTGGAATCTGGCTTTTGTGGGGAACATCCGAATTGTTTTCGTGGATTGTTTTGGTATCAGGAATTATGATGGGTTTATCTTATGCAGCAATGGTGATTTTAATACTAATAGAGTTATGGATATTAAAGACAAAATAAATATTTTTAACAGACGGGATTTTCTGAAGTTAAGCGGAATTATTTTAGCGGGTAAATTAATCCTTCCTTCTAAAATATTTCCAATAATGAAACAGCCGCATAAGGTTTTGCGGTCAACATTTACAATGGGTAGCATTGTTACAGTGGAAGCATACTGTGATGATAAAGTATTGTGTAACCTTGCAATCGATCAAGCATTCGACGAAATGAAAACCGTTGAAATGTTGATGAGTGTATTCGATGCTTCAAGTCAAGTTTCGTTCATTAATAAGCTCGCTTACAGAGAAGCAGTTAAAGTTGATGGACGGATAATCGAGATAATGAAGTATGCACAAGAAATTTCACAACGAACAGGTGGCTATTTCGATATAACCGTTGAACCGTTGATGAAACTTTACGGTTTCAGAAGTGATGATGAGATTAAAGAAATGCCATCCGACAAAAAGTTACAGGAAGTCCTTTCCGCTGTTGGTATGGAAAACATTGTAATTAATGAAAATGAATCATCTATATTCCTGAATAATTCCAAAACTAAAATTGATTTCGGCGGAATTGCAGTTGGTTATGCAATTGATAAAGCAGTTTCAATTTTAAAATCGCACGGAATTGAATCGGCATTGATCAATCACAGCGGCGATATTTACGCGATCGGTTCTCCGCCGGATGAAACCTCCTGGAATATCGGTATCATTGATCCGGCAAATCAAAGCGAAATAGTTGCTACTATAAATCTAAAAGATGAAGCTCTTGCTACATCGGGCAATTATAGTAACTTCGTAATGATAGATGAAAGTAGGGTGGGACACATTTTGAATCCCAAAAAAGGGAAGATTGAAGAAAAATTTTTAAATATTTCTGTAGCCGCCCCAAAAGCTGTTGAAGCCGATGCTCTTACTACAGGACTTTTTGTTTTTGATATTGAAAAAGCCAATTCTTTTTTAAAGTTAAACGAAAATCTGAAATACATTGCGGTTTTGAGGAATGGTAATATCGTAAAGAATTATTAACAATTCGCAATACCAAAAAAATATCTCTTGACTATTATCTAAATTTATTTTATAATTGCATCAACATTTTTAAAAAAAAATTATGAGCGAAGATAAAGCATCAATCGTTACAGAAGCTGAAGTTTATGAAGCACTCAGAGAGTGCTACGATCCGGAAATTCCGGTGAACGTCGTTGACTTAGGTTTGATTTACGATGTGAAAATAATAGATGATTGGGTTGGTATTAAAATGTCGTTAACTGCACCGGGATGTCCTGCACACACGTGGATTTCTCAAAACATCCGCAACCGGATATTGCAAATGCCCGGCATTAAAGACGCCGATGTCAGGATTGTTTGGGAACCTTTATGGAACCCCAGTTTGATGTCGGAAGAAGCTAAGAAAATTTTAGGAATGCCTTAATCTAAATACAAGCCCGATGGATCCCATTTTTAGAACGTTTTACGTTCTTAATGGGTGGGGATACGCCACCGCCTCCCGGCTATCCTTTAACAATTCGTCGGGCTTCCCCTTTTTTGTGCGTTCGTCACTTAAGAAATTTAGATAGTGCATATTGAGTATTAGGAATGCCTTAATTTAAAAACAAGCCCGATGAATCCCATTTTGGGGTGGGGATACACGATCGCCTCTCAGTTATCCTTTAACAATTCGTCGGGCTTCCCCTTTTTTACACGTTGAATCTGAAAAATACAACATCCCCGTCCTCAATCGAATAATCCTTGCCGTGAATGTGTAGTAGCCCTTTTTCTCTTAATGCCGCATCAGACCCAACGGCAATTAATTCTTTCAACTTTATTACTTCTGCTTTAATAAACCCTTTTTCAAAATCGGTGTGAATTTTACCGGCTGCTTTTGGCGCTTTTGTTCCCTTCTTAACTGTCCATGCACGCAACTCTTTTTCGTTGTGTGTGTAGAAAGTAATTAGATCCAACAACCAATATCCTTCCTTGATTACTTTATCCAAACTTGATTCAGAGATGCCTAAATCTTTCAAAAATTTTTCGCGTTCATCATAATTTAAATCAGCGATTTCTGCCTCCATTTCGCCGTCAACGACCATTACTTTCGATCCGCGATGGACTGCTAACTGTTCTACAATTTTTAAGAAGTCGTTACCTTTAGTTAATCCCTCTTCATCAACATTTGCAATAAACATAACCGGTTTTGCCGTTAATAGATGAAGATGACATGCAAGCTCTTTTTCTTCATCATCCAAATTTAACATTCTTGCAAGTTTGCCTTCCCCCAAATGATTTTTTAATTTCTGACAGACTTCAATCGCATGCCTCACCTTTTTATCGCCGGATTTTGATTGACGTTCTAACTCTTGAAGATTTTTCTGAACAGTTTCGATATCTTTCAATATTAATTCTGTTTCAACAATTTCGATATCTCTTCGGGGATCGACACTTCCGTAGGTGTGAACAACATTCTCACCTTCGAAACACCGAACAACATGTGCAATCGCATCGACTTCGCGGATATGAGCCAGAAATTGATTTCCTAATCCCTCTCCCTTGTTTGCTCCTTTAACTAATCCTGCTATATCTACAAACTCGATCGTTGTTGGAATAACTTTAGGGGGTTTGAAGATTTTTGCAAGGATAGTTAATCGCTCATCGGGGACAGTAACAACACCTGAGTGCGGTTCCTTCGTAGTGAATGGAAAATTTCCAACTGCCGAATTAGCTGAAGTAATTGCATTAAAGATTGTAGATTTACCAACATTTGGTAACCCTACTATTCCACAATTAAAGCCCATGATAGATTTATGATTTATGATTTTTGATTGATGACCTATAACTAACAACTTTAACTGATAACTGATAACTAAAAACTATAACTTAAAAACTGATCTGCCCTTCGACAATTTCATAAATTTTATTTTCCGGGTTGGAAGTTTCTTACTTCTTCTAAAATTGTATCAACGATATCTTCTTCCTTCACCTTTTTTATCATCTCACCTTTCCGATATAAAATTGCTACACCTTTTCCAGCCGCAATACCGATGTCGGCTTCGCTTGCCTCGCCGGGACCGTTAACCACACAACCGAGGACAGCTATTTTGATTGGCTTCTTTTCTCCCGCTAACTTTTCTTCAAGTTGTTTAACGATGCTGAATAAATCAACTTCCAAGCGACCACACGTAGGGCAGGCAATCAACTCAACATTTCGAGACGCCAAACTTAATGAGCGGAGAATTTCTTTTCCAACTTCAATCTCTTTGACGGGATCGTCTGTAAGAGAAACACGAATCGTATCGCCGATTCCTTCGGCTAATAAAGTTCCAATTCCAACGGCTGATTTTATTGTTCCAATTTTTGTTGTGCCAGCTTCTGTAACACCCAAATGAAGCGGTATATCAGTCTTTGCAGAAATCAACCTGTAAGCTTCTATCATCAACTTCACGTCTGTCGATTTAACAGATATAACTAAATCCTTGAAGTTGAACTCGTCACAAATTTCAACATGTCGCATTGCGCTCTCGAACAAAGCTTCGGCAGTCGGGTAACCGAATTTATTCAAAATATCTTCTTCAAGCGAGCCTGAGTTAACTCCGATGCGTATCGGAATTCCTTTTCCGGCTGCAGCTTCCAAAACTTGTTTTATCCTATCCTTCGAGCCAATATTCCCTGGATTGATGCGAACTTTTGCAACCCCCGCTTCGATTGCTTGTAAAGCAAAAACATGGTTGAAATGTATATCAGCAACAACGGGTATTGGGGATTTCATAACAATCTTCGGCATTGCCTCGGCTGCCTCTTTATCGTTGACTGTAACACGGATAATATCGCAGCCGGCTTCGGTTGCATCAATGATTTGTTTGACAGTAGCATTAACATCGCCCGTTTTAGTTTTCGTCATCGTTTGCACCGAGATTGGTGCGTTGCCGCCAACAAGCACGCCGCCGACATTCACTTGCCGTGTGTGTCTGCGAATTCCAACTTTGTATGTAGGATGAGGATTTTGTTCAGATGAGGACATAAGAATTTTTGATTTTATGATTTCGGATCTAATTCGAGTTTTGATTTTAGGATTTTGGACTTATTTTAGTTTTTTACTTGCTTCAAAAAGGATTTGTTTTTCTTTTTCAGAAAGATTTTGATAACCTTCTTTACTTATCTTATCGAGAATTTCATCAACTCTTTGTTGTAACACATTTTGATTTTCTTCGATATCAAAAAATTTGGCATCGCTGATTGTGTCGTGTTCTTTTTTTGTAGCGGTTGTATATCTTCCTGGCTTTTGATAAATGCTGATGAACTTTTCCCAAAAGCTCATTAGTTTGTATCTTTTAGAATCTATTATGATGAGAATAAAACCAACAGCAGCGCCACCTAAATGAGCAAAATGTGCGATGCCGTCTTGTGTACCGGTTATTCCTGCATATAGCTCAACAGCCATGAATATCATCACAAAATATTTCGCTTTAATTGGGATGAAAAAATAAAGGAAAATCGGGCGATTCGGAAAAATTATCCCGAAGGCAAGCAAGATTCCGTAAACAGCACCCGATGCCCCAACCGTAGGACCGCCTTGTCCGAATAAAGGACCTAACAACAGATTTGAGATACCGGCACCGATTCCACAAGCAAGATAAAATAGAAGGAATTTTTTTGAGCCCCAATTATTTTCGAGCTCCATCCCAAACATCCAGAGTGCAAACATATTAAATAATAAGTGCATAAAACCGGCATGCATAAACATGTAAGTAAACAACTGCCAGAATTGGAACGTAGGCATTTCGGGGACATCTGTAAATAACGGATACAGAGCAAAGGTAGATTCAATGATATAAGCAAATGAATAATCGCCAATCCTGAATAATCCGAAGAAACCGGCAAATAAAAATATGCTAATATTGATAAGCAGTAACGCTTTGATTACAGGCGGGAAAAATCGGAAGCCGCCAAAAAGCGACGGCCGTTGATAGTTATATGTTTGGTGATAAGACAAGTTAATAGTTAATGGTCAATGGTTAATAGTCAATAGTCAATTAGCAATTAGAAATTAGAAATTAGAAATTGACAATTAGCTATTGACAATTAGAAAGTGCGGCAACGCCGGGTAAGATTTTACCTTCTAAAAATTCGAGTGAGGCGCCACCACCGGTAGAAACGTGCGATACAGCTTTCTCAAGACCGGCTTTTGCAATCGCTGCAGCCGAGTCGCCGCCGCCGATAATCGTAATGGCACCTGTTTTTGTTACACTTGCCAACGCTGTTGCAACAGCGTTAGTTCCTACTGCAAAATTATCCATTTCAAATACACCCATCGGTCCATTCCAAACAATCGTTTTGGATGCAGCGATAACATCGGTGAATAGTTTTACAGTTTCAGGACCTATATCAAGTCCCTGCCAACCTGGTTCGATGTTATCAACTTTCACAGTTTTCTTTTGAGCGGCGTTATCAAATTTGTCGGCAACTACACAATCGACAGGAAGTAAAAATTTAATATTGCGTTTTGAAACTTCGTTCAACAACGATTTTGCTAAATCAATTTTGTCTTGTTCGAGCAGTGAATCGCCAATTTCCAAACCTTTTGCTTTGTAAAAAGTGTATGCCATTCCACCGCCGACAATCAATGTATCAACTCTATTCAACAGATTTTGAATTACATCAATTTTGCCTGAAACTTTTGCACCGCCTAAAATAGCCGTGAAAGGGCGAACAGGATTTTCGAGTGCCTTTCCTAAATAATCAAGCTCTTTTTTCATCAGGTAGCCCGCAACCGCAGGTTTGATAAAACGGGTTACTCCTTCGGTTGAAGCGTGAGCACGATGCGCACTACCGAATGCGTCGTTCACATAAACATCGCCTAATGAAGCTAACTCTCTTGCAAAATTTTCATCGTTGGCTTCTTCTTCGTTATGGTAACGAAGATTTTCTAACAACAAGCATTCGCCGTCCTTCAAACTTGCAACAGCGGATTTTGCAAGTTCACCGATACAATCAGAAGCAAACTTTACTCCTATACCTAAAAGTTCTGAAGTACGTTTGGCAACCGGTGCAAGTGAAAACTCCGGTTTGGGTTTGCCCTTCGGTCGGCCCAAGTGGCTCATCAAAATTGCTTTACCACCATCGGCTAAAATTTTCTTGATAGTCGGGAGAGATTCTACAATCCTCGTATCGTCAGTAACCATTCCGTTTTCCATCGGGACGTTGAAATCAACACGAATCAAAACTCGTTTCGATTTTACCTGTATATCATCAATCGTCATTTTATTCATGTTCATTTCCTTAATTACGCTATCTTCTTTATCAAATCAACAACGCGGCATGAGTAGCCCCACTCGTTGTCGTACCAGCCGACCACTTTCACCATATTTCCGATCACCATAGTCGATAACGAATCGAAGATACATGAATATTCGCTGCCGACAATGTCGCTCGAAACAATTTCGTCGGTACAGTATTCTAAAATCCCTTTGAGATAGGTTTCGGATGCTTTCTTCATGGCTTCGTTAATCTGTTCTTTTGTTGCTTCTGTTTCTAATTCTGCAACGAAGTCAGTTACCGAACCATCTGGGACCGGAACGCGTAAAGCGAAACCGTCAAGCTTTCCTTTCAAATCAGGTATTACTTTTCCTACGGCTTTTGCAGCGCCGGTAGTTGTTGGTATAATATTCAGAGATGCTGCACGAGCGCGACGCAAATCTGAATGAGGTAAATCCAACACACGCTGATCGTTTGTGTATGCGTGAATTGTCGTCATCAAACCTTTTTTGATTTTGAAATTATCGTGCAATACTTTTACCATTGGTGCAAGACAGTTAGTCGTGCAAGAGGCATTCGATAGTATAACTTCTTTACCCGTTATTACGTGTTCGTTTACACCCAATACTACAGTTGCATCAATTTCATCTTTTGCGGGGGCTGTGAGAATTACTTTTTTTGCACCCGCTTTTATATGCAATTCAATTTTCTCGCGTTTTGTGAATACGCCCGTTCCTTCTATTACTATTTCGGCGCCTAATTTTGCCCACGGTAGAGCGGCAGGGTCTTTCTCTGCCATCACAGGATAACTTTTTCCATTTACAATTATTGAATTATCGGTATGAGTTACTGTTCCGTTAAATTTTCCGTGAACAGAATCATATTTCAAAAGGTGAGCGAGTGTTTTAGCATTGGTAATATCGTTGATGCCAACGAATTCTATTCCTTCAACTTCCAAGCCGCGGCGAAAAACTAATCTGCCGATTCTTCCAAAGCCATTAATTCCAATTTTGATAGCCATGATATTCTCCAAAAAGTTTTAGTTATTGTTTAAATTTGATACAAATTTATGAAGAAATGGGTAGAAAGGCAAATAATAGATTTTAGATTTGGGATTTAGGAAACAGGATAAAATTTTTATACTGCACTTTTTAATTTCTATGAGTGCGAAAAAAAGGAAAGGGTATATGGAATCGAATGTCCTCTTTTGATTTTGCACACTATGTACTTGCTGAACTTGTAGTAGAGGTACTTTGGCAAACTCTTTATCCTCCTCTCCGGTGGTTGCCGAGCTTGCCGAAGCAACCGTTATCTGAACTCACCAGAAATGGCGTTTCGACACGCTCAACGCCCGGATTGGATTCTGAATTCTTGTTACCGCCAATGCCGCACCCAATTTGACAAGTTCTATAACGTCAACCCAATATTTACAATTTCGCATTAGGCGGATTAAAACGAGCGATAGCGTTTTATCTTTCCATTAATAACAGCAATCAGAATATCGAGGTCAAATGGTTTCGTTATATAATCATCCACACCAAGTTGGAAACCTGAACGCATTACTAATCCATCTTGCAAAGCACTCATGAATATGAAAGGAGTTTTTCTCAGGTATGGAATTTCCTGTACCGAGGAAAAGAACTTGAAACCATCCAAGTCCCCCTGCGGAAACATTATATCGCATAGTATCAGGTCAAATGCGCTACTATTCAGTTTTTCAAATGCACTCTCAATATCAAGAGCCGTAGTAACATCGAATCCGTTTTCTCTTAATGTATCTTCAAGTATTTGCAGCAAGATATCATCATCGTCAACCACAAGAATACTCCCGTTGCTTTTACTTTTTTTGAAACTTGATTTAATGAGAGATTCGACCTGTGATTTTTGGTCGTCAGTTATATGAAATCGTTTCCGGACATCGTCTAACTTTTTTTTATTTTTTAAAGTGATTTCACCCGCAAGTATTCTCTTTTGAACATGAGCGATATACAACTCAAGCCGTACGTCAGATTCAATTTTGAAATGTTCATCAAAAGTAAGTTCAAGTAATTCTTTCAACCGCATCATTTTTTTTGCACCTTCAACGGAAGGTTGTCCGTCTGTATAATTTTCGCGCATTTGTTCGTGATAGAGTGCGATTCTTGCCTCTTTTGTTTCCGGTATTTTTATTCCCAAAATTTCAAGCTTGTCGTCGTACTCCCTCGATATTTGTTCCAACCGACGGAGGAAAGATTTTTCCATTTTACCGTGAAGTTCTTCTCTTATCTCTTTTATTGCCCTATTATTTTCGGCTACCAAAGCATCATATTTTTGTTGAAATTTTTTCTTTTCCGCTTCTATCACCGCTTCAGCATCTGCCTGGATTCGTTTTTTCTCATCTGCGATTTGAGTTTGAAACATTGTCTCGAATTCCCGCTCGAGTAATTGAAGAACAGCGTTCCTGTTTTTTTCGAATTGTTTGAGTGTTTGTGCAGCATTTCGCTCAGCATTGTGAAGTTCCTGTGTGAATTTTTCTTTATACTCGTTTTCTATCTCGTTACGAATCGTTTGTTCAGAAGGAACAACGATATTGTTTATCTGTTGAACCGTTTGAACAGGTTTTTCGGTTTTTACGATATGGCTATCATCAACCTTATTTTTTTTAATAAGGTGTGGGTTATCTTCCAAATATTGTATTCGTTCTTCAAAAGCTTTCAGGTATGGATTCAAGGGCTCCCATTCTTTTGCCTCTGTTAAAAATTCTCTGGCTTTGACAAGATTTCCATTTTTTATAGAAGCATCAACCTGCCTAAGACATTGATGAAATTTTTGAGTAACCTCAGTGGAACTCATCCCTGCATTGGATTGCCCCGTTTGCATATTTTTATTTTCATTCACGATTTTGTTTGTCTATTAGTTCTACTTTTTTATCGAGCCAGATGAAAGTCCTTGCGATGACAAAAGCACAAGTCGGCCGGCTTGTTGTACTTTAACCCAATATCCTTTTCCCGGATAAATAGTATCGGTCGGAAAGTATTGTTCTTGATATTCGTAAAATTTACTTTTTATGATACCGCTCGGTAAACTAATAATAGCTGAAACCGGTAGAGGCACCGATAAAGAACCAATAATGTTCCATCCCGTGCTGACTGCGACCGTGTCTAATAATTTCGACAAGCCCGTTATTTCAATTGGAGAACCAGACCCAAATTTTATCCAATATCCGATTCCATCATTAAGCGAGTCGCGCACATTATAATTTGTCGAGTCGTATGAAAATGCCTTTGATATTGCATTCGGAAAAAGGACATTCAGCGAAGCATTATTAACTGATAGCGGAACTGAAAGAAGATTCCATCCATTATTTACCTGAATAGTGAGCATAGTTGAATTCCCTGTGGTGAACTTCCAGTGGGGTGAGTACGCACTTGACCCTGCAGCATTTTTTGCCCGCACACGCCAATAATATGTAGCCGACTGTAATAATCCTTCAACTCGATACGTCGTTACAGATAGAGTTGAGTCGTTTATTAGTCTGCTTACGAATAGTGAATCAGTGGATAACTGCAAATGGTAAAACAATGCTGACGAGGATTCATTCCAGTTTAAATTCAAAATTCTTGGTTGGTCTGTAACGCCGTTTGTGGGTGAGAGTAACGTGGGAACAGCAGGCAAAGTTGTCAGGCTTAAGTTTTTTCGCCCATAGACAGAAATTTTAGTAGAATCCTTTGTGCAGGGAAGGCCCGCAGAGTCGCGTAAAAAATTTGTCCAGTGCGTTAAAGTTACATTGAATTTTCCCCCCGGGAAATCAGGATTTGTTTCTGATTTATTGTAAGCTACTGGAGTAAGAACAAATTTAGCTGCATACCACGATACAGCGACAGGATCAGTTGAGGCGAGCAGAACTTTAGTATTCACGACATAATCCGGAGTTGTATTCCCTGCTCGTGATGTCCACGCTGCATCAACTATAGAGAGCCGTGGATACGTTACTGCCATAATTCTCGAGACAAGTGCATACTGGTTGAAAAGATAATTATAGTGCATTGATTCCCATCCACCGTATCGTTCATTTTGCCATTCAGTTGACATCACACCTATCCAATTTTTTACAGCTTCAGTTGCACCCGACATACCATGATGCTTCAGAACTGGAAAATTAATCAGACACAGCCGAGACGAATCGTACCTCGCTGCAAGAGAGTCCCAAATACCATATCGGAGAGAAATTAAATATTTACCTGATAAAGAACGAAATTTGGGATAAGATATTTTTGTAGAAGGTTCATATATATAGCAATCATTGTAGTTTCCTTGATTGTATTCGACACCAGCTTTATACATTAAGTTCTTCCAATCTTGTAAATATACAGGATACCCTTTTGCTCGGAATGTACTCACAACGTTCACGATAGACTGGGCTGGGTCTTCCGAATTATTATCATTCTGGTCGATATAATATCCCTGCGTGTTATCGGCTACGATGATTTCACCTGTAAATCCTGTCGGATGTTTGAGTATCTGCCAGATCAAACCTTTGATGCGGTCGGTGCTTGTAACCACTTTCCCAGTCCACTGAAAATTCCCCTTTATTATTACAACGTTGTTTGAACCCACAATTCCATTCGGATGCGCAGTAGTTTTATGTATGGGTATTCCTTTTGCAGCAAGCATTAAACAAAGAGTATCCATCGCAGGATCAACCAAACACGAATCGGGTACAGTAGCATTTCCAGCGGCAAGTGAACCTTTGGTGGCGGGGATAGAATCCAAGACAAATACTTTCGAAATTGGATTGGGAACTTCCCAGACTGGAGGACGAATTACATTTGCTGAACCTGCTGTAGAATCACCCGGTAGCGATACTGTGAACCAGATAATTCCACTGATTACAATAACCAAAGGAGATACTTTAACAAATTTTCGTAGTAAGATACTTCCGGTAAAAAATGTTGCCAGTGCAAGTATCCAATTGAAGGCGAGTGGTATTGCCGCTTGTTGGCAGGGGTATGCAAGCCGTTTGGGATTTTCGCCGCTTCTGATGAGAAGCCAAAGCAGAGAGACAAAACCAACAAACCAATATTTTTTATTAGATTTACTTAAATGTCTGTGTATTTTCATTACGCCACGTATAGTTCATTTTCTAATTTATAATAGCAATTATTCTGAACATATTCAACTATAATTTTAATAACTTTTTATTTTATCAGCAGCATCTTACGCACTTCAACATCATTTCCACTAAAAAGCTTGTAGTAATACATTCCATTCGATAAGTTGCCTGCGTTGAAATGCACAGCATACATTCTGCCAACTTCACCATAGCCATCGAACAATGTCGCAACCTCCTGCCCGATTAAATTATAAACTTTCAGCGTCGTGTAACTGGATTTTCCAAGACTAAAGATAATCGTTGTCGTCGGATTAAATGGATTGGGATAATTCTGATGCAACTTAAAGATAGATGGGGTAACATATACCGCTTTTACTTCGGTGGGATTAAAGTACACAGTAACGTGAGATGAGTAATGAACAAGTCCGTCATTATCTTGTTGCATTAGTCGATAATGATAAGTCCCTTGTAAATAAATAGTAGTGTCGATAAAGGTATAAGTTTTAGGCTCCAAGGTTGTTCCATGTCCAGGAACAAAACTATTGGCGACTGTTGTAAATTCAGTTTCGTTATCCATACGTCGCTCCACAAAAAAGCCGTAATTATTGGTCTCACTGAGAGTGGACCAAGTAATGGTAATGCCATCACTTGTAGAATTTAACTCAGCATTCAGTGAAACAAGTTGTATAGGTAAATCCGGTAAGTTTTCCCGTCCATACACAGAAATTTTAGTGGGATCTTTCGTGCAGGACAATCCTGCAGAGTCGCGTAAATAATTGGACCAGTTCGTCAAAGTTATATTGTATTTTCCACCCGGAAAATCCGGATTTGTTTCAGGCGGATTCGATGCGATAGGTGTGAGGATGAATTTTGCAGCATACCATGACACCGCAACAGGATCAGTAGAAGCAAGCAGTACTTTAGTATTCACGACATAATCCGGATTTGCATTCCCTAATGCTGATGTCCAAGTAGCATCAACTATTGAAAGCCGCGGATATGTTACAGCCATTATTCTAGAGACGAGAGCATACTGGGAGAAAAGATAATTGTCGTGCATTGAAGTCCACCCGCCATATCGTTCATTTGGCCATGCTGTAGTCATAACACCAATCCAATTTTTAACAGCTTCAGTCGCACCCGACATACCGTGATGCTTAAGAACTGGAAAATTAATCAGACACAGACGTGACGAATCGTATTTCGCTGCAAGAGAGTCCCAAATACCGTAACGTAAAGAAATTAAATACTTACCCGATGAAGAACGAAACTTCGGGTATGATATTTTTGTCAGAGGTTCATAAATATAGCAGTCGTTGTAATCTCCCTGATTGTACTCCAGACCGTCAACGTAATTCAGATTTTTCCAATCCCGTAAATATACGGGATAACCTTTTGCTCGGAATGTATTTACGACATTGACGATAGATTGGTTTGGGTCTTCGGAGTTATTATCATCCTGGTCTATCGAATATCCCTGTGTATTGTCGCATACGAGAATTTCGCCGGTGAACCCGTCTGGATGGTTCAAAATTTGCCAGATCAATCCCTTTATCCGGTCAGTGCTCGTGCCGACTTTACCGCTCCATTGAAAATTTCCTTTGATTATCACAACATTGTTTGAACCTACAATTCCAGCCGGATGAATTGAGGTCTGGTGGAGATAAACACCTCTCAGTTGAAGCATTAAACAAAGAGTATCAATGGCGGGATCAATCAGACACGAATCCGGAACTGTTGCATCGCCAGCAGCAAGGGAACCTTTAGTGGCAGGGATAGAATCTAACACAAATACTTTTGAGATTGGATTCGGAACTTCCCAGACTGGTGTGTAAAATACCTTTTTTAAACCGGCTGTAGAATCACCCGGCAGCGACACTGTGAACCAGAGAATTCCACTTATGAAAATAACTAAAGGAGATGCTTTCACAAATTTTCGTAATAAAATACTTCCAGTAAAAAATGTTGCCAGCGCAAGTATCCAATTAAAAGCAAGTGGTAATGCCGCTTGTTGACAAGGGTATGCAAGCCGTTTGGGATTCTCGCCGCTTCTGATGAAAAGCCAAAGAAGAGCGAAAAAACCAACGAACCAAAATTTTCCTCTAAACTTAGGTAACTGTCGGTGCATGGTCATTATGCCACTTATTGTTTATCTTTGCGTTCATTATAGCAAATATTCTGAACATATTCAACTATCCAACAATCGCCTTTGAACGCCTTACCTTCAGCAATATCTAATTTTCCGGCAGTGCTGTTGTGCAGTTACATCCTTTTTGATAACTTTGATGGAATCAATATTCAAATTTATTTTTTGGGAACCACCCGTCTTCCTGTTTAACCAAATCAAGGAAGCAATGTGTGTGAAAGATTTTTATGAAATATTTGATTATATTTTTACAAGATGAAATTCAAAAACAACAAAATAATCGTAATTGGCGATAAGGTACTTATCGCAGCCGAAAGTGATAAAGATAAAACCGAACACGGCTTATACTTGCCACCAACCGTAAAGGAAAAAGAAAAAGTTCAAAGCGGTTATATCGTAAAAGTTGGTCCCGGCTATCCGGTTCCAAATCCTCAATTTATCGATCAAGAGCCGTGGTCAACAACTCCAAAAGACCCTGTAAAATATATACCGCTTCAAGCTGAAGAAGGCGACTACGCAATCTTCATCAAAGAGCAAGCAATAGAGATTGAATACGAATCGAAAAAATATTTGATTGTTCCACAGTCAGCAATACTTGTTCTGATTCGGCATACACCAAATTTTGAATTCTCTTAATAAATTGAAAGGATAATAATATGCGACTATTAGGTCGTTCGGGTTTAAAAGTTTCTGAGTTATGTTTCGGGACTATGACATTCGGAGGTTCGGGTTACTGGAAAAACGTCGGCACTACACAGCAGCAAGAAGCTGATGAGTTAGTGAACATCGCTATCGATTCGGGAATAAATTTTTTCGATACTGCTGATATTTATTCAGACGGACAATCGGAAGAAATATTAGGAAAGGCACTTGGCAAAAAACGGAAAGAAATTATTCTTGCTACAAAAGTTTTCGGAAGAATGGGAAAAGGTCCGAACGATATCGGTCTATCGCGCCATCATATTGTCGAAGCATGCAATGCAAGTTTAAAACGACTCGGAACCGATTACATCGATCTCTATCAGGTTCACAATTTTGACCACCTCACACCGTTAGATGAATCACTCACCGCTCTTGATGATTTAGTACAACAAGGAAAAGTCCGTTACATCGGATGTTCGAACTACGCCGGTTGGCAATTAATGAAAGCGCTTGCGATTTCGGAAAAATATAATTTAGAAAAATTTATCACGCTGCAATCTTACTACTCGTTAGTTGCACGGGAATTAGAATTTGAACTCGTGCCTTTATGTCTAGATCAAGGTCTCGGTATTTTACCGTGGAGTCCGTTAGCGGGTGGATTTTTAACTGGCAAGTATCGCCGAGGCAAGCCACGCCCTGATTCGGCTCGCCGCAGTGTCGCTGAAAAACAGTTTCTCCAGTTTGATGAAGAGAAGGGATTTGATATTGTAGATGAATTGGAAAGAATAGCGATAAACCATAACGGTACAATCACTCAAGCAGCGATAAATTATTTACTCCGAAAGCCGGGAGTCAGTTCGGTAGTTATTGGTGCACGAAATAAAGAACAACTTTCCGATTTACTGAAAACTACAGAGTGGGAAATGACTCTCGCAGAAGTTCAACGATTGGATGAAATTAGTAAGCCGCCTCGGATTTATCCATACTGGATGCAAGAATTTGCACGACGCGATTTAGGATTTTAGACCCTTCAATTAATAGACAGTGTGATAATACCGAACTCACCCTTGCCAAAGGCATCCCTTTGGGAAAATCCCCGCCTGCCTCAGCGATTTCGCAAAGGCGGGCAGCCCTCTCTTACGAAGAGAGGGACTTGCTGAATCTGATTTCAATTCTTGAGGTTGAGGTTGACTAAAAAGTCATTGCGATCCCGACTTCAGTCGGGAGAAGCAATCTCAATGTGTCGTTTTTCAATTGTATTGAGAGATTGCTTCGTCGTCCGTCAGCTGACGGACTCCTCGCAATGACAATTTGCTTACTTTTTGGTCAGCCTCGTCGGGGGATGAGTTCCTACAGTTATCACACGACCTGTAAAACTCGGGGCAAGTTTTGAATTTTGTCCCGAAAGGTCGGGATTGGATTTTTTTTTCAACGCGTTTGACTTCTCTTCAAAAGCCATATAAAAATGGGGGCGCCGATAAATGCTGTAACTGTCCCAACAGGAATTTCAGCCGGAGAGATTAACGTGCGTGCTATTGTATCGACAACAACAAGTAAAATAGCACCAAGCAGAAACGAAACTGGAATTAATATCCGGTGGTCAGCACCAAATATCATCCGCGAAATATGTGGAATAATCAAGCCAACAAATCCTATAATTCCACTCAATGAAACAACCAGTCCGGTAATAAGTGATGCCAAGCCATAAGAAATTCGTTTAAATTTTTCGACTTCAACTCCGAGAGATTGAGCAGTCTCGTCGCCAGTTGCTATCAGGTTATATTTTCTGGAATTTAAATAAATTACGACGATAGCGATAAGAACAACCGGTGCAACGACCAGAAAAGAATTCATATCTGCCGATGATAGGTTTCCCATCAACCACAAAAAAGCCCCACGGACCTCCTGATGTCTGATAACCATTACCAACAAAATCATTGCATTAAAAAAGGCACCCACCATTATTCCGGTTAGAAGCAATGTTGTAGGATCAAGCCTGCCGTGCTTTTCAGAAACAAAATATACCACCATAATTACAACCAACGAACCGAGGAAAGCAGAAGCGGGAACACTTATGATGCTGAAACCGAGTCCGAAACTTATTGCCAGCACGGCGCCTAATGTCCCTCCGCTCGACACACCAAGTATAAAAGGTTCGGCTAACGGATTTCTAAGTATTGCCTGAAACACAACACCTGCAACCGAAAGCCCGCCACCCACAATAATCGCCAGCAAAATTCTAGGCAGCCGTAGCTCGAATAAGATAGTGCTGTATTCTTCTGCAATTTTTCCACCAACCAAAAAATTTAATATTTGGCTTAATGGAATAGCTACAGTTCCGACTGAAATCGAAAAAATAGAAACTAATAAAAGTGTAAAGAGAAGTAAACTTGAAAGTTGGATTGTTTTTTTTAAAGTAATGAACGACCGGTTCACTTCAAAAGCTTCCACATTGATTTTACTAAATCGGGAATCCCTATATTTGCGGCGGCAGAAATAAAATGAACAGAGTCAAATTTCTTGGGAGAGAACTTTATTTTTTTAATTTTTTTCATCAATGCTTCATCGGCTAAATCAGTTTTAGTGATAACAACCATCTGAGGTTTTTTTAACATATCTTTATTGAACAACTTGATTTCTTTCTGGAGCATTTCCAATGCCTTTTTAGGGTCTTCGTCCGTGCATTCTATGAGATACACAAGTACACGCGTTCGTTCGATGTGACGGAGAAATTGAATGCCAAGCCCCTTTCCCAAATGCGCTCCTTCGATCAGTCCCGGCATATCCGCAACAACAAAACTTTTCGATTCCTTGTAGCGTACGATGCCGAGATTAGGAACGAGCGTCGTAAAAGGATAATCGGCAATTTTGGGTTTTGCTGCCGATATTACCGAAATCAAAGTCGATTTCCCCGCATTTGGCAAACCTACCAAACCGACATCGGCAATCAATTTAAGTTCAAGCTCAAGGTGTTTTTCTTCACCCTCTCTCCCAGGTTCAGCATAGCGGGGAGCTTGATTTGTGGGTGTAGCAAATTCACTATTACCCCTTCCACCTTTTCCACCGCGTGCAATAATTACTTCCTCCTTATCGTCAATTATATCAAAGAGAACTTCTCCAGTGTCAACATCTTTTATCAAAGTACCGCATGGTACGCGAACGATAATATCATCACCATCTTTACCAGATTTATTTGAGGTTTTACCGTTCTCACCGTTTTGGGCTTCGTATTTTTTTTTATATCTAAAATCGAGTAGAGTATTCAAATGACGGTCAGCCCGTAAAATTACAGTTCCCCCCTTACCACCTTGTCCGCCGTCAGGTCCGCCCTTTGGTACATATTTCTCTCTCCTGAAACTAACCATTCCTTTACCGCCGTGTCCTGATTTGACAAATATTTTAGCATAATCAATAAATTGCATATCTATTTTCCTTTTCTAGTGAAGAAGCGGTTGTAGGTTATTTCGGTAAATCGTGTGGCTTCGGGTGAATACAAATCGACCTCATTCAAAATATATATTTCATCAACATATTTCGATGCTTCTTTCCACGAGGTCATGTTGTTTATATCTGTAACTGCATCTGAAAAATCTTTTTCGTTTTTCCTGAAAATTTTCTTGATGAATCGTTTACGTTCTTCATCATCGAAAAATTTTTCCAGTGGAGGTAATTGAAGTTTTGCAGATGGTTGATCCGACATCGAATCGTTTTTTTCGACCGCTTCCGATTCATCTATAGTGATGCTAACAACCGGCGAATCTTTAAGTGGTGCTGTTACAGGTATTTCAGCAGGAATTTTTTGCAGAGTGTTTTCGAATTCAAATCCATCGTAAGTTTTCCGCAAATCTTCAAGCAATATGCACAATTCATCAAACGAAATTTCGTTCACATTTCTTTGCAGTTCGATTTGTAATCTATCCACAACCCTTCGCATCCCTTTATCGTCAAATAATTTAATGAGTCCTTTAGTTGCAACTGTTGATTTAGTTTCTCTATTACCGTGATTAATAAAATCATAAATAGCTAAAGTTATTTGAGCTAACTGATAACCGTCCTTGCGGCGGATGAATTCACGATCGCATTTCCAAATCAGCGATTGAAATTCATTTATAGTCATCAGCTTAATATTTTTTTCTTGAATGATGCGAACGATCAAATCCTTTAAATATTCATAGACGCTAAAATTTCGCAGCGCCTTAAGTATTACATCAGATGATACTTGGGTGGTATTATCGAAGATGAAACTTCGCAAAGTCCATTGCGGCCTCATTAGATAATTAAGTAATAAATGAATTGCATCGTGAACTAATTCCAAATATTCATGCCGGTTAAAAGAATAATTGAGTACAAGTATCGAATTCATCCGGTTTTGTAAACTAATGACTTCCGGATGTGAAAAATCGAACCTGCTGTTCACGAAATTGTTTCGCAATTCGTCCTGAAGCTTTTGCTCAACATCCACTCGTATCATATTTCTCAACGGAAGTGGTATCTCGGCAGCTAAAACTTCTTTTAACGATATCCTTTCAGCACTACCTATCGTGCGGATAAGCGTTAGCTTGTTTAGTCGGTCTATCTCTTTCTCATACACGTTAGTTTGAACCCCTTTTTATTATTGATTTTACACGGTCTATTTCTTTTTGAGCGCCTGCTTTAAATGTCGCATCAATGCCGGGGCGGTCAATTATTTGCTGATACATTGATAGAGCTTGATCGTATTTTTCCATCCGCTCGTATGATTGTCCTGCCATATAAAACGACGTAGCAGTCCAATCGACTTTTTTGTTTTGAATAACTAAGTATGGAACTTTTAGAAATTCTAAAATTCCTTGTTGATAATCGCCTTTGTAATAATATGTTTCACCGAGGTTGTAACGAATTTCAGCTTCATAATCGCTGCCCGCTTCATCGAGTAAGTTTTGAAAATGCATCACTGCTTGATCGTAGTATCCGAGGCGCGTATATAAGATGCCAATCTTTATACGCTGTTCGGTAATAGATGCATCCTTCGGATAACGCTCAATAAAATTGCGCGCCATTTTCAGAGCAGCATCGTTGAGTTTAGTTGCCTCGTAGGCTTCAATCAGGTTGACCATTGCATATCTCAGAATTTCACCCTCTTTGTCGGGATTATCTACAATTTGCTGGTAATATTTTATTGCTTCAGCATATTTCTCACCGTTGAAATTTATATTACCTAAAGCAAGGAATACACGTGGAATTGCATCGGAGTTCGAGTACTTCTTCAGAACCGATTCATATTTCTTAATTGCCTCTGTATTATTTTTATTTAGTTCCAGAATCCTGCCTAAATAATATTCCGACAGCGGCGCATAACGCGTTCCATCGTAATCGTCAGCAATATCTGTAAATATTTTTTTCGCAGCTGTATAATCTTGCTTCCGAAAATAGATCAATGCTTTTTCAAATTCCATCTCTGCTAAATTCTCAACACTCTTCTTATAATTTTTTGAAAATTCTAATATCAGTGGTTGTGCACTTTTTAAATCGTCAATGCGTAATTTAGATACTATCATTTTAGATAGATAATATTTTTTATCATCCTCGTTTATAGCTGAAACAAGCAGAGCGCTATATTGTTGTGAAGCTTCTAAATAACGTTCAGTTTGAAAAAGCAGATCGGCAATTTCGCGATTAGCCAGAACCGAACCTAACTTACCCGCAAGTTTATAGTAAGCTGCGGCAGCATCGGTAACTCCTTGATTTTTCATTATGTTACCGAGAGCTATATAAACTTCAACATTTGTTTCAGCGTTTGGTTCTGATAACAAGTACTCCCGATATAAAGAAATTGCTTTTTGCGGCTCACCCTTAAGGTCGTATGCCTTGGCTAAAAATAATTTGTAATTTATTTGTTCGGCAAACGGATTTTTCGCGTCTGATTCAATCCGGTTTTTTATAAAATAAATTGCTTCATCATACTTAATAGATTCAATCAGTGATTTTACATATTGTTCAATTGTTTCTTGGGCAATCTCTGTGTAGTAATATTCTTCTTCTATTTTTTTAAAAACTTTTACGGCTTCTTCAGGTTTGCCATTCTTCAGCAAGATGTCGCCAAGAAGTTTCAAACCGCTCACGGTGTAAGTTCCGTTTGGATATTCTTCAGTTTGATTTTTTAGAAATGCTATCGCCGAATCCATTTTGCCAGATTGAAAATAAATTTTAGCGGCTTGCATCATAGCATATTCTTCGGATTCAGATGTTGAACGATTCTTAATAATCAGATTAGTAACTGTCAAGGCATCGGAAAGTTTATTCGTCTGAAGATATTGTTCGATTAGAAGTTTATAAACTTCGGTTATAAAAATTGACTTTGAAGAAGTTGAAATAAATTCGTTCAACAATTTTTCGGCTTCTTCAGGTTTAGCCGATCTCAATTTAAAACTCAAAAGATTGAAAGCTGCTTCCTGTGAGTTTTTATCGTTGGGAAAAAGTTTTATAAATTCAGAATAATAATTTTGTGCTAAATCCGATTTAGTTGTGGAATTTACCGTTGCACGCTCGGCAGCAGTCGCACGATTATAGTATGCGATTGGTAAGTTCGTTCCTGTAATTTTCGCTTCAATTGCGGATGAATATTGTTCTACCGCCGATTGATAATCTTTTAGATCATCGAAGTAAACCTGAGCTAAATTAAAAGCAAGTTCAGCACGATTCTTCCCAATTAAAAAATCGCCGAGTAGTTTAGCAATTTTATCGAGTCCGCTTTTGTAATTCTTATTTTCATAAATCAAAATTCTATCTAAGTTTTCTTTTGCTGCTAATGCTTCACGATCCGACGGGTAATTTTTTAAAATTTCTTCAAAAGTTCTCGATGCGGCAGCATAATTCCCGGCTTGCGAATAACTCTCACCTATTTTTAATTTAATCGAACTCAATTTATAACTATGCGGTTTTGCCTGCAGCGCCTCTTCATAATAAATTATTGCCCGATCATAATCGTTGAGACGATCTTTAACTAAATCGCCAATTCGGATCAGTGCATCTTGTGTCCCTTCACCATCAGGATATTTTTCCAAATATCTTTTGCAATATTCCACCGAAAGAGTAACATTACCTAACATTTCAGCAGCTATAGATGCACGAGCATAAGCTTGTGGTTTATACTCATCAGAAGTAGAATTTATAACTTGATTAAAAGAGTTTATTGCAGCTTTGTGGTTTTTTAATCCCTCAAAAGATGTGCCGCTTAAAAATAACGCTTGATTTATTTTTTCGCTCTTGGGAAAAATTTTAATAAATTTTTCAAACTGTTCCGATGAATTTTTAAAGTCGTTTGATTTGTAATAAGCAATACCAATTTCCAAAGAAGCTTTTTCTTTTACAGTACTATCTATATTTTTTTCAGCCACCGTTTTTTTATAATACTCCACTGCTTTATTATAATCGCCGGCGTTAGAGGATGACAAACCAAGTTCTAAATTTGCTAAACCAGCGGCAGGAGTTCCTTTGTAATCCACCGATATTTTGCTAAAAAGTTTATCAGCTTCTTCATACTGTCCCGTCAAATGGTATATTCTACCTAATAGCAGCATTCCATCAGTCCGATATTTCGAAGTTCCATCTGCAACAGTTTTAACTTCACGCTTTGCTAAATCGATATTTCCTTCATCGAAGAACAACTCAGCGAGCGATAAACGTGCAGCCGGTACAAAATCGGAGGAACCGTAATCTTGCAAAATTACGCGTAAATTCTTTCGCGCATTTACAACATCGGAAACAGTGCGAAAATATTTTGCCGACAATAACAATGCTTCAGGGGCAAGTGGACTTCGTGGATGGAACACGCGAACTCGCTCGAATGCCAAAGCTGCTTCGCGATAATTTTCTAAAGCGACGTATGATTCGCCCACTTTAAACCAAGCTTCAGCCGCTTTGTTATGATCGGTATATGTGAGTGCAAAATTTTGAAAAGCCACACGGGCATCCTCATAACGTTTTAGTTTGGATAGCGCCATGCCAATGTAAAATCGTGCCTCAATACTTTGATTACTTGCGGGATACGAGTTAACAAAATTTTTAAACTGGTCGAGCGCCAAATCTGTTAATCCGTCTTTATATAAATTTACAGCAAGTTTGAACTCAGCACTTTCTTTCGTCTCTTGCGACACAGAACCGGCAATCAGAATCAAATTCAAAATTATCGGCACTATAATATATTTTATTATTCTCAATATCATACAACAAATGCTTAACTCTGCTTTAACAAATTTCCTATTTTTGTATTATTATCAATCTCGTAATTTTTGACCCAACTTAAATCTTCAATAAATTTGTGCAAATTTGCAAAACTATCTTGACTGTTTTGTAAGAAAGTTGTTCTAAAAAATATTCTCTTCTCTTCGGATAAACGACCGCAAATAAATTCCAAATCTTGTTTCATCTTTTCAATCTTGGCTTGATATTCTAACAGCAATTTATCTCTATTTTCCGGTTGATCAGTCCGTTTGATTGATTTCAGAGCATTATGTAAAAATTTCGCCGTAAAAATAATATTACTTAGTTCCCACTGCAAACCATACTCGACGGAACAATCGAAAATATCAAGAATAACATCCGGATAATTAAATTTCCTATTCGAATAGGATTCTATATCAAATATTAGTTTTTGATTTGAAGCATTCACACTATCTATTTTTTTCTTCTTAATATAATCCAACATTTGCCAATTTGCAAAATTTGGGGGTTTCCCCTATTCGGCATATTCCTGATTTTTTAAGTCTTCACCCTCGTTTATGAAATATTCCTTTATTTTCTCTGCAACCTTCTCACCCACGATTTCGGATAACTGTTCTCGTGAAGCAAATTTTACACCTTGTACCGAACCAAACGTCTCAAGTAATTCTTTAGCTTTCTTTTTACCGACACCTTTTATCAAATCCAATTCGGTCTGTAATGTTCTTTTCGTTCTTAATTTTCTGTGATACGCTACGGCAAACCGGTGCGCCTCATCCCGGATTCGCTGAAGGAGTTTCAAGCTCACTGAGGTTTTGAGTATCGATTGCGGTTCAGATAAATTCGGAAAATATATCTCCTCTAATTTCTTCGCCAAACCTATAACAGGAATATTTTCGAATTTCGAATTTCTTATTTCGAATTTCTTAATAACCTCTACTGCGCTCGATAGCTGCCCTTTGCCACCATCTACCATAATTAAATCGGGAAGTTTTTCTCCCTCCTCGATCAATCGGGAATACCGCCGTTGCACAACTTCGCGCATACTTGCAAAATCGTCAGGACCTGTAACTGTCTTAATTTTAAATCGTTTATACTCGCTCTTTTTCGGTTTTCCGTTTTCAAATACCACAAGCGATGCTGCTGAATCTGCTCCTTGAATATTCGAAATATCGAAACATTCGATCCTGTGGGGTAATTTTGGCAAGCGTAAATCTTTTTGAAGGAGTTCTAATATTTTCGGAATTTTCTCTCCTCGTTTCAACTTTTGAATTTTTAAATCATCGAGAAGATATTTGGCATTCGCCTGACACATTGTAACAAGTTTGGCTTTGTCGCCAATTTTAGGAACGATGATTGAAACTTTTGATTGCCGTTTTTCTGAAAGCCATTGTTCTATTGTTTCTGTTTCTTCAATTTTACATGGAAGAAATATTTCTTTTGGATAATAATCTGCTTCCAAATAATAATTTCGTAGGAACTGCGATATTATTTCAGCTTCAGGTTTATCTGCAACACCGCTCATGTATAAATGCTGTCTGCCTATTAATTTCCCATCCCTGATTTTAAAAACAACTCCGCAAGCGTCATCCTCTTCAACAGCCACCGATAAAATATCCCTGTCGAGTAAGTCGGTATCAATAATTTTTTGGCGATCACTGTAATTTCTCAAACCACGAATTTTATCCCGAACTGCAGCAGCGCCTTCAAAATTCATAGCTTCAGCTTCGGCAAGCATTTGTTTTTCAAGATTGGATATTAAGCCGGATGTTTTTCCGCGTAATACCTGTGCTACTTCGTCAATCATTGCAGTGTATTGCTGCCGAGTTACAAGTCCTTCGCAGGGTCCCTCGCATTTTTTTATGTGATAATCGAGGCATACACGTATTTTCTTTTTGCGGATAGTATCGTCATTGATATGATAATTGCAGGAACGAACTTTGAACACATCGCGTATCATTTTTAAAGATGCGCGCATATTTTTCGCATCGGTAAACGGTCCGAAATATTTAGAACCATCGTGAATAATTCGGCGGGTAACAAAAACACGAGGGAATGGCTCGTTCGTTATAACAACGTATGGAAAACTTTTATCGTCCTTCAAAAAAATATTATAACGGGGTTTGAATTTTTTTATGAGAGTAGCTTCGAGAATTAATGCCTCGACTTCAGAATCAGTTACAATAATTTCTACATCGGCGGCTTTCGATATCATCGATTCGGTTTTGATATCTAAACTTCGCGATTTGTGAAAATACTGCCTTACCCTGCTGCGTAAGTTTTTAGCTTTACCCACATATAATATTTTGCCTTCATCGTTTTTAAACTGATATATCCCCGGTTTATCAGGCAGGTTGGAAAGTTTTTCTGGGAGGGAGATGAACTGTGGGGCGATTTTAAAAATTAACTTGGGTTCTTCATCCATCATAAATATTGCTTCACCAAATTCTTTTTACTCTATAAAGGTCAAAGGCAGAATCGTGGCTGACAATTGTCATCTTTTCTGACATTAGCCGAACTTTCTATCAGATGTTTAGAATTTGAACCTAATGTTTTATCTCCATTTACAAACCAAATAAAACAGTGAGTATCTAATAAAATATTCATTTCATGTATTCCTCAAAATCTTTTAATGGTTCATCAAAGTCAGATGAAGTAATAAAATATTTTTTGTGACTACCGAATTTGGGCGTCTTTTTCTTTTTAGATTTTTTATTTTTATCTATTATAAAATCGATAAAATTAATGTAAAATAAAGGCATATTATTCATTATTTTTTTCCTTTTCAAATATACAGACAAATTATAAAGAATATTTTTAACATTCTCAAATATTATTTTTTTTGGCTCAATTCAATTAAAACTCCGTTTGCAGATTTGGGATGGATAAAGGCAATTAACTTTCCACCGGCGCCGACTTTCGGTTTTTCATCTATCAACCGGACTCCCTCTTGCTTCAGACGTGAAAGCTCTTTCTCAATATCATCAACTTCAAAAGAGAGATGGTGAATACCTTCTCCGCGTTTCTCAAGAAATTTTGAGATTGGAGAATCAGCTGATGTCGGCTCTAATAATTCGATGTGAACTCCCGATACATCTAAAAAAGCAAGATTTACTTTTTGCTCTTCGACAGTTTCGAAGTGAACTTCTTCCTGATTAAAAAATTTTTTAAAATTATCAACCGATTCTTTTAAATTATTTACAGCAATGCCGATATGCGAAATATTTGTGAACATTGATTTATCCATTGTTATTCTTTTTAAATATATAAAAAGGGATTGAGAGGAGCAAGAGAGAGTTGGTATTTTAGATTTTTGAGTTTAGATTTTTGATTTATAGTTTAGATTGGTAATTGGGGCTTGTGGAATACAGGAATAAAATAATAGAACACGGAAATACGCGGATTCAACGGATATACACGGATTGTTATCTGTGATAATCCGTTTCATCAGCGTTCATCTGTGTTCTATTGTTACTTCCACTATTCCACTATTATTTCACATCCACAAATTCCTATCGAGTGTTCGGTATTGAATTGCCTCGCTAATGTGTTCCGGTCTAATGTTTTCTGAACCTGCAAGGTCGGCAATTGTGCGGGAAACTTTTAATATTCTATCATAAGCACGCGCGGATAACCCTAACTTTGTAATCGCCATTTTTAAAAGCTCTTCACCATCCGAATTGATTTGGCAAAACTCTTTTATATCTTTCGACTGCATATCGGAATTTGCATACATACCTTTGCGTCCCGCAAAACGTTTCATCTGAATTTTACGTGCCTCAATAACCCGATCCCGGACTTTCGCGGATGACTCGCCCGAAGTTTTGCTGGACAAGTCCTTATACTTAACTGCAGGCACTTCGATATGTAAATCAATTCTATCGAGCAGCGGACCGGATATTTTTGCCATATACTTTTGAATCTGCATTTGCGAGCAAGTGCATTCTTTCGCCGGGTCGGTGTAATAGCCGCACGGACATGGATTCATAGAACAAACGAGCATAAAATTAGCGGGAAACTCAAGCGTCATCTTTGAGCGACTAACAGTTATCCTTCCATCTTCCAATGGCTGCCGTAGGACTTCCAATACATTACGCGCAAATTCAGGCAGTTCATCGAGGAACAGCACGCCGTGATGAGCAAGCGATATTTCGCCCGGACGCGGAATTGTTCCACCACCAACGAGCGCACTATCGGATATTGTATGATGCGGCGAACGATAAGGGCGCGTTGCAACGAGCGCCGAGTTCGGCGGCAACACTCCTGCTACGGAATGTATCTTCGTTGTCTCGATTGCTTCCTCAAATGTCATAGGTGGTAAAATTGTCGGAAGTCGTTTTGCCAACATTGTTTTTCCTGAACCGGGGGGACCAATCATAATTATATTGTGAGCACCCGCAGCAGCAACTTCCAAAGCTCGCTTTACATTTTCCTGACCTTTTACATCGGCAAAATCAATCGTGTATTGCTTCTCCTGAGCAAACACTTCATCCATATCAATCTTGAATGGTTTTAACAACTCGTATTCTCCATTCAAAAAATCTACAGTTTCACTCAAACTCGTCATAGGATAGACTTCGATACCTTCGACCATTGCCGCTTCTTTGGCGTTTTCTTTTGGAAGTATCATCCCTCTCAAATTATTTTTTTTAGCTTCTACGGCAATTGGCAAAATGCCATGAACCGGTCGCAGTGTTCCATCGAGGGCAAGTTCACCTAAAATTATAAAATCTTTTAAGAGTTCCGATTTGATATTCTCGGTTGCAGTTAGTATTCCAATTGCTATGGGTAAGTCGTAGGACGATCCTTCCTTCTTAATATCGGCGGGAGCTAAATTAACGGTGATGCGTAAATGAGGAAGTTGGATGTTTGAATTTTTAATTGCTGCTATTACTCGTTCTCGACTCTCTTTAACCGCATTGTCGGGTAAACCAACAACGACGAAACTTTGTAACCCTTTTTCGAGATTAGTTTCGACCTGCACTATGTGTGCATTAATCCCATAGGTTGCACTGCTGAGAACTTGCGAAAGCATATTTTCCCTCGATTTTAATTTGATAGAATATAAGGAAGGATTTGTAAAAAACAAAAAACTGACTTGGTAAGTAAGTCGGAGTTGAAATCTCTACGAGTCTTCTCTACGAGACCGTAGGTCGACTCGATAGAGTCGTAGACCGACCTAACATCAAGTTATAAACAAATATGCTTGAGATGAATAAGGGCAGGCATCGAATTAAAATATTACTGCGGGCTTTGCGTTCGTAGTTTATCCCGCCGACACCTGTCCGCTCGACGATTCGCCTTCGGCGAAGAGTCTTCGACCATCTTTCTGGCGGAATGGCGGGATTAACAGAAGTTGTGTTTATTATCTTCTAATAATCTCAATTACTTTTTCAATAATCAAATTCAATTTATTCACATTGAGCTGACCAACTTTATATAACACAATCTCACTGTCTGCTGTAAAAATACGATTAGGTCTGACATTACTTACTTGTTTAAGCCCTCCTATTTCAAAGTCATCATCTTCAAGCAAAATTGCATAGTTGTCTCTGATAGTTTGGCTGGTTATCTGACAAAGGATCAAGTCATCACCTTCCAAAACCGACAGAACCAAGGCAGGGCGTCTTTTGGCTTGAGTTAAATCAGAAAAAGGAAAAGGAACAACAACGACGTCGCCTTTTACAAATCTTTCCAAGCTTCATCCTCTTTAGGTTGCAACCAATCTTTTTTGAGTGAGGTCTCACTCGCGATTGCAGTTTCTATACGTTCTTTGATTATCTTTGTCTTTAGAAATTGAATAAAATCTATCACCTCGTCAAGAAACTGCTCAGGAATATGTTCAATCTCATAGATTAATATTTCCTTTTTAATCATCTTTCACCTCTTTGATATAAATAATAACACTTTCTCGAATATAAATTAAAGCATTTCAGTTTAACTTTTTCAATTCACTTACAAACAAATCCATCTCTCCCTTTGTCCTTTTTTCAGTAACTGCTATCAAAAGACCGGTATCTTTTGAGTCGAATTGTTTTAAGTCGAGACCGGGCAAAATTCCTTTATCAGATAATAACTTAATAATTTCAGCAGCAGGTTTTGGTGTATCGACTACAAATTCACGGAAAATAGGTCCATTAAACCTCAACCGAAAACCGGGAATCTCTACGATGGCAGAAGCTAAATACTGGGCTTTCTGCAAACAAAGATTTGCTACTTCTTGAATTCCGCTTTTTCCTAAAAGCGCCAAATAAATTGTAGCAGTCAACATCATCAGTCCCTGATTTGTGCAGATGTTCGACGTTGCTTTCTCACGTCGTATATGCTGTTCACGTGTTTGAACAGTTAACACGAATCCACGTTGTCCGTCGGTGTCAACTGTGATTCCTGAAATTCTGCCGGGCATTTTACGCAGTAAAAATTCCTTTGCAGCAAAAATGCCTAAATAAGGTCCACCGAAATTTTGCGGACATCCAAAAACCTGACCTTCGCCTACTACAATGTCGGCACCGTATTCACCTGGCGGAGTTAATATACCGAGTGAAATCGGATCGACAGACACGATGTATAAAGCACCTCCCGCATGCGTCAGGTTGCCGATCTCGTCAACATCTTCAAAGCAGCCATAAAAATTCGGGTGTTGAACAATTACCGCAGCAGTTTTTTCCGAAATATGGGTTTTTAATTTATCCGGAAGAACTGATCCACGACTCGATACAACTTCGTTAATTACTATATCTTGCCCTTCGCAGTATGTTCGTATAATTTTCAGATAATGAGGATGAATTTTACCGGCTATTATTATTTCATTACGTCCCGTGTGGTTTACCGCAAGCAGCGCCGCCTCGCCTAATGCTGAACCTCCATCATACATCGAAGCGTTTGCAACATCCATCCCGGTAAGCCGGCATACCATAGTTTGATATTCATAAATCGCTTGCAGCGTTCCCTGACTTACTTCGGCCTGATAGGGAGTGTAAGCTGTATAAAATTCAGATCGACTTGTAATAGCGGCTATCGCAGAGGGTATAAAATGATCGTATGAACCTCCACCTAAAAAAGATACTATTTTATCCGACGATTTATTCATCGACTCTAAATTTCGAAGTTCGTTTATAACTTCAAATTCAGATAATTTTTGAGGAATATTTATTTTCCCCTTCATTCGAATTTCAGTTGGAACTGCTTTCAATAATTCTTCAAAACTTGCAACTCCAATTGCTTTTAGCATCTCTTGCCGATCAGTGTCGGTGCTTGGTATGTATGACATTTATAATTTAGGATTTAGGATTTATGATTTTAGTTTTTAGGCCAATAATTAAGTTTAAAAAATAGTTATTGGTTTTAGTTAATTAGTTGCTGGTTGTAGTTTATTGGTTTCGTCAACGAAAAACCATAATTCTACTACCTACTAATTACTACTTACTACTTATTTTCTTCTTACTCTTCACGTACAAAAAAATTAGTGCCCCACAAGTGCTCTATAGCTTTCGCTATCGAGCAAAGTTGCAACTTCGGTTGAATTTGATAATTTGATTTTTACCATCCAACCACCTTTATAAGGTTCTGAATTAACTAATTCGGGCTGCGATTCTAATTCACTATTAACTTCTACGACTACACCTGTTAACGGTGAGAACAAATCGGATACTGCTTTAACAGCTTCGATAGTTCCGAAGATATCACCGACTTTTACTTCTTTACCGACTGTTGGTAACTCGACGAATACTACATCGCCTAATTCGCCTTGTGCATAATCAGTAACGCCGATTGTTCCGGTGTCGCCTTCGAGTGAAAGCCATTCGTGATCTTTAGTGTACTTTAAATTTTCTGGAAATATCATTTGAGTATTGTCCTTAAATTTTATTTTGTATTGAATTCAGTATTTTCGATAAAAGAGGTATCAAACTTCCCTTCTCTAAAAAGAGGATGCTGCATTACTTTTTTGTGGAAAGGAATTGTTGTGTGTATTCCTTCAATAGTAAATTCTTCTAATGCGGCTGCCATTTTATTGATGGCGCTTTCGCGCGATGAACCATACACTACAAGTTTGGCAATCAACGAATCATAATTAGGCGGTACTCTGTATCCTGCATAACAATGAGTATCTACACGGACGCCAAATCCACCGGGCAGATGAAAACTTTTTATTTCTCCGGGCGAAGGTCTGAAGTTATGTTCCGGGTCTTCGGCATTTATACGGCACTCGATTGCATGCCCGCTTGGTTTAATTAGTTTCTTATCTAATTTTGCCCCCGCAGCAACTCGTATTTGCATCTTGATTAAATCTCTGCCTGTTATTTCTTCAGTAACAGGATGCTCGACCTGTATGCGTGTATTCATTTCCATAAAATAATAATTATGGTATTTATCGACGAGAAATTCGACTGTACCGGCGCCTTCATAATTTACGCTCAGCGCCCCTTTGATAGCAGCAGCACCCATTTTTTGCCGCAACTCGTCGTTAATAAATGGGGATGGCGATTCTTCAACTAATTTTTGATGACGACGTTGAATTGAACAATCCCGTTCGTTAAGATGGATTGCATTTCCATATTGGTCGCCGAAAACTTGTATCTCGATATGATGCGGCTGCTCGATATATTTTTCGATGTAAACACCGGCATCTCCAAAAGCAGCTTCAGCTTCGGTCGATGCCATAACAAAGTTTTTTTCAAAATCGTTTTCTTCGCGGACGATTCGCATCCCTTTACCGCCGCCGCCGGCAACTGCTTTTATAATCACAGGGAAACCTATTCCTCGTGCAATATCTATCGCATCGGTAACATCTTTTACAATACCATCGCTGCCGGGGATTACAGGCACGCCGGCATTTTTCATCGTTTCTTTAGCTAATGCTTTGTTCCCCATCGATGATATAGCTTCAGCGCTCGGTCCGATGAATTTCATTCCCGATGATGTGCAAATTTCGGCAAAGGAGGCATTTTCGGCAAGGAAACCGTAACCGGGATGAATCGCCTCGGCGCCTGTTATTTCGGCGGCAGCTATTATCCGGGGAATGTTCAGATAACTTTGCTTACTGAGCGGTGGGCCGATACACACAGCTTCGTCGGCAAATTTTACATGCAGGGAATCTCTATCTGCTTCAGAATAAACTGCTACCGATCTTATTCCTAACTCGCGGCAAACTCTTATTACCCGGAGAGCAATCTCTCCTCGATTAGCTATTAAAATTTTCTTAAACAATTATGCCCTCTCGTTCGTTAAGATGGGTCAATGAGAAAAAGGACTTGGTTATACTCGACCGGTTGTGCATTCTCAGCAATAATTTTTACAATCTTGCCGGAGAATTCAGATTCGATTTCGTTCATCAATTTCATCGCTTCGATTATGCACAGCACATCGCCTTTGTTAATCGTTTTGCCTACTTCGACATACGAATCTGCATCGGGTGAAGGTGCGCGGTAGAAAGTTCCGACTATCGGCGACTTGATCTCGAGGTATTTTTTTTCAATAACTGCCGGTGCGGGTGGTAGAGGCGGCGCAGTGCTGACGGAAGTTTGCCTCTCCTGAACAGCGGGGGCAATTGATTGCACATACTGCTGCGGAGCTGGCGCCATCATACCGCTGTTTTGCGAATGGCGGGCAACCCGGATTTTTAATCCTTCTTCTTCGATTTCAATTTCGTCAACGTTTGACTCAGCTAATATTTTTGTTATTTTTTTAAGATAATTTAAATCCATCGTTTCTCCATTGATGGTTAATATATTTCTATTTTGATTTTACACGTTCTAAATAATTGCCTGTCCGTGTATCGACTTTTATTAAATCGTTTTCGTTAATGAATAAGGGAACGTTCACCATAGCGCCCGATTCAACTTTTGCGGGTTTAGTGCCCCCGGTTGCTGTGTCGCCTTTGAGACCCGGTCCCGTTTCGACAATTTTTAATTCTACAGTAATCGGAAGTTCAACTGCAATAATATCGTTACCGTTGAATAATATTTCTATATTTTCGCTGTCTTTTAAAAATTTTCCAGCTTCACCTACATTTTCATCGGGAACTGATATTTGATCGTAGGTTTCTTGGTCCATACACATATAACCTGAGCCATCGTGATACAGATACTGGAATTGTTTTCTTTCGATGCGAATAATGTCTATGGCTTCGCCAGCCCGCCATCTATTTTCAATTACCTTACCGCTTTTTAAGTTTTTTAATTTAGTCCGTACAAAAGCCCGCCAATTACCCGGATTTACATGCTGAAATTCTATTACAGTCCACAGCTCATTATCCATACGTATCGTTAGTCCGGTTCTAAAATCTGATGTTGTTGGCATATATTAATGTTAATACCTTCTTTTTACATTGTTTTGAGGAATATTGATTACTAAAATCGTGAAAAATATAAGCAGATTGCTTAAGAAAGTCAAGGATTTAGAGGATGGCTGTTTTTTTAAGTTTTGGGTTTGGATATAGTTTACAGCTTCAATGTGTAAACAGACACCAACCATTTTCAACAATTTTAGCAAATTGGTCAGGTTAAGTTTTGTAAATTAAATTTGGCGATTTCTACTTTACCTACCTACGTTAGATTTGAGGGCTTACGAGCTATGGCACAGATGGTCAAACCTCCTGTATATTGGAACGTAGCCTCCTTTTTAAATACTCGCAACAGAGGATGAAAGTAAACTTCAATTTTTACACTCATATTACTATTTTTTATCTAATAATTTTCTAATTACGGTAAGTATTTCGCTAGCTCTGTAAGGTTTTTGTACAAAATACTCAACACCCGCTTCTAACATTCCTGATTTCTGAGCAGGGTCGAAGAATCCACTTGCCAAAATAATTTGTACATTTGGATTAACCTTTTTCATCTGAAGAAAAGCCTCGAAACCCCCGAGTTTAGGGAGGCCCAAATCGGAGAGAACGACTGCTATTTCATTTTGATGTTTGCGATACATTTCGATAGCTTCTTCGCCGTCGAGAGCCGATAAAACCCGATAGCCCTTCAGTGTAAGTTGAGCTTTCACTACTTCCTGAAGCATTTCTTCATCTTCAACAAAAAGTATTGTTTCGGTCCCTCCTGATATTGGTGTTTGAATTTCTTCTTCCACTTTTTCCTGTAATTCTTCTTGAACTTGAAGTGGGAAGTATAGATTAAAAGTTGTACCAACACCTAATTCGCTTTGAACATCGATAAAACCGCGATGGCTTTTCACCACACCATAAACGACAGCAAGTCCTAAACCTGTACCTTTACCTTGTTCTTTTGTTGTAAAGAATGGTTCAAAAATCCGTGTAATTGTTTCATCGTCCATACCGTCGCCATTATCCGTTACACTCACACAAGCATATTCATCATCAATTGCATCCGGTATTTTTTTTCTTAATTCATCACCCGAAACTTTTTTGGTTGCAAAAGTAATTTTTCCATAATGTCCGTTTGCTGTTTTGGAAAAAATTGCATCGCGGGCGTTTACAGAAAGGTTAAGAATTGCCTGATGTATCTGGTTGTGGTCGGCAATGATGTTTGCCAATGTTCCATCAAGATTAACTGAAAATGTAATAGTCTTGGGGAATGTTTCGTTCAGCATTTTTACAAGCTCTTGTATTGAGTCGTTTATATTAACCGGTTCAATTACTATGTTTGTTTTTCTGGCAAATGTAAGAATTTGTTTAACCAATCCAGCGCCTCTGTGTACGGCTTTTGTAATAGCATCCATACTTAGTTTAATTTTCGCAGGGTTCGCAACGCCATCCTCGAGCAACGATGTGTATCCCAGAATAATACCTAATATGTTATTGAAATCGTGGGCAATACCGCCGGCAAGTGTTCCAATGCTTTCTAACTTTTGCGTTTGGCGTATTTGATCTTCAAGTTTCTTTATATCGGAGACATCAGCAAAAATAGCATAAATACCGACACACTTTCCTTCAATCATGATAGGATAACCTGTGATGATCATATCTAAGCGTGTACCATCTTTACTTTTTCTGACCGACGATAGCCGGACCAATCCAACCTGTATCGCTTTGGTTGAAAATGAAAGTGATTCTTTTACTAATTCTTCAGGAACAATCAGATTGGTTAAAGATTTACCTTTTATTTCTTCGAGTGAATATTGGAAAATCTTTTCGAATGCGTTATTCACATTCATCACACGGTCGTTAGTATCTAAGAATGCAATACCGGTAGGAGAGTTTTCAAACAACTGTGTAAAATATAAGGTTTGTAACTTCAGAGCCTCTTCAGCTTTCTTTCGCTCGGTGATGTCGTCGGCTGACGCGATGATTACATCCTGCCCAAAGTATGTGCCGCGGACCAGACGTACTTCTTTGGGGAAAATTTCGCCATTCGCGCGCTTGCCCCAGAACTCAAATCGCTGGGGCTCGCCGGCAAAAGCGAGCTCAACCATTTTACCCACTTTATTCAGGTCGTTTCTACCTGGCGCTGACACAAACAAAGGCGTCTTACCGATCAGCGTTTCACGCGAATACCCATACATACGTTCGGCGGTGGAGTTGACATCTAGAAAACGACCTTCGTGATCTTGTACGTATATCGCCTCGCCGACGCCATTGAACAACCCGCGATAGCTTGCTTCATTGGCGGCTAAAGCCACCTCGGCTTTTTTACGTTCGGTGATGTCTTTTTGTATAGCTAAAAATCCGATAATGTTTTGCTTCTCATCCGTTACCGGGTTCACCGCAACTTCCACATTTATTAATTTACCATCCTTGGTTTTATTAATCAGTTCCATTTCTACAACTTGTTTATTCAGAAGAGTTTGCCAGAAGGCTTCATACTCTTGCTGTTTCATTATACCGCTTTTAAGAATTCTGGGAGTTGCTTTTCCGATCACTTCGTTGGTTTCGTAACCGTATAAACGTGTAAACTCAGGGTTGACGTATGTGAATATTCCATTCGTGTCGGTCATAAAAATTACTTCGCCGGATGATTCAACGGCTTTTCTTAGCTTTAGCATTGACTCTTCTGCGCGTTTGCGTTCGGTTATATCAATTATTAATCCTTCAAGAGCAATTACTTCCCCCGTTTCAGAATAGATACCGCAACCCTGTTCCCACACCCATTTTTGCTTACCATCGGCTGTTTTGATCGTATATTCATCCTGAAAAACTGCTCTATTCTTTAACACTTCCTGCCATTTATTCCAGAGATGTTCACGATAATTTTCATCAATAAGGTCGTTGAACGAAAGTTTATTATTATCAATCAATTCCTCCGGCTGATAACCTGTTAGCTCGGTACAACCTTGGCTTACAAAGTTCATCGTCCAATTTCTATCATTAATACAGCGGTAAGCCATACCCGGTAAATTTCCTATTAGAGTAGATATTTTGCGTTCGCTTTCTTGCAAGGCCAATTCATATTTTTTTCGTTCAGTGATGTCGTGTGCTATCCCTTGGGTTCCTACAACTTTTCCATTCAATATCATTGGGCTTTCATATATCTCAAGAAGTATAGGATATTTATCCGCATGCTCAACTTCCAGCAAGATTGAACCTTTAGTGAATTCTCCGCGCAAATGAGCGTGTGTTCTTTCTTTTGCATATTCGTTGATCTTGTTATCCGTAGTAAACCAATGCGTTTGATTATACCAATCAACGGCAGGATAGCCTGTGATTATTTCAACAGATGGTGAAATGTAAGTTGTTTTTCCTTCTATGTCTTGCGTGTAAAAAAATAAATGAGGTGTACCTTCTACAAGGAGGCGCATCCGATCTTCTTTTTTTCTTAACTCATCTTCAGTCCGCTTGCGTTCTGTAACATCTCGCAATATTCCTTCATGAAAAATTACATTTCCTTTTTCGTCGTGGACATAGGAACCGTGGTCTTCAACCCAGATTTCCGACCCGTCCTTTCGTCGCATTCGAAATGTTTCAATACGTTCTTTACCCGTATCCATAAATAAGCTATCTCTTTCCGACGGGGCAAAATATAATTCTTTCTTAATATCAACATTCAGCATCTCTTCTTTGCTTGAGAATCCGAACATTTGTACCATCGCCGGATTTACATCCACGAACCTTCCTTCATGCGTGCTGAGATAAACGCCGTCCATCATTCTATCGAACAGCGAGCGGTAGCGTTCTTCAGACTGTCGCAGCGTTTGTTCGCTTTTCTTCAACAACTCTTCAGCTTGTTTGCGTTCGGTGATATCGCGCCAAATGGTATAAAATAGTTGTTTCCCTTTTAAAGTAATCGATGTCAACATCACTTCAACGGGAAAATTCGTTCCATCTGATTTTGTATGGATCCATTCAAAACGATTGTACCCATGTTTCAGCGCCGTTGCAATCATTACTTTTGCTTTTTCGGTTGAAAGCATTCCATCGGGTTGTCGTTCAGGAGAAAGTTCCCACGGTTGTTTATTGAGAAACTCATCCTTTGAAGCATATCCCAGAAGAGCGGCTGTTGACTGATTGCAATCAGTAAATCCGGTATCATTAAGCAGCAAAATCGGGTCGGCAGATTCTTCGAACAAGTTCCGGAATGTTTCTTCGCTCTCGCTCAACGCTTCTTCTATCCGCTTGCGCTCGGCGATTTCACGAACGACATTCCTATATTCCACGACGTTTCCATGAGTATTACGAACTATACGGGTATTTTGCTCTACCCAAATTATTTTCCCATCTTTACAACGAACTCTTAACTCCAACTTTGTATCGAGTACACCGTTTTTTGTTTCTTCAAGATAATGGTCAACAACTTTTCGCCGGTCAACCGGCGCTACGATCCGGATATACGAATTTCCTATAATTTCTTGGAGTGAATATCCCATTGATGTATAGAAGTTTGGACTGCAATAAATAAACCTGCCTTGACCATCAGAACTATAGAAAACATCGTTAATGTTCTCTACAAGGTTACGAAATTTTTCTTCGCTTTCTCTTAAAGCTTCCTCCGTCCGCTTGCTCGCCAATTCGGCGAGCTTGCGTTCAGTGATATCAGTAATAGTCCCAACAAAACCAACAATTTGATTTTTTCGATTCTTTTCCGGGACTGCTTGTCCCATTACCCAGGCGATAGTTCCGTCGGAGCGAACGAAACGGTATTCTGCTGAAGACCCTTTATGAATGTGAGTCGATTTTTCCCAGCCACCGCTTAACTTTTCTCTGTCGTCGGGATGAACAGCTTTCAGCCATCCATATCCTAAAGCATCTTGTGCCGATAGACCTGAGATTTGGCACCAGCGCGGATTGACATAAGTTGTTGAACCGCTGGCATCGGTACGGAAGATTCCTACGGGCGACATTAGTGCAAGCGTTTGATAACGCTGTTCGCTTTGTTGCAATGCCTCTTCGGCTTGTTTGTGAGCTTTCCGTATTTTGAATTCTTCTATCTCCCGTTCAATTGCCGGCACTAAACGTGATAGATTCATTTTCGTTATAAAGTCGTGGGCGCCTTCTTTCAGCGTCTCAACCGCTGCGTCTTCGCCAACACTGCCTGATACGATAATAAAGGGAATATCGAGGTTTGAGGCATGTAAAACTCTTAAAGCGTCGGGTCCGCTAAATTTTGGCATTTTATAATCTGAAATAATTATATCCCACTGCTCTTTAAGGGCTTTTTTCATTGCAGTGGAAGTCTCAACCCGCAAGTGCGTAGTTTTATAGCCGCCTTTTTTAAATTCGCGAAGAAGAAGCTGTACATCGTCTTCGGAGTCTTCTACGATAAGAACTTTGATTGGTTTGTTCATAAGATAGCCTTGTTTAAGTCTTGGTTACGGTATTGAGTATGGAGTATTGAGTATTGAGTAATGGGTTCGCCAACTTTTTGGGTTACGTTCTTCATATTTTTCTTTTTCTTTTTATACATTCTCTTTACTACATACTTTTATCTGTTTTTGCTTAGCTCTCCGGTGGCTCGTTCAATATCAGCCAGTACACACCTAATTTCTGGACTGCTTCGATGAATGCTTCAAAGCTTACCGGTTTTTTGATGTAGCTGTTTGTGCCTAATTCGTAAGCCGCTTTCAAGTCGCTCTGTTCTGTTGAGGAAGTTAGTACTACGACAGGATAGAGTTTTGTTTTTTCGTTAGAACGGATTTGCCTTAGCACTTCCAAGCCGTCGATTTTTGGTAATTTTAAATCGAGAAGAACAAGAGCCGGTTTAACTGCATTCGCTCCAAAAAGATGTTCGAGTGCTTCTTCGCCGTCGCGCGCTATTACTATTTTATTTACGATTTTATTTTTTTTGAAAGCCCGCAGCGTCAAATCGATATCATCCGGGTTGTCTTCGATTAGTAGGATTGTTTTTTCTTCCATGTTTTTGTTCCTTAGTTAGAGCTTGGTTTAGTATGTAGAAGTTAGTATGGAGTATGGGGTATTTAGTAATGAGTTTGGCAAAATTTTTCAGGTTGAGAAATCATGCCATACAACATCTTTATCACTTCTTCATACTTGTCGATAAAATAATCTTTCTGATTTTGTTTTATATAACCGAAATCGAATGAGAAATCAATCCAAACCTCGGTTTCGCCTGCTTCGCCGGTACAATCTATAAGTTTACTAACAAACGATTTGGAGTATTTGCGATGATACCAAGCTTCAGCAATGTTCGTAGGTATCGATCGAGATGATCTTCTTATTTGATCGACCAGAGAATATTTTTCTTCTTTAGGAAACTGTTTTGTAAGTTCAAATATTTCCAACGCTAATTTATAAGAAAGTTGATAAACTATCAAATCCCGAAAACCGTGGTACTCTTTTTTAGTCTCCAAGCCTTTATCCTTTAATTTTCTACATTCTACATACTACTTACTCCATACTACCTACTTCTTAAACAGTAAAATAAAACGCCGCACCTTTTCCTAACTCGCTTTCAGCCCAGATGCTGCCGCCGTGTTTTAGGATTATCCGTCGGACTGTTGCCAGACCAATACCCGTGCCGGGGTAATCCTCTTTTCTATGCAGCCGCTGGAATGGACTAAACAACTTATCAGCATACTTCATATCAAAACCGACTCCATTATCTTTGATGTAATATACTGTTTTACCTTCAGTTTCCAAAACTCCAAATTCGATTGTTGCATTTTTCTTCTTGCTGGTAAATTTCCATGCGTTATTTAAGAGATTTTTCATAACTATTTTAAGCAAATTACTGTCGCCCGCTGCGTGAATATTATCCGCAATATTAAACACCGCTTTACGGTCCGGTTCTGAAGAGTTCAGTTTGTCTGTTATAGATTTAACGATTTTACTCATATCGACACTTCCTCGTGTTAGTTCGCGGCGGGATATTCGCGATAGATTCAATAAATCATCAATGAGTTGTGCCATTTCAGTAGCGCCATTCCTAACCCGTTGTAAATGATGTTTACCTTCATTATCAAGTTTATCCGAATAATCTTCAAGCAGAGCAAGACTGAAACCATCTATCGCACGGAGCGGAGCGCGCAAGTCGTGCGAGACCGAGTATGAAAATGCTTCAAGCTCTTTGTTTGCTGATTGGAGTTCTGCGGTTCTCTCCGAAACGATATGCTCAAGTTGCAGTGTATGTTTTTTAACCTCCTCATACAACCTTGAATTCTCGATTGCGATTGCGGTTTGTGCTACTATTGATTCCAACAACTTCAGGTTTCTTTCTGAAGGTTTCTTATCGGTACGAGTGAAGACGCAAAGAACGCCAACGCATTTTTTTTCGACGACAAACGGAAACGCGGCATGGAAGCGTATATCTTCTCCTCGAAGCACTTCGCGTGTAGCATAATCCAAAACCTCTTCCTTTGTTTGCAGGATTAGCGGCTTACATTCTTTGGCGCAATTGCCGCAGAGGCAATCACCGACTTTGATCTTATTGTTAGTAAGATCATCAATTGTTTCCTGTGTAGCTCCTTTTTCTACTGCAAGCTCAAAAGTATTGTCGGGGTTGATAAGGCAGATGGTTCCGCCTTCAAGCCCAACAACGTTTAGCGCTTCATCCATTACTTTTTCAAGTATCAATTTAAGGTCAAAGGTACTCGTTGCGGATGCGATAATTTTGTTTATTGTTTCGAGTTCTTTGTTTGTGAGTTTGATTTCTTCTTCTGCCCGCTTCCGCTCGGTGATGTCAAGGATTATAGCGATAAAAACTGATTTTGCTTCATAAGTGGAACACTGTAAATGTACTTCGACCTGATAGTCAGAACCATTTTTTCGGCGATGAATCGTCTCGAATACAATCAGTTCCTGTTCGCCTGTTCGAAGCGGAGAAACCAATTCATTGAAAGATTGTAGTGTGAATTCAGGTTTGAGGTCGAGTGGAGTCATCTTTCGAAGTTCATCAATCGAGTATCCAAGGTTAGCACGAGCACTACGATTAACCTCAATGAACTTAAGCGTTGTAGCATCGAAGATATAGATTTCATTTAACGATTCGTCGAGTATGTGTCCGAGCCGTGTTTCTCGTTCCTCCGCCAGCTTTCGCTCGGCGATATCTTCCACACTCGACCAGATGAAACGCTCACCTTCCTGCTCAAAGATCAAGCCATGAAGCCGAACAGGAACAAGATGCCCGTCCTTGTGTATGTATTCTTTTTCATAAGGTCCGTACTTGCCGGTTTCATCCAACGATTTTAGCTGCTGCTTCTCTTGGTCTGCGTATTTTTTCGGTGTGATGTCCCAATAGGAAAGCTTTAAAGTCTCTTCGACTGTCCGGCCTAAAAGATTAGCGTATGCAGGATTCACATCGACGAGCGAGCCGTCCATTTTGCAAAGCACCAAGCCGATAGGTGATGAGTTGAAGAGGAGGCGGTTGTATGCTTCGCTCTTGCGGAGATTTACTTCGGTGCGCTTTTGATCTTCTAAAATGCTTAACAGCGCTTTCCGCGAGCGTTCAGATTCTTGTAGTAGTTGTTGTGTGTTCATAGTTTGCTTCTTATAAAACTGTTAAAACAGTTTAGCTTTGTTTTTCTACTTTTACAATCACCTCACTGAAGTGAGGTGTTAATGCTTTTTTCACATCGATAAATCGAGGTGACAATATGTTATATCATCATCGCCAGATTAACACCTATCTTCAGATAGGTGTTAACCTATCAGTTTAGAATTAACACCTGACTTCAGTCAGGTGTTATGAAACTCAGTAATGTTATACCCAACCGTTTCAACGGTTTAAGCTGAGTCAACTGAGTTTAGGCACTAATCTTCTTTGATGTACTTCAATCCATAAGCTTCTATAAATTTATGAAATTCTTCAGCAAAAACTATCTTCCGGTGGTGATCATCTTGAGTCTTAATATATTGAAAAACTCTTTCGACA
>CAMTWO010000015.1:0-82801 GCA_947085405.1 uncultured Ignavibacteriota bacterium
CAGAAAGGCAACGAAGAGACGATCCAACAATATCTGAAGGAACAAGGACGGGAAACAGAATACAAGTGCTTACATCATGGGCAACTCTCTTTGTTCTAAGCTCTTAATACCCCGCAGCTTGCTGCGGGGATGATTTATTTTATTCACGCCGAATCGGTCGCGCAATTTCATCGAGAGAAGTAATGGTTCCTTCCGATGGTTACATAAAACATCTTCCACAAAATGTTACTATTCTCGGTGCTGCAAAATTAAGCGGAAAAACTTCCGACGGTCTGTCGGTTGGTTTGTTGCAAGCCGTTACAAAACAAGAATATGCAACCGTAGTTGACTCAGCAGGGGAAAGTACAAAACATATAATTGAACCCCTTGCATATTTTAATATCGTCCGTTTGAAACAGGATGTATTTGAAAATTCAAACATCGGCCTGATTATGACTTCGGTTGCCAAACGCCAGCGATCTCCGGTTTTTTCAAGCGGATTAGATTGGAATCTTCGCTTGTTCGATAACAATTACAGTGTCGATGGATTTTTTGCAGGTTCGCACGGAATTAAAAACGAAAGACGGATAGATGGCTCGGCGGGCAGATTTAATTTCGGGAAAATTGCCGGCGACCATTGGTTATGGAATACTGCTCTCGATTTCACTTCGAACAATTATAATATCAACGACCTTGGTTTTTTTCAGAGACCAAAAGACTACGGACTAATCAGCACAATCACTTACAAAGAAGATACACCTTCTGAACTATTTCGTGAGTGGCGAACATCCTTGTTCTTACACGAAAGGTGGTCGTTCGATGGTCCTAATTTATCACGCGAGGCACGCATTAGCGGTTATGGTGGATTACATAATTACTGGCGATTGCGCTCGTTTGCCAGTGTTGAGATGGGAAGATACGACGACCGTGAGACGCGAGGTAACGGCTTATACCAAAAACCTGTTTCTTCAATGGTTGGTTTTTTCATACGTACTGATAACCGGAAAAATTACATCATTGGCTACGACTATGATTTCGGCTTCGACACTAAATCGAAACGGATGCACATTCACGAACTTGAATTGGAATTAATGCCGCTAACTTGGATAGAGATTGGGCTTGGTACCGAGTATAAACAAATTCGTAATCAGGAGGTGTGGGCGGAGAATGTTTTAATAGGAGAAAAAGAAGTAAGCATATTTGGCGACAGAAGTACAGATGAGGTAAATTTTACTTTGCGGACGACAATTACTTTTACTCGCGATTTGACGCTGCAACTTTACGGACAATTATTCCTTGTAAAAGGATATTATAAGAATTTCAGACAATTAGTCGATACTAAAAATTTTGTTGATTACACAGGGACAATAGAACGCGACTTTAATGAACAATTTTTTAATACAAATTTGGTTTTAAGATGGGAATACATTCCAGGCAGCACTGCCTATTTGGTATGGACCCATAACCGGGAAAGGGAAACCGAAAACTACTTCACTAATTTAAAGTTCGATATGAATGAAACTTTCCGTACCACACCAGCCAATATCTTATTATTGAAAGTTAGTTATTGGCTGAGTTTGTAGGTAGAATCAGCAGTAAGTAGTAAGTAGTATTTAGTTGTGTGTGGGGCAATTGATTTTGAGAAATGGAGAAACGATGATTATTTACTTACCCACGTTACACAAAATTATAAATGAGCGCCTTTGGCACCATCCCCTAAAACAGGATAAGTCCGAATCTCTAAAATTTAAAACCATTCGTAAAGCACCAATTTTAAATATTTTGGGCATTCGAATTTGGGATTTGTTTAGGATTTTTCCTCATAAATTAATTGTGCCTAACATCAGTTACTTTTCACCGCTTTTGAATTTTAGTAGGTTAGTATTATATTAAATCAAAAATTTTATAAACAATTTGGGTATCAATATGAAAACAAAATTTGTTTTAATCGCATTACTATTCTTATTCACGCAAACATTTCCTTGCACAAGCATTTTGGTAACGAAAGGGGCATCGACCGACGGGTCAACAATGATAACTTATGCAGCCGATTCGCACCAGTTATACGGCGAGTTGTATCATTGGCCCGCTGCGAAATATCCTGAAGGAACTATGTTGGATGTTTACGAGTGGGATACAGGAAAATATTTAGGAAAAATTAAGCAAGCCCGCGAAACTTATTCAGTCATCGGGAATATGAACGAACACCAGCTAACAATCAGCGAGACTACTTATGGAGGGCGCGATGAGTTGATAGATAAAAAAGGAATCATAGATTATGGAACATTGATTTATGTAACGCTGCAACGTGCCAAAACTGCCCGCGAAGCAATTAAGTTAATGGGCGAGTTAGTCGCTGAATACGGCTACTACAGCTCAGGCGAATCGATGTCGATTGCCGATCCCAACGAAGTTTGGATATTAGAAATTATCGGAAAAGGTGAAGGCTCCGCCGAAGGCGGAAAAGGAGCCGTTTGGGTTGCACAAAGAATTCCCGACGGATATATTTCTGCTCACGCAAATCATGCACGCATTACAACCTTTCCTCTTAACGACCCAAACAATTGTATCTATTCACCCGATGTAATTTCGTTTGCACGTGCGAAGGGATATTTTACAGGGCAAGATAAAGATTTTAGTTTTTCGGATACCTATGCACCTTTGGCTTACAACTCGATTCGATTCTGTGAAGGAAGAGTCTGGTCGGTTTTCAGAAGAACGAACAAAAATATGGAAAAATATATTTCATACATCAAAGGTGAATCGCTTGAACGAATGCCATTGTGGATCAAGCCGGACAAGAAATTATCGGTGCACGATGTAATGGAATTAATGCGCGACCATTTCGAAGGGACTGAATTTGATATGACAAAAGATGTTGGCGCCGGTGCTTATGCCTGCCCATATCGCTGGAGACCATTAACATGGAAGCATGAAGGTGAAACATATTTGAACGAACGTGCAATCTCCACACAACAAAGCGCCTGGGTTTTTGTAACTCAATCCCGATCGTGGCTGCCTAATCCAATCGGTGGTGTTACGTGGTTCGGTATCGACGATTCTTATTCTACTGTTTATGTCCCAATCTATTGCGGAATTAAAAAAATTCCTCATAACTATGCTGTTGGAACGGGTTCGTTCACAGAATTTACTTGGGAATCGGCTTTCTGGGTTTTCAATTTTGTAGCAAATTACGCATACTCGCGTTACAGCGATATGATAAAAGATATTCAACTCGTTCAGCGGGAGTTGGAGGGAAAATTTTTAGCCGACCAACCGGCAATAGAAAAAGCAGCGGAAACACTCTATAAAACTTCACCCGAAAAAGCACGCGATTATTTAACCGACTACACACTTGAACAAGCAAAAACCACAGTCGAACGTTGGAGAAAATTAGGCGAGTTTTTAATCTTCAAATATTTAGACGGAAATGTGAAGAACGAATACAACAAGCCCACACATCCCGGATATTCTGAAACGTGGAAGAAAAATGTAGTTGCCGATGCAGGCAGTATATTGAAGATGAAAAAACTTCCCGGTGAAATCGAAAGAGAGTATCAGAAATTAATTTCTACCGGCGATAAACTTCTTAAAGAAAAAAAATATGTTGATGCAAAAAAATCGTTTTCCGAAGCTCTCAAAGTAAAACCGAACGAGAAATACGCTAACGACAAAATTGAACAAATAGATAAATTAATGAAAGAACTTGAAGCATTGCACGATAAACATATAGGAAAATCAAATTAAAAATCCCCGCCCCCGCCAGAACGGCATTGTCGGGCTGGCGAACGACTGAGGTCGTTCAGTCGGGCGGGCAAAATATAAAACCCGAAATTTTTAAAATATGGATAAGTTTATAATCAAAGGGGGAAATAAACTCAACGGCGAGGTCGATATAAGCGGCGCTAAAAATGCTGCATTGGCTTTAATGCCGGCAGCATTACTCGCAAACGGCGAATACGCTTTTACCAACATGCCCGACTTGCGCGATATAAAAACAATGGCATCGCTTCTCAGCGGATTAGGAGTAGTAACCAAACGTCGTGGGCATCGGATGACAATTGATACGACGGGAGTGAACAAGTACGAAGCCCCATACGAGTTGGTGAAGAAAATGCGAGCTTCGATTTATGTTTTAGGTCCACTTCTTTCCCGATACGGTTATGCAAAAGTTTCGATGCCCGGTGGTTGTGCATGGGGTCCTCGTCCGATTAATCTGCATATCGAAGGAATGAGAAAATTAGGTGCAGAAGTTGAGTTAGATAGAGGATATATCATTGCAAAAGCTAAGCGGCTAATCGGAACAAAAATTTCGTTCGATGTTTCGAGTGTGGGCGCCACCGGAAATGTTTTAATGGCGGCTGTATTAGCGAAGGGAACTACAGTTATAGAAAACGCAGCTATCGAACCTGAGATAACCGCATTGGTCGATTTTCTTTTAAAAATGGGGGCGAAGATTAACCGGGTTGATTCACGCAAGTTAGAAATTGAAGGTGTAGATGAACTTAACCCAACCGATGTCGAAATGATTCCTGATAGAATTGAAGCCGGAACCTTTTTAATCGCCGCGGCATTAACAGGGGGCGATATAAAAATAAATAAGTGCAACCCCGATGATTTAACAGCAGTTATTGAAAAATTGAAGGATGTTGGTTGTTCAATAAATACTGGCGATGGTTTTATTGAATTAAAATCTCCGAAACGAATTAAACCGGTCGATATAACTACTGAAATCTATCCTGGATTTCCCACTGATATGCAAGCCCAGTGGATTGCTTTGATGGCGCTTGCGGAGGGATCGTCAGTAATTACTGATACTATTTATTACGACAGATTCAAACACGTTCCTGAGTTGATGCGCCTCGGAGCGAATATCGATTTACACGAGAACGTTGCCGTGGTTCGCGGAGTTAAAAAACTTACCGGTGCAAAAGTAATGTCAACCGATTTGCGGGCATCGGCATCTTTGATTCTTGCCGGACTTGTAGCCGACGGAACGACGGAAGTTTTGCGTGTGTACCACATCGACCGGGGTTATGAAGCAATTGAGAAAAAACTGCGTACTTTAGGCGCCGATATCAGGCGGGTTTCTTCGAAGGAATATTAAAATTATCGCAGGTAACTGAGAAAAAAATATTGTGGATTGTAGTCGCAGTATTATCAATGAGTTTTAGCGGCTTGTTCTTGTGGCTTGCTCAAAAATCAATTCCGATGGGAACTGCTTACGCAGTATGGACTGGCATCGGTGCGGTGGGTGCTTTCGTCGTTGGTATATTGATGTTTAAGGATGCTGCTACTTTTTACAGAATAATTTCAGTAACATTCATCGTGATTGGAATAGTAGGGTTAAAACTTTCGCATCAGTAATAAAAACTCAATTGAGCCATTGAACCATTTATCTCTACGAGTCAAAGACTATCTACAAGACCATAGGTCGATAGAGTCGTTGACCATTGATCCAATGACCCAATGGTTCAATGATTCAATCAACTATTATTGTTTTGATTTCGTGTGAAGTATCAGGCAAACGCCTGTTAGCGTTTCGTGCTTTGGTTTCCTGTCTGTCCGTATTTCAGTTTTACTGTCTTTCATTTTGTCTTTCCCTGTGCGGTGGGGCATTTTTAAAATTTCTTTTTTTATTGGGTTGGCTTACAGGCTCTTTGACTATGCTTTGGTTTTAGCGTCGGCTTGTGTGGTTTTGGCAATGTGCCTGCAAATCGCGTTGGCAACTTAAAATGTTACTGTTTTGTCTGCCCAAACTACTAAATTAACACAGTCAACCATTGTTGAAATCGGACAAGCATCAAATTCATTTAATTGTCTTGATTTCAAACAAGTTCCACAAGCTAATAATTCACCACCTATTTCAATAAACATTTTTAATTGTTCGTCAACATTGTATTTTTCGTGAGTTAATCCTTCACATTCAACGGCTTCGCCCATTAAAAACACTTTTACTTCGTGTCCTTGTTTTTTTGCTGTTATAGCAAAACGAAAAGCGTTCCACGCTTTTTCGTATTCTTTTGTTTCTAAAACAATTCCAATTTTCATATTATTATATTTTCGTAAAGTTATAAATTCCAACGCCAAGCGAGAATCATAATCAGAAAAATACCGCCGTAAATTACAGGAATCAGATAGTTCGTAACGCCTGAATTAGCAGTGCTTTGTTTTTGATTCAAATGTTTAACAACCTTAATACTTAACCATATACCACCAAGTATAACCAATGTTAAAAGTATTGAGACGAGGATATTTAACCAAATAGGAGTTTGTTGTAAGATTATTTCTCCGTCGATAATTCTTTTTGCAGTTGATACACCTGAAATGTCATCGAATAAATGCTGGAAATATGGAATTCGTGATGTTGATTTTAAGATAGCTTTATCAAGATGCGCTGCTGCAATTATTGGAATAAATGCAATTCCATAATTGAGAAAGTAATCCTTGATTTTTATTGTTGCTCCAGTTAATCTCGAAATCACAAACGGTAAAAGCCATAGAATCAGAGGAATTATCGCAAAAATAATAGATCCCTCAATAACCCCAATTAATAATTTATTGCTTAATGATAAAGGTTTAATTATCATGTCTGGCAAATACTCAAGGTATTTTTCGGTAACGCTCCACTCCGTCCAAATCTGGGAAAGCACATACCCCGAAACAACTAAAACAAAAACCATTTCTGCCATAATTAAAGGTTTCAGCCAAAATAAATCGTTGGCAAAACCAATGTATGTAAGTTGTGGGTTTGGTCTTTCATTGTTAGGCTCCGACTGATATTTGCTGCATGTCTTTAAGCACCCGGCACACAAAATACAATCAGCATTATCGTCAATACTGGCAGGATATAAGTCAACTCCACAACTCTTATAGTTTAAATTGTATTGATACTTTTTATGAATGCATGACTTATCTTTACAACTATCACAAACATTTTTATCTTTTACCCGCCAACCAAAAAAGGAAAGTCTTGAATACAAGCCCAATAAATAACCAACAGGACATACATAACGACAAAAGGAGTTCTTTTCATAAATGCTGCCGATAAGGATTGAAACGCCTACAATAACTAAAAGATAAAATGACATGAAAAAAGGATTACGATGTATGGCAAAGCCCTGAATTCCGACAAAAAGAATAACAATGTAGAAAATAGTTATTGCCCAACCTGATAACAACCATGCTGGCTGTTTCCGTTTTAAACCGATTTTAGCAAAAAAAGTTGTAATCACTTCAACCGGACAGATCATACACCATATACGACCAAAGAAAATGGCAAGAATAATTATTGCAGGCCACCAATATGACCAAACAATCAAGTTTCCTAAATTAGTGTTCCGCAATTGTTTAAGAAATGCAGCATCGGTTGAGTATGCCATTAAACCTGTTACAATTAGTAAGATGTAAACAATTAGTGAAACATACTTCAGAGAAACTGGGAAATACCATTTTTGCAATAAGATATTAAGTTTTTTCATTAATCAAGAGTTTTTAAATTAATCCTAAGCCCAAAGCAATTGAAATCAAAATAAGCATCATCGCAATTAATAGTTGAATGCTTTTCAAGGTTACTTTTTTAAGTAGTTTACTGCCAATAAACGCCCCCGCAATTGCTGCTAATGTTGCTGAAATAAGTAATGTAAGGTTCTCGTGTAGGTTTGATGCAGTAAACCTTGAAGCATAAACTGAAAGTCGGGTAAAGTCAACTAAACAGGCAATTACCACGCCTGTTGCGATATAGGCTTCTTTCGATAAGCCGCTTTTAATCAGGAATGCACTTCGTATTGCTCCCTGAATACCTGATAAGCCGCCAAAGAAACCACTCAAAACACCACCCAAAACAAGTTTATCCCTGCCAAATTGTACTTTTTGAAACGATGGTGTAATCTCAAGGATCGAGAAAATAATTAATAAAAGCGCTATAATCAGTTTTACTGGTGTAATCTCAAAATCTTTGCCCCACATTTGATATTGAAGAATAGAGGGTAAAACAGTTATTTTCAGTAAAAGCCATGCTCCTAAGAAGGATGCTAATATTGCTGGAATACCAAATCTTAACAAGACCGCTTTATCAGTGTTTTTGCCAACCAAAGCAATTTTAAAAAGGTTGTTTGAAAAATGCACAACACCTGTTAAAGCTATTGCAATGTCTATCGGAAAAAAGATTGCAAATACAGGGGCTAATATGGTTCCAAGACCAAACCCCGAAAAGAATGTGAGAACGGCAGTTAAAAAAGCCGCCAAACAAATAATTACGATTTCCATAATGCTCAATATTAATGAGATATAAATATAGCAGAATTAGATTAAAAATAGTGGTAGGAAATAATGAAAATATGGTATTAATGAAAATGTTTAGCCCTGAATTGAATCGGTGTTATACCTTCGCCTTTTTTAAAGAACTTTACAAAGTTAGAGGCATCTGTGAAGGAAAGAATATAGGCAATTTCATTTATTGTGTTGTCAGTATAAAGTATATACCTTTTGGCTTCAAGCAGGATTTGAGAGGTGATTATTTCACTTGCACTTTTTCCCGACTTTTTCCGACAAATTGAATTCAGGTTTTGAGGTGTAATATTTAATAGGTTGGCAAATTCATTTACTTTGTGGAGTCGGGGACATTCCTTAACTAAAAGCGTTTGAAATTTATCGTAAATTGTTTGAGGCATTTCCGATTTATGCGGATTGCATTCATTTGTTCGTAATAATCTCCCAAATAACGCCTTTAATAAACCATGAATTATTTCTGTTGAATATTTTGTATTGAGTTTAAATTCGTTGTGAATTTCATTCAAGATATTTTCAGGGTATCCGTCTGGTTGCAGTTTTAGTCTTGTTGTATCTATTAATTTTCTGAACAACTCATATAATTTATTTTCTTTTACCGCATCAAATTCAGAGACTTTAAATAAAATAACAAATCCTTTAGGAATTGAAGTGAATTGCCAAAAATGAAGTTGTCCTGGTTTTAAAAAATAAAATTCAGGCGCTGAAATCATATATTTTTCCGATTCTATGCAATGAAAACCTTCACCTTCACTTAAAAATATTAATTCGTAATATTCATCATGCTTGTGCGGTTTTGTTTTTTTTATTTGCTCTTTAAATCGTGAAATTTTAAAAGTCAATCCTTCATCAAGTTTGTTTTTTATGTCTATGTGGTTGTTTTCCATTTCTCAATTTAAAGATAATATTTTTTTTGATTGCGGGTCGGCGGTTGATGGTATGGTGTTGTGCGTTCACGCATTTTTATCTATTTTTAAAATAACAAGTTATTTTACTTGGAACATAATACCTTTCGTTGCATTCAAGCTCCTTTTCCACTCCGTTATCATCAACCACTTTAGTAATATTATAATCTCTGAATGTTATCAAATCAAAGTTTTTACACTCGTATGTCGCATTTCCTTCAATAGTACCTTGTGTAAAGCATTCAAAGTGTTTCGTACCATTGAATAATAAATCAAGAAACGTATAACGTTTCAAGTTGATACGATTGCAGGTTCTTCATTAGTCAGTTTAAATTTAGCAATTTGTTTTTTTATCTGTTATGTATATAATTTAAAATCCCGTTAGCACCAGAAATTTTTAAGAATTTCATAATACTCTCGTTTTTTGTTATTGTAAAATTAAACAGATTAAATTCAAAATACAAGTTTTTGCATTTATCAAGGAAATTGCTTTAATTTAACACACTTTTAATCCGCCAAAGGCGGACGAGGGTTAACCCGCCTGCCGGACGGGCAGGTTCCCCGCCTCTTGAGGCGAATAAAATAAAATTTGTTAACAGATACCTCGCTGCTCGCGGCGAGGAGATTCATTAAAAATTTGGAGATAAAAATGACAACAATAGTAGATGTTTTTGCAAGAGAAATATTAGATTCACGCGGCAATCCGACAATTGAAGTCGATGTAATGTTAGAAAACGGCGTTTTAGGAAGAGCGGCAGTTCCAAGTGGTGCATCGACAGGTGAACACGAAGCAGTTGAATTACGCGATGGCGACCTGCCCGCATCCTCAGTACCAGGAGGGCAGGCGGGTAAGACGCGTTATAACGGAAAAGGTGTTTTAAAAGCAGTTGAGAATGTCAACGAAACAATTGCTGATGAAATCATCGGATTCGATTCACTCGATCAGGTCGGTATCGATGAGATGCTGATTAATTTAGATAATACCGACAACAAAAGTAAACTTGGAGCTAATGCAATATTAGGTGTATCGCTTGCAGTTGCAAAAGCTGCAGCAAGTGCGCTGGATATTCCGCTTTACAGATACATTGGTGGAGTAAATGCTCGTGTATTGCCCGTTCCGCTGATGAATATTTTGAACGGCGGCAAACACGCCGACAATAATGTTGATATACAGGAATTCATGATTGTACCTGTTGAAGCTGAATCGTTTGCAGAGGCATTGCGAATGGGAACTGAAGTTTTCCACTCGTTGAAATCTGTTTTGAGCAAGAAAGGTTACAACACATCGGTCGGGGACGAAGGAGGATTTGCACCAAATTTAAAATCGAATGATGAAGCTATCGAAGTAATTTTGGAAGCTATCGAGAAAGCAAAATACAAAGCCGGCAAAGATATCTATCTTGCACTCGATGTTGCATCGAGCGAGATGTATCAAAAAGGAAAATATGTTTTCTACAAATCGGATAAGTCGGCTAAATCGGCTGAGCAGATGGTCAAGTTCTATGAGAAGTGGGTGAAGCAATATCCGATCATTTCGATTGAAGACGGAATGGCTGAAGACGATTGGAAAGGTTGGAAAATTATGACAGAAGCTCTCGGCGATAAAATTCAGATAGTCGGCGACGATTTGTTTGTTACCAACACCGCAAGATTATCGCGTGGTATAGATGAAGGAATTGCCAATTCGATACTTATCAAAGTAAATCAAATCGGAACGCTAACCGAAACGTTGAACTGTATTGAGATGGCAAAACGTGCAAGCTACACTTCGATCATCAGCCACCGGTCAGGCGAAACTGAGGATACAACGATTGCCGATATTGCGGTTGCCACGAACGCCGGACAAATAAAAACCGGATCGACAAGCAGAACCGATAGAGTTGCAAAATACAATCAACTGATTAGAATTGAAGAAGAATTAGACACAACCGCAGTTTATGCGGGTATGGCTGCTTTTAATATTGGAAAATAAGAGCGTAAGCTAAAGAGGTTGTATGATAATAAGGAAAATCGAACTCAACCCCGCATAATTTAATCCAATTCCCCCTTCTCTTGCGAAGAGAAGGGGGTGGGGGGATGAGTTCGGAGATAAATAAAATTTTCCTGTACAAAAAGTTGTAATCGAAATATTTAAGGATTAAGATGACGATAAAATTTGGAACAGATGGCTGGCGCGGTGTTATTGCACAGGATTTTACATTCGAGAATTTAGAAAAAGTAACTCTGGCAACTGCGCTGCATTATAAGCGGCATAAAAAAATCGGTAACGGTATTGTTGTTGGATACGACGGACGGTTTCTTGGAAAAGAATTTGCCGAGAGGGTAGCAGTTGTTTTAGCAAACTCCGGTATTCGGGTAAAATTGTCGGATAAAATTTCATCAACACCGATGATTTCTCTTTTAACGAAAAAGTTAAATGCTGCTGCCGGTATCGTTATCACCGCAAGTCATAACCCACCACGCTACAGCGGTTATAAAATTAAAGGTGAGTTCGGCGGTCCTGCATTTCCTGAAACAATAGATAAAGTTGAAGAGCAGCTTGCACAAATTCTAAAAATAGAAATCGCTCTTAAAAAATCGTTGTCCACTTTGGCTGCAGAAGGAAAAATCGAATACATAGATATGACCAAAATGTATTTGGATGATATCAAGAAAAAATTTGATATTAAGATGATTAAAGATTCCGGTATCAGAATAATGCACGATGCAATGTATGGTGCCGGTATGGATGTACTGACACAACTTCTTCCGAATGGAGTTCAGATTCACGGTGAGTTTAATCCTTCGTTCGCTGGAACGAATCCCGAACCTATTGAATCGAATTTAAAAGAGTTGATGCTGAAAGTGAAGTCAGGGAAATTTGATATCGGTATTGCCACCGACGGTGATGCCGACAGGATTGGCATAGTCGATGACAAAGGAAATTATGTTGACCCGCACAGAGTTTTTTCGCTTCTCTTAAAATACTTGGTTGAAGAAAAAGGTTTGCGTGGTGAAGTTGCGCGTTCGTTTACTGTTACCGATATCGTTGAGCAGCAGTGTGAAAAATACGGCATCAAATTGCACACGACACCAGTCGGATTCAAATATATATGCCAATTGATGAACGAACGAAAAATTATCATCGGTGGTGAAGAGAGCGGCGGACTCGGTGTTCAGGGGCATATTCCCGAGCGAGATGGAATTTACCTTGGCTTGCTGATAGCCGAAATAATTATCAAACGTAAAAAATCGTTAAGCGAATTGATAAAAGAATTAGAAGCCGAATACGGAAAACGATTTTATAAAAGAGTCGACCATCATATAACTCAAAAAGAAAAAATTCAAATAATGAAACGTTTCAAACCATCGCTGAAAGAAGTTGCAGGAGTTCCGGTACGTCGAATTGAAACCATAGATGGATTTAAGTATTATATTGAAAACGGATGGATGTTAGTGCGTCCTTCCGGAACTGAACCGTTAATCAGATATTACGCTGAAGCTGAAAACATCAATAAAGTCGATAAAATGTTAAATTGGGCGATGGGAAAGTAAACCTATGCAATACAATTTATATTACAATATAATGCCCGATGGGACTGTTAAACAGATAAATCCATTTACTGAAACAGAAGTTTGGGCAGTTCCAGGCAGGAGCGCGAAACCAATTAGTAACGAGATACCATCGACAGCAAAGCCGTTGGAATCAGCAACTCATCGCGACTACTGCAGTTTCTGTCCGGATAAATATTTTGATACACCGCCGGAAAAAGCAAGGTTAATAAAAACGGAGACTGGTTACAAAACCTTGAAATATTTACTTGCTGAAAACTATTCTGAAACCACGGCTGAATTCAGAAGAATCACGAATTTGTTCGAAATAGTTACACTCGATTACTGGCGGAAAAACTATAGTTACAGGATTCCTGAAGAAAGAAAAAAATGGCGAGACGAATATCTTTCAACTCCAAAAGGTATAATGCATATCGAGGGCTTATTAGATTTCAAATTAAAACAGACAGGAAAAACTGAAGAACAAATTAAAAAAATGCACGCATACGATAAACTTGCTATGGCAGATGCTTTTTTTGGAGGTTCGCACGAGATAGTTATTGCACGGTCGCATTTTCAACCGGATGCCGAATGGGACTCGCAATTCTTCTCATCCGGAATGATGAGTCCTGAGGACCACTATCAATATTTTAAATTCACGATCGATGCGATGAAAGATATCATCGACAATAACCGGTATGCAAGATACATAAGTGTGTTTCAGAATTGGCTGAGACCGGCTGGCGCCTCGATGGATCATCTTCACAAACAACTTGTAGCTCTTGACGAGTGGGGTTCTTCGATTCAACGGCAAAACAAAATGCTACGCGAAGACCCGAATGTATATAACGATCTCTCCGTAAATTTTGCAGCCCGATTTAATTTGATAATCGCTGAAAACGATTACGCTATTGCTTTTGTCGGAATCGGACACAGATTTCCTACGATAGAGATTTATTCAAAATCGCATGCCGGAAGGCCCTACGAACACACGGATGCGGAAATTCGCGGTGTCAGTAATCTTGTTCATACGTTTCATGTTGCGATGGGAAGTGGTATATCGTGCAACGAAGAATGGTACTACACACCTGTCGATTCTGTTTACAAAATGCCATGGCATGTATTAATCAAGTGGAGAATAAATGTACCGGCAGGTTTTGAAGGCGGAACCGGAATTTATCTGAATCCGATGACACCCATCGAACTCCGCGATAAAATTGTACCGAGGTTGTATCAGATTCGTGATGAAGGAAAAATTAACGGTACACGCATAGCAGAAGAATGCCGTATCTATCCGAATCCGCTACTCTATTATCTGAAGTAGGAACACCTTAAATTAACATGAAAGAAAAAATAAATAATCAAGAATTTATTCCTGCGGTTCGTGAATCACTTGTCAGACAGTTAAAAGCTTTGGCTTACAATTTATGGTGGACTTGGAATCCCGAAGCCGGCGCTTTGTTCCAAGAATTATCTCCCCTTGTTTGGGAACAGAGCAATCATAGCGCAGTGGCAGTTTTAAAACGTGTTTCTGATAATGAATTACGAGCACGCTTCGGCGATCCGCATTTTGCCCAACGTGTAAAAAATATATTGGATGAATATTCGGAATACATTCACAACACTAACACCTGGTGCGTCCGGAATGCGCCGCATCTGTTGGAAAAACCGGTTGCTTATTTTTCAGCGGAGTTTGGCTTGCACGAGTGTTTACCAATTTACTCAGGCGGTCTCGGAATTTTAGCAGGCGATTTTGCCAAATCGGCGAGCGATCTGGGTATCTCGTTTGTCGGAGTTAGTTTGTTTTACCGGCTCGGTTATTTCAAACAAAAAATTTCGGACGACGGCTGGCAGCAGGAAGAATATCCTCCTGTCGATCACAGTGAAGTTCCGATACGTCTTTTAGTAGATGAATACGGAACGCCGATTGAAACATCCGTAACAATAGGGCACAGCACTGTCAAGCTGCAAGCGTGGCGTTTGAGAGTTGGCAGGGTGGAAATAATTTTACTCGATAGCAACCATCCCGATAACGAACTGCACTTCAGAGAACTCACCGGTAGAGTTTACGGCGGCGATGTTTCCACAAGAATAATGCAGGAATTTATTCTGGGTGTTGGCGGCGTAAGAATACTACGTGCATTGGGTATCCATCCGCAAATCTTTCACATGAACGAAGGGCATTCCGCATTTTTAACATTCGAATTGTTGCGTGAAAAAATCGCCCGCGGCGTTCAAATTAAAGAGGCAGAAGAAATCGTGAAAAAACAGTGTGTGTTCACAACGCATACGCCGGTTCCTGCCGGGCACGACAGGTTTCCACAAAGCTTAATCGAGTTTCAGCTTTCGACGTTTGCACAAAAATTAAAACTTACCATAAATCAACTGATGGCTTACGGAAGGGTTGACGAGAAAAATTCTGAAGAAACCTTTTGTATGACTGTTCTCGCCTTGAAATTATCCCGAATAACAAATGCCGTAAGCGAATTGCACGGGAAAGTCAGCCGAAAAATGTGGAAACAGCTTTATCCAAAATTGGAGGAAGTCAAGGTTCCGATCATTCATGTAACGAACGGAATTCATACACCCGGTTGGGCAAATTTACGCGCACACGAGTTCTGGAATAAACGACTTGGTTTCGATTGGACTGAAAAGATTTTAGATAAAAAATACTGGGAGAAATTTACAAATCATGAAATAGCTTCTGACGAGGAAATTTGGGCATTACGATCCACATTGAGACGCGAGTTGGTTGAGTTTGCTCGAACCAGGATTGCAGCAACGAATCCCGGAAGATTTACAACTTCAGTTTTGGATAACATTCTGTCGCCCGATATTCTTACAATCGGGTTTGCCCGCCGATTCGCTACTTACAAACGTGCGCCTTTGTTTTTCAAAAATCTAGAGAAACTTATTCCAATAATTTCGCATCCTCAGATGCCGGTTCAGATCGTTTTTGCCGGGAAAGCTCACCCGCGCGATGATGACGGGAAACGTTTCATTCAGCGCATCATTCAGTTTACACGAGATCCAAGATTCGCAGGCAGAGTTATATTTGTAGAAAACTATGACATCAACGTTGCACGTTCTTTGGTCTCCGGTGCTGACGTATGGTTGAATACTCCACGCCGTCCTTTAGAGGCAAGCGGAACAAGCGGAATGAAAGTTACTATCCACGGCGGCTTGCATTTTAGCACTTCCGATGGTTGGTGGGTAGAAGGTTACAACGGAAACAACGGCTGGTTAATCGGTGACGAAAAAAATTACTCGAATGAGGAAGAGCAAGATATTGCCGACTCGAATTCATTACTTCATATATTAGAAAACGAGATGGTGCCTGAGTTTTACAACCGAGATGAACACGGAATACCGCGTGCCTGGATTAAACGCATCCGCAACTCAATGCAAACTTTAATTTCTGAATACAGTTCCGACCGGATGGTTGCTGATTATGTTCAGAAGTGTTATAAGAATGATTAGCAATAAACTATAGACCGTTGTTGATTGGATTATTGGAGTGATGCCTGCCCGCCTTCAGCGTTCAGGCGGGGAGTAATGGATTATTGGAGGGATGGAGTGGGATTGCGGCGAATTGAAATCAGTGAAAATCCGAAACCCTAAACTCGAAATCCTAAATCCTAAATCCTAAATCGAACATCCATAATTAAAATACAGTGGCGATATTTAAATTTTTATATTCTCCCTGTTGTAGATTTTTCATTTCAATCTTTCCAATTTTAATTCTAACCAATCTCAACGTCGGATGACCAACAGCGGCAGTCATTTTTCGGACTTGCCTGTTGCGACCTTCGTAAATTGTAATTTCAAGCCAAGCGGTTGGAACATTTTTTCTAAACCGAATTGGAACTGAGCGGGGAGGGAGAGCGGGTTCTTCTTTAAGAAGTTTCACTTTTGCAGGCAGCGTCCTTTTACCTTCTATTAATATTCCGTTTCTCAGTTTATCGAGTGCGTTCTCATCGGGTATTCTTTCAACTTGAGCGAGGTAAGTTTTCGGCGTTTTGAATTTCGGCTCGAGCAATCTGTGTTTTAACTCGTTGTCGTTTGTCAGAAGAACCAAACCCTCGCTGTCGTAATCTAACCGCCCGACAGGATAAACATCCTTCGGAAATTTTCCTAAGTTGGAGAGTGTTGGTCTGCCTTCTTTATCCGAAAATTGGCAAAGAACGCCATACGGCTTATTTAGAATAATATAATGGAAGTTACTTTTTTCAAACATAAAATCTATGGGAATTACTCAATGTCCACATCATCAGTATTATAACTCGATTCTAAAACCTCAATTGCTTTTTGGGCATCCTCTTTTCTGACTTTTAATTTCACTCCTCCGCTTAGTGGAAAAGGGTAGGCGCCACCCGCATCATCCACATTTATAGTTGCTTCGATCTCAAATACTTCAAGATAATTTTTTGCCATCTCAGCATCTAAACGGTTATTATATTTTTTTATACAGACTAAATCGGTCATAATATTTCTAATACTGGTTTTCCATCATTTACTTTTAAGTTTTGCCAATAAACCAATCCCGCTTTTCCTCAATATTATCGGGCAAATCATATCCTTCGATTTTTTGCAGCACATCCTTTGCTTTGTTTTTAATGTCGTCCGTCGTTTCTACCATAAGAATTTCAACATATAAACTGAATGATTTAAGATAAGCTCTCCAACTCTCGTCTTCTTTGCCAAGCAGTTCTAAAATTTCAGCTTCTTCTTTAAGCAACGAAGCTGTTACAATAGTTTTGCCAACGTTTAATTCACCCCCGATTTTCAACAACGAAATAATATCAGCATCGCTTAACTGATCTATCATTTTCCAATTAAAGCCGAGAAATTTTTCGCCCGATTTCTGAATTTCTAAAATGGCATCGTCGTATTGCTTCAATTCCTTGTTGAATAAAATTTTAGCAAGAACTTTATTCAGTTGTTCTATCATTCGCATTATGTAATCGCGGTGTATCATCTATCGTATGACGCTATTTTCCACTTTGTTATAAATTTTATCGATCTGTTTTTGAAGTTCGATCGTTTTAGCAATTGCCATTACAATTTTTCCGTAAAACTTTGGATCATCCATAGTTCTGCCTTTCCGGTCTTTTAAAAACTTACCTAAAACTTGATAACCACCTATCTGATAATTCCAGAGATCAGCATTAATGCCGCCGATATAATTTTCAGCGTTGATATAAATTCTGTTTTCATCTTCGTTGTATTTCACAAAATCAATTCTATTGCTGCCTTTGCCTCGATAACCGATGGTTGCCTTATCTAAAATTTTACTTTTCAATAAATGAAGTGCGGCAAGTTTCTCGCCAAGTTGGGCAATCTGTTTGAATAATTTATAATTTTTTGTAAACGGAACGCGGGGAAAATCGATTTTCAAAAACTCGGCGTATTTCTCTCTGTATTTATTGCTGTATAATATTCCGTAAACATAATAGAATAAGTCTTCCGGCTTGGGTTCTTTGCGGTATGCTTTTTTCAACTTTGCAAATATTTCTTCTGAAATGTTTGGCTGTTTGTGTGGTTTGTATTGAGCTTCCGGTTCAAAAATCATGAACTGCATAAATGCTTTTTTCTTCGGTTCTATTAATTTGGGATAAAGATAAAGCGGAGCTTGTTGGATAATTCCTTTGCTGCTAAAAAAAGTTCTGTTATCAACCATATGTTCTGAAACTAGAAAATGCGTGTACGGCATATTACCAGAGAACTGACGCATGAAACATAATGAAATGTTTTCTTTCAACATCTGATCCATATATTCAGGTCTTCCCCAATCAACCATTTTAGGAGTATAATAAATATCTCTAACATCGAAAGGTCTGTATAGAATCTTTTGCCAGTACGTATCCCAATCATTATCCTTCGACAAATCAATTCTTGCCTGTTTTAGCTTCCAACCTCTTGTGTCTTTCAGCTTGAAGGTTTTTTCAATTATCTCATCGCTTACGGAAAGATTTCGGAATTGTCTAATTCTATTCTCAACTTCCTTTTTTTCAAAACCGATAACAAAAGAATCCCGTGCGGTAACAATACCGGTAACGTTTACCGGAAAAATTTCATTAATCTTATCCCATTCAAGGTAACCTTCAATCTTATCCGTATCGCGCGGAATGAAGAAATACCAAGGAGAACCGGGTTTTAATCTGTTATAAAGTTTTGCCTTCAGCGTATGTTTACTTAGCCATTTATATTTTTCTTCCCTTAAACCATAAAGCTCTGAATGAAAAACTTTTGCCGGAGTTTTTAACGGAATAATTCCGCGAACAATTTCGGGTGCGCGTGTTGATATTGCCTCTTCCACTATTAACTTCTTCTTAATGAACAATGCAATAGCAACACCCTGGCGTATATCAAAAACGTTTTCATCTTTGCCCCCTTCTGGTGTGGTTTCCTTTTTTAAGCTGTTGCCGTGAAGGTCGAGAATATAAATCTCATCGAAAGTATTCATCAGGCTTTGACGCATTCCGCGGAATGTCGGGTTATCGAGATAGCTGTGATTTGTAATCATCCCGACTATTCCAAACCCGGCTTTATGGATTTTCCACTGAGCAAAGCGTAGAAACTTCACATAATCGTCTTGCAGCCAAAGTTTTTTTTCGCCAAGAGGTTCATCATCCACTTTATAATAACTCTGCGCACCGTCAAGGTCTTCCTTTAGTAATTTTTCAGTCCAGTCGTTTATGTTAGAAGAAATTCCGCTGTAGGGTGGGTTTCCCACAATTACCAGCACTGGTTGCTTATTTTTCACTTCGGCGGCAAGATGGCTTTCTTCACTCAAAGAACTTAGACCGGGTATGCTAATCTGTTCAAGGTCTTCAGTCTCAAGAGTATTTGTGAGGTAGAGTTTAAATCGTTCATCATCTTTTAACGGATAGCCGAGCTCTTCAAATAAAAAGCCCATCTTTAAATGTCCGATTGCATAAGGCGCCATCATCAATTCAAACGCATAAAAGTTTTGCAGGATTTGTCCCCTTAATAATTGAATATCCACACCGCCTTCGCCATACCTTGAACTATATTCTTCAACCGCAATTTTAATTGCCTCAGCCGGAAAAGTTAATGTCCCCCCCGAAGGATCCAGTAGCGTAACATTCTCGTTTGCCAAACCATCGTAAAGTTCAAAATGGGTTTTAAGTATTTGATTAATTGAGCGTACTATGTAACCCACTACCGGTTCCGGTGTATAATAAACTCCCCGTTTCTCTCTGATTGAAGGATCGTACGCCGTAAGAAAGGTTTCGTAAAAATGAATAATTGGGTCTTTCCCTTTTCCTTCGGTGTAATAATCGTGCAGTATTTTTTTTACGTCTGTTACTTTCAATACTTCGGTTATATCTTCTATTATTATCTGCAAAGATTTTGGGGGTTCGCCCAAAGAGATAAAACGAAAAACATCTTTCAATATTCCGATTGTATTTGGAATAAATTTGAAAGCCAGCTCACGATTGAAGTCGCTGTTTGCCCGCGTACGGGCTGCAAAAAGTCCGTAGGTAAGTGTTTGCGAATACAGGTCGGCGAATTGTTCTTTCGTTAGAGTGCCGATTAAATACTTTTTAAAAGCATCATAAAAACCGAGTATCGCTTTTCTGCCGGTTTTTTCTTCTTCTTCTAACTCGATACTAACTACTTCATCTTTTAGAAAACGAGTTCTTTTTGCTAACTCGACTGCTAATGTTTTAGCGTTGTTAATTTTCGGTAAAGAAAAAGAAAAGAAAAGATTCAGTAAATCGTTCAACTCTTTTTCATTCTCGGCTGGGGGTGCTGTTTGAAGTTTCCGAGCTATTTTAGACCTGCCGATGGAGGTTTTTGCTATTAGTTCACCATCGCGGTAGAGCCGGAACTCATAAAAATTTGTGAGAATAATATTTGGAAAAGTGTTCAGATAACGTTGAAGCTGTCCTGTGTCCTCGATGTAGTCAAGGTTTTCGACGGATGGTTCTTTTGCTTCGATGTAGCCGGTGATATGATTTTTCCCGTCCCAAACTCTGAAATCGGGATTTCCTGCATCTGTCTTTTTTGGAAGGATGGTAATATCAACGTTCTTGATTTTATTAGCAACAGCAAAATCTAAAAGAAGTTTTTCAAGATGCTTATAGAAACTTTCTTCACGTGCATCACCTTTGTTAATAGTGTGTTGCAGATTTTCTAAATAAATTTTTAACAAAGATAGACCTTTAAATGATTTTTTGAATTACCCGATAATAAACTAACAAAAAAAAAGATTTACTTCCAATCACCACTCAACAGTTCTCGAAGTTCCCCAACCCGGTCCTAAAAATAGGCTGTTCAGAAATAATCTTTCTGTGCTATGGAAATATCCTCTAAAATTCGGCTCTCCGGCAAACAAAATTATCTGCCCGCTGCCCATCGATTCGCGTGTAATGTATGCTGTTTTTTGCCAGCGTTCTTTCGCTTCGGGCCACAGCAGTCCCGATATCCTAAGGTTTTTATTATCTGAAAACCGAGCGGGGGTTTGTACCGGACTTCTCGATAAAAAGGCATTAGATGTGAACATAATTGCCGAAGTCTTCTTTCCTAATCCGAATGTAAGCCAATGTTCTTCATCCAAATCAACCGACATTATTGCGCCGCGGGGCATAAACAAACGCAAAAACTCATCCTGTCGTTCGAGGTTTTTTATATCGGGAACTTTTTTATCTTCCTGCTTCTTTTCGATTTCTGTATCACCCCAAATTTTTAAACTGTCGAGTTTAATATTTTCGTATTTTATTTCTGCTGCATTGGCTTCATCGTACAAACTAAGTTCATTCAAAGCTTGGTGTTGTAGTCGAACTTTGCTCATTCCCGAAGAAGTATCCGCGAGGAATGCTGCGGCGTTCCCGATTCCGATTAAAGTGCCGCCGTTCTCAATCCATTTTTTAATTTTACTTATTCCGTCTTTACCAAGTATTTGATTATAAGTTTGCGGACTGTTTGATGAAGGAAAAATCAGCACATTATATTTTCTCAAATCATAATTAGCGAGACCTTCGGCTGTAATGATACTTATGCGCTGCTTTAATCTGTAATCCAAAAGATGCCACAGTGTTGAAAAGCTTCCTGTGCTAATTTGCCCGCCCGTAACTAAAGCGGTTCGCGGATATTCTAATAACACAAAATCGTTACCTCCTAAATCGGACCCTTTCGTGCTGAGTGCTGTATTCACACCGTAAATAGTGATGCCGGTTGTCTTTGCAATATTTTGAATTTCATCTGTAAGCGAAGCCGGATTTTCAATCAGCCGCAATAAAATAGTGCCTCTTGAAAACGATTTACCTTCAATCTCAAAAGTTTCTTTCGCTGAACGGACTTTATATCCCTTTTCCAGTAAACTTGCCAACGCATCAACTGCCGAATCGTCGTAATACTCAAATATATATCCATAAGTCGGTTTGGGATTTATGACTGCTCCCGTTTTTGTTGGTAAACTTTTAATTTGAGTTAACGAACCGGTTATCTTTTTATCAGTCCAATAACTTTCAACTCCATAAGCAATCGGCAGCGACCAAGCCATAACATCATACATCTCCGATTGTTTGTTTTTCTCCAATTTTTTTCTTTCTCTTTCGAGAGTTTCGGTATCCATCCGAGGGTCGAATTCCAAAATCGTTTTTGCAAGTCGCCCCATCGGTTGGTCAAGATTTATTATGTATGTTCCTTTAGGCAATATCTTTTTTACAGGTTTCGTATTCCAATATCCAAACAAATTCCCAACTTCAATATCTTTGTCAGCAACATTAACTTCAATGTTTTGCATCATCAGTTTTTCGATTAGGTTATTTAAACGAGTCCTGTTTTTATCGGGGATGAAAACGTAACTGTATGGTTCTCCCTTTTTAATGTTAAGATCTTTTTTTCGAGATTCATAAAATTCACTGAGTAAATTCTTTCGGTTAGACGCGGCAGTTGCGAGGTTTGCAAACGAGCTTACAAATTGTTGGTGGACAGCTTTGTGAAATGTTAGAATTGTACCGTCGGGGCGTTTAACTATCGATCCGTCTGTTTGTGCCTGCTCGTACAAAATTCCGATTGCACCGATGTAAAGCGACCAACCGCTGCCGTAACCGGGATACCATTCATCATTCCATTCGCGTGTGTAATAATTCCAACCATATTTATCAAAAGCTTTAGCTTGATCTTTCGCGAAGGTGTTACGCCACTTGAAATTGAATTCATTCATATTCGGATTGAACGGAGGACCTGCGGGCGAGAAGAGATATGTGTCGTATGAACCCATCTCATGCGCATCGACGAGAAGCTGCGGATTCCATTTCAGAATTGTTTGCACACGTGCGCGGCTTTCGGGATGCACAAGCAAAAACCAATCGCGGTTCATGTCGAACAAATAATGGTTGCCCCGTCCCCAGGGCCAAACTCCTGTATGCTGAATTGCCTGTGCATCCGAATTTATAACTTCGCCCTGCCATTGCTGCATTTGTGCTAAATAACGTTCACGTCCATCCGGGTTTTCCATCGGGTCAATTAAAATTACCAATTCATTTTTTAGTTTGATTGTGGTTTCATCTGTTCCTGCTGCAAGTTGATATGCTAACTGCACTGCGGCATCGGGACTCGAAAGCTCGTCGCCGTGTATTCCGTAAGCCATCCAGGCAATTGCGGGTGTCGTTTCGATGAGCGTCTGAACTTCTTTATCGGATGAAATTTTTCTCGGGTCTGCGAGTTTCGAAATTGAATTTTGGATTTCAGTTAATTTCTTAAAATTATTTTCTGAAGTTATGATGAGATGGTAAAGCGAGCGACCCTCATAAGTTTTACCAAATTCTATAAGTTGAACCTCGTTCGATTTTCCATCGAGTATTTTTAAGTAATTAACAATTGCGTCGTATCGGGTTGGTTTACTTCCAATTGGAAACCCTAAAAAAGATTCAGGTGTGGGAATATTAGTATTGTAAGTTCCGTTCGGATAGAAGGGTAAGTTTCGTTCCTGAGCGAATGAGGATGTGTTCGTTAGAATCAAAAGAACAGATAATAAAAGAAGTAAATGTTTCAACATAGACCAAACCTTTATTTATTGATGATAGAATGTAAGCAAGTAATTGATAAAATAATAAGAAAAGAAAGGGTGAATTACAATTAGTGTTTATTAGTGTCAATTCGTGTTATTCGTGGCTAATATTTCTGTCGAATCTATTTCGGTAATTTGCCGAACCCTCCCCACACCCAGCGGTGGGCGCTGTGGAAAAATGACGCCGGTTCAGCGAACATGAGAATACATTCGCTGTGGACTACATTCATTCCGTTTTCATTGCAGAAGCGTATCGCCTCTTCCGACTCAGCGCCTTGTTGTAACCAGATGTTTTTGATTCCTAGACTTGAAGCTTCTCGCACAACTTTTTCAGTCTCCACCGGTTTGGTAATCACCAGCACACCGTCAACTTTTTCGGGTTAACGGGAAAAACCTGAAAACCTTTTGATTTCAGTTCTTTATAAACAATATTTGAAAACTTTTTCCCTGTGTGTGAAACACCAACAACAGCCAATTTCTTTTGAGAGAGGAATTCCTCAACTGTATTTTTTGAGGTCATAAAAATTTTATATACTGAATTTATTTAGGGAGGAACCTTCAAATTAATCTTAATTGTTCGTTTGTTGTTTCTTGCTCAATAATTTTTTGGAGGTCTTGCGATAGATTTATTAAGTCAACACTAACGATTTGCCAGAGGATATTCAAGTTAACATCTTCGTAACCGTGGATAAGACGATTTCGGGTTCCGATTATTTCTTTCCAAGGAATATTTGGAAAACGTTCTTTGAACTCGGCAGTAACTTTATTAGCTGCCTCACCGATAATTTCTATTAAACGCACTAAAGCAAGAACAAGAAGTTCATCTGTTTCGTGATCAATTTTATTTTTCCCTTTGGTGAAGTGTAGTGCTTTGAGTGCAGCATCCAGCATGTGTCGGATTCTAATTAAATCGCTCTTAGTGCTTGGCATAAATGATTTGTGCTTCTTTAACGACTGCGTCACGGAAATATTTGCTTAAACTTTCCTTTGTGTGCAAATCGACTTTACGATGAAGCATTTCTGAAAGCTCTTCCTGTATGCGTACAAAAGAAAAGCCCGGTGTAAATCCCGGTAGAAATTCAACGAGAATATCGATGTCGCTATCGGCACTCGAATCCTCATGAATTAATGAGCCAAAAATCGAGAGATTTTTGATATGATATTTTTCACAAAAATTCTTTATTTCTTCACTCGTTAAATCTATAATATTTTTGTTTTCCATGGAAGTAATAAAAATTATCTGAAAATCTGTTTTATTATATCAAATTTTGAAATTAATATCAATTGAGTTGACATTTTGAATCTATCATTCGGTTGATGAAGATGAGTCGATTTTAAAATCATCGCTTTCCAATATTTCGCTCGCTTTTTTTGAATCATCCTCATTAACAAATAATTTTACCCCTTGGTAGGAATAGTTCCCTGTAATTACGCGGCCTAAATCGTCAGAAGAGATGATTGAATCAATTTCATAAATTGCGAGATAATTTTTTATCATCTCGGCTTCAAATCGGCTATTACATATTTTGATGCAAGTTAATTTGTTGATCATAGGACTATTAATTCTGCATAGGTTAAAATTTCAAAATCGGACTATTGAATAATACAAAAATTCGAGAAAAATCACAAAAAAGTTACAATTTTAATGGCTTTAATTTCAGTCGATGCCGTGTTAAATTATTGCACGCCTGCGTGCCGAAACATGCTCAAATCAGCACTACGGCGTGCAGGCACGAAGGGACACGGAGAACGTCGAACGTTCTAAAGGATTCACGAAGTTACACTGAGGAATTAATCTTCGTGGCTCTTCGTGCTTCTTTGTGGGGCTTCGTGTAAGTATTTTATCCTCCTGTCGGCTTGTGTAACCTTATTTTAATTCTTCAATAGATTTCAGATGTTCTTTTTTGTCCATTTCAACTCCAATTTGGTTGTGTGTTCTAACGGCGTCCGCTTGATTGGCTTGTGAGGCAATTAATTCATATTGTTTAATAAAAGCAAACGATCATAAACATACTTCAATTCACTCTTATCATAATGATTTAGCAGTTTCATCTGGATGAAATCAACATTATAGCTACTATTCAGTTTACGCAGGCATTTATTGTGGTTACTTTTTTTGCAAAATTGACATTGTGGAATTTTATTGTCTTTGCAAGCATCTTTAAGGGTTTTTAATCTGCTGAATACTGAAGACGAATAATAAAATACTAGCCACTTGCCCTTAGAAATTCTTTTTAAAGTTTTTAGATTATACTGCAGTGAATATTTTTTAGCAAAATAATCAAGATTTCTTTTTATCTTTTTTATTTTGGTCCAATGATGCCCGCTATACAAAAGCCCCGGACTATCGCTGTAACCTATGACAGAATTATAGTTTTTGATTAATGCATTTTTTAGTGCTTCTAATGAATAATAATAGAGCTCTTTCAATTTATGTTCCAAATCTGATTCACAATAATCGAGAACTTCTTTTGAAATAGCTTTATTGCCATTGTTGGTTATTTCTCCTACGAGTATTTTTAAATTAGACCTTGAAATAAAATGACTTTCAAAAGAATAATACCTTAAGACAAATAAACCTTTCAATTTTGGTATAGAGTTTCTAAATCGTCTTACATCAGCGTCTATAATCCCAAGTATATATTTTTCATTCCGATCGTTTTCATTGATTTTTAATTGTAAATCTTCAATAGCTCTTATGACCTGAGCACATCCTTCTGAGTAATTGTTAATATTTTCAATAGCATAAACGTCATATTCTCTATTTATTTGTTCTACTAAATTCTCAAATACTTTTATATCATCACTACCTTCAACAATAATCATTGGTTTATCAACCATAATGGCAGTTGTAAATAGTTCTTCAATATCATAGTTCATAATTTATTCAACCTCGTGGAGAATAAGCTTTGAAAGGTAATTTGAATTACTTTTAGCGAGGGATGGACTATGTGAGGCAACAATTATTTGAGTAAGCGGCGCAAGATGATTTAATAGTGGCAGTAGTTTTCTTTGCCAATCTATATTTAGTGAAAGCTCTGGTTCATCGATAATTAGGAAGTCTCTTTCATTAGCATCAATAATTATTAAAGATAAAAATGTTAGTAGATGTCTTTCTCCGCTTGACAAATCACTTAAACTGTGTTTACGGTTCCCCACTTTTACCGTTAATTTGTTTTCTTCTATTACAAGTGATTTACCTTTTTGAACAAAATTATTGAACAATTCGATAACCATATTAATTGAGCTTATAAATTGTTTTTCGTTTTCCAATTCTTCCGTCATTTTAATTAGTAGACTAGCGATAAGATTATTCGAAGCGCATATATCTTCGAAATTATTCTCATTAATGTCATCGACAATTTGTAATAAACGATTTTTTAATCTATTGTCCTCAGTATCAGAAAGTGCTTCAAGCAATCTTTTCTTGTTGTCCATTAATTTGGGGATAATATCTGACGGGATAGTTTTTGCCAATGTATTTTTTTGATCAATTGCTAGAGCTAGAGTATCGAATAATGCACTCTGGATTTTTCTGTTTGTAACGAAGCGCGCCATTTTATACCTCTCAATAACTAAGAATTCAATTTCGTCTATATTTATCGTGTTGAATTGAATGTTTTTTTCATCAAGCCGTAGTTCATTTCTACGGGCAAGACTTCTTCGTCGATAAATTAAATTATCGTGATTTACAAAATCAGCTAGTCTAAAAGAAAGTGATTCAATATTTTCTTGATTCTCTTTTAACGTATTTCGGTATCGGGGATTTCTAAAAAAACGAATTATACTTTCAGGATCTATTTGCGAGCTTGGATTTGGAATCCCTCTTTCAACCCCAATAGAAATAGATTTACAATTGAATAGAGGACTATTCTCATAGGCCTTCCAATCATATCTGACATTAGTGCTAACCAGAATCTTTTTTTGTTTATGGTTGTCGTCTATTACAGTTAATTCTTTCGTTTCTTCTATTCGTTCTATTTTTACTGAAGTACTTTTATTAGACTTTGATGAACTGTCATTATAATACAAAATAATTTCTTTTACCTTCTCATTCTTTAATAATTCTTCATTGTGTGAAAATATGGAAAATAAAATCTTCAAAAGAGTTGTTTTACCAACACCATTTTCACCATATATAATAGTTATATTTTCTGTGGATAAGTCAATTTCTATTCTTCTACGGTCAGCTTTAAATCCATTGATCTCGATTCTAGTTAATTTTATCATTGTATCACCTTTATTAAGAATTGCATGATTATTAATTATCCCACCATAAAGATAGGTGGGTAAATTGTTAGATGGGATAATATATTATTTAAATATTTCAAACTCAAATAATATTTTCAATTGTAAAACCTCGAAATTCTGTCTGTTCAATGGTGTATTACCTCTTTTTGCTTCTCTCCCTACCTTTTGCTAAATTTAAATCGTCGAACGTAAATCTCCGACAGATATGAGCGGGCAAGCAGGTAGTTTGTCGGTTATTTACTAAAAATTTCTTTGAAAAGTTTTTCTTTATCTAACTTAGCTTGCCATTGATGATGTCGTTTAACAGATTCCATTCTCCTCTTCCCAGCAATAGAAAGAAAACGGCTTGTTTCCAAATAAAGTTTCTTCATTATTTTACCTTAAGCTATGAATATTATTTCATTTTCCAATTTTCTCGCAGAATATCATACTAATATCAGGCAGAGATATCCGACGGCTTTTTAATTCCAATAAAACCAGCAATAACTCCACTCAATATATTATTTAATAATTTCAAATTCAAATTTTTGCTTCTCTTCTAACCTTTTACTAAATTCATCATAATCGTAAATTGTCGATCGTTGGTCGTTAATCAGCAATCACAAATCCCTGCCCGCCGAAGTCTGCAGGACGTAGGCGGGTGAAATCATAAATCATAAATCCAAAATGTCCTTAATCGTTAGCATATCAGGTGTCCGCGGTGTAGTCGGGGAGAGCTTAACTCCCGATGTCGCCGTCCTTTACTCAAAAGCATTTGCCGAGTACTGTCTGCAAAGAACTCCAAACGGCAAAAGATGTAAAATAGTCATCGGTCGGGATGGAAGAATTACCGGAAAAATTTTAGCCAACATCATCTCATCAACTCTGCTCTCAATGGGATGCGATGTGGTTGCGATTGGTATCTGTCCCACACCAACAGTTGCTCTCGCAGTCGAGAAATCGGATGCTGTTGGCGGTATTGCCGTTACGGCGAGCCACAATCCTATGCAGTGGAACGGGATGAAGTTTTTTAACAGCATGGGTTTGTTCTTAGATACAAATGAGACTAAAGACTTTTTAGAAGTCGTAAAAGAACAAAAATTGGGTTATGCCGGCTGGGATAAAATCGGTACACATCAATCCGACGAGGCATGGATACAAAAACATATAGATACGGTTTTACAACTCGATTGCATTGATGTTGAAAAAATTAAATCAAGAAAATTTAAAGTAGTATTAGACTGCATTAATAGCGCAGGTGGAGTAATCGTCCCGCCGCTGCTGAAGATGCTTGGATGTGAAGTCATTGAAATGAATTGCGATGTAAGTGGTGTGTTTGCACATACGCCCGAGCCAATCCCTGAAAACCTTACAGTTTTAGCACAAAAAGTTCGAGACGAAAAAGCCAACATTGGAATTGCCGTTGACCCTGACGTTGACCGGCTTGTCTTGATTACGGAGAAAGGTGAACCGCTGGGTGAAGAATATACGATTGCTTCGGTGGTAAACTTTGTATTGAGCAAAGAGCTTAGAGCAGTGAGCAGTGAGCAAAAAGTGAAGAGGGTGGTTGTGAATTTATCTACGACACGTGCAGTGGATGATATTGCAAAAAAATATAATGTAGAAGTTGTCAGAACTCCCGTCGGTGAAATAAACGTTGCAAAGAAAATGAAAGAGATTGGCGCCGTTATTGGTGGAGAGGGAAGCGGCGGAGTTATCTATCCCGAAGCACATTATGGAAGAGATGCTATTGTGGGAATTGGTTTAGTACTGCAAATGCTTGCGGAGTTTAGCGGGAGTCTATCGGAATACAAATCCACGCTACCGCAGTATTATATTGCGAAAAGTAAAATTGAAATTGGGAGTTTGAATCCGGACGAATTGTTAAACCGGATTATTCAGAAATACAGGAACGAAAAAATAAATACGGATGATGGAGTCAAGATTGACTTTGCCGATTCGTGGGTGCATCTGAGGAAATCTAATACAGAGCCGATTGTGAGAATAATTGGAGAAGCGAAGAGCAGGGGAGAAGCAAAAAAATTAATCGATAAAATTAGAAAAGAAAATCTTGTTATTTGATCAGAGTTATACTTTGCGTTCTTAGCGATATTGCTTTATTTCAAATCCAAGGCAATTAATAATTTATCATTCATTTCTTTAATAGTATCTCTGTCAAATTCTCCAAGTTCACCGGTAAATATATTTTTGTTTAAAGTAACTAATTTGTCCAATTTGATTATAGACTTTTTCTTCAATCCAGATTTAATAAAGCCTTTACGTGATACATCAAAAATTAAATCAGTATCCGAATATTTGTTTGGAATGACAGACGTGATGAATGCAACTATTACATCCTCCTTTGTCATTGATTCTTTCGATATAATCACTGCGGGCCGTCTTTTTGTACCCTTTAGATCTGAAGGGGAATGGTGTTAATACTATCGTCCCTCTTTTCATCTTTTTTTGAATCTTACTTTTAGATCTTCATCAGAGTATATATCGTCTTGTTCGTTATTTAAGAAGTTGAACGTTCCGCTATGCTCAGCAAGTAATTGTAATTCATCTGCCGAAATTTCAGTATCTGGCTCATCAAGAAAAGTTACGATGACTTCCCGTGGTTTATTAATATTTAGCTTCTCGAGTAGCTTTACCCGCTTCCCATCGTATATGGCTTTAACACTTAACATAATATAAATTTTTATTGAAATATAAATGATTTATAAATCTCAAACAAATATTTTGTTAAAATCCCATATTTATTCTATATTTAATCCAAAATAAGAGTATTAGAATGGTTTTATCAAAAGTCATTGGCACAATAGTTTCAACGCAGAAGAACAAACATCTTCATTCGCACAAAATTTTAATCACACAACCAATTGACCTTGAAGGCAATTTAATCGGCAGGGATGTGCTTGCAATCGATACTGTAGATGCAGGCGTCGGCGACACTGTTTTAGTTAACGCTGAAGGAAGTTCGGCACGGCAAATTTTAAAAGACGAAAAAATTCCGGTTCATTCAGTTATAGTCGCAGTTGTGGATGGACTTGATGTAGTTGAGTAGCGGTCAACGTCTCTATTGAGTCGTTGACTCGTAGAGAGTAATGTCGTAGTGGATTGAAGGAATAATGGATAAATGGACTAATGGAAAAAATTAATGTTAAAGACTTATTAATTCTTTCGTGCATTCCGGGAATCGGGCACAATCGCTTACGATCGTTGGTTACTCATTTCAAAAATTCAACGGATGCTTTAAATAGTTCTGCGAGGGAGATAATTAATATTGAGGGATTTAATAAAAAATTAGCTGTAACAGTTTCGGCATTTAAAAAAAGTGGAAATTATCATAAAGCCGAACAATACGCAGTTCACCAACTTTCAAAAATGAATAAATCGGAAGGTGGTATAATTACATTTTGGGACGATGAATATCCTGATTTGCTGAAAAAGATTTACGACCCGCCATGTTATCTCTTCATCAAAGGAAATTTTAAGAAGGAGGATAAATATTCAATCGCAATTGTCGGAACCCGGAATCCCTCAACTTACGGAGTTACGATGGCTGAAAAGTTTACGCAGGAACTTGCTCGATTAGGAATAACCATCGTCAGTGGATTAGCCCGCGGTGTTGATTCAGTCGCTCATAGTTCGGCATTGAAAGTCGGAGGAAGAACAATCGGAGTGTTAGGTTCGGGAATTGATGTTATATATCCACCTGAAAACAAAAATCTATATTCGCGTATCGCTCAAAACGGTGGAGTGATTTCCGAGTATGCTATGGGAACAAAACCCGATGCCGGAAATTTTCCAAGAAGAAACCGGATTGTAAGCGGAATGACACTCGGAACTATCATCATCGAAACTGGAATTGACGGAGGAGCAATGATTACCGCTAATACGGCGCTCGACCAAAACCGTGATGTGTTTGCAATTCCCGGCTTGATTACTGAAGTCAGAGCTTTGGGCTGCAATACTTTAATCAGAGATGGCAGGGCAAAGTTAATTACAACAGTCGATGATGTTTTATCAGAGTTAAGCGCCAAACTAAAACCGCTTTTACGCGAGGTAACAAAACACGAAAAGAAAATAGATGTTAGTCTTTCATTATTTGAAAAGAAAATTTACGACACTTTAGACGATGAACCAATCCACATAGATTTGCTTGCCGAGAAATCGGGGATGCCTACCTCGGATGCCCTAGTAAATCTGTTAAGCCTTGAATTTAAAGGACTTGTAAGGCAACTGCCGGGGAAGATGTTTGTGAGATTGTAGTTGCTTATACAATCATCCATCAAACCACATTTCTGATATTCCATTCATTTTTAATTTTCCATTTTCCACAAAAAAGCTGTATATTATTTGTGCAATGTTTGCAATAGAAAACAAAATAATAGATGAACGCATACCGTATATAAAATTTTTGTGCGATTTGGAAGTTTGTAAAGGCGGTTGCTGTACGTTGAAGGGGGGCAAAGGCGCCCCGCTGACAGATTCTGAAATTATTGAGATTGAAAATGCTATTCCTGTTGTTAAAAAATATTTAGAGGCAAAAAGTTTACAAGAGATCGAAAATAACAACGGCATCGAAGGATTACCCGGCAATTTTACAACAGGTTGTATCGATAACAAAGATTGTGTTTTTGTATATTATGATGGCGATATAGCCAAGTGTGCATTCGAAAAAGCATACTTCAACAACGAAATCAATTGGCGGAAACCTATATCGTGTCACTTGTTTCCGATTCGTATTTCGGATTTCGGGGGCGAAGTAGTTCGATTCGAAAAAATTTCTGAATGTAAACCGGCAATCGTTAATGGAAAGAAAAACGACATGCCGATATACAATTTTCTAAGCGAAGCTTTGATACGAAAATACGGCGCACGATGGTACAAATTGTTTCGAGAGAATTGTGAGTTACATCTAAAATTAGAAAGTGAGATTCAAACATAAATGTTAAAGTTAAGTCAACATCAGAAATTAATGATGAAGCTGACACCCCAGCAGGTGCAGTATCTAAAGTTACTTCAGCTTCCATTGCTTTCTTTGGAACAGCGGATAAAAGCGGAGTTAGAACAGAATCCATTGTTGGAAGAAGGCGCTGACGATGAGATGGAAAATCTGCAAGAAGAGCCAACCGAAGAACCACCATTAGAAGCATCCGAAGAAGTAGAAGGAGTTATCCGAACCGAGCCGGAGGAAGACAAGTACACTTTCGAAGACTTTATGAACGATGAACTTAATGGTTACAAAACGTATTACGAACCTGCGCCGGACGAGGATACCAAAGATGACATGCCGATGCCCGCCGATGTTGCACTTACACAAAAATTGCTTGATCAAATACGGTTGTTAGATTTTACAGATGAAGAATTTTTAATAGCTGAAGAAATAATCGGTAATATCGATGAAGATGGTTACCTAAGGCGTCCGCTGGAAAATATAATCGAAGATTTGAATTTGAGCAGGGATTTGAACATTACAAAAGAACAAGCTGAAAAGGTTTTATTCCAGGTTCATAGGATCGACCCACCCGGAATTGCCGCCAGAAATTTACAGGAATGTTTGATAGCACAACTTGAGGTAAGTGAATTCGATGCTAAGCTGAAAGCATTAGCCGAAAAAATTCTTCGAGAGCATTTCGAGCACTTTACTATGAAACATTTCGGAGAATTAGCGAGGTTATTGGATATCAATATCGACCAGTTGAAGCAAGTTCTTGATGTCATTCAAAAACTAAATCCGAAACCGGGCGAGGGGTACATTACGCAGCAACAAAATTATATCGTTCCCGATTTTATTATTGAGCACGACAACGATGATATTATAATAAATTTAAATGACAGGAATGTTCCCCCGCTTCGTGTGAATAAAGCTTATAAGGAAATGATGTCGCGGCGGAAGAAGAATTCGGTTAACGTCGAAACGAAAGATTTTATCCGTAAACGTTTCGAGGCGGCAAAATGGTTTATTGCTTCGATACACCAACGCCGGGATACGATGATGAAAGTAATGCACGCAATAGTTGACCGTCAGCGGGCATTTTTCGACACCGGTGAAAATTTGAAACCGATGATCTATAAGGATATTGCCCAGATGATCGGAATGGATATTTCTACTATCAGCCGCGTTGTGAACAATAAATATGTGCAGAATGAATACGGAGTTTATGAGTTACGTTATTTCTTCAGCGACAAGATTTCCACTGCAAGTGGTGAAGATATGGCAAACAAGGAAGTTAAAAAGAAGATAAAGATACTTATCGAATCTGAATCGCCCGATAAACCATACAGCGATGATGAAATATCAAAAATTTTGAAAGAAGATGGTATGTTTGTAGCCCGTCGTACTGTTGCCAAATACCGGGAACAGTTGAGGATACCAATTGCGAGGATGAGAAGGAAAATTTAATTTTAGATTGTTAATTTCAGATTTTAGAATTGGGAAGAATTAATATTGGTTAAGAATTCACTCGAAACATTTCCTTCTTTAAAATTTATCTGAAATTTAACTTTTTCTCGCTGCTTTCCTTTTTGAACAATAATCTCTTATCTTATAGACACATATAATAAAGAAAGTAAATTATGTCTAACATTATACGATCAACAACAGTCATTGGACTAACCCACAAAGGCAAATGCGTTATGGGCAGCGACGGACAGGTAACTGTCGGTAATGCTATTATGAAACACGGCGCTAAGAAAGTCAGAAAGCTTTACAACGACACGGTACTTGCCGGTTTTGCCGGCGCCGCTGCCGATGCTTTTACTCTCTTCGAACGTTTCGAAGACAAACTTCAGGAATATCGCGGCAACTTATTACGTGCCGCAGTCGAGCTTACAAAAATGTGGCGCACCGATAAATACCTCCGTCATCTCGAAGCCCTGCTTGCTGTCCTTAATAAAGAACAATCTTTAATAATTTCCGGAACAGGCGAAATTATAGAACCCGACGACGGAATAATCGCAATCGGATCAGGTGGAAGTTATGCCCTTGCCGCAGCTCGTATGCTTGTAAAATATTCCGATTTATCTACACGCCAAGTCGTAGAAGAATCCTTAAAGACTGCCGGCGATATCTGCATATATACGAATAAAAATATTACAATTGAAGAATTATAATGAATAAAAAAACTAAAAAAGAAAATCACCACGAATTAACTCCTCGCGAAATCGTAAAAGAGTTGGATAAATATATCATCGGTCAGGATGCTGCAAAAAAATCTGTTGCAATTGCAATCCGCAACCGTTGGCGTCGGCTTCAAGCTCCGGAGAACCTCCGAGAAGAAATTATGCCCAACAATATCATTCTGATCGGACCTACGGGTGTCGGTAAAACAGAAATTGCCCGGCGGCTTGCAAAACTCGTGGATGCCCCTTTCCTGAAAGTTGAAGCGTCAAAATACACTGAAGTCGGCTACGTTGGCAGGGATGTCGAGTCGATGGTGCGTGATCTAACTGAATATTCGGTAAGCATGGTCAAAGCCCAGAAGGCAGCAGAGGTACAGGATAAAGCACGCAAAAACGCGGAAGAGAGGATATTAGATATTTTAATTCCTAATCGCAAGAAGGCAACGGGTGATACAGCAATCGAAAAACCTGAAGATGCCGAAAATATTTCATTCACCAGAGAACGTTTCAGAGAAAAATTAGCTAAAGGCGAACTCGATGAAAGGGTCATTGAATTGGATGTAACGACCGATCAAATTCCTGCGATGCAAGTTTTTGGTCCTGTTAATTTGGAAGAAATGGGAGTGAATATACAGGAAATGTTCGGCAGTATTTTACCGAAAAAAATGAAGAAGCGCAAGTTGACAATTGCCGAAGCAAAGGTAGTTATTGCCCACGAGGAAGCCCAAAAGTTGATAGATATGGATGCTGTAATTAAAGAAGCGCTGTTACGGGTTCACGACTCAGGAATAATTTTCCTCGATGAAATTGATAAAATAGCCGGCTCAAGAAGTCAGTCGCACGGGCCCGACGTATCGCGTGAAGGTGTTCAGCGCGATTTGCTTCCGATAGTTGAAGGTTCCAACGTGATGACAAAATATGGGATGGTGAAAACCGACCACGTTTTGTTTATTGCCTCAGGCGCTTTTCACATGACAAAACCTTCCGATTTAATTCCTGAGCTGCAAGGAAGATTTCCAATCAGAGTTGAGCTAAACAGCTTAACGGAAGACGACTTTGTAAAAATTCTGACGATACCGCAGAATGCACTCATCAAGCAATATATCGCAATGCTGCAAACGGAAGGCATTGACCTGCAGTTTTCGGATGATAGTATAAAAGAGGTTGCGAAGATTGCGAGAGAAGTGAACGAGCAGGTCGAAAACATCGGTGCGCGGCGTCTGCATACAATTCTTACAACTCTGCTTGAAGAAATTTTATACGATGCACCGGATAATGTGAAAGAGAAAAATATTTTAGTAACACGAGAAATGGTTCAGGACAAACTTGCAAGTATCGTGAAGAATAGAGATTTGAGCAGATATATCTTGTAGTCAGATATGAGATATGCGATGTGAGATACTAACATCGAACATCAAATCCGTTAGCTAACGGACGAAAATAGAACATCCAATAAATTAATCACAGGAGATCTAAATGGAACCAACAACGCGTAGTTTACCACCGAATGCCTACAAGGAATTAAAACCGGGCGAGAAATACATTCCCGTAGTTCCGGCAGGGACAATTATCCCGGAAGTAACCCCTTGGTCATTAATATGGGGATTGATTATGGCTGCTGTATTTTCTGCCGCCGCAGCTTATTTAGGATTGAAAATCGGTCAAGTATTCGAAGCTGCAATTCCGATTGCAATAATAGCAGTCGGTTTAGCGGCAATCACGAAACGTAAGAATGCTTTATCTGAGAATGTTATAATTCAATCTATCGGCGCCTCATCGGGTGTAGTAGTAGCGGGCGCTATTTTCACAATCCCCGCACTCTACATTCTTCACGGCGAAGGAACAATCGATATAATACCAAGTTTCTGGCAAATCTTTTTTGCCTCCCTCTTTGGCGGATTTCTTGGTATTTTATTTTTAATTCCATTCAGAAAATATTTTGTTCAGGAAATGCACGGACAGTTTCCATTCCCCGAGGCAACTGCAACAACAGAAATTTTAGTAGCGGGTGAAAAGGGCGGACAGCAGGCAAAGGTTCTTGTTTCTGCTGCAATCATAGGTGGCTTGTACGATTTTCTGATTCAAACCTTCGGAGCGTGGAAGGAAGTCTTCAATTCCAAAATATTGCCAGTCTTCGATAATTTATCCGAAGTCTATAAGATAGAAGCTAAATTAAATGTTGGTGCAGCGGTTTTAGGACTTGGTTATATTGTCGGTTTAAAATATGCTGCTATAATCGCGGCGGGTTCATTCTTCTCGTGGTTTTTGCTTATTCCCGTTTTCGCCTATGTAGGCAGCGAATTGACTGTAACGGTAGGTTCAACAGCTACTAAATTAATCGGTCAGATGTCAGCCGATGAAATATTCCGGACTTATGTTCGTCATATCGGTATCGGCGGTATCGCAATGGCAGGTATGATTGGAATTTTCAAATCCCGAAAAATTATCGGAGGGGCATTCAAACTCGCATTCGAAGAAATTTTCAGAAAGAAACATATCGCCGAGCGAACCATCGTTCGTACTGATAAAGAACTCTCGATGGGACTTGTTGTAGGTTTAATCGCAGTGCTGGCAGTATTTATATTTATTTTCTTCGCCGTTGCTGTTGTCGATACTGTGTGGTTCGCGATTACTGCTTTGTTAATAGTTTTAATTGTCTCATTTTTATTTACAACCGTATCAGCCCGCGCTATTGCAATCGTCGGCACCAACCCGGTATCGGGAATGACTTTGATGACATTGATTTTGTCTTCATTCATACTCGTATCAATTGGTTTGAAAGGAAGCGCCGGAATGGTTTCAGCATTAATCATCGGCGGTGTCGTTTGCACAGCCCTTTCGATGGCTGGTGGTTTCATTACGGATTTGAAAATAGGTTACTGGCTCGGAACTACACCAATAAAGCAGCAATCGTATAAATTTTTAGGAACAATCGTCGCAGCCGCAACCGTCGGCTTAGTGATAATGTTACTTAACGAAACTTACGGCTTCGTTGGTGAAGGTGCGCTCGTTGCGCCTCAGGCAAATGCTATGGCAGCCGTAATTAAACCGTTGATGTCCGAAATGCCGGCACCATGGGCATTGTATATCGCAGGCGCTTTAGTAGCCCTGACTTTACAAATGATTAACGTACCCCCGCTTGCCTTCGCACTTGGTATGTACATCCCGTTAGAATTAAACACACCGATTCTATTGGGTGGATTGATTGCACACATCGTTTCTACACGAACGAAAGATGAGCCGTTAAACAACGCACGTCGTGAACGCGGAACTTTGATTGCATCGGGCTTCATCGCAGGCGGTGCGATAATGGGCGTAATTAGTGCAACGCTAAAATATTTCAACTTCAATTACGAAAACTTCGGTTGGCACTGGGGCGAATCATTCGGCGGTGAATTGTTAGCAGTATTTATGTTTCTCGGTATTGCCGCTTACTTCATCTGGGATTCAAAACGCGCGAAGCCTGAATGATTACTTATTGGAATTTTGAATTAAGAATTATACTTATTACTTTATACAACAAAAATTAACTAATAAATTATAACTAACAACTAAATAAATAGCGTAGCCACGTCATCTTGACGATGACGGACTCAACTTCGGCTGCTGTCTTTTCGTTATCTAACAACTTATGATATACAGATGAGCAAAGAAGCATTCTCTCGCGTTTTAATTGATAAAGCCCTTGAAAATTCTGGATGGAATTTATTGGATTCACATTCTCTTGAATTCGAGCATCATTCAATAGACGGACGCGCGGACTATATCTTAAAAGATAAGTATGGACGTGCACTATGTGTGATCGAGGCAAAGAAAGAAGAACTTGATCCATATGATGCAAAAGAACAGGCACGCGGGTATGCCGCGAATCGGAATGCACCATTTGTTATTCTTACTAACGGCAATGTTCATTACTTCTGGAATCTTCAGCAGGCTGCACACCGAGATGCATATCGCATTGAACGGCTGCCTTCTAGAGAGGATTTAGAACGACAACTTCTTAAGAACCTTAACCCTCCTCGTCAATTACAAACGGAGCGCATTACACCTGAATATCTCAAACCATTGCGGAGTGACTTAACACTTCGCGGCTATCAAATCCGGGCAATGGATGTGATTGCACAGCAGTTTGATAATTTAGGAAAAAGAAAGTTTCTCCTTGAGATGGCAACAGGAACTGGGAAAACATTACTTTGCGCTGCCTTGATTCGAAGATTCCTTTTAACAAGAAATGCCGAACGAGTTCTTTTTATCGTTGACCGCATCGAACTCGCCAAACAGACGATGGAAGATTTCAATGTTATTCTTCCTGAGTATAAACCAGTCATCTATAAAACAGCAAGGCGAACAGGTGAGTTATTGGGTTCATCTGTGGTGATCGCAACAATTCAATCCTTGCTGATGGATCGAAGATACCGAGAGGAATTTACGCCGTTTTATTTCGACCTTGTGATTAACGATGAAGCACATCGTTCGATTTATGGCGATGCACGCGAGGTTGTTCAATTTTTCCAAGGAACACGCCTCGGATTGACAGCAACGCCAAAGGCATATTTGAAAAATGTGGACGCTGCCAAACTTTCTCTGGAAAATCCAAAGGCATTAGAAGCCCGTCTCTTGCGGGATACGTACCATTATTTTGGTTGTGAACCCGGAGAACCGACATATCGGTACGACATCGGCGACGCTGCAAATGATCCAGAAGGGCCTTTCCTTTGCCAGCCGAAAATTTTCGATGTACGCTCGGACATCACTACACAGGCACTGGAAGAAGCCGGATGGACAGTAACCATCAACGAGCAGGAAGAAACGTTCAAGATTCAAGACCTCGAAAGAAAAATATTTACTCCTCACCGAAATTATGTAATGTGCGATGCATTCTTACAGAACGCGCAACGATCGCCGGACGGAAGGATCGGTAAGTCCATTATATTTGCAGTGAACCAAACACATGCAACCGCTATTACAAAAATACTGAATGAACTGCGCCCGGGTATTGCGCTTACCATTACATCACGAATTCCCGATGCTTCCTCACTGGCAAAGGAATTCCGCGACGGCAAACGATCAGAGCGTGTTGCTGTTTCGGTGGACATGCTTTCCACCGGATATAATTGCAGAGACCTTCTCAATGTTGTTTTAATGCGGCCTATATTCTCCCCAACAGAATATATTCAGATTAAAGGGCGTGGAACGAGACGATACGCCTTTGTCATCAACAATGCGGAGTACGAAAAGAAGTATTTCTTCCTGTTAGATTTCTGTGCTGTCGCCGAGTATTTTGAAGAGAAATACGATTACTCAGCACCACTCAAGGTTCGCACCTCAGGTGGTACTTCTTCTACACCCGTTCGGTATCAACCCCCAGAAGGTAGAGGGATTATAAGCGATAGTGGCGAAACATACAGCCCAAGGACAGATATTCCCATTTGGGAAGGTACCGACCGAGTTATCAAGCAGGAAGTGCGTATTGTCGGACCGAATGGCGAAAAAGTCGATGTGATGACATTTCGCGGATCGTTCGAACGAGACATAAAAGATTATGTGCAAACGGATGAGGAACTTCTGCACGCTGTGGAATATGAAGATGACGATTCTATTGAAACTATTGTGCAGGAACGATTCTATCATCGTCCTGAAATGTTCTATTCACCGGATAAGCTGATTATTTCATACGGTGTTCCAGCTACAACGTCGGCATTTGTATATAATGCGCTTGGCAAGAAACCGTTGCCGACAAAAAAGGAAATCATTTCGGATACGGTCGATTCCATCGCAGCACAGTTTAACCTTAGGTACAACGAACAAAAATGGTTGAATGCTACTGCCGAACTTGTTGCAGATGATCCTGCCGCATTGAAAGATTTCTTAGAAGGAAAGACCACGATCTTTGAACGAAGTCAATTCAGACTTCTTGGTGATCTTCATGCTTTGATGCAATTCAGAGAGCGTGATGCTGCGTTTGAAACTCTGCGGCAATCATTATTAGTACGGCAAGTCTCACTAACATCAGGAACTCAATCAGTGTAGTCATCGCGAGGAGCGTAGCGACGAAGCAATCTTATAGATATGAGAAAAGAGATTGCCACGCTCCCTGCGGTCGCTCGCAATGACAAAGAAAAAGAAACGAACAAACCATATGCAAAACGGAACAACGAAAACAACGAACGGCTACAATTTCTTCTCATCGGGCTTGCGTGAAAAGATCGACCGCCTGATGAATGTTTTGTGGGCGGGCGGCGTCAACAATCCGATGGATTCCATCGAACAGCTTTCCTATCTCGTCTTTCTTCGCCTTCTTTCTGAGCGGGACGATATGCAAGCCGCGCTGGATAAAAAGTATAAACGCATCTTCTCAGGTGATTGGGCAAAGTATGCGTGGGGCAACTTTGTTACGCTTACCGGAGATGCATTGTTCGATGCCATTCGTGGAGCGATAGAGAAGTTCCACGAACTTCCAGAGCTATCTCAAACCGGCAAGTTACTATTCAACCGTGCTACTTTGAAAATCTATGAACGGGCAACATTGCGCACGGTTATTCAAGAACTAAATGAAATGGATCTCTCTTCGCGCGACGGACAGGACTTGAAGGGAGATATGTATGAATATCTTCTGAGCAAGCTTGCACAATCGGGCACCAACGGGCAGTTCCGCACACCTCGCCATATTATCGATATGATAGTTGCAATGGTCGATCCGAAACCAAAAGACCGCATCTGCGACCCGGCATGCGGCACAGCAGGATTTCTTATTTCCGCTTATAATCACATTCTTCAGAAAAATACAAAGCCGGCCGACCTTGCACGTGGCGTGAGAGATGGAAGTTTGTTGAGTCCTGCTGAATTTAAATTTCTTGAAGAGCAGGCATTTACCGGATTTGATAACGACTCCGGGATGGTGAAGATCGCTATTATGAATCTGTATCTGCACAAATTGGATAAGGCAAATATCGAGATTCATAATCCGCTAATAGCAAACAAAGGTGGTTCGTATCCTGGAATGCTGTACGATGTGATTCTTGCCAATCCGCCGTTTGCCGGAAAGATACAGAAAGAAAGCATTCTTGCCGACATCGGATTAGAGACGCGTGATACGGAATTGCTATTTGTGAAATGGTTTATTGATCATTTAATGGTTGGCGGACGCGCTGGTGTGATTGTGCCGAATGGTGTACTCTTTGGTTCCAGCAAGGCGGATAAGAAAGTGCGCGAGATTCTCTTAACAACATGCGAGTTGCAGGCAGTAATTAGTTTGCCTTCGGGCGTGTTCAAGCCGTATTCCGGCGTTGGCACGGCGGTGCTCATCTTTCAAAAGCGACCTCACCCAAAGTTCGTCTGGTTCTACGACCTGACAGCCGATGGACTTTCATTAGATGATAAACGGACACCAATAGAAGCAAACGACATTCCCGATGTGCTTGCCAAATGGCAGGCGAAAGAAGAAGGACCAAACAGCTTCCTCGTTCCGATTGAGCAAATACAGGAAAACAACTGGAACCTGATGGCTGGGCGATACAAACCGTTAGTTGTTTCTACTGTAAAGCATGACAAGCCGGAGAAAATTCTTGGTGAGATTATAGATCTTGAAACAAAGATAACCGACCGCGCGGCGAAACTCCAAGAGGCACTGAAGAAGATATGAGTAGGTGGGAAAAGAAAAAGCTTGCTCAGGTTTCAAGAATTATTATGGGACAGTCTCCATCTGGAGAGACGTACAATTCAGATGGCGTCGGTTTGCCATTCTATCAAGGCAAGGCTGAGTTTGGAATATATTCTCCTATACCAGTGAAGTGGTGTGCATCGCCGCTCAAGATTGCAGAAAAAGGAGATATTCTTCTTTCTGTCCGCGCTCCAGTTGGACCAACAAATATTGCCCCTCATCGGTGTTGTATCGGAAGAGGCTTATCAGCAATAAGAGGAAACGAAAATGATTGCAGGAATGTGTTCTTGCGATACTACTTCAAAAAGTTCGAGTCAGAGATTGCAAATAAGGGCGTAGGTAGCACCTTTGATGCAATTGGGAAACAAGATATTGAAAACCTTGAAATTCCTCTTCCCCCGCTTGCCGAGCAAGAGCGCATTGTAAGCATTTTAGATGAAGCTGAAGAAATGAAGCGCCTCCGCGCCAAGACCAACAACCGCACTGCCGATCTTATACCCGCTTTGTTTGATGAGATGTTTGGGGATTTAGGATCAAGTAGTAAAAAATGGAATGTCTGCAAACTTGGTGAAATCTGCATGATAAATCCACGGTCTATTGGAAAAGAATTAATGGATGAGGACAAGGTCTCGTTTATTCCAATGAGTGAAGTTGAACAAAATAAAGGGAGAGTATTATCAACATTAAATGCTAGGTTCGGAGATGTTAAGCGAGGATATACACAATTTATAGATGGCGATATTATTTTTGCTAAAATCACACCTTGTATGGAAAATGGGAAGGCAGCCTTAGTTAATAATCTATTTAATGGTGTTGGTTTTGGTTCCACTGAATTTCATGTGCTCCGACCCAAAAAGCAAATTGATGCAATATTTCTACTCTCATTAATTCAAAGGGAGAGTTTTAGGCAGCAAGCAAAAGCAAGCTTTACTGGTACAGCAGGACAAAAACGTGTCCCTGTTGATTTCTTAATAAATTACCCTTTAGCTTTACCACCGCTTGCGCTTCAAAAAGAATTTGCCGCTAGAGTGGAAGAAATCTACGTACTCTCAGTAGATCAATCTGCTGCAGAGAAAAAACTCGAGTCTCTTTTCCAATCGCTTCTTCACCGTGCATTTGAGGGAGAGTTATGATCGGAAGCTTGCGAAATCACTGGAGCTATACAGCGCAAGAAATCTGGGAATCGCTTGCAAGCCACGAACAAGCGCCACAGGATTTATTTTCCGATCTCTACAATGAAGTAGAAGACCATCTTGGCGTGCATACTTCGCAAGCCCTGTTTGAGGAAATACGAAATGACCCTGTGATAGCGCGGACTAAATATCTTGCGATCAAAGGAACAGACTTTGCGAGCGAAATGGAGATTGCAGAGTTTCTTGAAGAAGCATACGAAGCAATAGAAGATTACGGAATACCCGGCTACAGCGAAAAATTCAAATCTTTGCTGCGAACGTTTATATCAAAATACAACTTACGTTACCGGCTCGATGATCCGTTTGAACTGCTCTTCCTGTTATCTGGTTCATTTGCTAATCTATATAGTGATCTCAGACGAATCAACATAGGAAACGATCATCTTCAAACACTTTGGAGCGAATTTGAGGAGGCGTTTGATGACTATTCTCATGGCTCGTCTGAAGGAAATTTAAAATCATGCCTCGCCAATGCGAGTAAATATGCGGAGGGACTCGCCTCTGTGACAGCGGGTAAAAATGGTTCGCTTGGTGATTTAGCGAGATTAGTAAATGAATGGCCTCATCAAGCAGTCAGAGAATCATTGAGAAATCTATATGGATTTTGCTCTAATTATCCGGGAATAAGACATTCTGGAAATCCTGAAAGCGCAACGCGAAATTTAGACTCACGAGATTCAATCCTTATTTCCATACTCTTTGTTACATTCTCTGGATACCTGACAACGAATTTGAATAAGCAAGAAGTTTTAGGGGCGTAAGGGTCTATAAAAATTTTCCCCTACATCTTCTCCGGTGCAGTTATTCCTAAAATCGCGAAACCGTTTTTATAAACAATTTTAGTCCCAAAGCAAATCGCGATCCTCGCTGCGGTGAGTGCTTTTTCTTCAGTCACAACGGAATAGCTTAAATTTAGCTACAATAGGTATAATCTTTCATGTTGTTAGCAGCATTCTTTTCTTTTATAGTTTTGGTATCTTTATTTAGATTATGGTTAGCAAAGAACAAATAAAATCAAGAGCAATTTCCGTCTTAAAAAATCACGGCGTTGTACGGGCTGTGTTGTTCGGCTCGGTTGTGTGTGGCGACAGCACTGCACAGAGCGATCTTGATATACCCATCAAATTTTTTTTGTAGAGACGATGCGGTGCATCGTCTCATCCCGTATTATTTTACTCAGGGTGAGGTTATCTAACAAGTAAAATTTCTCGTCTTTCTGAACTTGTTGAATTCTCATTGCAACTCACCTTCACATTTCGTCAAGCTCGCCCGATGCTCGCCTGAAAGACAAAGTCGGGCAGGGTCGAGCGGGCTCAATGTGCGACACCTTCGGACTTATTGGATAGCGCCTACATTTTTTTAAACTCCGAATTTCATTATTCGAAAAATCTACACCACCCAAATTTTCTTCTGCGGTTTGGATAAAAACTTGCAACCATCTTTTGTAACCACGACAATCTCTTCTACCGTAGCGATTCCGTGTCCTTCGACAGTGAGTCGTGGTTCAAGTGTATAAACTTGTCCTTCTTCAACTTTTTCGTAAGGCAGATTTCCATAGCGTTCCCAACGCGGACATAACAACCCGCCGCCGTCATGGGCAACACGTCCGATTTGATGACCGAGTGCGTGCGGGTACTCTTTGTATCCGTTCGATGTAATGTGGTTGCGGGCAATGTCGTCCATTTCACAACCTTTAATACCGGGTTTCAGGACTTTCGCTGCGAGGTGAATTGCCTCAACGATTACTTTAAATCCGCGTAAAACTTCTGTCGGAATTGTTGTCCCACCTTTTTTCCTAACATACCAAGTCCGCTGTAAATCCGAGCAGTATCCGTTTTTCTTAACTCCAAAATCGATATTCAAAATATGCCCACCTTCAATTTTCCGGTTTGTGGGTCCCGCGTGTGCACCCGCCGATTCGGGTCCAGTAAAAACTGCCGGACAGTGTTCTTTATCCCATGCAGGTTCGAGTCCCAATTTTTTAACTTCCTTCAAAATGAAAATAGCAACATCTCGTTCTGTTTTACCAGGTTTAATAAATCGAGAAACTTTATCGAATATCTTCAAAGTATCACCAATCGAGTCTTTTATCAATTTTAATTCTGTTCCCGATTTTCTTCCTCTCAACGCCGAGATAATCGGTTCGGCTGAAATGATTCTTTCTTTATACGATGTTCCCTCCAAATATTTCATCAATTGCAGCCACATTCCGTGTGTGAGTCCATCTGAAATCACTGTATTGGTTGAATAATTCAAGGCAATAGTTTTAGGATTTATTCTATTCAGAACTTCCAACAAAGTATCTTTTATCGATTGAACGTATCCGATAATCTCTTTATAATGACCGTGGGTTTTTAGGTTTGCGATATCCAAACTTCCTGCTATCGCGATTGTTTCGCCTTTCGCTGTTATGATGTATGCGGTTTGCCATGTGCAATGTGTTCCAACGCTTACATCGATAACGGGGTCGGATATTGTGGTGCTTTCACGAACAAAAGTTATCCACATATCAATTTTCTTTTCTTTTAAAATCTCAATTGCTTGTTGAATTTTTTCTTGTACCATAATTATTTCCATTTTCTTTTGTAAAAATTTACTTAAGTCGTACGACTAAAGCAAGTTGACTTTGATATATTAATTCTGTAAAATTATACAACATTTTTAAGAAAAATCATTAAAAGGAAAAAATATGAAAATAAAAGAAAATATTGTAAACGATATAGCAATAATTACATTGAGGGGAGACCTGATCGGTGAACCCGAGACTACAAATATTCGTGAAAAAATCCGCAGCTTAATTACGGAGAATATTAAAAAAGTAGTTATCGACTTAGCTGATGTTGCTTATATCAATTCCACCGGTTTGGGAAGTTTAATTTCGGTTTTAACAACACTTCGTAATGCCGGTGGCGATTTGAAGCTTTCGCATGTCGGGGAAAAAATAAAATCAATTTTTGTAATTACTCAACTTATAAAAGTTTTCGATACTTACGAAACACACGAACAAGCAATAGCAGGTTTTAAGAAGTAGTATTGTTTTTGTTTTTTAATGAAAAATCCAAAGTTTACTATAACTTCGACTGCTTTCGAAGGGGGAAAAGTAATACCGACGAGGTATGCGAACACGGGTATAACAGGCGGGAAAAATATTTCTATTCCTCTCAAGTGGGAAAATTCACCTAAAGGAACGAAATCATTTGCGGTTTCAATTATCGATTTACATCCGGTTGCACACAACTGGGTGCATTGGTTTGTAGTAAACATACATGCAAATATAACTGAGATAGTTGAAGGTGCATCAAACACCAATAAAATACCTGCTGGGTCTAAAGAGCTTAATAACACATTTGGTTTAGTCGGTTATGGCGGACCACAACCACCCAGAGGAAGCGGCTTGCATAAGTATGAAGTTACAATTTATGCTTTGGATGTAGAGAAGTTGGAACTCGATAAGCATACATCACTCACAACATTCCGTAAAGCGATAGAGGGGATAATTATTGCTACCGCAAAAACCGTAGGTCTGTTCGAGAGATAATATGTTGGCCAGCTTGCAGCGGATTGGAGTTTTGCTCCGTCCCTATGGGACGAGAGTCACTTCGGGAATGGAACGAGAGTCCCTTTGGGAAATTTCGAGTTTATTTCTTACAGTTGTCTTAAACTCATCAATTAGATTTTGTACAAGTTCCTTTACCGTGGTTATGCTTGTTGCCTTGAAAGCATTCGAGCCGCAGAAGGCATATCCTTTTTCAAAATTTCCTTTTAACGCATTTATCAAAGCTGTGATAATACAATAAGGACTGCTTGAAATTTCACAAGTCTTAATGCACTGAAAAGGACATTGTAAGGGCATACGTTTTCCTTCTTTAACTTTTTCAAGAAAACTGCTCGTTATTGCCCGCCCCGGCATACCCACCGGACTTTTAATGATTTCAATGTCCTCGCGACGAGCGTCGATGTAAGATTGTTTGAACTCAGGCGAGGCATCGCACTCTTCAGTCGTTACAAAACGTGTTCCCATCTGAACGCCTGAAGCCCCTAACTGCATAATGTTGTATATATCTTCGCCGGTATAAATTCCGCCGGCAGCTATTACTGGTATCTGCTTGTTGTAAGTTTCTTCAAACTGTTTAACTTCCTTCACGACCTCAGGGATCAGTTTTTCGAGTGAGTAATTTTCATCTTCTATCTGTTCAGGTTTAAATCCTAAATGTCCGCCTGCTTTGGGACCTTCCACAACAATTGCATCGGGAAGATAGTCATAATTTTTTTTCCATTTCTCACAAATAATTTTTGCTGCCCGTCCCGACGAGACAATAGGAGCTAATTTTGTAACGCTGTCTTTCTTCAGGAAGCTTGGTAAATCGAGTGGAAGTCCGGCTCCGGCAAAAATAATATCTGCTTTTTCGGAGATAGCTGTTTTTACCATGTCGGTAAAGTTCGACATCGCGACCATTATATTTACACCGATAACACCGGATGTTTTCTCACGGGCTTTTCGTAGCTCTTCTTTTAGTCCTAATATGCTCGCTTCTAAAAAATCATTTGAAAATTTTTTGTATAAAAGTCCCAACCCGGCGCTTGAAATAACACCGATGCCGCCTTCGTTAGCTACGGCTGCTGCCAATCCGGAAAGGGATACTCCAACTCCCATTCCACCTTGTATAAGTGGAAGAGGAATGCTTAAATTGCCAATATATAATGTATTCATCAACTTTAATTTCTTTGTTTAGTTAAAGATAGGAAAATATTTGATTAAAACCACTTCTCATCAAAAATCGTATCGAACGAGTGGTTCATAAACCCTGTTCGTACCCGGTTCGTATATTCTTAAAAGCAAAGGACCGGTATCATCAAAGGTTTGAAGGTAATAATTCTTAAGCGGACTTAAATCAAATTTTAATTGCTGAGTAATCCAAGCTTCGCACGGATCGGCGTTGGAATTGTGCGATAAATAAATTTCAGCTTGAGGTGGATTTGTTTTAATGATTGAGCGCGAACCGAATAACTTAAACTCATGTTCACGACATCCGCCTGAATACGACACAACTAATATCAATGTATCTCCGGAGATTCGCGCCGAATCAATTAAAGCACGATCATTGCGAAAATCGGGTCCTGGTGGATTATGAAGAAGTATTATTTCATTTGAAGTTTGTATATCTCCGTTCGTAAAAACAGAAGCGTTTTTACATCCGAAGAAGAAAGAAGTTATTATAATTAAGGTAAGGATAATATTATTATTCATATCAACTATTTTCCTTTGGACGTATTATTGTTTTGCTCTCTTGAAATACAAATGAGTAGGGTGGGACACTCTTAGTCAACCACACATTACCGCCGATGACACTATGATGTCCGACTACCGTATCGCCGCCAAGTATGATCGCCTGTGCATATAAAACTACATCATCTTCAATTGTTGGGTGCCGCTTAGATTTCGCGAGCTTTTTGTTTACACTCAACGCCCCAAGTGTTACACCTTGGTACATCTTCACGTTTTTTCCGATGACCGCTGATTCACCGATGACGATTCCTGTCCCGTGGTCTATCGCAAACGAATTACCGATTGTAGCCCCCGGGTGAATATCTATCCCTGTTATCTGGTGGGCATACTCCGTTAGCAAGCGTGGGAAGATAGGAACCTTCAGCTTGTAGAATTCGTGTGCGAAGCGATAAATTGCGATGGCTGTGAATCCTGGGTACGCTAGTATTACTTCGTCTATGTTTTCTGCGGCTGGGTCGCCGCTGTAGATGGCTTCGGCATCAAGCCAGAGCTTCTTGTGGATTTCGGGTAGCGAATTCATGAAACATTGTGTAATCTTTTCTACACTCGATTTTGAGTCTTTTAATAAAGGCATAAGCAAACGCTTCAAATCACGTTCTATCAGAACAAGGCGTGATCCAATTTCTTCGGTTGTGAAAAACCCTTCTTTACAGAAATGCGGAAACAGCATAGCTAATAAATTATCTACAAAATCCTGAGTTCCCTTTTTTAATTGGAAACCGAGTGAATGGTCGTCGCGGCGATCTTTCAGTATTTGTGCAAAATTATTGTAGGGTAGTTTGTTTGGCATTTACTTCTTCCGTCCTGTTTTTTTTGGTAAACCAAATTCATCTAATTCAGATTGAACCGGTGTTTCAATTTCTATTACATCATCATCTTCCAACAATTTAAGATCTTCTGCTTTGTTCAAATCAAGAACGGTTGCCGAAGGTAATGGTTGTATATTTTTAAAATCTCGATTAAAGAATTTATTAAGTACGCCAGCTTTATTCAGCAGCCAGAGTGTAAAATACAACAGCGTCCCCAAAATGATTGTATAAATGAAGAAATATATCGCCAATCCCAATATTAATGTAGCTGCAAGGAAAAAATATATTAGAAATGAAACAGCTAAACCTGAACGCAAGTGTTTATTCTTGAAAGTTGCAATTTTTGAAAGTATGTATATAACAAACATTCCAATCGGTTGCAAGATATAACGATATCCAATCCTAGTTTTATTTTTAAAAAATTTAATTTGAGCACCAAGCCACTTTTGTAACGCCCCACAGCTTTCGGCAACTGATTTAGTGTTAAAGTAACCTAATATGCCGCCAACGATTAGCGGCACAATTATAAATATAAAATCTGTCATATTTTCCTCACCATCTGAACATTATGAATATTATTTTTGTGTTAAATTTATGATAAAAGATTTTAATCCGCCAAATGCGGACGAGGGTTAAACCCGCCTGCCGGTCGGGCAGGTTCCCCGTCTCCTGAGACGAAAAAAAAATGTTCTCAAATACCTTGCTGCTCCGTTTGCCAAAGTCCGTCCGTTATCTAACGGACGGAGGGCGGGCAGGTTGCGGCGAGACGATTCATTGTTTTATCATTGTATGTTTCCGAATTTTATAAGGAGTAATGAGTTTTGGTTTAGATTTCAATAAATACTTTTCAGGATTTTCTAAATTGTCAATTTCTAAATCTACATCCAATTCGGGCCAATACAAATGATATCCGTGCAGCAAATTAACATTCTGTATTGACTTTAAACTCTGGTTCTTAAAATATGGGTATTCTCGATAGTTTAAAAAGTACTCCTCACCATTGACAAAAACCCAGATACCAAAAGGGGTAATGTTTTCAACACTAACCAAAGTAATATTGCCATGCTTCGATAATTTCATTACCCTTTTTCTCTAAAAATTGTTGGACTCATAATAAAATCTAATGCAATTTCTAACGTTTTGCAATTATCCTAATTCTTTAATTTTTCTCAACTTCTCTAAAAACTCATCGGCTTCAAGTCCGGTTAAACCTTTGCTTGCAATCGACTCCTTCGTAATTTTCTCAATATCGAGTAGCCCGGTTATGATGTTAAGTTCAGCTTTAGAGAAACGTTCCGCGAATAAAACATAGTCCTCAAATGCCTCCCATGCCATTGGCGCTACACACTTAACTATCTCGCCCATTTTTTCTGCGTATATACGGATTTCATACTGTGCGTGTCTGTCCATACGTAGGTGCAGAAAGTGCAGCAAGTTGTGCAGGTCGATTTTCCAATACCACTCGGTATAAAGCGAAAGAGGCAAATTGATACGTGCAAGCTCGCGTGCGATGTTGTCGTTCAGAAATTCTTCATAACGTTTGTAGCTCGATTGCTGGTCTAACAAAATCGTATCGAGGACTTTACGCCGAAGCTCTGCCGGAACTTCTTCTTCCGACCTTCCTTGTTTGTTTTTTACATTCTGTCCTTTAATCGCATCCTCCGACGGTGCATAAAACTCGTCCTTCATAATCGAGTAGCGACCCGAAAGCTCGTTCACGTTTGCCGTGCGATGGCGTATCCATTGCCGTGCAACGAAAATAGGAAGTTTTACATGGAACTTCAGCTCAACCATTTCGAAAGGTGTAGTGTGTAAATGCCGCATCAGATAGCGAAGCAATATGCGGTCCTCGCTTACTGTTTTTGTCCCTTGCCCGTATGATACTCGTGCAGCTTGGACGATGGACTCATCGCCGCCCATGTAATCGACAAGCCGGACGAAACCTGCATTCAGGCATTTGAATTCTTTATCTAAAATTTCTTCTGCTTTTGGATTTATAACGTGTGCCATTATTTATATCCCGCTTTCTCTAAATCAGCAACCGATTTGAATGGAAATGGCGGCTTCAAATATTCAGCGAGGAATTTGTAAATCTTCGATCGTGTTTCCTTTGCTAACTTTGTGTCAATACGGTCGAAACTGTGTCCGCCGGGAGCGTCTTTAAAAATTTCGTACTCGAATTTTTTACCCGCCGCTTTCAGAGCGCGTATCAAATGCTCGACTTCCAACACATTCACGTCGTCGTCGTTTGTGTTGGTGTGTATAAGAAGCGGTGTTTTCAGTTTTTCAGCATGATTTACAGGCGAGCGCTTTCGGTATTCTTCAACATTCTCCTGTGCAGTTTTTCCGATATGATATTTTGCCGAAAAATTTTTCCTGTATTCCTCGTCGTAATAACCCATACGTGCAACGAGGTCGCTTACAGGCACTCCGGCGAATGCAACTTGATAGTCATCAGGATTTTGAAAAATATCCATAAGAGCAATTAAGCCACCGTGGCTCCAACCAATAACACCTACTCGGTTTTCATCCACGAAGCCGTAGTTTTCGACCACGTAGTCGCGGCTTGCATTATTGTCATCAATCTCCAATCCGCCATAATCAATAAGTTCATAGAATTTTTTACCGTAGCCGGTGCTTCCGCGGTATTCGGGAGCTACAACTATGTAGCCCTGAGCCATTAACTCCCGGATGATGTGTGTGTAGTAGGTGGTAAAATCGGCGTGCACGCCGCCGTGAGGCAAAACGAGAAGCGGATATTTTTTACTTCGGTCGAGTTTCTGTGGAATAAAAATATACGACCAAAACTTTACAGGATTTGTAGCACCCATAGCCGTAGGATTAGGAACATAAGCCGGCGGTGGACCTACAATAAACACTTTGTCGATGTTGGCTACATCGCCGACTTTATTATACCATAAAATATCATCGACAGCTTTTTCAAGTTGGTCGAGACGGTGATCCAACGATTCAAATTTTTTGTTGATTAGCTTTTCAGTGCTTTCTTCGTTTTTATCCTGTGCAATGAGCGGGAGAGTGAAGAAGATAAAAGCAAAGAGCAGAGAGCTTAGAAAAGTTAAGTATTTAAAATTTATCATTTTTAAATCTCCATAAAATTATTTTTGTGTCGTCTAATAAATAATATACAATAACGAATCATGAATATCCAAATCATTTTGAACAGTTTCAAACTCTTGAAAGAAAACAATTACTTTCTGCGTGCTACTGCTTCAATATATTTTGAAAAAGCATCCGGTTTTCCCGGCGGTGATATCTCGAACAATATGTTTAGCGTATCTTTACCTCGTTTCGTATATGTGAGTCGAAAGCATGGTGAAGCAGACGAGATATCGCTCAGAAAGATTACCGAGTTTGTATCCTTCGAGAATTCAACTGTTGTGCGAATACCATAGCAGTTAAGACAATTAAACATAAGAGTGGCAAAATAAATACTTTAATTTATTGAAACATACATTTTAATACTATAGCTGTTTTCAAGCATTTTTGAAGATACTCATCTCTGGAAATTTCAACCGCTCCAAATTTTTTCAGATGCGGTGTAATATATTGTGTGTCTAAAAGTTTGAAACCTTTTTGTTTCAATCTTTCTACCAAAACAACTAATGCAACTTTAGAGGCATCCTTAATCAGGCTGAACATAGATTCGCCGAAGAAGGCGCCGACGAGTGCAACACCGTAAAGCCCGCCGACGAGTTTGTTGTTTTGCCAGCTCTCAACACTATGAGCATAACCGAGTCGGTGAAGTTCAAGGTAGCTCTGAACTATTTCTTCTGATATCCAGGTATCATCTCTTTTAGCACAATTTCGAATTACATCTTCAAACGAGTGGTCAATTCGTATCTCGAAAATATTTTTCTTTATCGTTTGCTTTAAACTTCTTGAGATTTTAAAAGTATCTAATGGAATAATTGCACGCGGGTCGGGCGAATACCAGTGTATTTCTCCATCTCGCGAATCAGCCATAGGGAAGTAACCGGCTGAGTATGCCGCAAGCAACAATTCTGATGGGATAGTATTCTGTTTTAGCTTTTTTGTTATCACACTTTTATTTCAGAGGTTCAATCTTATCCAATTTTTGATATTGTGTTGCCTGATGCCAAACTTTAGAAATTTCAAGTCTATGAATGATCGCCCATTCTGTTACCAAACCAAAGGCACGCGGTGGTAAGTAACCCGATAATATTCCCAGGTCCTCAATTAAAAATAGGGCTTCATATTCACCGTATACTGCATGGAAATGCGGTGGTTGATGATCATTATAATAAATATAAATTATTATCCCAAAGAATCTGGAAATTTCAGGCATAATATTTTTGTTTAAATGTGTTCAACCTGTTTGTTTAATATGGACATAGGATCGAGATTTAAGATTTTTGCGTATAGTGTATCAGGGCATAGGTCTATCTCGTCTTTCCATACCAAGGTATGGCTTTGAGAATCTATGCTGAAGGAGTTAAACTCTTTGGGATCTTTCCAAAGTGAGAAAACGCCTTTACCCACTAAATCCGAAAGATCAACTATTCCTTCGACTCGGTCAGAAAATTTTATCCATATTTTGTAATTTTCCAGCGGCTTTGCTTCAATAATTTTGTGCATAACTGTTACCTCTTAAAATTAAAAATTAATCACCAAACGAAGTTCCAACGGAGCGGGCAGCAATAATCAGTTGAGCATCGGGTGAAACCAAGCGGAGTTTCCCGATAGCATCTATAATGGGAACAGGAACAACATCACGTCGTTGCAGACTAACCATAACTCCAAACTGTCCATTAGAAGCTGTGTGCAAAGCGGTTGCGCCAAAACGAGTTCCGAGAATCCTGTCGTAAGGTGTAGGACTTCCGCCCCGTTGAACGTGCCCTAATACGGTTACACGTGTTTCGAGACCTGTTTCTTCGCTGATTTTTTGTCCAACCAATTCACCGATGCCGCCTAAGCGCACAGGGTCGGTTCGTTTTTTATCCATCTCTTTTACAACAATTTCACCGTCGGCAGGTTTCGCACCTTCGGCAACACAAATGATGCTGAACTTTGCACCCTTGCTTCGCTGTAAAACTGTTTTATAAATTTTTTCCCAATGAAAAGGAATTTCTGGTATTAAAATAATATCAGCGCCACCGGCAACACCGGCGCCGAGTGCAATCCAGCCGGCATATCTTCCCATTGTTTCTACGACCATAACCCGATGATGTGATGAAGCGGTAGTCTGCAAACGATCGACTGCTTCGGTGGCAACAGCGCGTGCGGAATCGTGACCGAAAGTAATATCGGTTGCATCTAAATCGTTATCGATAGTTTTTGGAATACCGATAATATTCATTCCCATCTGACTGAATTTGTGGGAGATGTGCATAGTCCCATCGCCGCCGATAGCGAACAAAACATCAAGTTTCCAGTTCCGGTAGTTTTCGAGGGCTTGCTCGGAGGCATCAATAGTTCGAACACCGGTTGGTCCTTCGATAGGGTAATGGAACGGGTCGCCTTTGTTCGATGTGCCTAAAATTGTTCCGCCTACATTCAGTATTCCTGTAACGTCGGACGGAGTTAGTTCACGCATTCTGCCTTCAACGAGTCCTTCAAAACCATCGAGGACACCAACTACTTTTACATTGAAGAAATTCATAGCTGGTTTGGCAATGCTTCGTATAACTGCATTTAATCCCGGACAATCGCCGCCGCCTGTTAATATACCGATTCTTTTTAATTGCATATTATCCTATGTTGTTATTGTTTAATAGCGCCAAAGTGCGCCAATGCCTTGTTTATTAAAAATATCTGATACTTTGTCGGATACTATATTTAATGGTGTTTTATATTTGCGCAATAGTGGTGGAATTAAAGTTTTCATTGATCCTACACGCAAATTTTTCGAGATACAATGCGAGCATTCTTTGGCATCTTTCGTCATCACATAACCGCAGTCGTGGCATTCTACTAAAATTTTATCCGAACCGTTAGTTATTGCCACGGTATTTGAACGTCCTTCTTGAATCAATTTAAGAACTTTTTTAATTCCTAAACTTGCAGATGTATTTGTTGCCGATCTTTCTATAATTTCATCGATTAATTTTTGTTCCTTTGTACGTTCAAAGTTTTGAAAAATTTGTTGAGCCGCCGAAATAATTTCTTTGATGGAAGATTCGCGGGCTAACGGAATTTTACCGATAACGGTAACCTCGTTCGTATTGAGGCATTTTTGAAACATATCGGTTTGCGAATCCAATCCGGCTAAAACAATCTCGTTTACGTGAAACTGCTTTTTCATCGCTTCTATGGATGAAGTGCAGTGCTTCCAGAATTTTTGTACTTCTTCCGATATGTGGCGTTCTACAATTTCTTTAGTATCACCGCCACGCAAACCGGGGATAGCTTTTTCGCGCATAATATTTTCCGGCGGCAGGTGTTTACTCTGCCAGGCGAGTGTATCCGACGAGATAGTTTCTTCCCATTCTTTAACTACTTCATTTAAACCAATAATGTAGTAGTGGATTTTTTCCGACGCTATTTTGATAATGCCGTAATTACGGTACTCTTCTAGTATCCAATCGAGTTGTCCAATGCTTGGTTTGCCCCACCACACTTCGTTGGTTACCTTAATTTGTGGATGAGCCGCTTCAAAAAAACCAGTTCCCGAAAAAAGAATAAGCGATTTACCATCCGAGATGCGGTATTCTGCTTCCTCTAAAATATTTGAATGAATTTTTTCAAAATCTTTCAGATGACTTTGAGGTAAATCGTTTCGTATAGATTTTAATGAATCTTTTAACCATATCTGTGCTGCCGCTCTATTCCTTCCTATAACTGTCGGATCAGTCTCAAGATAAACACTCATAACTTGATCTGAATTTACCGACATCATTTTATCAAACAGGGATCGTAATTTTAACATAGTTAAATCTCCTCGCTTAATTGTTTGTTGTTTTTCATCTTTTACCTTTTCTTCCATAGCATCAGCATTTCTTTGCCGAGCCTGGGTTTTACAGAAGTTTTTGGAATTTCAGAATAAATTAGTTTAAATGTTTTAGATAAATGTGATTCAATTTCTTTAATATCGACGGCATAAGGTGGACCGCCGTCGCGATTATCAATAGGAAAAAAAAGCCCGATAAATATTCCACCGGGTTTGAGCATGCGTTGGACATTATCGAGAAATTCTATCCGTCGTTCAGTGTCGATGGCGCAGTAGGTTACATACTCTAATACATAATCGAACTTGTGTAATAATTTACCGGGTAATTCAAAAACATTCGCTTCGATTGTTTCGACATGTATCTTTGCTTTTTTTGCGAGCCTTCGGGTTTCCCGTATCGCACTCGCCGAAAAATCAATGGCAGTTACAAGATAATTTTGTTTTGCAAACAGTATTGCATCATGCCCTCTGCCGCAACCGATTACTACAATTTTCCCCGAATTTTCTAATTTGCCAGATTTGAGCAATGATTCAAATACCGGTGTTGGTGTGCCTAAATCCCAATCGTCGGTTCTATGTTTATAGCGATGTTCCCAATATTCAGGGCTGCTAACGTCAGTAATTATTTTATTCATTAATAGGGTTTTTGTTCTGTTTCCGACAAATCATATCAAAACTGCAATACTCGCAAGCTTTCGGCATCTTCTCTTGTGTAGTAATTGGAAATTCACCTTTTGCGATCGAGCCAACATATTCGTTCACATACTTTATTGATTTTCCGATTATCCTGCGAAGTTCAGTTTCGTTATCTAATACAGATGCTTGTTTCCGTGTATGTATGAATGCTTTATTTTTTAACTCTGAATTTGCGAGAGCAATTTTTTCTGTTACAGGAATTTTCAAGCTGTAATAAGTAGCTGCCGCCGGTTTCAATTGTTTATTTTGTTCAGATAAAATTTTTTCTACTGCAAATAAATAAATTGGTAACTGTAAAGCAAGTCCCGACTCGATGTCGGCAAAATCATCGAACTTGCTTCCGGTTTTGTAATCTACAACTGAGAAGAATTCGTTGCCAACTTCAACCCGGTCGATTTTACCCCGAACCTTAATATTACCCACCAATACAGGTTCTTTTTTGGATAATTCAGGGTCGGTAAGTTTGACGCTGCCCACCCGGCTTCCAAATGCTACTTCAAAATAAGCGGGCACAACATCGAGTTTTCGGTCTCTTTCTGCGTCAAGAAATTCTTGAATAATGCCTTTCCGGCTGCCTCGTCCTAAAATCAATTCCTTTTCCAAAAAGTATAACAGGTCGGACGATTCGAGCGAGTCTAATTTTGTCCGTGTTAAATCTATCAGGTTATTTACAGCTTCGGCGAATTGTTCTTCGTTACATTCAAAAAGAGGGGGTAGGTTCATTTCACGCCGTCCAACATAAAATTGGAATAAAACTTCGTGCAAAATGCTTCCTTTCTCGATCGGAGTAATTCCTTCTTCCAATTCTTCTAATACATTGAGTCGTAAAATATTATCGGCAAAATATTTAAACGGACATTTAGCATACTTTTCGAGTTGAGTAATCGAGTAAGTTTTATCGAGTGTTTTTTCTAAAGATTTCCGCGACGAATCGGATAAAGCGTCGTAAATTTTTCCGTTGTATTCTAACATCGGGTCGGACATTGATCTGCTATTTTCGATTTCGATTGCTTTAAAAATAAACTCGATATGACGAAGCATCCTTTTGTCTAACAACTGATTGTTTTTGTATGCCGGATTGATTCCTTTATTACTGCCGATTCGTTGTAGTAGTTCTTCTTCCGTGTAAACTGCATCAGTCATTTTCTCGGGCAAAGCCTTCTGCCAATCCCGACAGTCAAGAATTTTCAACAATGAATTTACAAAAGGCGATCGGACTAATTCATTATCACCGTCTTTTTTGGGATATGTGATGAAAAGATTTTCAGAAAAATTGGTTATGCATTGGTAAAATAAATATCGCTTTTCGGTGAGATGATATAGTTCTTTTTTCTTCTGCCGGCTGCTGCTGTAAAATATTTCGGGTGAATATGGGGGAGGAAATTCACCGTCGACCAATCCGATCGCAAACATTATGTCAAATTCTAATCCTCGTGTTTCTTCAAACGATGTTATATAAATTCCGTAACCGTATTTTTGGCGGATGTTATAACGCGTTTGTGATACCGCCGCCTTTAATTGCTCGATATAAAATTTTAAGTGTTGTGGCTCTTTTTCTTTCGCCTGAAAAGTCAATAAATCTATTAAGTCATCCAATAACTGTAAAAACTTTTGATATGCCCGCGTATCTTTTTCGAGCAGTTCAAAATTACCAGTCGGAAACTTTAAAATATTTTCAGGTACTCGGAGCCGATTTAGAAGTTCTACTAGAGCGTTGCGGAATTCAAAGGGAGTTAATTGGGTCTCGAAAGGGTGTAAAAAATTTTCAAGAAGCAAAATATCGTTCAGTGCTTTTTGCAAACTATCGATTTCGTTTTTCAGATGATGAATTTCAATTTCATCATCCTTCGTATTCAAATCCCTTTGAATTTGATTTATACGGTTGGTAATGCGCGTTTTCCAAAAGTTCTTGCCTGCGGTAATTTTCAAAGCAACCGAAACTGCATAAAGGTTCCCGCCATCAATTGTCGTTTGTCCGTCAGTAAAAGTAAAAAACGAACTTGATAATGCCCGCATAATATCGCGCTGACGAAAGTTGTTTTGGCAAATGTTTAAAAGCGAAATAATCGAAACAGCAACGGCTGATTGGTCGAGTGCAAAACGGTCTGTAATATTTGCCGGAATGCCGTATCGGGGGAAAATCTCGTGAAATAACTTTGTATAAATTTGCGGTTGATACATCGCAACGCAAATTTTACTCAAATCGTGTTCGGGTTCGTTATCCAATATGTTTTTAATTACTTTTGCGATAGCTTCTACTTCTTCTTCACGGTTGCGTGAGGAGATTAACGTAACCTTTTCGTATAAATCAAATTTTAATATCGAGTCGTCAGAACGAAATAAGTTTTGCGTAACGTGTTGTTTGAACGATGGTTTTGATTCCGGCTGGTCGGAATGGTACTTAAAGCCGATTCTTAAAAATTTATCGAAGTTTTCTTTCAGGTGTCCGAACAATTCGTCGTTGTTCAAATAATAGTCGAACGAAATCACCATCCCCAAGTCATTTTTATGCTTGTTTACTTTGAACTTCGAAACAGCATCTAACATAGTAATTTCAGGGTCGGAAAATTCATCAAATCCCGATACAAGAATTAACTCTGCGTTCTGAAATCTTTTCCAAAAATTATCGAGCGGGGGTAAAGTTGTAATGGTATTATTTAATTCCTTGAAGATACCGCCAACGTCAATAAATTGGTCGCCTAAAAGGGATTCATATTCTTCGTAAATGGTGAGTAAATCTTTAAGTTTTAGTTTCTCATCGCTCTGTGCCGATTCTAATTCTTCATAAAGCGAGGTCGGATAAATACCCGCTTCCTTCAAAGAATTAATTACGTTGATAATTTTTTCGAAAGTTCCTTTGGGGATTGAATATTTAATTCCTTGCGGCAGAAAATATAGAAGTTCATTCGCTTTATTGCGGATTGCATTTTCGAAGATTACTGCTTGTGTTGTAGCAGTTAAAAACTTTTTCGGCGGACAAAATAGAGTGTGGAGTTCGGCAGCAAAATTTTCTAAAGTAAAAATATTAAAAGCGGAGGCAGTGGTGTTGGGAGCGAGTTTAAGAAATTCGCGCTGAAGTTCACGTACTTTACGCCGTGTGGGTACGATAAAAATAAAAGTATCCGCTATATTATGAGCGATACGCTGCTTAATTTCAGCTTGAATATCAGATACTAATGAGAAGTTTTTATATAGAATAACCGGCATTGATTGTTTTTTTCCGTAGTTAACCGGGTGAATAAAGTTATCTGAATCGTGCAGGAACGTATTTTTCGTATAGTTCGATAAGTTTTTTCTTTGATAATGAATCTAAGTCTTCGTCGTCGTAGTCGCGCTTTCGGAACATATCGAACTCATCAACTTCGTACCGATTCATTTTTTTGTAATAATCTTTAAGTGCTTCAATAATTTTATGCTGTTCTACTTTTGTCATTCAGAATTTTTATTTTGATTTTAGTGTATCTTTTTCGATGTATTTTTTCAACAAGTATAACGATTCTTCCCAACTGTTGAAAACAGCGTTGAAATTTTTTTCCCAAGCTGCACCGGAACCCGTTCCATATAGTTTGAAGGAAATATTGGTTTCCGATTTTTTCTTTTCAAATGTTAAAGTGAAGTCGATAGGTCCGATAGTTTTTTTGTTGGCAAAGAAATAATTCATTCCTGCAATTTTCAACATTTTGTTAAGTTCGAAGTCTTTAATTTTGCCGCAACAACTGTAAAAATCCCCGTCAGATTCAGCGTGCCATCCAATAGAGTAAGGTCCATCGATGCAAAGAGCTACGACAGCGCTGTGTGCATGAAGCCATGCAGTCAAACGGTTAGGGTCGATAAATGATTGGAATAATAATTTAGGAGTGCTATCAATTGTTACCGACTTATGTAAAAGTTTCTTTTTCATTTATTACCTCACTTTGAAATAAATTTCTTACTAAAGTCCTATTTGAATGAAATGAATTTTTTGATTAAGAACAGATACCAAATAATTTGTAACGGTATTTGCAAAATACATTCCAAAATTCCACCCATCAGGAACAAATTGCTTTGTGGAACTACTGAAATATAAACTAATCCAAATTTATAAGCAAGCAAACTGGCGAGCGAAAAACCCATTCCACCGCCGATAAACCAGAAGGGAATTCGTGTTAAAAAAGCCTTAATTGAGAAGGGATTTGCAATCATTTTGGAGATTGTAGCATACCATAATCTTTCCACAGCCCAGCCAAAGTAAAACAAACTGCTCGAAATTAAGAGTATCCCGAGAATATATTGGAAGTCAATTATTTTCTTAAATAGAAACGAGACAGCTACAACAAGTAATGCCAAACCTAAACTAAGAACAAAATTAAGTATCGTCCCCCATAATGGTTTTTGGAACCGGCTTTGTAATAAATATTTTTCGAGTATTCTGGATTGTATCATAAATTGTTTTCAACTGCCAAAATATGGCTAACGTCGCCCGCTCCTACGCGAATTAAAATTGGAGGTTCGGTTGTGAAATCAAGAACGGTCGAAGGTCCTGACATATTAATACCCCCATCCAATATTAAATCAACTTTTTTGCTAAATAATTTTATAATAATTTCTGGATTGTTAATAACCTCACCCGTGCCGTCTGTTACGCTGGCACTTAAAATAGGATGACCTAATTCTTTTACAAGCAATTGTGAGACGGTATTATTCGGGACACGAATTCCAACAGTCTTCCGTTTTGAAATTAAACTTTTCGGCAGTTGTTTTAAACGGCTGGCTGGCAGGATGAATGTAAAAGGACCGGGAATTAATTGCTTCATAATTCTGTATGCTTGATTTGATACAAGTGCATATTCGCTGATGTGGCTTAGGTCCGAACAAACAAAACTGAATGGTTTTGATTTGTGTTGATTTTTTATCTGGTAAATTCTCTCGATAGCTTTTTTACTGAACACACTACACCCGATACCATACACTGTATCGGTCGGATATATTATCACCCCATCGTTTTGTAAAACTTCTACCGCACGTTTGATATGGCGCCCTTGTGGTGTTACATTATGTACTTTCAATTCCATATTATTGTTTCTTCCGGTAATTTATTTTAATGAATTTAATTGTAAAGCACAAGTGTATTTGAATAAAATTAAAAAAATATCTAACTTAAGTAAAAAAAATATGCTAATTACATTCGAGGGTTTAGATTTCTCGGGTAAAACCACCCAAATCAAATTGTTAACCGACAAGTTGCGGCAGCACAACTACGATGTTATTGTTGTCCGCGAGCCGGGCGGCACACCAATCTCGGAAAAAATCCGGGATATTCTTCTTGATAAAAAAAACCTGGAAATGACTCAAATTTCAGAGCTTTTGTTGTTTTCGGCAGCCCGAACCCAGCTCGTCAGTCAGATTATTATCCCCGCCTTGCAAGCAGGAAAAATTGTTATATGCGATAGATATGATGATTCGACAACTGCATATCAGGGTTGCGGCAGAGGGATTCCGCTGGATGCTGTTAAACAAATCAACAAGCTGGCAACTTTAGGAACTGTTCCCGACATCACTTTTTTCATTGATGTTCCATTGAGCGAGGTTGCACACAGGCTAAAAGAGTCGAAAGCTTCTGCCGACAGGATGGAATCGTCGGGCGATGCTTTTTATGAAAAAGTCAGAAAAGGATTTTTCGACATTGCTAAAAGCGAACCGGAAAGATTTTTAATAATCGACGGCAACCGCAGCATCGATACCGTGGCTGATGAAATTTGGAAAATCGTCAGCTTAAATTTTAAAATTGATTGAGTTAAGTAGAAAAGGATTTTCGTTATGAATAAATTTAAAATAAACAAATATTTTGCAGTTATAACTATTGTTTTAATAACTGCTGCATTCGGTTTCACAGTTGCCGATTCAGATTATTTTTTCAAGATCAACAAAAGCATAGATATTTTTGGAAGAGTGTTTAAAGAAGTTTCGTTGAATTATGTGGATGATATTGATCCTGAAGTTTTCGTTAATTCAGGCGTGGATGGAATGCTGAAGACACTTGATCCATACACGAATTTCATATCCAGTTCGGAGGCAAGCGATGTTGAACTGATTACCACGGGAAAATATGGAGGTATCGGAATCTCAATAAGTATCCGTGATGGAATGGTCATAATTACATCGTTGATGGAAGGTTACACTGCACAGCGGCAGGGACTCCGGATTGGGGATCAAATTATTGAAGTAGATGGAAAATCGATGATTGGAATTAAACCCGAAAATGTGAGGCACTTGACGCGAGGCGAACCGGGCACTGAAGTAAAATTGAAAGTAACACGCGAAGGCGAAGCCAAAGCACTTGAATTTGTTTTGATAAGAGAAGAAATACGCCTCAAAAACATTTCTTATTCAGGTTTTGTGAAAGATGGAATTGCAATCATTCGTTTGGATAGATTTACCCGAACCGCCGGCGACGAGTTGCGGCTTGCAATAAAAGAGTTGAAATTAAAAGGAGAAATAAAAGGATTAATTATTGATCTCAGAGATAATCCCGGAGGATTGTTGGAAGCTGCCGTTGAAATTGTTTCGAAATTCATACCAAAAAACAGCCTGGTTGTTATTACAAAAGGACGGCGTGCAGAGTCGGAAGTAAAATTCCATTCAATTGAAGAACCGATGCTTCCTGATGTTCCGTTAGCTGTATTGGTTAATAACAACAGCGCCAGTGCAAGCGAAATTGTTGCAGGCGCTCTTCAAGATTTAGACAGAGCTGTAATTGTCGGCACTACTACATTCGGAAAAGGTTTAGTGCAAAATATTTTTCCTCTTCCTTACAACACTCAATTAAAAATGACTACCGCAAAGTATTATACACCTAGCGGCAGATGTATTCAGGAAAGAGATTATATTCATAAAAGTAAAGAAGGATTATTCACAGTTACCCCCGACAGCTTACGAAAAAACTTTTTTACAAAAAACAGAAGAAATGTTCAGGATTTGGGTGGAGTTCATCCGGATACAACCGTTTTAGATTCTCAACCGAGTGGTATTTATAACGAACTAATGAGGAAAGCGATGTTCTTCAAATTCGCAACCCAATATATTTCAACACATAAAGAACCACCGACTAATTTTTCGGTGAATGGTGAATTGTGCAGTGAGTTCATAAAATATCTTGAAGCAAACAAGTTTGTTTTTGAGGATGAAGCCGAAACGAAAATTGAAGACTTGAAAAAATATGCAGAAAAAAATAAATACAGTGAAGAACTCATATTAGAATTAACTGCGCTGAAAAGGAAATTCACAGCCCTAAAAAGTACCGCTGTGGAAGCCAATCGGAACGAGATTGTTAAATCTTTGAGAATTGAAATAATGAGCCGTTACAAAGGCGAACAAGGAAGGTTCGAAGCTTCGTTTGTCGATGATAATCAGATTTTAGTTGCAATTGAAACTCTAAAAAATATGAAACTGTACAAAAAAATCCTGAACATCGAATAAATGGATTTCTTATCTATCATAATTTTATTATTTATCGGATGTATTATCGGATTCTTAGCCGGATTCTTTGGCGTAGGTGGCGGTGTGATATTAGTGCCGGTGCTTCTATTTTTTTTCGCAACTCAAACCATAGATGCAAGGATAATAACGCATCTTGCAATGGGAACGAGTTTGTTTATTGTAGTATTTGCTTCTTTCGCGAGTGCACTCAAACATCAAAAACAAGGGAATGTTTTTTGGAAAGGCGTTCTGTTTATAGGAGTTTCGAGCATAATAACGGCGGCAATCGGGACAACTGTTGCGGCTGCAATTCCCGGTGAAGTATTACAAAAATTTTTCGCAATTGCTGTTCTAACGGTTAGCTTGCGTTTGTTTTTCGAGAAAACTAAAACTGAGACAGCAGGCGATTTCAATCCGAGCCGAATTAGACTCGTGATAATCGGTATTACAGTCGGCTTTTTATCGGCATTGACTGGAATCGGCGGAGGTGTCTTTTCCATTCCGCTGATGTATTTTCTTGCAAACTTTCCTATTAAACGGGCAATCGGAACATCTTCGGCGACTGTAATTATTACGGCGTCAACGGCAGTTATCGGCTACGCATTGAATGGTTACGGAAATGTTCACCTGCCGGCATACACAATCGGTTTTGTTGATTACCTGCATGCAATACCTTTAATTATCGGTACTGTTATAGTAGGTCCGTTTGGTGCTGCTGCCGCAAATAAAACATCTTCGCTGATGCTTCGGAAATTATTTGCTATATACTTATTCGCGAATTCAATTTTTATGTTTATTAAGTAAAAGGATGGATATGAACTTTAACGGAATTATTGTCGCTGTTGCAACCGGTATTTTAATTTGGTTCGGACATATTTGGGTTGTAAAACTTTTCAGATGGTCGGGAACAAAATTGTGGTTTGTTCCTTTGATAGCAGGTTTGATTTTTATGACTGCGTCGTTGAATTCAGAGAACGATACACTCTCGGCTGTTTTCGCAATTGGAGCTGTAACTTTTTTTTGGGGAATTAAAGAGTTATTCGAGTATAAACAAAAACATAATCAACAAATTTAAAAGGACTAAAAATGGAAAAAGAAACAAACGAATTATTTTCTGCCGGTAATTTAGCAAAGCTTTTACAGGTATCACCCGCCGTACTTAAAAAAGCAATCGAAGCGAGTAAGGTTAAACCCGATGCAAAAAAAGGTGTATGCTCGTACTATTCTGCAAACACGGCTGAAAAAATTAAGAAACATTTGAAGAAGTAATGATCCGAATACTGGGTATATTCTTGGACAGAATTTTAAAAGGTTGGCACTTTTGCTGTCCAAAGACGCAACATATAATCGATATCATTTTCTGCTATCCCACGAAGTCGAAATATTTCACAAAGAAAGCCTTCGGCTACGTTTAGAGCATTTTGGGCATCCACGATTTCAAGGTTTTCATAACGGTCGATGTTAGCAAGACCTTGTATTTCAATATTTGGTACTCTTACTGTTTCGTGGGTGCTAACAAAGTGCATTAAATAATTACGAAGATTTTTCAAATCAACAAAATCCTTCCCGATCCCAGAATCTATTATAAGTTTACGCCCTAAAATAACTTTTGGCCATTCTTTTAATTTATATTCAAGTGATTTTCTATCACTTATTGTTTTGAGAAAATATTGTTCGTGATGCTTGAAATCTTTTTCACTTACAACTAACCTAAAGTATATGTTTATAAATGTTTCTATCGTTGTAACAGATTGAAAAATACATAGAGTCACTTGTTGACGTTTAATGTCTGTGTCTATGATGTCCTCAAGACTATAAACGAGTCTTCGCAAAATCTTGAAGTACTCATTAACCATTTTATTTGGAGATGCAAGTGTCACTGTAAGTATGAATTATGTTTGTGTCAGCCTAACGGTGTTGCCGCTAATCCTTCGGTAAGCTCAGGACAGACCGGCAGCTTGATTAGAGTCCGTCAGACTCTAACGGAGTCTGACGACCCAGATTACCCGCCGAAGTTATGAACGAAGGTGGGAACAGCAATGCCATATAAAAAGCATCAGCCCATATTAATTAACAATTTTATTTAATTGAACAATACTGATTCCAATGATTACTTTTTTCACCAAACCAGAAAATCTGCAAATTCACCGACCCGTAATGGCTGTTGGGTTGAGTTGTTGGTTAGGCGGTAAAATAAGATTTTGTTTTTTAATTAATTGCTCTATGGATTTAAATTTTACATATATTTTTTTGTTTTTGAATTCATCGGATCCTAATGTGAACCCGAGAGAAGGACGCTCGATGGCAATTAATAGAACTGTTTCATAAAACGATAATCCTAGTATAGTCGAAAGTATGATAAAATAGACTGATGAATGTTCGTGGATAAATTTTGAGCCTATGTTCTTGTCGTAATCTATATCAAAATAGTATTCAATTGGTTTTGGATTTAATGTGCCATCTTCCTCAATTGTCCAAAAATCCTTCGAAGCAGATGTGATGTCTTTAAGGATATCTAATCCATATGTAATTCTATCTTTTACCATGAAAGGACAGAGATGTGCGGCATTGTTCCATTCATTCCATATTTCATTTTTCAAATCGTCAATAAGTACTTCAAATTTATCATCATTGATGCGAATGAATCTTTGATTCATCCATCCTTCTCTCCCATCTTTGTATATGTCTTTGTCCTCGATTGCCTTTATTTCTTGGACCACATACAAGTAGTTATCTCTTGCTGACTTGATTTTTTGACATCCTACTATGTTATAAATTGTTCTGTCATAACCATAACAATAGTGTTTTATATCCAAATGTTTTTCAGGTCGGTCATTTTTCTTATACCATTCATTTCGTTGTCTTGGCCAATCTGATGCGTCATAACAACATCTGAATACTTTAGTAACAATAGGGGTATATTCAATGATTCGGTCATTGACAATGATTTTTGTTTTTTTCCATTTGTGTGCTATTCTGTATAAATTGTAAAACTTAGATATCTCCAGTGTTGTAAAGCGAAAGACTTCGTAATCATTTACTAAATTACTTCTTTCAATTATTTCAATTGGCAAGTTCTTGAAGTTGCTGGAATGAACATGAATTTCTGCAACCCAAGTAGTAATCTCGTCATTGTTTTGCATTTTGTTTTTTATAGTATTTAAAAATAGTGTTTGTAGCTCTATCATCCTTAACTAATTCAGTCTAACTGGCTCTTTAAAAAAAATCCATGTTAACTACCCTCAATATATTATTTAATAATTTGAAATTCAAATTTTCACACACCTATGTCTTCGTCCCACAGCTTGGGATTAATCTGGATAAAATCTCTCATCATATCAATACACACCTTATCGTTGAGAATTTCGACCTCAATTCCACGCGAGCGAAGGTAATCTTCAGGACCTTTGAAAGTTATATTTTATCCAACAATACTTTCGGTATTTTATAAAGCAAAATTGCACCGCTGCACATATCGCATGGAGAGAGTGTGGAGTATAGCACTTCCTTTTTGTACACAGTTGTTGTGTCCCCGGCTGATAATCTTTTTATTAATGACCAAAACCGAGCCGATGGGTATGCCACCTTTGGCAAGTCCTTTCTTTACTTCTTCGATTGCTACCTGTAAAAATTTATCCACGTTTACTTAGAAATTTTTGTATCAGGGTCTGTGCACGAGTGTTCCGTTCCGATTTGCATCGGAACGAAATGTTTCGAGAGAACTATTTAGTCAACACCGTAATTTCTTAAACCATTGCAAAAACTCTAACCGGACTTCCCGAGCCGTTTTCTAATTTTAACGGAGCTATAATCAAAATAGCTCCCATAGCAGGAAGTTGTTCAAGGTTTGCTATATTTTCTAGCGCATATTTGTTCGCTTCGAATAAAACTTTATGAGCAGGGAAGTCGGTTGAAAATCCGCAATCGATACTTAAAGTTTCCACACCGATACCGTTTATGTTTCGTTCGTTAATTAAAAACTTAACTGCCTCTTCTGAAAAACCGGGAAAGTGCATCACTCCTTTTTCATCCTGATTCAAATAAAGTTTTGGTTCGTTCCAATATTTATTCCAACCAGTGTGCATTAAGACAACGGAATTGTTTTGTATCAAGCCAAACTTCTCCTCCCATTCTAAAATATCATCTACTGTTAAAGCATAATCGTGATTGTTCATCACCCTTTCCTGAACGCTGATAATAACTGCCGGTATAATTAGATTGTCGAGAGGAATTTGGTCAATTGTTAACTTGCCTTCACAGCCATGCGCGGGTGCGTCGAGGTGTGTGCCGAAATGTTCGGGAATGCTAAGCAACCGAGAATAGAAACTATTCGTTTTGTAATCAGTCAGAGTAACAGTTGAGTATTTTTCTGAAAATGAATTTGAGGGCCAAACCGGAATATTCATGCCGATTGTGTGGGTGAGGTCGATTATGTTTTGTTTGTGTTTAATAGTCATCTATTTGGTCTGCGACTTTGAATGTGTTGGAGATAAGCATCGCAATCGTCATCGGTCCGATGCCGCCTGGTACTGGCGAAATTGCACTTGCAATTTTCGATACCGATTCGAAATGAACATCGCCAACAATACGATAACCATTTTTTGCAGCAGGGTCATCAACCCGGTTGATACCCACATCAATCACAACCACGCCGGTTTTGACCATTTCGGCGGTGATTATTTCCGGTTTTCCGATTGCCGCAATAAGAATATCGGCTTGTTTTGTATAAATAGAAATATCTTTTGTTCCTGTATGTGCAATTGTTACAACAGCATTTGCGCCGGCTTGCTTTTGCAGAAGCATATTTGCAACAGGTTTTCCAACGATATTGCTCCTGCCAACAACAACGACGTGTTTGCCCGAAGTTTCGATTCCATATCTCATCAGCAACTCTTGTATGCCCGCCGGTGTGCACGGACGCAGAGAGTCCTGTCCAATTAGTAACTTACCAACATTGATTGGGTGGAAGCCGTCAACATCTTTTCTGTAATCAATCGCTTCAATGATTTTATTTTCATCAATATGTTTAGGCAGGGGAAGCTGAACTAAAATGCCATGGATGGATTTATCGAGATTGAATTTGTTTATGAGTTCGAGTAAAAATTCTTCAGAGGTTTCGGCGGGAAGTTTTTCTGTGATGGAATAAAACCCGACTTCGTCGCAAGCTTTGTTTTTCATTTTCACATAACTTTGCGATGCAGGATTATCGCCGACTAAAATAAAAGCTAAACCGGGAGTAATTCCTTTCTGTGTTTTCAGGTGAAGTGTTTTGTTTTTTATTTCCGATTTAATTTCTTCGGAAATTTTCTTTCCGTCTAAAATTTGAGCTGACATTTTATTAACCGAAGCTTGGAAAAACGATGCTTTCAAATTTGATCGCTTTGCCGGTTTCTGAATCAACTTTTATATACGCACCGCAGAAACGGACATCGTGGCTTGCCATTTCGTATTTATAGGGAACGCCATGTATAAAACGTTTTATGGCGATATCTTTTTTCATCCCGATTACAGAATCGTAGGGTCCTGTCATCCCAACATCCGAAATATATGCAGTCCCTTTTGGTAATATTCTTCCGTCGGCAGTGGGTACGTGTGTATGTGTTCCGATAACTGCACTTGCCCGCCCATCAAGGTGCCACGCGAGAGCTATTTTTTCAGCAGTTGCTTCTGCATGGAAATCAACAATTACAGTTTTAGTTTGATCGATAATTTTACTTAAAGCCCAATCGGCAGTTTTGAAAGGGTCGTCGATGGGTTGCATGTAAACTCTGCCTTGTAAATTTATAACTGCGATTTTCCCTTTCTCACCCAAATCGTAAATTATGTATCCGTTTCCGGGATTTTCGCGCGGGTAATTTAATGGTCGCAGAACTGTTCTGTTCTCGGCAAGTACTTTACGAGCATCCCATTTATCCCATAAATGATTACCGCCGGTAATTACATTCACACCAAGACCGGAAATTTTAGAGACTAACTCGGCATTAAGTCCTTTACCGTCGTTTAGATTTTCACCGTTAGCGATACAGAAATCGATTTGATATTTTTGGAAGTAGCTCTTGAGCAAGGTTTCGGTAACTTCGATACCGGGTTTCCCAATAATATCGCCGATGAACAAGATATTTAATTGTTTAGACGACATAAGTTTCTGCTCCAATATACAAAAAAAAGGTAAAAGCTAAAAAATTCAGTTTATTTTTCTTTCGGCGATAAGATTTTTAGAACTCATCAGCAGTTGAAATATTTCGTCGATGTGAAAAGGTTTTGCTGCGAGGTAATCGACTCCGGTGTTTGCAATGTCCTGATCTTTTAAATCTCGTCCCCAACCTGAAATAAGTATAACCGGAGTGATTGGATTAATTTCTTTAATTTCTTTTGCCACTTGCCAGCCGTTTATTTCGGGCATACCCAAATCGGTGAAAACGATATCTACTTTTCCTTGCTTGAATTTATCAATCCCTTCTCTACCATTTTTAGCAAGAATTACTTTGTAATCTGCTTCTCTTAAAATTTCTGCAAGCAAAATTCTAATTTCTTCCTCGTCATCAACAACAAGTACCGTGAGTTGGTAATTCTGTGTATGTCCGTTTGAAGAAACTGAAATATCGTTTTGTGGTTTTTGGTGTGAGTTCTCGATGTTGACTTTCGGGAAAGTAATAGTAAATTTGGTTCCGGTACCTATTTCGCTTGTTACACGAATGTCTCCCTGACGTTTGGTTACAAGCATTTTCACCATCGACAAACCGAGTCCGGTACCTTTATCTCCTTTTGTGCTGTAGAAAGGAGTGAAAATTTTTGAAAGAGATTCTTGAGGGATACCCGTTCCGGTGTCTTCAATCTCGATACTGTAAAGACGGTCTAAATTTTTTGTTCTAATTGTAATTGCCCCGCCTTGTGGCATTGCATCGACTGCATTCAAAATTAAATTGGTTAAAATTTCTCGGAGTTCAGACCCACTGCCGAAGACTATTGGTAATTTATCAAAATCTTTGTGGATTGCAATCCTCACACCTCGCTGCTGTGCCACATCCTTCCATTTAGTTTGTGTAAGCTCGATAGTATCTTCGATTATTAAGTTTACATCAATAGCCGATGCGTTATCTTCGGCTTTCTTTTTGGCAAAGTCCTGCAAACGTTTTACTGTTTCGGCTCCGTCCATTGCAGCTTTTAAAATGATGCTCAAATCGTTTTTCATCTTTTGATCTGTTGAACGAAGCTGCAACAACTGTGTCCGTCCTACTATTACTCCAAGCAGGTTGTTAAAATCGTGAGCAACTCCGCTCGCTAAATCGCCGATAGCTTTCATCTTTTCGCCGTGAATGAGCATTGCCTGCGATTCGTGTAACTTTTCGTACGCCTTTTTGAGATCCTCGTTGGCTTGGCTTAACTGGTTGTAGAGGCGGGCATTTTCAAGCGCACTGTTTAATTGCGCTGCATAGAGATTGAAAATGGATACATCTTCCTGTTTAAATTCATCCGAGTTTATCAAAGCAAGACCGATAACATCATCGAAAACAACAAGTGGTACAGATATCGAGCGGTTGCGGTAACCGACTTCGTTTGCAATTGAAACGATTGCTTCACGCGGGATATTACGGGGAAGAATTTCAATGAGCCGACCGACAGAATGTTCGTTTAGAACGGTTTTTTTGTGATCGATTACGCTGACTAAACCCGGAAATTTTTTGTAAGGAATCCTGTAGGTCTCGAACCTAAAATTATAAAGTTTTTCCATACCTCGCAGAATTCCGGAATCAAAAGTAGTACGGGCAATTTTTAGTGTGTTTCCGTCTTTCAATAATATTACAATATTGTAGCCGAGCCGCCGGATAGCTTTCGAAATTGAATCGAATATCTCCTCTTCTGTCGTTGTGCGTGAGAATGCCTGCGAAGCTATAAGCAGCGAAATAATTCGTTCCTGATGGCGCTTCTTCTCCGTTATATCGTGCCCGATTCCGCGATAACTGATTATTTTGTCGTCATCACCATGCACTGCAGTAGCAGTTTCGACGATAGTGATTTTTTCTCCGTTCTTTTTCTTTATTTGCATTTCAAAATCAACGACGTAACCTTCTTTTCTTATCTCGGTTACGAAGCGTTCCATTTCATCTTGATTTACATACACATCTTTTGGAACAAAAAGATTGAACACTTCTTCTTTGGTTTCGTATCCTAACAGATCTACACCTGCCTGGTTAATCGAAATAAATCGCCCCTCGGTGGTTATCTCAAATATAAAATCTTTAGATTCTTCGAAGAGTTGCCGATATTTTATCTCCGACAAATAAGCTTGTTTTTCGAGGAGTTTCTTTTCGGTAATGTCCCGGATGAACGATGATATTCCGATAATTTTCCCGTTCATGTTGCGTATCGGCGATACCGTGAGTAATAAGTTGAGCACACTTCCATATTTACTGATGCGCTCGACTTCTAAATTATTAAAAGTTTCACCCTTTAAAACGCTATCATATATTTTTTTCCATTCAGCATAATGATCAGGAGGGACTGTTGCTACTACAGATTTTCCGATTATTTCATTAGCTGTGTAACCGTAAATTCTTTCGCAGGCATTGTTCCACGTTACAACTTTTGCATCTAAGTCGAATGTAGCGATTCCGTCGGCAGAATTAATTATTATATTTTCCAGATAGCTGTATGTTTCGGCGAGTTGACGCTCTAAAGTTTTTAATTCCGTAATATCGATACCATTAACAATTATTCCGTTTATGTTTAAGTTGATATCATATCGGGGACTGATATTGTAAACCGAATATCTTATTCCGTCGTTGCGTGATTTAGCTGTCGCATGAATTCCCTTTATCGATTTGCCGTTTAAAATTCCGGTCAGACTGTCGCGAGTTAGTGTGTTCTGTGTGCTATCGGAAATAAAAACGTCGAAATAATTTTGTCCCTTAATTTCATCTATAGTATAACCTAAAAATATTTCTGCCGGTTGATTTATGTAAATAATGTTTCCATAAATATCCAAAAATATCAGTATGCCGTTTATATTCGTTACGAGGGTGCGATACCACTCTTCAGATTCTCTGAGTTGGTTCTCTAACTTTTTCTTCTCAGTGATATCCTGAGATGTACCAAGAATCGCATACGGATTTCCATCATCGTCGCGCAGTAATTTGTTTGTAAGTTGTATTATTATTTCGCGTCCGTCTTTAGTTTTTTCAATCAATTCTCCTGAATAATTACCACGAGTTTTTAAATCGTTCGTGATATCATCCATGTTTTTGGATAGAGTCTCATCGCCGCCTGCTAAAACCGAAATGTTTTGCCCGATAAGTTCTTCGGCTGTATAGCCACTCATTTTGGCTTTTGCATCGTTCACAAAAATAATATTATTTTCAAGGTCTGTTAATACAACTCCATCCGAAACATTCAGAATTACATCCGACAACAAGTGCAGCTTGCGGTCGTTCTCTTTTTTTGCCGTGATGTCGATGTAGTTTCCGACAACAATCGTTTGCTTACCGTCTGTAATTCGTTTTAATTTTAATTCAATAAAGAGTTTCTTTTGCTGTTTATTTTGTAAAAGTATTTCGCCATGCCAATACTCATTTTTTTTAATAACATCAATAATATTTAAACCCTTATTGAGAAATCCGAAATCGAATTCGAATATCGTATTTATCGGTTTGCCTATAACTTCATCGGATTTCCAACCGAACAAATGTTCTGAAGGAGAATTCCAGAAGTTTATTTTCCCTTCTTTATCAGTGGCGATAATAGGAATATCAACTCCCGATATTATTTTTTCTTCGATAGAATGTGTGTTTATTATTGAATTCAAAATCGGGAGGTAGTCGGAGGTCTTAGTAATTACGTTATGAGCACCCAGATCTATAAATTTCTTTTTTTTGTTCTCATCGGATTCATCCATCAAAACAATAACCGGAAGTTTGGTAGAAAATTTTTTGATGTTTGCAGAGAATGAAGCGGGCACCGACGCGCCTTTGCCGCAGTTGGTTAACATAATTTGATAATTTCCATTATCAAGAAGTTGGGCAGCAGATTTAAAGTTGGTAGGAGTTATCTGAAAGACAAAATTCTCTTTTGAAAAATATTTTTGTAAAGATGTAGCTTCGTTTGGATTATCTGTAATAAATAGTATTTTACTCATGAAACGAAGAATTAATCAATCTTTAAGAGAGAGAATTTTCTTAAGCATATTATACTCAGTTCTCATTTCTTCTCGTGCGCTGCGGAGGGCTTGTATTTGCTCTTCCAGTTTGTTAACATTATCTGTAATCATTTTGAAATACTTTGCAGTGTTTTCGTCGGGTTTACTTTTAGATTGAAGTTGAAAAAGTGCCAGTCGTATAACACCGAGTGGGTTATTTATTTCGTGTGTAATATGAGCCAATACTGAATTTATACTCATAATTTTTACCCGGATAGAATCGAACTCTTCCGCTTTTTTCTGTACTTCAGATTCTTTCAATAAACTGCTGAACGTCCACGAAAAAGTTGGAAGCGTTATCTCTGCAATGTTTAAAATATGGTCGATACCCGCTGACTTCTGAGATTGCGATAAGTTGGCTTCGCTTTGTGATGTAAGAAGAATGAGCGGCATCCTGAAATTTTTCCCACGAAGAAAATTAGCCATCTGAATTACATTGTTTGTGGCGACATTTTCTCCGATAAAAACCAAATCATAAATAGGCGACTTTGCCTCGAGAAAAGACTCAAATTTTGTTTCAATTATCCTTTGTAGGATAACTTTACCTTTAAGAGCTAATTTTAATTGTTCTTCAAGAACAACCGGTTCTAACTTAGTCGGTTCGACTAATAATATATAAACAGAGTCCATTTTTATTCACTTTTAATGGTAGGCAATATGCACAAAATATGTATCAATATCAAGATGAAAAAATTTAGTCGTTTGCTTTTTATGTAAGTTTTTATCAATTTTTAGTAGAAATGTATTATCCAAAAGGAAAAGCTATGAAAAAGATGAATTTCGTGATTATCGTTACATTGATATTCTTGTATAGTGCAACAACCCTATGCGGAACCGGAATAGGGAAATATGCGAGCGAATTTATGGCTATCGGTGTTGGCGGAAGAGCTTTAGGCTTAGGTGGCGCCTACACAGCAATTGCCAACGATGTTACAGCCGGTTATTGGAACCCTGCCGGCTTATCGAAAATAAATTATCCACAACTTTCGCTAATGCACTCCGAACAATTTGGAAGTTTGGTCAATTACGATTATGCCGCTGCTGCTTTTCCTGTCGGTTCAAACTCGAGTGTTGGAGTTAGCGTAATTCGGCTTGGCATTGATGCAATTCCGGATACACGCGGCGCCTTAATTGACGAAGACGGAGACGGGATTTTTGACGACAACGAACGGCTTGATAAAAGCAAGATTTCGTATTTCAATACTGCCGATTGGGCTGTGTATTTCACTTACTCAAAAAAACATAGCAACAGTTTATCTTATGGTGCAAATATTAAATTCATTCGACGTGATATGAGTGTAGGTTCCGCAACCGGAGTTGGATTTGATGTAGGAATTCAATTCTCGCCTTACGAAAATTTCTTCGTTGGAGCTAACTTGCAAGACGCTACTACAACTTTTCTTGCATGGAACACAGGCACGAACGAGTTGATAAGTCCGACACTCAAACTCGGATCAGCATACCTTATCGAAGCACTTGGTGGAAAGTTTATTCCGGTTTTCGATGTCGATATCCGATTTGAAAATCGCCGGTATGCCTCGAATGTAAATTTAGGTCCTGTGAGTTTTGATATGCACACAGGACTTGAATTCGATTTCCAAAACATCGCGGCTCTTCGTATCGGATATAGCGATATTGGCACTACAAACTTTGGCGCCGGAATTCACCTCCCGAAATTCGATATCGATTATACTTTCGCAACTTCCAAACTTACCGACGAGAGGTTCGATAATACTCACCGGGTTTCAATCACTTTTACATTTGAATCAGATCAATTTGCAAGAAGGACTGAATAGGTCGGTGATTCAAAAAGGACTTATTCTTTTTTTACTGGCGATATTATTTTCTTTCTGCGCCGGCACACCTTATTATTCATACAACTATCCTCTCACGTCTGAGTTAGTAAATTCTTCAGATAATAGTTTGAATTCATTACTCCCTTCAGGCTGGTTTGCATCGAATGATAATTCACACACAAAAACTTTTTTATTTTGGTTAATAAAAGACGATTATTCTGGTTCAATAACCCTCCAGGAAATTCATGTTGATAACTCAACTCGAGGTCGAATAATAAAAGAAGGATTGAAATTGTTGGGCGAAATCAGCAACGGTTTCAAAAAAGAATCCGCAGATGATTATTTTTTGAGTAAAGAACCTGAACTATTTATAATGAATGGAAAACAATACTGCGGCTATGAGTATTATGCTGATAATACAAGTAAACGAGTTAGGGTAGTTCTTTTTCAGATTGGTGAAAAATTTTATGAATGTTCTGCCATACCACTAACAGGAGTGTGGTTTGATAAAGATTTAAGAGAAATGTACAACGCAATGCACGCTTTTATAAATTCTTTCGGAAAGAATTCCCTCCTATAGGCACACTTGTTGCAAAATACAAATATCAATGTTCTGATTTTTATTAAAATATTGTAGAAGTCGAACAATATTTTCTTATATACAAGAAAATTGACACGTTATTTTACTGTTTCTGAAAATAATATCAAAAAAATAAACATTGTTTAAAAACAATTTATGTATTATATTTAACTAACCAATCAGTTACCCTGTCAGTTATTTTACATAAGCAAATCTTAGAAAACAAAAAATAAATGGAGATTTATAAATGGAAAGAATCAAAGTTACAATAGATGGTAACGAAGCGGCTGCGTATATAGCTCACAAAACAAACGAAGTTATAGCTATATATCCAATTACCCCCTCCTCGAATATGGGCGAGTGGGCTGATGCTTGGTCGGCAGCCGGCGAAAAAAATATCTGGGGAGTTGTCCCCACAGTAATCGAAATGCAAAGCGAAGGCGGTGCTGCCGGTGCCGTTCACGGCGCTTTACAAACCGGTTCATTAACTACAACCTTTACAGCATCGCAAGGTCTGCTGTTAATGATACCGAATATGTTTAAAATCGCAGGCGAGTTAACGCCAACGGTGTTTCATGTTTCGGCACGTTGCGTAGCAACTCACGCCCTCTCAATTTTCGGAGACCACAGCGATGTTATGTCGGTCCGCTCAACTGGCTGGGCGCTGTTAGCTTCTAACTCGGTTCAGGAAGTAATGGACAGTGCTTTGATTGCACAAGCTGCAACACTTGAAGCACGGATTCCTTTTTTACACTTCTTTGACGGTTTCAGAACTTCGCACGAAGTGATGAAAGTTGAACAACTTACTGATGACGACATCAAATCAATGATCGATGATGAACTTGTAATTGCACACCGCAAACGTGCAATGTCTCCCGACAGTCCTGTGATTCGTGGGACAGCTCAAAATCCGGATGTGTTTTTCCAGGCACGCGAAACCGTGAATCCTTTTTACGAAAAAGTTCCTGAAATTGTTCAGAAGGTGATGGACAAGTTTGCCCGCATCGTTGGCAGACAGTACCATTTGTTCGAATACGTAGGCGATCCAAACGCTGAACGGATAATAATTATGATGGGCTCAGGCGCTGAAGCTGCCGAAGAATCCGTAAATTTTTTGAATGCACGTGGAGAAAAAGTTGGACTTATTAAAATACGACTCCTCAGGCCCTTTTCAGTGAAGCACTTAATCAATGCAATTCCACAATCTGTAAAATCGATTGCCGTACTTGATAGAACAAAAGAACCCGGAGCCGGCGGCGAACCACTTTACAAAGATGTTGTTACCGCAATAAGCGAATCGTTCTCGCAAGGTTCTATTTCCTTAAAATCTTATCCAAAAATTATTGGCGGTCGCTACGGTTTAGCATCCAAAGAATTTACTCCGGCGATGGTAAAAGGTATTTACGACGAGCTTAAAAAAGATAAACCTAAAAATTATTTCACTGTCGGAATTAACGATGATGTTACAAACTCCTCGATTGAATATGACCCTGAATTTACAACTGAAGATAACTCAATTAAACGATCCTTGTTTTACGGGCTTGGTGCCGATGGTACTGTGGGTGCCAATAAAAACTCTATCAAAATAATCGGAGAGGAAACCGATAATTATGCTCAGGGATATTTTGTGTACGACTCAAAAAAATCGGGTGCAGTTACAGTGTCGCACTTACGATTTGGTCCGAAACCAATTCAATCCACATATCTGATTAGCAAAGCCGACTTCATTGCTTGCCACCAATGGGTGTTTTTAGAAAGATACGATATGTTAAAAGATGCGCTACCCGGCGCAACGTTTTTGCTCAACAGTCCTTTTGGTCCCGATGAAGTTTGGGATAAGCTTCCGCGAAAAGTTCAGCAACAAATTATCGACAAAAAATTAAAGTTGTTCACAATCGATGGTAATAAAGTTGCCGAACAAACCGGTATGGGCGAACGTGTAAACACGATTATGCAAACTTGTTTCTTTGCTATCTCTAATATTCTTACGAAAGATGAAGCAATCCAAAAGATTAAAGATGCAATCAAGAAAACTTATGGAGCAAAGGGTGAGCAAATAGTAAAGATGAACTATCAAGCGGTTGACCAAACGATCGCTAACCTACACGAGATAAAGGTTCCTGAAAAAGCATCCAGCAAGATTGAATTTGTTCCGGTAATGTCCGATCCGAGAGCACCCGAGTTTGTACGAAATGTTACTGCAAAGATTTATGGTGGTTTAGGCGATTCGCTGCCGGTTAGCGCCTTCCCGGTTGATGGCACTTTCGTTACCGATACGGCTCAGTGGGAACGCCGAAACATTGCATTCGAAATTCCTGTTTGGGATCCCGATGTCTGCATTCAATGCAATAAATGTATGCTCGTTTGCCCACACGCTACTATCCGTGTAAAAGTTTACGACGAAAAATACACAGCACAAGCACCGCCTACATTTAAGTGGACTAAAGTTAAAGGGAAAGAATTCGAACCGAATATGGTTTATACAATTCAGGTTGCACCCGAAGATTGTACGGGATGCGGCATCTGCGTTGAAGTTTGTCCGGCGAAAAACAAAACTGAAACCCGACTGAAAGCCCTTAATATGGCTGACCAACTTCCGCTGCGTGAACCTGAGAGAATTAATTACGACTACTTCTTAGAGTTACCTGAATATGATAGAAGGAAAGTTCAGATTAACACTGTGAAGGGTTGCCAGCTTCTCGAACCGCTGTTCGAGTATTCAGGCGCCTGCACCGGCTGCGGCGAAACTCCTTACATTAAACTTGTAACGCAACTGTTCGGCGACCGCACTTTGATTGCGAATGCTACAGGTTGTTCGTCAATCTATGGAGGCAATTTACCAACAACTCCGTATTCTAAAAATAAAGATGGCAGAGGTCCAACGTGGTCGAACTCTCTCTTCGAGGATAACGCTGAATTCGGTCTCGGATTCCGACTCACACTCGATCAACAAAAATTATTTGCAATTGAGTTGATGAAAAAACTCTCAAGTGTCATCGGAACTGATTTAATCGATGCAATTATTAAAGCTGACCAATCCAACGAAAGTGGAATTTATGACCAGCGTGAACGTGTTGAAATTTTGAAAAAGAAATTAACAAACGAAAAATCACCCGAAGCAAAACAACTGTTAGCAATTGCCGATAATTTAGTTAACAAGAGTGTTTGGATTGTTGGCGGCGACGGATGGGCTTATGATATTGGTTACGGTGGACTCGACCACGTAATCGCATCCGGCAAAAATGTTAATCTGCTTGTATTGGACACGGAAGTGTATTCAAACACCGGCGGACAAATGTCGAAAGCAACTCCCCGTGCAGCAGTCGCAAAATTTGCAGCAGGCGGGAAACCGTTGGGTAAAAAAGACCTCGGTTTGATTGCAATGAGCTACGGAAATGTTTTTGTCGCTCAGATTGCTTTCGGGTCGAACGACTTGCAAACTGTTCGTGCATTTTTAGAAGCCGAAGCTTACGACGGTCCTTCTTTAATCATCGCATACAGCCATTGCATAGCACACGGTATCAATATGCGTAATGCGCTCGATAACCAAAAAGCAGCAGTCGATAGCGGACACTGGCCCCTCTTCAGATATAATCCGGCACTCCTGAAAGAAGGAAAAAATCCTTTGAAGCTCGATTCTAAAGCTCCAACTATCTCCTTCAAAGATTATGCTTATATGGAAACCCGCTACAAAATGTTAACGAAGAGCAAACCTGAAGAAGCAAAACGTTTGATCGAACTCGGTAACGAGGACGCAAAAGCAAGATGGCGTTACTATGAACAGTTAGCTACTATAAGATATAGTAACGATGATAATCAAGAAAAGAATAAATAGAGAAAGAGGTTAATATGGATTTATCAACAACATATATGGGTTTGAAATTAAAAAACCCCATCGTGCCTTCAGCTTCTCCTTTGTCGCGGGACATCAATACGATAAAAGCATTAGAAGATGCTGGCGCCTCGGCAATTGTTCTGTACTCACTCTTTGAAGAACAAATAACTCACGAAGCGATGGAGTTAAATTATCTGACAACACAGGGAAGCGAAAGCTACGCTGAAGCTGTTACTTACTTCCCCGAACCTAACGAATATCATTCAGGACCTGATGAATATTTGGAACATCTGCAAAAGGCGAAACGGGCTGTGAACATTCCTGTTATCGCCAGCTTAAACGGTGTTACTACCGGTGGCTGGCTCGAATATGCAAAAAAAATTGAACAAGCCGGCGCCGATGGTTTGGAATTAAATGTTTATTATCTTCCAACCGATTCGAAAAAAACAGGTGTAGATATTGAAAATCTTTACTTGGATATTCTAAAAATAGTGCGGAGCGAAGTAAAAATTCCGGTTGCAGTAAAACTATCGCCGTTCTTCAGTTCGATGGCAAACATTGCAAAGAAGTTAGATGATAACGGGGCTAATGCGTTAGTTCTGTTTAACCGCTTTTATCAGCCCGATATCGATTTGGAAACTTTAGACGTTGTGCCGAATATTTTCTTGAGTACTCCGCAGGCAATGCGCGTTCCTCTGCGGTGGGTTGCTATTTTATACGGTAAAATTAAAGCCGACATCGCAGCCACAAGCGGTATTCATACTTCTGAAGATGTTTTAAAAATGCTGATGGTTGGCGCCAACGTTACAATGATGTGCTCGGCTCTTTTAGAAAACGGACCAAAGCATATCACAAATGTCGTTAACGACCTTCAACGTTGGATGGAAGAGCACGAGTACGAATCGGTTAAGCAGATGATTGGAAGTATGAGTCACAAATCTGTTAAAGAACCAGCAGCATTCGAGCGGGCTAACTATATGAAAGTGCTGAATAGCTACAAGTGATGGACGATGTTTGATGCCTGTCCGCCGAAGTCCCCAAAGTATTCGGGACGCAGGCGGATTTGAATTTTGCATTTTTTAAATGCCTTCACGTTTCGTGGGGGCATTTTTATTTATATCTATTTTTGAATATATTATCTATAACCGAAAGAGAGAAAATGGTAAAGAATAAAAGGATATTGGAGCAATTTGAATCGAGGCAAGTTAAGCGAAAGATGAGTTATGTCCAGAAGCTGAAAATTTTTGATGAGATGTATAAG
>CAMTWO010000016.1:0-75686 GCA_947085405.1 uncultured Ignavibacteriota bacterium
TAGCAGAAAATATACCAAGCGCTGTATCGGAGCTAATTCTTACTCCTTGACTCCAAATGCTTCCCCCATCTGAGGAGTGTCTCATTAAAATTGGTTTATTAATATTTCCTTCATTACAAGCAAATATATATGTGTTATTTCCTTCGGCAATTATTGCACTATACCAAAAACGATACGAGTTATCGGCTGCCAAATCGACAATCTCTTCCCAACTCGCGCCACCAGTTACGCTACGACAATAGGGTAAATTATGCTTCGCATAATCTTCAGTCCACGTAACATGTATCGTATCATCGCCACTCAATGCAATTTTTGGCATGTAGGCGCTGTATGAGGTGTCGGTTAGTTGTATCGGCGGCTCCCATAATATGCCGCAAGAGGTATCTTGAGCGAGTGAAGAATTAAATAATATTGCGATTAATGAAAAACTGATAATTAATATTTTCATAATGTAGCTCCTTGGTTTAGATTGTTTCATTTTTTGATTGATACATTTATTTGTGCCATAGGCACATCAGCCTTCGGCTGACATTGGTTCAATGATAAAATATTTATTGTTCCACACCGAGGAATCGGACCTGACAATTCTGCTCCTCGACCAAGTCGTGGAATATTTTTTAAAAGATGAAAAGAAAAATATTTTAATAATCATGTATCTTTTTTGTCGAGAGGGATGCTGCGCGATTAGGATTTGAGAAAAAGATTGGATGAGAGGAAAAGTGCCTCCACAATGATGAAAAATAATATGTGCCTTGTTTACCAATTATCAGAACTCCTAAATAAAATTATTATACTTCTGTTACTAATTGAATAAAATGCTACGGGAATTTAATAAGAATTTATCTCAGAAACAACTAAATATTGCGAATATATTATGCCATTTCCCGCCTGTTCTTCCATAAAATAAATTGTTGACGTGTAATAATCCCCTGTTCCTCCCGTGTAGAATTCAGTGCACCAACACCGAGTAAAGAATTTTTAATCAACATCCAAGATGTGTTGCCGAATTGTCTTTTCGAGCGTAGCGAAGCAAACTCAACCTCGAATTTGAATTGGAATGTGGGATTGCTTCGCCACTAGGTGTCTCGCAATGACACCTTTCTGGTATTCGGCAACACGCTCTCCAAATATTTTTGAAGCTCCTCAATTATCTGTTCCACTTCGGTAAATTTCATTAACTCGTTCCGGAGTTTTGCAACATCGGGGGAGTTTCTTAAATATCCTGTATAATATTTCCGGAATTCTATTACGCCTGTTCGCTCGCCTTTAAATTGCGCCGAAAGTTTTAGGTGTTCAGTTAATGTCTCAATCCGTTTCTCGATTGTAACTGATGTTAAATGCTCGCCGGTCTCTGAGTAATGTTTTGCTTCTTTGAATATCCAGGGATTTTGTATCGCACCCTGACCGATCATAATTCCATCGCAACCTGTTGTATCGAAAACATACTTCGCAATTTCAGGTGTAGTGATTCCGCCATTGACGATAATTGGAATATTAACTGCCTGCTTTATCTTCGGTATCCAACCGTAATCGACCTGACCTTTGTGAGCTTGTGAACGAGTTCGGCAATGGACAGTTAAAGCCGCTGCCCCCACACTCTCCACCATTTTTGCAACTTCGATTATTTTAATATTGCTATCGTCCCATCCCAGTCGTGTTTTTACGGTTACGGGTAACTTAACCGCTTTAACGACTGTTGAAATTACTCGTTCCATTTTTGGTAAATCTTTTAGCAGTCCGGCGCCCGCACCCTGACCAACCACATTTCTCACCCAACAGCCCGCGTTAATGTCGATGAAGTCGGGCTGCATTTCTTCAGCCATTTTTGCTGCACCTTCCATCGAAGTTTCGAGTCCGCCATAGATTTGAATACCGATTGGCCGTTCTTCTTCGGTGAAAAACATTTTATGTTTTGTCTTCTCCGACAGACGGACTAATCCTTCGGCATTAACAAACTCGGTATAAACGAGATCGGCGCCGAGGCGTTTACAGATTATTCTGAAGGAAGTATCTGTAATACCCTCCATTGGTGCGAGTGCGATTGGATGTTCGATATTTAGATTTCCAAGTTTCATTGATTTTATTTTAAGGAGAAATTAGAAAGAATGCAAAACCAATAAAGTTTGACTTTACGACAATTTTTCTTATTATTCAGTGGTCCTAAAATCTTAACAAATTTGTTTAGAAAAAAGAATCAGTGGAAAAGAAACAACTCCAAATATTATCATCTGAACTGAAGATTGCACCCGAGCGAATCCTTCGAGAATATTGGGAACTTATTATCCTGAATGAGCTTAGCGACGAGGAGTGGAGTTCCGCTTTGGGATTCAAAGGTGGAACAGCGCTCAGACTTGCGTACGGCTCGCCTCGATTTTCGGATGACCTCGACTTTTCATTAATTGCTCCTTTAAAATCTTCTAAAGTATTTTCATGGGCAAAAAGTGTAGCAAAAATATTAAAGCTTGAGGTTACAGACGCGGCAGATAAGCGAAATACGATTTTGGTTGAATTTCGTATTAGAGATGAATCATTGGCTCAACCTATCAAGCAAAAAATTGAAATATCCAAAAGAACTCAAAACAAAGCCAAACGAGATTTTGAACTACGGCTCATCTCAAGCCCAACATCTAACTTACAAGCTCTTTTTCTAGTAGCATCTATTGATCTCATCTGGGTAGAAAAAATATCTGCTCTAAAAAATCGGCAAGAACCAAGAGACCTCTTTGATCTTTGGTATATCAGCCAAAGAATAAAAAAACAACTACCATCCGACATCCCAAAGATTTCACCGAAAATACTAAAACTAACTCTCAACAAATATCTTCCACTCAAATATCAAAGAATCGTAGAAGAATTGACTAAACTATGAATAATCTAATTACAATTTTAAAACGATTAGATAAAAACTATTACACGATAGCAGATCTTAAAAAGATTACCCAACTTCCTTTAAATTCGTTATATGTAACACTTACAAGATTAGTTAGAAATAATTCATTAATCAGGCTTACATCTGGCGTTTATATTGCACCAGAGAATTACAACAAAATTGAGACTATTGCTAATACCATGTATCAGCCTTCATATCTTTCTTTCGAATCGGCATTATCTCGTTATGGAGTTCTATCCCAAATACCTTTTTCTATTTCTTTTGCAACTACAAAAAAAAGTCTGCGTAGAAAATTAGCGGACGTCTCTATAGAGTATCGAAAAATTCAACTGCCCTTATTTTTTGGATATGAGAAGCAAGGAGCTTTATATATTGCAACTCCCGAAAAAGCATTTTTAGATACATTATATCTAGTATCTTTCGGAAAATTAATAATTGATTTAAAACAATTAGACCTCAAAGAAATTAATCTTCGAGAGATAAAAAAGTTAGTAATAAATTATCCGGAACGCACGCAGCAGTTCGTTAAACGCTTCTTCGCACAACCATATAGTTCGGCAAGCTCACTATCCAATTGATGTGCTTGACAAAAAAAAACTCATGAATGAGCCTGCCTTAATTTTAGAATCGTTTACGATTTTTCTTTCGTGAAGTGGGACCGTCTTGTGGTGAGCATCGAAATATCACGGTGATGCAGGGTTGAGCAAAATCTACATCCTTCGGGGTTCTTTTCTCGATTTTAATCGTGGAGCTTCGTGTAATTCCAAATCAATTACTATAAACGTCAACACCCCTACGGGGTTGGCTTGAATAAATTATTTGTATTTTTGAGATTTGATTTTTGAATTTTAATTTCTTTTATCCTCTCAACCACAGGCGGGTGCGAATAATTCATCTTAACATAAAAAGGATGCGGCGTGAGATGAGAAAGATTGTCCTTTGATAATTTTTTCAAAGCATCAACAAATGGCTCTGAAGATTTCATTGTTTCGACAGCGAACCTATCTGCTTCGTATTCATTTTTCCTTGATAGAGCATTCAGCCCTAACGAAAGAATAAACTCCAACGGCGTAAAAAGCATACCGAAGAACAACAATCCTGCATAAACAGAAACATTCTCCATAAAAAATGCATCAAACAATCCACGCTGAGTTATAAATAGAGACATCAGGAAAAACATCAATCCCATGTGCAATATGCTGATGATTAAACCTTGTATAATATGCTTCTTTTTATAATGACCGATTTCATGCGCAAGCACTGAAACCAACTCAGGGATTGGATGTTTCTGAATTAATGTATCGAACAGGGCTATCCGTTTGTTCTTCCCGAATCCTGTGAAGAAAGCATTCGATTTGCTCGAACGCTTCGATCCGTCCATAACATAAATCCCCAGTAATGGAAACTCCACCGACTTTGCATACGAGACTATCGCTTCTCTCAACTCTCCATCCTGAAGCGGAGTGAATTTGTTAAACAGCGGCATTATCCAGGTTGGGGCAATGAATTGAACAAACAGTATAAAGACCGATGCTGCAATCCAGCAATACAACCATGCAAACTCACCGGCATATTCGAACAAGGCAAGAATTCCAATCAGCAGCGGGACGCCAAGCACAATAGAGAGCAAAATTCCCTTAACAAGGTCAGCGATAAAAACTTTGGACGTGGTTTTGTTAAACCCAAATTTCTCTTCAATAACAAAAGTCGAGTAAATGCTAAAAGGCATCGAAAGAATTGACCTGATGAGGATGAGAATACCGATGTACGCGATTCCGGTAAAAACAAAACCAAGCTGCCAATCACGAACGATTACATCGAGGTAATTAAAACCACCGAGAAACCAGAAAAGAAGTGTTAAAATAATACTGAATGTGGACTCGACAAGTCCGAAGTTTGTTTTAGTGCGTGTGTAGGATTGAGATTTTTTGTAAGTCTCTGCATCGTAGATGCCTTCGAATTCTTTCGGAAGATTTGCCGAGAGTGTTTTCAGGTTCAGCAGGTCTGCAACGAGATTTAAAAAATATTCAAGTAGTAAAGCGGTTAATATTATTAAAGCATAAGTATTCATATTATTCTAATTCAAAATTCAAAATTCATTATTCGATATTCATTATTCGTCCGCCGAATCCCGCCTTTGCGGGAGTAGGCGGATTCGTATTTACTTTTTATATTCAATACAGGCTCAATTTTTTCAAGTTTCTTATCTCCCTCATAATAAACTCGCTCTAAAAAAAGCCCGGATGGCGGTGCGGTAAACTTTGCTGGTTCATCGGATTTTACTTTAATATAATGCTGAACCTGATCAAGCGTAAGTTTTCCTCTCCCCACTTCTACGATTACTCCTACGATCTGGCGAACAAGTTTCCACAAAAAATGAGAGCCGTAAATTCGTATCAGTATCAAGTCGCCGACTTCCCTCGTTTCAATTTCTTCAATCAATACTTTTGTGGATTTTTCTTCAGGGTCATCCGAGGTAAAGGATTGCAAATTTTTCATACCCACAAACAGTTTAGATACTTCCTGCATTTTCTGAAAGTCAAATTTTTCTTTGAGCCACCAAACGTAACGTTTACCGAATGCTGTTCTCCTTCGAGAGATTTGATACAAGTAACTGCGGGCTACAGCATCGTGGCGGGCGTGAAAATTTTTTGAAGCTTTCTCAATTTCGATAATGTTGATATCGGCAGGCAACCCGTCGTTAATTTTCATTCTGATAATTTCGGGAGCCAACATTGTGGTTACATCCAGATGAGCAACTTGTAATAAGGCGTGTACTCCGGCATCAGTCCTACCCGAACCGTATAATTCAATCTCTCTGGTGTTGAATACTTTTATCGCCGCCTCGAGTATTTCACCTTGGACTGTTCGGGCGTTTTTCTGGATTTGCCAGCCGCTGTAACGCGTCCCTTCGTATTCTATGTAAAGTTTAAAACGAGACATTTGAGTATGGAGTATGGAGTATGGAGTATGGAGTATGGAGTTTTGAGTTTTAAGTTTAAAGTTTTGGATTTTGATTTTTTTTAAAGTTATTTCAGTAAAACTAATTTCTTTGTTTGGGTATAACTTGTTTTATTTCCATCGGTTACGGTTAAACGGTAAAAATAAATACCGCTTGGTAATCCGCCAGAGGCGGATTTCGCATTCCATTCAACCGATTGACTACCTGCTTCGTTTAAACCATCAACTAATGTTTCGATCTCTCTACCCAACAAATCATATATTTTCAAAGTAACATAACTCGCAGTCGATAGTTGGTATGAAATATTCGTTTTAGGATTAAATGGATTTGGATAATTCTGATAAAGTTTAAATCCATGCTTTAATAAATCATCATCAACAAATGTAAAAACGGGATCAATCTGATTTAGTATTTTGTTTTTAGGGTCAAGTTGAATACTGTCGGGCCGCGTGTCGAAAATAAAAGAAAAACTCTGCAATCGCAAACTATCCAAAACAGTTACCGTGCTGTCGCGTCCAGCCCAAAATAACTTTATCTCTAACGGCATTTTGTAGGTGGGCCAAGTAACATCCTGCTGCTGTTGAACCGTTACTGTAAATAAATTATTATTCGAGTCCCAAGATGTTTGGGAGGCATACTTCAACCAACCTTTTCCGTAAATCCACTGATTGAAAAACCAATCGTAATTCAAACCTGTTGTTGTGTTCACTGCATCAATAAAATCTTGCGTGGTTGCAGTTCCGTAATAATGTGCATCTCGATAGTTGTGGAGTATTTTAAAAAATGCAGAATCGCCAACTACGTTTCTGAGCATGTGCAAAACCCAGCCGGCTTTTTGATACACGTTGCCGGTGAATAATTTTATCCCTTGTCCTTCAGGATCATAGATAGCGTATTTCCAGGAACCATCTGTAAAACGTGTGTAGCGATTGAGAAGCTCATCACGACTTTGAATACCGTAAGCAAATTCGCGCCACAGCATTTCTGAATAAGTTGCAAAACCTTCGTTGAGCCAGATGTCTTTCCAGGTTTCGCAGGTAACTAAATTCCCCCACCATTGATGCACGAGTTCGTGAGCTATCCAATCTTCGTAAAATGGATAAGCGCCAACACTAATCCAACGTCGATGGATGGTAGATAACGTTTGGTGTTCCATCCCTTCATAATGAAACGGATAAGCAACTGCGTGACCATACTTTGTAAATGGATATTCACCAAACATTCTTGAATACACTTCCATCATCTGTGGAACTTTCTCAAACGCTTTAACAGCATTCCATGTTGTTCCCGCTGAATCCATTTGCCACATGTAATTTACAATTTCAATACTATCGCTTGGGTTTGTTACACGTCGATAATATTGTGAAAATTTTGAATACTTCGAAGCAGTAATCACCATCAAGTATGTTGTAATTGGTGAATCTTCGCGCCACCTGTATGTAATTGTATTATCGCCATTTTGTGAAACCGCGACGAGTAAACCGTTCGATCCGGCTTGATAACCTTGCGGAACAGTTGCATTAATTTCGCACGTTACTTTGTCGGATGGGTCGTCGTAGCAAGGCATCCACAAACGGGCATCGGATGGTTCCGACATTGTGTAACCGATGTTTTCTTCTATATTATTGGGTGCACCGGGATTTCTCCGAAACCAATAATATCCCTGGCGGTTTGGCGAACGAAGAAAAGCAAGATTGCGGTAATAATTAATTTCTACTTCAACAGTTTCCGAGGCAACGAAGGTGCGCCCCAGATAAATTGTAAAAGTTTCGGCTGTTGGATAGAATTGATACGCCGCTTGATTGCTATTTACTTTCAAAGATGTAAAAACTAAACCAACCGAATGCATAGTTAGTGAATCGGTGGGATTAGTAATTAAAACTTTCATTTTCATAGTCCCCGAAAAACTGCTGTCCTCCATTGCAAGATTTGCATCCAATTTATAATGAAGTACATCGAAGGGCTTGCTTAAATATTTTGGGAAGGTCTTATCTAAAACCGATTGTGTTTCGAATTTGCCAACCCGGAAAAAATCCTGAGATTGGGCAAAGAGTACTGCCCATAATATTAATAATAAATTTATAAACAACTTTTTCATAATAATTTTTCCTTATAAAATGCTTTAATAAATTGTTTACCGTTAGAAATTAAAATACCAGCCAACACCAGAGCGGCGCCTTGAAAAATATGCAAATCGAGTTTCTCGTTCAATACTACTCCCCCCAATATAACAGCTAATATCGGAGTAACAAATGCGAGAAGAGAAAGATAGACAGCTTCGACACGTTTCAGCATCCAGAAATAAATTGAGAAAGCAATCACCGAACCGAAAATTCCTAAGTAAAGAATTGAACCGATTCCAATAAAATCGAATTTGATTTTTGAAACATCTTCCGAAACAATTGCAAATAACAGAAGCACTATAACACCGATAGCCATACCGCCGATGTTCAGGTGAAACGGATTTGTATCCTTTCCATGTTTTTTAATAAACACCAAAGCTAATGCTTGTAAAAACGAACTTCCGATTATGGCAATCATACCGGCATTTGTTAATTCGCTCGCCCAACTGATATCATCCGCAAAAATCATAAGAATGCCTGAGAAACCCAACACCACACCGATGATTTTAAAAATATTCAGCGGTTCGTTTGGTAAAATAAAATGCCCCAACACTCCAACAAAAAATGGAAATAAAGCAAACAGGATTGATGAAAGTCCTGAAGGGATGTGTTGCTGTCCCCAATAGACCATTGCAAACGGAACGCTGAACGAAAGCAATCCTGCAATTATATAAACATTTACAGAATCTTTATCGAGTGGTAAAGGGATTTTTTTAATTTTGATGATCAACAACAAAATTATTACGGCAATGATAAAACGAAACGCCGCACCATAAAAAGGGGGGATGCTTTCGAGACCGGCTTTTATTACAAGCCAAGTAGAACCCCAGATGAGTGAAGCAAAAACAAAACCAAGGATTATTTTTAGTCTATCGCTTGCCATTTAACTTTTATAGCCCAATCGATTTAACCAAGCCTCGCTGTCTCTCCATTTTTCGCGCACTTTTACGTGAAGATCGAGGAACACATTTCTGCCTAAAAATTTTTCGAGGTCTGCGCGTGCTGATTCGCCTATCGCTTTCAACGCCTCGCCTTTCTTGCCTATCAGTATCCCTTTTTGAGATTGCCTTTCGACATATATTTCGGCAGATATGAAATCTTTTTTAACTTTACGTTCTTTAAATTCTATTATTTCGACTGTTGTAGAGTAAGGAATTTCTTGTTTATATTTTTCGAAAATCTTTTCCCTGATAATTTCGCTCACGAAAAATCTTTCCGATGCGTCGCTTACTGAATCTGTAGGATAATACGGTGGATGAAGGGGTAAGCTATCGACTACACTCTTCAGTAAATCATCTGTTCCGATTCCGTTCAAGGCAGATATTGGAAAAATTTCTACAAAAGGAAATTTATTAGAGTAAAAATCGATGATGGGTAAAAGCGAGAACTTCTTTACTAAATCTACTTTATTGATGACTAAGAAAGTTGGTTTGTTAATTTTTTTTATGAGGTCGAATGTTATATCATAATCATTTTTTTTATCGACCTTTTCTTCTGCATCTACCATCATAAAAACTACATCAGCATCATTTATGGCGGAATATGCCGCATCCATCATAAAACTCTGAAGTTTGTATTTGGGTTTCAGCAAACCGGGAGTATCGAGGAAAATAATTTGATAACTCTCGGAGGAGAGAATTCCTAAAAGTTTGTGTCGCGTTGTTTGCGGCTTGTTGGTTACGATGGAAATTTTCTGCCCGAGAAGCTTGTTCATCAAGGTTGATTTTCCAACATTCGGCTCGCCGACGATTACAACATAACCGCAGCGAAATTTTTCTTGTTTTATTATAGATGTTTCTGTAGAGTTCATATAAATTAATTTTTTCAAGTTACTTAAACCGTTGTCCGAAGGACTCCATTGGAGAAACGGTTGAGCCTGATTTGTTTTCCTTGTTTCCCACGACTAAAGTCGTGGGTTAATTCCGAGCATGCTATTGCCATTATCCATGGCAATGCTTAAATTTCTTTCCGCTTCCGCACGGGCAGGGGTCGTTACGTCCGGCTTTTTCACTGACTCGAATTGGCTGAGTTTTCTTACCGGGCGGTTGAGCTTGACCTCGCTGTTGTTCATCAGAACTTGCCGGCGGACGGTTTGCCGCAAGTCCCATTCCAAGAGATTCCTGATGCGATAAAGTCATCTCATCCTGTCGCGGTTGTCGAACACGCCGCATCGGCACAGCTTCAGTCGGTGTTGGGAATAATTTAAATACTAACGAAATTGTATCGTTCATCAGCAAACCTAATAACTCTTTAAACATCTTGAATGATTCACCTTTATACTCAATTAACGGGTCTTTCTGTCCGTACGCACGCATGTGAATTCCTTCTTTCAAGTCGTCCATCTCACGCAAATGGTCGCGCCACTTCTCATCAATCACCTGCAGCGTTACCATTTTCTCTAACATCGCCATATTCTCAGCGCCGATGCGTTCTTCTTTACGTTTATAAAATTCGATTGCCGCTTTGTAAACTTCATCGGCCACACCATCTTTACCGAGCGATTGCCAACGGTCGGGTTGTATTTTGAATTCGACTAATAAATTAGTCCGCAATGTTTCTTTAAGCTCTTCAATTTCTCCTTCATCATAATGTTTTTCAATCAGATCATCTATAAAATCTTTTAGCATCAAGTGAATATCATCGCGAAGATGTTCGCCTAAAAGAGCATGGCGGCGGCGCGTGTAAATTACCTCGCGCTGTTGATTCATCACGTTGTCGTATTCAAGAAGACGTTTACGAATTGAGAAGTTGTTCTCTTCAACTTTTTTCTGTGCACGTTCGACAGAACGTGTAATCATCGGATGTTGGATTACTTCGCCTTCTTTCAAACCAAGTCGCTGCATAATTCCGGAAATTCTATCGCTGCCAAACAAGCGCATCAAGTCATCTTCGAGCGAAAGATAAAACCGTGATGAACCCGAATCACCTTGACGACCCGAACGACCGCGCAACTGCCTGTCGATTCGGCGAGCTTCGTGACGTTCAGTTCCGATTATGTGCAAGCCGCCTGCCTCGCGCACACCGGGTCCCAATTTAATATCCGTTCCACGGCCAGCCATATTTGTTGCTATGGTTACATTTCCGGGCAGACCGGCATTCGCAACAATTTCAGCTTCCCGCTGATGATGTTTCGCATTCAAAACGTTGTGCGGCAATCCTTTCCGTTTCAACATACGACTCAAAGTTTCTGAAACATCAACGCTTGTAGTTCCTACTAAAACAGGTCTGCCATCTTTGCGGCATTGTTCAATTTCTTCAATTACTGCATTATATTTTTCACGAATAGTCCGATACACCACATCATCGTCATCTTTTCGGACCATCGGTTTGTTAGTTGGAATAACTATTACATCAAGTTTATAGATATCAAAAAATTCTGATGCTTCAGTTTCGGCGGTGCCGGTCATGCCTGCTAACTTTCTGTATAAGCGGAAATAATTTTGCAGAGTGATTGTTGCAAGCGTTTGCATATCGCGCTCCACTTTTACTCCTTCCTTCGCTTCTATTGCCTGATGAAGCCCATCAGAATACCTGCGTCCAGCAAGCAAACGTCCTGTAAATTCATCGACGATAGCAACTTTTCCGTCCTCGGTAACTACATACTCTTCGTCTTTTTCGTAGAGTGAATATGCCTTTATCAATTGATTGACGATGTGAATTCGTTCGCTTCGTTCAGCATAATGCTGGTTGATTTCATCACGTTTTTTAATTTTTTCATCCTCAGAAAGAGTTGTATCGTTCTCCAACAAACTTACTTCTGTTCCAACATCAGGTAAAATAAAAAAGTCCTTCTCTTTAGTAGATGATGCTAAAAGTTCACGCCCTTTCTCGGATAGATTGATGGAATGGTTTTTTTCATCAATCGAATAATAAAGCTCGTCGGTAATTTCGTGCATACGGCGGGATTGGTCGCGCATATATTCCATCTCAGTTGAATACATCAAACGCTTGTTTGTCGGTTCGGAAAGAAGCTTCATTAATTTTTTTTGTTTCGGCAGTCCCCGGTACGCACGCAGCAGAAGCACACCGGCATCTTCGGTTTTACCTTCCTCTAAAAATTTTTCAGCTTCGGCAGCAATCTTAGTTACAAAATTTCTTTGAGCATTTATCAGTTTTTCAATGCGTGGTTTCATTTCCTGAAATTTATTATCCTCACCGCGCACCGGTCCGCTGATGATTAAGGGCGTTCGGGCTTCGTCAACTAATACCGAGTCAACCTCGTCAACTATTGCATAGTTATGTTTTCGCTGAACCAAATCTTCGGGAGTTACTACCATATTGTCGCGCAAATAATCGAAGCCGAATTCGTTGTTGGTTCCATAAGTAATGTCGCATGCGTATTGTTTACGTCGCTGCTGTGAATCCATCTGCGATTGGATACAGCCGACAGTTATTCCGTGGAACTCGAATATCTTTCCCATCCATTCGCTATCGCGTTTAGCGAGGTAGTCGTTTACCGTTACAAGATGCACACCACGACCGGGGAGCGCATTCAGGTACAGCGGTAACGTTGCAACCAAAGTTTTACCCTCACCCGTCGCCATTTCGGCAATTTTTCCTTCGTGTAAAATTACACCACCGATTAACTGAACGTCGAACGGCACCATATCCCAAACAATCTTATGTCCTGTAATTTCCCAAGACTGACCGACTAAGCGGCGGCATGTATCTTTTACTACTGCGAATGCTTCGGGGAGTAATTCATTCAAAACTTCAACGATTGTTTCGTCAAGATTTTTTTGTAGAACTTCGAGTTCATCCCAAAGTGGTTCGCTTTCTTCGAGAGGTAATTCGCCTTTTAGTTTTTCTTTGATCTCTGCGATTTCGGTTTCTAATTCAGATGTAGCTTCTTTAATGCGGTTACGAAACTCAACAGTTTTACCTCTTAACTCATCGTCTGTAAGATTTTTATACTCTTCAAAATGTTTGTTAATCTCCTCAACGATAGGTTGAATACGTTTAACATCTTTAGCGTGTTTATCGCCGAATATTTTTTTGATTATGTTTAGCATTATTCGATTTATTCTATGTATTTGTAATAAAATTCGCTTAAAATATATAGAATAAATGGGATTTAAACAAGGGAATGATTATTTTGGTTTGACTATCGAAAAACCGTTTGTTATATTAGCGGTAATGATATATCAAAAGAAAAATAAAAACGCCAACCTGTTGGACGGGCAAGCAATGTGGCGTGGTTGCGTATGCCAGTCCTGATGCTACAAAACCGTAACTATCGACTGATACAGTTAATAAACTTAAACTGTTTAAAATAACTTTGAAACAAACAAAAAAAGATACTTTAATACCATTTTACGAAACTGACTTTGGACAGGCTTATTTAGGCGACAGTTTGGAGATTATGAAGCAATTGTCCGACAGTTCAATAAATCTAATTTTGACTTCACCACCATTTGCCCTAACAAGACAAAAGGAATATGGCAACAAACTGGAGCAAGAATATATTGACTGGTTTTTACAGTTTTCAAAAGAATTTTACAGACTTTTAAAATACGATGGATCATTAGTTATAGATTTGGGTGGTGCATATTTACCTGGACATCCAGTAAGAAGTATTTATCAATATGAACTACTTGTCCGACTTTGTAGAGAGCAAAATTTCTTTTTAGCACAAGAATTTTTCCATTACAATCCATCACGACTTCCAACACCTGCCGAGTGGGTAACCGTAAGACGTATAAGAGTTAAAGACAGTGTTAATGTTGTTTGGTGGCTTTCTAAAACTGAAAATCCAAAATCAGATAATAGACAAGTTTTAAAACCATACAGCGAGAGTATGAAAGCACTTTTGAAAAATGGTTATAAAGCTCAAATGCGACCAAGTGGACACGATATTTCAGACAAATTCAGTAATGACAATGGTGGTGCTATTCCACCAAACTTACTTGAATTAGCAAACACAGAGAGTAACAGCTATTATATGAAACGCAGCAAAGAGTTGGGTGTAAAATCACATCCAGCAAGATTCCCTAAAGAGTTTGCTGATTTCTTTATAAAGTTCACGACTACTAAAGGAGATTTGGTTCTTGACCCTTTTGCTGGAAGTAATACGACAGGTTCATCAGCAGAAAAACTTGAACGTAAATGGATAGCAATAGAAATTGATGAAAATTATCTAGAAAACAGTAAAATTCGATTTGAACAAAAAACCTTCACTTTTTAAAATAGAGCATAAACTTAATGGCAAAACACAGAAAGTTTGACCTTTTAGATATTATCGTTCAATCAATCAACGATAGTGGCTGGAATGTTCTTTATGTAAGTGACGTTTCCCAACATCCCTTTGTTCTTAAAATTTACAAGAATGAAGAAAGCCACTTACTCCGAATCTATATTTGGAATTTAACGCACGGAGGCGGTGCAGCAAGAGCAGCCGACGAATATCGTATTCAAATAACAGGAGCGGACCATTTTGAACAAAGAGCAGGTGAGAAAACTTTAATTCTTGGTTGGTGGGATTCTGTCGGAGTTTTTGCAGGCTTCGATTTTACAAAACATACAGGCAAACTTGGTTTCTCTCCTTCAATACAAATTCGTGAAGAATTTTTACGTAAAGCTTTAATCAATGGGTTCTCTCCTTGCAACAAAGGGAACAATGAAATTGCAGTCGCTTTTCGTCCTGACTTTTTTGTAAATTATGTTCAGAGTTTAGACCAACTTCACAGTTTTGGAACATCCGCAAAAGACTTTAAATTATTAGAAGAAGTGTCAGACCAACCACTTGAACTTAATACAGAGCTAATTCAACAAGTGAGCAAGCGAAGACAAATTGCAGTTATTCAATTAAGCAAAAAACTTCGAGATACAAGTTTCAAAGCAAGAGTATTAAATGCTTACGGTAACAAATGTGCATTTAGTGGTTTACAATTAAAACTTGTGGACGCAGCACATATAATTCCAGTAAGTTACGACAATTCCACTGACGACACTGCGAACGGTATTGCCCTTTCTGCATTATATCATAGAGCCTACGACAGAGGAATTGTAACTTTTAACGAGCAGTATCAAACTGTTGTAAATACAACTGAAATGCAAAAGTTAAAAGAAATTGGCTTTGACGGTGGTATGGCAAAATTTATAAAAGACTTACGACCAATAATAAATGTTCCGCCATCTATTACCGACAGACCAAACATCAAATTCATTAAAGAAGCAAACAAGTTGAGGGGCTGGAAAATATGAGGACAATTACCGACCGATAATAAACACGAACGCACAACAACGGCGCTCTTCCTTGTAAATAGTGAATTAGTTAGAAGGTAAACATAATGAACAAAACAATACTGACAATTTTAATAATTCTACTTTGCTCAATCATACTAACTGGTTGTTTCCCCGGCGGTGAGAATTATACTGGAGATACGCGTGCGGGATTTTTCTCAGGCGTTTGGCACGGTTGGATTGCACCGGTATCATTAGTGCTTGGTATTTTCTATAATGATATTCGGATATATGAACCAAATAATACCGGCTGGTGGTACGATCTCGGTTTCTATATCGCCATCGTTGGTGGATTTGGGGGAATTGCTTTTTCCAGAAAAAAAATGAAAAAAGGGAAATAACTACTCCGTATCCCATTATCAATCTTAATTTGAAAGATAAAAATATGACTAAACACGAAATTGCTTCTCTCGCTTCTAAATTATTGGGTATATTTTCTGTAGTTCAATCATTCAGATACTTCCAAACTCTTGGTCTGCAATTAAGTTTGAGTAATACCGACAGCGCCAGTTCAGAATCATTATTTGCTTATGGTATTACAGCGCTTGGGTTTTTTATCACTTTAGTTATCGGTCTTTTACTGTTTTTCTGTTCAAAGCGTACAGCAATTATGCTTATAGGTAAGGAGAATGACACTGCTGTATCGGAACAGGTAACGACCAACAATATTCAAGCTATTGCATTCTCAGTAGTCGGAGTAATATTAATAACGATGGCATTACCTCGAATTTCTAAAATCATACTCATGGTTTGGCTTGCGTATCGTGATTCTCTTCCCCGATCTTTAGTAACTACACAAATTTACATCGATATTTTTGTATCTTTAATTGAACTCGCGCTTGGCTTATGGCTCCTCTTCGGTACTTCCGGAATCATCAACATAATAAATAAACTTCGAAAATAATTTTCTATACTAAACACCCCATAAATCTTTTCAAACTGTTTAGAATCGACATTTTTACATATGTGTTGGGTGTCCCATTATATTCGTGTGTATTCGTGCCTGCACGCCATAGTGCGTTTTGGCACGCAGGCGTGAGATTAGTGGCTTTATTTTGCCACGAACCCGCCTGCCCTGCCCGTATAGCAGGCGGGCGTCGGGCAGGTGACACGAATTCGCAATAAAACCAAAGTTGGAACGGTTCTCGACAATAATTTTCCGTAGTAAGCACCCACCTTCCGAAAGATTTATCCAGAATCATTTTTTTGAATCCTTCCTTAATCCATCGCATCTCATACATTAGAAAATCTTTTATATCAAAATTTTAAGAAAGGAATAAAATGCTTCAAACTAATCTCACTCATATTACATCTGAAGATGAGTTTAAAAATATATTAACTGAAAACGAAAACGTAATGATTTGCTGCGGTCGGATGGGACCGATGTGTATTCCCGTTTACGAGGCGATGGAAGAACTTGAACCAAATAATCCACACATAAAATTTGCGGACATGCCCTTCGATTACCCTATCTCGAAAGTTATTCGAACACTCCCTGAAACAAAAAACTTTAACGGTTTACCTTTCACAGTCTATTTCAATAAAGGTAACGTCGTTAAAGCAACATCCAGCATCCAAACAATCGATAAGATAACTACAATCCTCGACGAGCAATTCAGTAAATGAAAACAGAACACTACGACGCAATTGTAATCGGTGCCGGACCAGCCGGATTAACTGCCGGAATATATTTATCGCGGGGAAAAGCAAAAACTCTAATTATAAACGAAGGCGCGGTTGGCGGACAAACTGTTCTCACACATGAAGTTGCAAATTATCCGGGTATTGAAACTATTAGCGGATACCAACTCGCCCGTACAATGAAAAGTCAAGCACTTAAATTCGGTGCAACAATCAAGTCGAATGTGCGGATAACAAATCTCGCATTAGACGGAGAAGTAAAATCGGTTGAAGTGAACGGAAAAGATTTTTACACAGCCGACGCGATCATTCTGGCAACTGGTGGAAAGTCGCGCACACTAAATGTCCCCGGTGAAGAAGAATTTAAAGGGCGGGGAATTTCGTACTGTGCCACATGCGACGGCGATTTTTTCCAAGACAAGGAAGTCATAGTCGTCGGTGGCGGCAACTCGGCTCTCGAAGAAGCTGTATCGCTGACGAAATATGCTAAGTATGTTACAGTTGTACACCAGTTCGATCATTTCCAGGCATCTCCTCACGCTGTTGAAGAAGGCAGTACCAATTCCAAAATTAGTTTCATTATGGAATCGAAAATCAGTGAGTTCATCGGTTCAGAAAAACTTGAGAAAGTAAATATCCAACATCAGGTAAACGGTGAAATTATGGAAATGCAGGTTGACGGAGTGTTTATACTAATCGGATACGAACCGAATACCAGCAGCATCAAAAATATTATCGAATTGAATGAGCGAAACGAAATTGTTTCAAATGAGTTGATGGAGACGAGCATACCCGGTGTTTTCGCCGCCGGCGATTCACGCGCTAAACGGTATCGTCAAATTACTACCGCCGTGTCGGACGGAACGATTGCAGCACTACGCGCAATTGAGTATGTTCACGAACTCCACTCGCAAGTCCCCGCATAACGAACGAACTATGAACCACGGGGCTGACTAAAAAGTCCATTGTTGTCATGCTGAGGCCACCTTAATGGACGTGGCCTATTTCTCTATTGTAGATGACAATCCTTGATATGTAAATTGTCTCCGTAGGAGACACATGTTTGTAGCAATGAGTAGTAGATGCGCCCACGACCCCAGAGGGGTCGAATGTCTTGTCATTAGGAACGAAGTGAAGCATCTTAAAACAGATCAGATTATAAGATTCTTCGTCGCTTCGCTCCTCAGAATGACAGTAATAATTACTTTTCGTCAACCTCGTGTTCCTTTATAACGCTCACTCCCCTTCCCCAAAATCCATACTCAATAAAATTCCAATCGGGGGCTAATTTCCGATTCTCAAAAATTTTGATTAAAATTAAATAAAATAGAATGAGGATATGAGAATACATCATTTTTTTATTATTTCAGTTTTGTTATTCACACCGCATTTGGGTTGTTCGATTTCAAAACCTGTTGCCGAACAACTGATCGGTGAATCAATATCTACATCGAAAATTGATTCACTTTTAAATAACAAACTTTTAGATGCTGCTTCTGTAGGGATCAAAGTAGTTAATCTCACAAAAAATGAAACGGTTTTCGAAAAGAACTCAAACAAGCTTTTCCGTCCTGCATCGAATATGAAATTAATCACAACAGGTGCGGCAATCGAATTGCTGCCGGCAGATTTCCACTTCAAAACCGAACTAATTACCGACGGCGATATTGTTGATTCAATTTTATATGGAAATTTATACTTAAAGGGTTATGGCGACCCGCTGCTTCGAATCGGAGATTTAGATTCTCTGATAAATTATTTAATCACCAAAAATATTAAAAGAATCAATGGCAATTTGATTGGAGATGTTTCTTACTTCGACGATAATTATTGGGGGAAAGGTTGGATGTGGGACGACGAGCCGGAACCATTCGCAGCTTTCATAACTCCGCTAACTATTAATGGTAATTCAGTAAAAATTTTCGTTTCACCTGTGGCAAAGATTGGAGAAAAAGTAAAAGTAAAAATCGAACCAGCAACCGAGTATGTTCATATCATCAACTCCGGAATTACATCCGCGATAAATGATACCGCAATTGAAAAATTATCAGTAAGTCGTAACCGGGAAGAACGCAATAATGTAATAACTGTTTCGGGATATATTCCACCCGACAGCAAAGAAAAAGAATTTACCGTGAGTGTTTGGAAGCCTGAACTTTTTACACTTCAGCTTTTGAGAAATAAACTTGAACAATCAAATATCAAAATCGAAGGAAGGGTTTTGATTGATACAATCAGCAGAGGTAAACCGGTTGCAGCTATTCGCCGTCCAATCGACTCAGTTTTGACTGAGATTAACAAGAACAGTAACAATTTAGCTACCGAGAATTTATTAAAAACTTTATCGGCTGAAATATCAAAAACCCGGGGCAACTCTGAAGCGAGTATTTCTTTGGTTAATAAATTTCTATCTTCAATCGAAATTGATACAAACAAAATTGTTATCGCCGACGGTTCCGGTGTTTCGCGTTACAATCTGTTGTCGCCAAACGCGGTTGTAAAACTTCTTTCCTACTATCATCGAAACCAAAAATATAATCGACTTTATTCCACTTTATCTACTGCGGGTGTTGATGGAACTTTGAAAAACAGGTTTCAAACCGGAAATGTCAAAAATAATTTTCGAGGTAAAACCGGAACACATTCTGATGCACTGTCGCTCTCCGGTTATTTACGTAATTCAAATAATGACACGTTAGCATTTTCAATCTTCTTTAACAATGTATTACCTGATTTTAATACAAAGCTAAAAGATTACAGGGATATTCAAGATGCGATAGTAGAGGTATTAGCAAAATAAAGTAAATTTTTCTTGCACCTTTAACTTTATTTTTGTAAGTTACAGACAAATTATGAGGTTATGGCTTTTCATATTACTTGCATTTTTGATTGGATGTACTGAAAATAAACCGGAAAAACCTGAACGAGTTGCAGAAAAACCGAAAATTTCAGTCCCATCATTCGATGCCGAAAATGCGTTTCGTTATTTAGAAGCACAGGTGAGTTTTGGCCCTCGTGTTCCGAATACTAACGCACATAAGCAGTGTCTTGATTACTTGAATTTCGAGTTACAAAAGTACGCTGACGAAGTGAAGCTGCAAAACTTTAACGATGTCGCCTATGGTAAAAATTTATCGTTGACTAATGTAATTGCTTCCTTCAATAAAAATTCTGAAAAAAGAATTCTACTCGCGGCACATTGGGATACACACCCGTGGGCTGACCAAGACCCCGACCCTAAGAATCACGACAAACCGATTGACGGTGCCAACGACGGTGCAAGCGGTGTAGCCGTTTTAATTGAAGTTGCAAGAATTTTAAAAAATAATCCTCCTCCGATTGGTGTTGATATAATTTTATTCGACGGCGAAGATTATGCAAAACCTACCGATGTTCCGGCATATTTGAGAGGGTCAAAATATTTTGCAAAGAATAAACCTGCAAATTACAATCCGATGTTTGGGATTTTGTTAGATATGATAGGCGATGCACAACTCGAAATTCCAAAGGAAGGCTTCTCGCTCCGTTACGCTCCCGATATAATAAAACTTGTTTGGTCGACCGCCCAAGATTTGAATTTACCTGAATTCGTTGATGAACCGGGGCTCGAAATAATCGACAACCACCTGCCGCTAAATGAAGTCGGTATTAAAACAATTAACTTAATCGATTTTAATTATCCCGACGAATCCAACCGGTACTGGCATACGATGGATGACACCGTCGATAAATGCTCGCCTCGAAGTCTCGAGGTTGTCGGCAAAGTTCTGTTGAATGTAATTTACCGGAATTACTAAACCACAAACAGACATCGGGGAATGAAAACTTATCTTGAAATATCAATAAGTGCGAGCAAACCAAAGCAAGAATTACTGCTGCCAACAATGATCGAACTCGGCTGCCACGGCTTTGGAGAAACTGATACTGAACTCCTCTGCTACATAGATAAATCACTTTGGAGTGAAGAGAAGTTTGAGTCGCTCAAAGCAGACATCAAATCGGATATAAAAATAAAAGAAATTCAAGAAGAGAATTGGAACGAGGCTTGGGAAAAATCTATACAGCCGATTGAGGTTGGAAATAAAATAACCATCAAACCCTCGTGGGCAAATTATGAAAACACTTCGGGAAGAATTGTTATTCAAATTGATCCGAAAATGTCGTTCGGGACCGGCTACCACGAGACTACTCGATTGACTCTTCAACTGCTTGAAAAATATATTCAAAAAGAGGATGCCGTATTAGACGTTGGAACGGGAACCGGAATTTTAGCAATCGCCGCTATCAGATTAGGTGGCAGCCGTGCCCTTGGTATTGATAACGACGAGTGGTCGATTGATAACGCAAAAGAAAATGTTGTAGCTAACAATTTATCAGACAAAATCGAGATATCAGATTCGGCTTTAGCTTCCCTGCCTGAAACCAAATACGATCTGATAACTGCAAACATAATGCTAAATACGATTTTAGAAATGCTTCCCGACATTGTTAAGCGTATTAAATCCGGGCGAGTTATTTTGTTCTCAGGTTTATTGCTGATAGATGACAAATCTTTTTCATCGGGTATTGAAAAATATAATTTAAAAATTATAGAAAAATTAACCGAAGGCGAATGGTTGGCTTTCGCCGTACAAAAATCATAATACAAATCCATAAAGGATAAGATATGAGAATCGCAACTATCGATATCGGAACAAATACTGTACTGCTTTTAATAGCAGAAATTGATGACGGTAATATTCAAACGCTTGCATACGAGCAGCGAACTCCGCGAATCGGCAAGAACATTGATGCCGATGGATTTATTGGGAAACCTGCCTTCGGTCGTGTAATTGATGTTTTCCGTGAATATCAAAAGATTATCGAAACCCATAAACCGGAAAAAATTGTAGCATTCGGAACAAGCGTACTGCGCGAAGCGTCAAACAAGGATGAGTTTGTTATAACGCTAAAATCGGAAACTGGTATAGATGTAGAAATTTTAGATGGAAAAGAGGAAGCATATTGGAGTTACCGTGGAGCGGTCAGCGGTATAAGCGATGAAGGAAAAATTGTTGTATTAGATATTGGCGGCGGCAGCACTGAAATTTCGGAAGGAACATTGAAAGAAGTTACTTGCGCTAACTCTATTACTGTTGGTGCTGTTAGAGTATCGGAACGTTTTTTTAGAAACAACCCGCCTATTCAAGCTGAAATTCAATTAGCAACCGAATTTGTGAATAACTCACTCACTAAATTAGGCAACTTCGATTTTACGAATGCAACATTGATTGGAGTTGCTGGCACCCCGACAACTTTGGCTTCTATCGATCAGGACTTAAAAGATTTTGATGTTAATAAAATTAGCGGATATAAACTTTCCTTCGAAAATATTAACAAGATTTTCCAACGTTTATGCTTGATGCGGATCGAAGAAATCCGTGAATTATCGAATGCAACCGAAGGACGTGCTGATATCATAACAGCCGGCACTTTGATACTGTTAGAGTTTATGAAATTCGGAAAGTGCAACGAATTGATTGTAAGCGAACGAGGCGTCCGATACGGTATTGCGTTAAGGGAATGGGAAAAGGGGAAGTAGGATTTATGATGGTTCGACTATGCTCACCACAAGTTTTGGAATTATGATTTTGGATTTGGGATTTTAGTTTTTGGATTTGTTTAGTCCGTTTTAGCGGATTAGAGTTTAGTCCGCCTCAGGCGGATTCGGGCTTTCATTTATCCTGTTAATCGTTCTTTTCAAAACTTCAAACGCATAATCAATTTCTTCTTCAGTAGTAAACCTTCCAAACGAAAAACGGATTGTTGCTTGTGCGGTTTCAACGTCTCTTCCCATGGCTAACAAAACGTGTGATGGCTTTACACTTCCTGAAGTGCACGCAGAACCACTCGTTACTGCGATACCTCCCAAATCCATATTCAGTATTAACGCTTCGCCATCAATTTTTATTTTCTTACTATCGAAAGAAACATTCAAAATATTTGGCAAGCATTGAGTTGTATGACCGTTGAATATAGCAAAGGAAAACTCGTTTTCAATTTTCGATTTCAAGCGTTGTTTGAGTTTTAAAATTTTATCTGATTCTGTTTGCATCAGATCGTGAGCTATTTGTGCTGCCTTTGCAAAGCCGACTATCAAAGCCGGACTTTCAGTACCTGCACGCCGCCCGCGTTCTTGTCCTCCGCCGTGCATTAGTTTTTCTAACTCGATTCCTTTGCGAACATACAACGCACCAATCCCTTTCGGACCATACAACTTATGCGCTGTTATTGTGAGTAAATCAACATTTACGTTTACCGGAATTTTCCCAAATGCTTGAACCGCATCGGTGTGAAATAATATGCCGCTCGACTTCGCAATCGCACCGATTTGTGCTACCGGATTTATACTTCCAACTTCATTATTGGCAAACATTATTGAGATTAAACCTGTCCGCGATGTGATAGAATTTTTTAACTGCTCAAGATTTACAACACCGAATTCATCAACATCTAAGTAAGTAATATCGAAACCTTGTTCGGATAAGTATTCGCAGCTCTCGAGAACAGCGTGATGTTCGACTTTTGATGTGATGATGTGATTTTTTCCAAGAGCTTTTAGTTTCGGGGCTAATCCCTTGATTGCAGTGTTATTCGACTCGGTTCCGCTGCTCATAAAAAATAATTCACCCGGTGCAGCACTTATGTAACCGGCAATAATATACCGACTTTCCTCGATTGCAGCCTTCGCCTCCTGCCCATATTTGTGGATAGAGGATGGATTACCACATTTTTCCGTAAAGTAAGGTTTCATCTCCTCGAACACTTGAGGATCGACTGGTGTGGTGGCGGTGTAATCTAAATAAATTCTTCGCATCTGATTGTAAGGTGGTTAAGTTTATTTTTTATTAAAAATATACTAATCAACAATCAGAAATCCGAATTTTACTCCTCTCTCATTCTTCGTTTGGGCATATCTTTTCGCATTTGTTTTAATGCTTCACGTAATTCCTGTTCAAAATTCCGCTGAAACAAGTAATACTTTGCAAGCTGTTCAGGAGCGAAAAATTCTCGAAGTTCCTTCGTAAACCGTTGTTCCTCGATATTTATATCGTTCCGGTTTGCTTCTATCTGATCGATCAGATTTTGCAATTCTTTAATCTCTTTATCAGAAAATTTTTGTTGTTTACCTTGTTCCTCATATTTACGAAGAAGTTCTTCTAACCTATCTTGTATTGAATCGAAAGATTTTCGAATTTCCCGAATCTTATTTTCGTATATGTTATACTTTGCATTAAACCGGATTGCAGTTTCTTCAGGTAAATTCAACGTTTCGATGAGACGCATTTTTTTGAATCGCTCGATGCGTTCAGGTCCCATCTTACCGTGCCATTTATCTGAACCCGGTTGTGCAAACAAGAATGCTTGAAACACAAATAAGAATATCACTAACATTTTCATATTTTACCTCAATTATTTTAATCAGTAGTTTCTAAAATTGCTAACAAATCATCCATTTCTTTTTCATCTAATGAATGTAACGATTGGTATAAATAACTATTACCCTCGACCACAGAAGTAGAATCAAGAAATTTCTTAATACTATTAAAATCATTCACATTAGAATATCGCAATTCCAGATCAGCAATTTCATTTTCATCTAGTGAATACATCAACGATTCAATATTTTCGTTGGTTGTAACTTGCTGTTGGATAGTAGCACCATCAAATAAAAATACTTTGATAACCAAGAAGATTGCAGCAACTGTAGCCATAGCGGGTATCGAAGTTCTTACAATCCACTCTGTGTATTTTGGTTTTGTGGATTCTTCAATGCGGTTATGAATCCGGGGTAATAAATTATTCCAGTAGGTTGACGACGGCTCGGCAATATATTCGCTATCAAATTTTTTAAATGTAACTTCGATTGAACCAAGCTCACTTTTACAAATTACACATTGTTTCAAATGTTCTGCAATTTGTTGATGTTCTTCTTCGCTTAACCGGGACTTAATATAATCGGGTAATTGATATTTTACTTTGTTACAGATCATCACCGTTATCCTTAAAATATTTTTTAATATTTTTAACTGCGTGGAAATAATTCGCCTTTAATCCACCAACCGTCGTCTTCATAATTTTTGATATTTCTTCATAAGGCAATTCATCATAATATCTGAAAATAAAAACTTGTTTTTGTTTAGCCGGAAGTCCGGCTATTGCTTTCGATAATATTGCACGGTTTTCTTGCAACTCCATCTTTTTAGAAGGGTCTTGGCTTTCATCTGTTACTAAATTCATTGCCGGTAATACCTCGTCAAAGCGAAACCATTCGACTAACTTTTTTTTACGAATCGCATTGATCGACATATTGGTTGCAATTCTATACAACCAAGTGTAAAACGAAGACTCGCTTCTGAAATTATTTAAATTTTTATGCACTTTCACAAATACTTCCTGCACTATATCATCGGCATCATCGTGGTTACCAATCATACGCCGGGCGATCCAATAAACCTTTTGCTGATACCTGCGAACAAGTTCATTGAATGACTCAATATTGCCATTTTGAAATTCGCTTACAAGTTGTAAATCAGATTTATCAGACATTCTATGTTTTATATTCTATACGATTAGACAGATGTTTCGACACCAAAGTTTAATGAAATCAGTATTAAGAAGCAAAAAAAAAGCCCCATCCGTTAGTCAACGGATGGGGTAAGCATCATTTAGGTTAATAAATGGCGTTAGTACATATCGCCGTGCGGCATATAGGGCATCGGAGCTTTTTCTTTTTCCGGCTTTTCAACTATTGTAGCTTCAGTTGTAAGCAATAATCCGGCTACACTTGCTGCGTTTTCGAGCGCAATTCGTGTAACTTTGGTCGGATCGATTACACCAGCTTTGATAAGATTTTCAAATTTTTCCGTTTGCGCGTTAAATCCAAAATCGTCCTTACCTTCTTTTACTTTATTAATAATAACTGAACCTTCTTGTCCGGCATTATTAACGATCCAACGAATTGGTTCTTCGAGTGAACGTCGGATAATTTCCACGCCTATTTGCTGGTCTTCGTTTGCTAATTTAAGACCATCTAATTTAACTGCTGCTCTTAAATATGCAACACCGCCACCGGGAACAATACCTTCTTCAACTGCTGCACGAGTAGCATGAAGTGCATCTTCGACGCGGGCTTTCTTTTCTTTCATTTCAACTTCTGTTGCAGCGCCAACTTTTAGAACTGCCACACCACCTGAAAGTTTTGCAAGACGTTCTTGCAGTTTCTCTTTATCGTAATCAGATGTTGTCTTGTCGATTTGATTCTTAATCTCGTTGATGCGTTTTTTAATTTCATCTGCCTCGCCTGCACCTTCGACGATTGTAGTGTTATCTTTATCAACAGTAATTCTCTTTGCTTTTCCGAGGAGCGAAAGTTGTGTATTCTCTAATTTGAAGCCTTTCTCTTCGGCAATTACTTGACCACCTGTTAATACTGCGATATCTTCTAACATTGCTTTTCTGCGATCGCCAAAACCGGGAGATTTAATTGCACAAACACGGAGAGTTCCGCGTAATCTGTTCACAACTAATGTAGCCAATGCTTCACCTTCAATGTCTTCAGCGATAATAACTAGTGAGCGTCCAGATTGAGCAATTTTTTCGAGTATCGGAAGAAGGTCTTTCATAACACTAATTTTTTTATCGTAAATTAAAATGAAAGGTTCTTCTAATTCAGCTTCCATCGTTTCGGCATTCGTTACGAAGTAAGGCGAAAGATAGCCGCGATCGAACTGCATACCTTCGACCCACTCAACAATTGTTTCAGTGCTTTTTGCTTCTTCCACAGTGATGACACCATCTTTACCAACTTTTTCCATAGCATCGGCAATTAACTTACCAATAGTGTGGTCGTTGTTTGCTGAAATCGAACCGACTTGCTCAATTTTCTTGCGATCATCACCAACGGTTTGGCTTAACGATTTCAAACCTTCGATAACTTTTTGAACCGCTATATCGATACCGCGTTTCAAATCCATCGGATTGGCGCCTGCGGTTACATTCTTCATACCTTCGCGAACTATTGCTTGTGCTAATACGGTTGCTGTTGTCGTTCCGTCGCCTGCAACATCTGAGGTTTTGCTGGCAACTTCACGAACCATCTGAGCGCCCATATTTTCGACTGCATCTTCGAGTTCGATTTCTTTTGCAACGGTAACTCCGTCCTTTGTAATTGTCGGTGCACCGAATTTTTTATCTATCACAACATTGCGTCCTTTAGGACCCAATGTAACTTTGACTGCATCAGCTAATTTATCGACACCGCGTTTTAACGCAGCGCGAGCTTCTGAATCATAAGAAATTATTTTTACTGCCATATTATCTTCTCCTTTTTTTGTTCAATTATTAAACGATTCCGAATAAATCGGATTCACGCATTATCAAATAATCTTCACCTTTGATTGTTACTTCGGTGCCTGAGTATTTGCCATATAAAACTTTATCGCCAACTTTTACTTCCATTGGTTGAATTTTTCCATCGTCGCCTTTCTTACCAGGACCAACTGCTACAATTGTTCCAACTACTGGTTTTTCTTTGGCTGTATCCGGTAATATAATTCCACCCTTTGTTTTCTCATCTGCAACTTCGGGTTTAACTACAACTCGGTCTGCTAATGGTTTTATTTCCATGTTTGTCTCCTTTAAAAATGATTTTTAATGTTATAACCTTGTTATTTTTCAATGAATTAGCACTCCTTATATAAGAGTGCTAACAATATAAGAATTTTTTCTTAAATATCAAATATCTGGAATATTTAGTATATTGTAAGAAAATAATAAGGCTAAAAATGAAAAAAATTTATCGGTCGATGACTAATAATAAGATAGCCGGGATATGCGGTGGTATAGGAGAAATAATTGATATTGATCCAACAATAATCCGATTGATAGTAATAGTGCTTACACTGATGACAGGAATATTCCCATTTGTGATCGGGTATCTATTAGCTTGGTGGATTGTTCCCGTCAAATCGGATTTGAAATGAAGTGGTTGTTCAAATTGATTACTTTTCCAATTTGGTTTCCGATAAAAATACTATGGACCTTTTTTAAAATAATTGTTACAATTTTAGCACTCGTATTGATTGCATATTTAGTATTAAACTTAATCTGATGTGATTTTTGATTTTGCAATTAAACATATTTTATTTATATTAACAGTGCATTTTTGATTCACCGCTTTTCGTTTTGATGAAATGCGGGCGTAATTCAGTGGTAGAATGTCAGCTTCCCAAGCTGGACGTCGCCGGTTCGAACCCGGTCGCCCGCTCAACTGAAATTAGAAATGATAAAATGTAAAAACTGGACGCTTAGCTCAGCTGGTTCAGAGCGCCGCCCTTACAAGGCGGAGGTCGCAGGTTCGATCCCCGCAGCGTCCACAAATATGTTCTACACGGACATATTGTGGAGTGATTAAAAAAATATTTACTACGTTAGACATACACACGATTTAAACCAACGACTCGAATACCTTAACAACGCACGTTCGGACTTTACCAAACCACGTATTCACTGGAGGTAATTTTTTTTTGAAGAATTTCAGACAAAAACCGATGCAGCTCGTCATGAAAAAAAAACCTGATGGTAAAAAAAAGGGACAACTAAAATATTAGTTGTCCCTCGAAAAATATATACCAGTTGTGCTTATTTCATCAACAACATCTTCTTGGTTTGATTGTACTGGTCAGTATCAAGTCGATATATATAAACACCGGTTGCTACTAATTTACCGCTGGCATCAGTACCATTCCATGTTGCTTGATGCTCACCGGCTGCATATTTTGCATCCGCAATTGTATTTATCAAACGTCCATCAATATCGAAGATAGTAATCTTCACATTCGATTCTGTCGGTAATCCAAATTTAATCATAGTACTTGGGTTGAATGGGTTTGGATAATTTTGTTTGAGATACCAAGCGCTCGGGATGTTTTTATCATCGCCAACATTGGTGATGATGATGGTTTTCGAGTGCATGCCAGTTGCATGACCCGAAGCCCATGTTAGATCTTTAGTCGTATGGCAACCTAAACAGGCAAAATCGAGTGTGTGTGCGACTATGCTATCTGTGGGAATATTAACTCTCAAATTGGCAGATGTATCGAACATAGCTGGTTGAGTATTGTATGGTTGGTATCGGTTAACAGGATTTACATTGATCTTCCACATATGCGATGCCTGATCGCCACGATTAGTATTTTGCCTTACAGCAGTAAGTCCAATATAAGGCATGTGGCAATCGTTACACGATGTGTGTGGTTGTATGGGGTTACCATCTTTTATGATATTGATTGCTTTACCTGTATGGCAAGGACCACAAGTCTTTGCAGTCGATTTTAAACCGCCTCTGTCGTAAACTGTACTCTTGTGAGGATCATGACATGTTACGCAAGTCATATTTGCTGAACGTCGATGTTTAGTGAAAATCATTTGATCGTATTGTTCGCGATGATCTAAAAATAGTCTATCAGTTCTTATTGGAATCCTCAAACCAAGACCTCGAGCGTGACAAGTTTTGCATCCATCAAATCCATCTTTTGGAGGTTTAATAGATGTGGTAGTAGTATGAGCTTTTGAAGGACCATGACAGCCTTCGCATTGCACGCCAAACTCAAAGAAGGTCCCATCGAAGCCGGGTTTGTTTTCATAGCGATGTGGTGAATTAACGGCATCGTATTTTTTCCAACCAGTTGTATGACAACCACCACAAGTGTAAAGTAATCCAGTAGTATCTGTTCTCAATGAAAAAGTGCGATTTGAAACGTTGGCAGCATTATAAGCACTAAAAGTTTTTGGATTTCCCAGTATATTTGTACCTAAATTAAACTGGGCTTTTGTCCCTTCAAAAATCCAACCATTTTTGTTCATCCAACGCGCCTTCCATCCAAAACCACCTATCATATATGAAACACTCGAATCTTGATACAAATCATCATAACGATATCCGAGAGCTAAAGCTTCCGGTGCAAGTGGAACGCCGTATTCATTTGTCCCGGTTGGGAATGGGCGATATACTCTGTCAACTCCAACTTTAGTTGTGTCGATTTTTTGAATTTTCCAAGGGTGTCCTGATTTGTTAAACTCTGCAAGGTCGATTGGTTTGATAAATGTGTGGCATCCGAAACATGCAGCTTTCCCTGCGTAATCGGGCCACGTAGCTTGACTATTCGCATCTGAAAAAGCGAATAAAAAAATTAAGATAAATATAGTTGTAAAAATCTTCATAAAAACCTCCTAGTTTTTTTAGACATAAAGTTATTTAATAATATTTTAATTTTATTTTTTATTACTTAAATAATACTACATCCATAACTTATCAAAAGCTATACTGACAAATTACAGCGGCAATATAACGAACTCATTATATAAAGTCAAGTATTATGCCACTATAACTCCCCTTTTTTCAAGTATTAGATTAAGGGCAAACCTATCAAATTGATTGAAAAACTGCGTTTTTACTATAAAAATAATTAATACCAGCAATTATCATTTCCAATTTTGAACAAATGCAATTAACAAATTATTAATATCAATAAATTTATTAGTCTTGTTTTCCTATTGGAAATCTTTTCCCTTTACTGTTTGGATAAAAACTCCCTGCATTCTTCAATGGTGAAGTACGATCAAGCGTATAATTTTTTTCAAGAATAAATAGCGGGTCCACAGACAAATTATCATTAATTCCCGTCAAGTCTTTGGTGAGCCGGTAGTTGCCCATTATATTATTCCAGAGGTTATTGTATGAAAACTCAACATTAACCGAATCACCATTCATCCAGAAACCAACTTGCGGACAAACCCATTCGTCGCGCCAGCCATTATTTGTAATTATATTGTTATAAATTTTACCCACAGCAGTGCTTTCCCAAACTGCGATACCACAATTCCCGTTTTTGTCAACGACATTGTTTGCTACTTCCATAGTCGATGAACCTGTAATTACAATTCCCCATCCCAAATTTTCAAACACGATGTTGTTTTTAACTATAGCACTTGAGTTTCCAAAAGTTCCAATTCCTTTCCAATAATATGAGACGCTGTTTTTCATGACAGTTGCATTTGCATCCCAGGTAATTCCTATTCCGACTCCCCTGCCTTGCTCAATAACATTTTCTTGAATAAGAGCAGTTGCACCGCGATAAAGAGCAATCCCGTCCCAGCTATTGTTCCGGATGATGCATTTTTCGATGATCAATTCAGAATTTTCGCGACCGACGATTCCGGAAATACCGACTACGATATCATCTGAGTATTCCTCGTTATCTTTGACGTGAATATTTTTTATATGAACGATACTATTCTTCGTTACGATTCCCCCATTCGTAGCATTCGCATCTCTATCACGCTTACCACCGCTAATCGTTAAATTGCAAATCGATGAACCACTGCTATTCTGAAACAGGAAACCATAGCCGGCATTTGTGATAAGTTTTGTTTTGAAGGGACCGGCGCCCTTGATTACCACAGCTTTACCTTCGACAATAAAACCTGCAGTTGCTGTTACATTTGTATTATGTTGACTGCAATTACCGCACTCTTCTTCGATATACGATCGTGGAAGTGCTTTGAACTCACCCTCATAAATTAATATTGTATCACCATCAACAGAAATATCAATTGCAGTTTGCAAACTTTCACCTTTTTTAACCTCGATGGTTCTGTTACCCGATAGAGTATTAGAGTGAATTAAGATAAGCGTTAATACAAATATTATTAATTTTTTCATTTACTCCTCAGCCTGAGTTTCAAGTTTAATTACCTTGTAAGCTTTTAAAATATCTCTCCCAAAGAAAAGTAATCCAATCAGAACCGAAACCAGTCCGATTAAGAAGGAAAATATTGGTAAGATTTGTACAAATTCGTGCGGGATGAAAAAGAACAAAGCTATTAGGAGAGATGTTAGAACAAAAAATATAGCCCCAATGATTTCGAAAAGGATAGCATTACGCAAAATGAAGGCGCGTGTTGTAAGCTCCTGCATTTGTTGGCGGACGCTGTGGAATCTGATATTTTCCGAGTAATCCAATTCTTTCCCGGAAACTAATTGTTTCTGTAAACGGCGTCGTTCATCGTTCAATAATCGAATGCGATTTACAATAAATGAATACCGGTTTTGAAGCCCCAGAAGAATTAGCCCGCAGCTTGAAATCATTATTGCCGGGGCTAAAATTGCTTGAATGATCTGTGTAGCAGAAATATCGAACATCGGAATATATTTTTTATATAAATTTATTTGACAATTGCACCGTCGGATATTTCTCCAGCGGTTGTTACAAAAACAAGTTTTCCATCAGTATCTGATGCAGCGAGCAGCATCCCTTGCGAGTCGGTTCCCATTAACTTTGTTGGTTGAAGATTTGCGACAACAATTATTTTTTTCCCTACCAAATCGGTCGGTTTATAATGTTGAGCGATACCGGCAACCAACTGCCGTTTTTCAGCACCTAACGAAATCTGTAACTTTAGTAATTTTTCTGATTTTGGGACTTTCTCACATTCCACAACGGTTGCAACGCGTAAATCGATTTTTTTAAAATCTTCAATCGTAATTGTAGGTTTAATTTCTACCACTTGAACATCTGAAGATTTGCTGGAAACGTTTAATTTATCCAATTCTTTTTGTATAATTTCGTCTTCAATTTTAGTGAAGAGAATTTCAGGAATTCCTAATTTGGTACCCGGTTTTAATTCTAATTTTGCTGCGTTATTCCAACTGAAGTTTTCGCTAGTCGTCGGCAAATTAAACAATGAATGAATCCGTTGCGCCACACCGGGCATAACGGGTTGGAATAAAACAGAAAGTGTACGAACTGCCTGCAGGCAAAGGTTGATTGTTGTGGAACATCTTTCAGGATTATTCTTAATTGTTTTCCACGGTTCGCTATCGTTAAAATATTTATTTGCAGAACGGGCGAGGTTCATAGTTTCCAGTACCGCCTCACGGAATTTATATTGTTCAATTAAGTTACCCACAGTTTCGGGTTTGAGCGAAAGTTCATTCACGAAAGCAGTATCTGAATCGGAGAGTTCGTATAATTGAGGAACAACGCCATCAAAGTTTTTATGAACAAACGTGAGAGTGCGATTTACAAAGTTACCGAGGATATCGGCTAACTCGTTGTTATGCTTGGCTTGAAAATCTTTCCAATAAAAATCGGCATCGCGTGATTCGGGCATATTAACCGCAAGAGCATATCGCAGCGAATCGGCTGGATATTTTTCTAAAAATTCATCTACATCAACTCCCCATCCGCGGCTTTTCGAAAACTTTTGTCCTTCCAAATTCAAGAATTCATTCGCGGGTACATTTGTAGGAAGTACATATTTAATATCGCTGTTATCGTTCCACGCCATCAACATTGCCGGAAAAACTATACAATGAAACACAACATTATCTTTTCCGATAAATGCTACATACTTTGTATCTTCATTAGTCCAATAATCTTTCCACTTCTCGTTACCGTTCTTTTGCGACCACTCTTTTGTGCTTGAGATATAACCTAACACTGCATCAAACCACACATACAGAACCTTATCCTTATAACCTTCTAACGGAACTTCTACGCCCCATTGCAAATCGCGTGTAACTGCCCGGTCTTGGAGACCATCGTTGAACCAGCTTTGGCAATACTTAATAACATTATCGCGCCAACCGTCTTCGGAATTTTTTTCATCGATATAATCTTTGAGGCGTTGCTGATAATCGCCAAGAGGAAAATACCAGTGCGAGGTTTCGCGCACAATCGGAGTATCGCCGCTGATTTTACTTTTCGGGTCGATCAAATCGGTCGGATTTAAAAAAGTGCCACATTTTTCGCACTGATCGCCACGGGCATCGGGTGCTTTACAAGTCGGGCAGGTTCCTTCTACATATCTATCAGGTAAAAACATTTTCGCTTTTTGGTCGTAAAGCTGCTTTTCAATTTTTTCCTTTAATATTCCAGCTTTGTGCATCTTTAAAAAAAATTCCTGTGCAGAAGAATGGTGCAGCGGAAGCGAAGTGCGTGAGTAATTATCGAAACTCATCCCGAATTTTTCGAAAGCTATTTTATTCAACTCGTGGTATCTATCTACGATTGCTTGAGGTGTGGTTTTCTCGTTTTCCGCAGTGATCGTAATAGGTACGCCGTGTTCATCGGAGCCACAGATAAAAAGTACATCACGTTTTTTTAATCTTTGATAACGGGCATAAATATCGGCTGGCAAATATGCACCGGCTAAATGACCTAAATGTATTTTACCATTTGCGTATGGTAACGCTGCGGTAATTAAAATTCTTTTATACTCTTTTTTCATTTGATTTATTTTTCGAATACCAAACAGCATTTCAGCCTGCCACATTGTCCCAAATGTTTCTGCGGATTATGCGACAATCCTTGTTGAGCAACGTGTTGAGAAGAAATCCGTTCAAAGTCGTGTAACCAAATTGTGCAACAAATTTGTCTGCCGCAAACACCGATACCACCTACTCTTTTAGTTTCATCCCGCACACCAATCTGTCGCATCTCGATGCGTGTATGGTAAACGAAAGCCAGGTCCTTCACTAATTCACGAAAATCTATTCGGTGATCGGCTGTGTAGTAGAAGGTCATCCGGTTCAAATCGAATTGGTATTCAACATCAACCAGACGCATCGACAATCGATGTTTTGATATTTTTTCGAGGGTTACGTTAAAAGTTTCGTCTTCCTTTGTTCGATTCTCTTGAAGTTGTTGTAAGTCGCCTTCGTTTGCTAACCTGATAATTTTTTTAAACTCACCGCAGTTTCCCTTTTTTGTCTGCATTTTTAAAAAGGCGAGATTCCCTGTCGAAACCACCATCCCGATGTCGCAACCCCTGTCGGCTTCAACAATTACATAAGTATTAATCTGAATATTCAATCCATTCTGCACACAATAAAAATCGCACCGGTCTGCTTTGAATTTAATGAGGGCAAAGCTAATTTCGGTAGTTACATTTTGTTGGGTTTCTTGAGGGCACTGTTTGCAATTAACATTTCCGTTTTGAGAATAATATTCATCAGGAAAGTTATTTCCTTTTACAGAATTTGTCTTCTCGTTTTCCTGTGGATACTTATGCTGATGCACTAATAGAACCTTAATTTTTAACTAAAATAATACGCCTTATTTTAATAACCATTACTGTAATAATCAATTGAATATATACATTTTTTTTGAGAAGTAAAAGAGCTTTTTCAATTTCTTTAAAAACAGCGTAGATATCGAAATTTTTATAGATAGCGTTAAATTTTTCAAGACGGGTTTTTTGGTCAACGTTTAAAACTTGATCGCTGCCAATTGAGAGTGTATGGACATCACGAAACCAAACTTGCAGCAGCAAAAGCAACTGTTCGATTTCAGCCCGATCGTTTTCTTTTGTCATTTTTTCGATTTCTTCTGAAATCTTGAGAGTGTTTTGAGTAAGAATGATCGCCAAAAAATCCACAAGCTGATTCCGTTTTGCATTCAAATCGGTTTGCATTAACTGCAAAGCGTGCGTGTAACTTCCATTTGATAGACGTGAAATGATTTTGCTCTGCTGTTCATCTAAGTTTTCGCGACTTTGGAGTGCGGCAGATATTTCATCTTCCTTTAAATCTTCAAATCGAATTAATTGGCAGCGCGAAATAATTGTGGGGAGTAATGCATCTTTGTTGGATGTTGTGAGAATCAATACGGTTTCGCCCAGAGGTTCTTCAAGGGTTTTTAATAACGCATTAGACGATTGTTCATTCATTTTTTCAGCATCAAAAATTATGATGACTTTTCTTCCTTGCGATAAAACACTGAGTGCAGATTTTTTTCTTATTTCCCTGATGCTCGTAATTTTTATGAAATTGGCTCTTTCGATTGAGATTTTATGATAAGGATTCTTGGCTTTAGCTGCTAACTCGGAATAAACTTGTGATAGATCTTCCGGTGTTAATTTATCGAGTGGTAAATCATCGGATAATTCGTTTTTACCTACCGGAAGAGGAAACACGAGGTGAACATTTGGATGCTGAAGAATATTCACTTTATGGCAATCGGGGCAAGAATCACAGGAATCGGTTACTGCAGTTTTACAATTAAGGATTTTTGCGATTTGAATGGCTGCGGCATCTTTGCCAACACCGTCGCCTCCATATAACAGCAACGAATGTGGTAAACGATTTTGTTCGAGATGCTTTTGAATTATTCTCTTAGCTCGATTTTGCCCTATGACTATATCCCAACTCATATTAGAATGCGTGTCCAATTCCGAAATTTAAAACTCCGTTGTAGAGTACTTCGTTAAAAAATTTTTTCTGATAGAACCATTTTTTGCCTGCAATTTCCATCGGGTCGTAAACTCTCATCCCGAAATCAAACCTCACCGGTCCAACGAAAGTATCGTATCTGATACCTACTCCGGAAGCTATTGCTACATCTTTGATGTTTACGTCTTTGAAATTATTCCACAGGTTCCCATAATCTAAAAAATAAACAGCCCATAAGTTCTCCAGATTTAAAATCCATAATTTCCCAAATCCGCGCATGTGGTTAATGCGAAGTTCGGTGTTGCCTTCAAACAGGAAATTCCCACCTAAGGGGATTTCGCTTTGCAGCATCGAGCCAAGCTCACGGTTTTTCCAGCCACGCACGCTTCCACTTCCTCCTGCAAAAAATCTTCTATTCAATGGAATTGATATATTGGGATTCTTTTTGCTTTCGCCATATTTATCCTGATATCCGGCTTTCAGTTTTACAGCTAATATATTAAATTTTGTTCGCGATAAATCTTTATACCATCTTCCAAATAAAGTTACCTTGTAGTATTGAGTGAATGGAAGTGACTTCTGAATGTTTTTGAAAACATTTTGGAGTATGCCCGACTCCTCAATAGAACCGGCATGAAAAAAACCTTCTGTTGGTGAAAATAGATCGTTGGTTTTATCCCTCTGCAATGTAAAACTCAAAATAGAGTTAAACTGCGGTTGCTCCTCTTGCTTCAAACGGGTGATGCTCAACCCTGTTTTAATCGTATCCTCGATCCAATTAACGTCCGATCGTTCTAATATCCATTCCATAAATCCGGTTGTATAAGTGGCAAATTGATTAATCAACCCGATTTTATTTCGAACAAGTGTAACAAGGTAAAAGTTTTTTTTATCGGCGATTAACGATAATGTCCACGTTCCATTTAGTGTACGTGTGAAAAGATAAGGTTGAATTATCTGAAAATTCAAATCTACTTTACCCTGGACTGAATTATCCTTCAAGCCGTACTTCCCGAAAACCCGTCCAAAATTCCACTCTTGTACTGATTGCGTATTGAAACGTAATCGTAAATTAAAGTTCCGGGCATCACCAAGAAAATTTCGGTTTGTATATCCAAGACCTAAACCCAAATTAAATACGTTATCTTCATCCGACAGTATTACTTCGGGGGCAATTTCGTGTTTATCTCTTGGCTTCACACGAACGCTAATCGGAAGCAAATCGCCAATCGTTGTAGCGACAATTTCCGGAATCTCAATTCGTGCTGCTTCAAACAAACCCAATCTATTTAAATTTCTTTCAGATGATATTACCTTATTTTTGCTTATTAACTCTCCCGATTTAAAATCTAAATGTTTTGTAATAATTTTATTTGTTATATCCTCACGGGGAGGTTCAACAAGGATACTTAATTCTCCGAATTTATATTTTTTACCGGGACGTATTGCGTAAGTGATTTTAAATCTGTTAGTCGAGAGGTATCTGATTGCAGTTGAACTTTCGGGCAGTATAGTAACCAGAGGATATCCGCTGTTTGAAATAATCTCAGTTATTCTTGTGGCTTCGTCGTTGATTTTAGATTTTTCGTAAGGGTGTCCGGATTTTATCTTGGGTTCCAGGAATATTGCATCAAGGACAGATTGATCTATATTTTCAATTCCTGTGTATTCTACGGAATCGATATACGACCGTTCATTTTCATCTATCTTCAAATCAATTTTGATTGCAGTAGTGTCGGAATTGTATGAATACGATGATACGGCATTCAGATCAAAGAATCCATAATCGTTATAGAGTTGTTTCAAACGTTCAACATCAGAATAATAAACATCCTGAAAAAAATATTCTGTTTGTCTGCCAAATTTTTCGCCAAATATGTTATACAGGAATTTTGAAAAAGCGCCCGGTGATATTTTTGTAATAAAAGTTTCTAAAATTGTTTTATCATCAAAGAACTTATTACCTGATAATTCAATATTATTTACTTCAAGAGGCTTCTCTGATACTACATCTTGAGAAAATACCGGAAGGGAAAACAAAAAGAATAATGCGAGTAAATAAATACTAATTCCGCAATGGAGGTAATTATATTTGATTAAAAATATCAAGTGGATTGAATTTATAAAAAAACCCATCCGGTTGAACAAGATGGGTTTCTTAGTAAAGGGTTATAAAATTTATTAAGATTCAAATCTAATATTCATTTTCGTCTTCAAAGAAAAAATCTTGATCCGTGGGAAAGTCGACCCATATATCTTCCATACTTTCATACGGTTCGTCGGAGTCTTCAAGTTCCTGAAGATTTTCAATAACTTCGATCGGCGCACCTATTCGATTCGCATAATCGATTAATTCTTCTTTAGTAGCGGGCCAAGGCGCATCGTCTAAATGTGCAGCAAGTTCCAAAGTCCAAATCATAAAATAATTCTCCTTATTAAAATATTAACGCTTTGAAATATTTCTGACATATTCACTCACAGATAGATCGTTTAAAAAATAATCAATAGGATTTTGTTTAACACCTTTATAGTGGACTTCGTAATGTAAATGAGGACCACTTACTAAACCGGTTCTTCCACTTTTTGCAATCAGATCGCCGCGTTTAACTTTGGCACCCGAACGAACGAGTACTTTCGATAAATGAGCATACAAAGTCTGATAGCCAAAGCCGTGATTGATAACCACAACTATTCCATAACCGCCGCCGCTGCGTCCGCCGAATTCAACTGTGCCATCGCCGGATGCATAGACCGGTGTGCCAACGTCGTTAATGATATCCAAACCTTCGTGCTTACGGAAGAAGCCGAGAACCGGATGCATTCTTTTTCCGAAACCACCGGTTGAATGATATCCGTCCATCGGTTTTAACGCCGGAAGTGCTGCAAAAAGTTTTTGATTGTAATTATACTTTTGAAAAACTTTCGCGTAGCTCTCGCTTTGCTGATTTATTTCTCTGCTCAGTTTATCTGCAATGTCGTTTATCTGACTGAGCGCATTTTCACTATTATTCAAAATTTGTTTAGAATCGAATTTTAAAATACTGCCGCCAACGCCAACCTTCAATTCATCTTTATCCAGTTTAGGCAAATCAACCAGTAATCTGAGTTGATCGCCTTGAGTATTAATCTTGTCGATGTCAGTTTTAAATTCTTCAAACCTTTGAGTTAAAGATGATATTTGAGATCTTAAAACTTTGTTTTCATCAACAATTTTATTAATCCGATCATAACCGAGATTTAAGAAATCATAAATAATATAATTTCCACTAATGATAATACTCACCATCAAGACCACACTCGAAAGTATAGTAACTATGGTTTTTAAACCAAAGTGCTTTACCTCCCTATAATTGAGGTCTTTTTCGGAAAAATAGAAATATTTACGGTTCTTAAAAATCAATATAAAATGTCTTTTATTATTTAATTTGCCTTCCCATCAACGATATTTAGATAAAAGTTGATGAAATAAGCTGTTTTCATACAAAGTTACAATACTTTTTGCTAATTATATAAAAAAAAAAATCATTTGTCAAGAGTAATTTCACTTTTTTGGAATTTTTATTCAAAATCGTGTTCAAAGTAGTTTATTGCTCTATCGCCTATTCGCTTGCTTTTTTCATCGATCACTGCCTCCAGACGTTTAGCAAATTCCTTTGCGGCATCGTATCCATAATGTTTTAGCAAGTAATTCATCGCAATAACCTCGCAAATTACAGTTACATTTTTGCCGGGGAATATCGGTAATTTAACATGCAACAATTCGACTCCGACTATTTCGATGCCTTCAGTATCCAAGCCTGTGCGTGTATATTCCTCGTCCGGATTCCAATCTGTAAGTTCGATTACAACTTCTACTCTTTTTTGAAATCGGATAGCCCTGATGCCAAACATCGAACGAACATCAATCAAACCAAGTCCACGGATTTCCATAAAATGTTTTACGATATCCGAACCGGCGCCCATTAAAATTCCTTCGCCTTTCCGTGTTATCATAACCACATCGTCGGCAACAAGCCGGTGGCCCCTTTCTACTAAATCAAGAGCAATCTCGCTTTTGCCAATACCTGATCTGCCCATTAAAAGAACACCGATTCCATAAACATCAACGAACGACCCATGAACCGCTGCTTGTACAGAAAATTGATCGTCTAAAAAATCACTTAAAAAATAAATGAATTTTGTTGTCTCCAAAGATGTTTGCATAACTGCAATCTTTTTTTCTGTCGCCAACTGAACTAGTTCATCGCCGAGGATGTTGCTGCTGGTTACTACTATACATGGAATATCAAATTCTATTATTCTTTTGAACGATTTGATACGATCTTCGAGCGATAGATGCCTCAAGTATTTAACTTCGGTATTTCCAAAAATTTGCACCCTGTTGTAAGAGAACAAATCGACATAACCTGCTAAAGGTAATCCGGGACGATGAAAATTTTTATCAATGATTTCTTTTTTGAAACCAGTTTCACCGTTTAGTAATGTTAAAGCAAGTCTCTCTTTGTTCGATTCGTACAAATAGCCAACAGTGATGCTCTTTTTGCGGGTTTCCTTGACTTCTAATTTCATATTAGAATTTCCTTTTGAATTCCCTAACCTGCTTTTTATTTTTTCCGCGTACTTTAGATTTAATTTTTGAGAGTTGCTTCTCTAATTTCAGGATGGCTTGATCAATCGACTTAAAAAAGTTTTCCGATTTTTCAGTTGCAACAATATCGTGCCCGTAAAGATGTAAACTCATATCAACAATTTTTGAATTATTGTCGGACCCCTCCAAGCTGAATGTTGCATTACAGCGAAGGATGCCATCAAAATGATTACCTAATTTATTTATTTCTTCGATTGCATGTTCTTTTACAGTTGAATGCAGTCGAACTTTGCGTGCAGTAATATGTACTTCCATTTTTTATCCTTTCTTTATTTTTACGATTTTGGATGAGCTTGATCGTATATACTCTTTAACCGATCAATAGTTACATGTGTATAAATTTGAGTCGTCGATAAACTCTCGTGTCCTAATAATTCTTTTACTGCCTTTAAGTCGGCTCCTCGATTCAATAAATGTGTGGCGAAAGTGTGCCGAAGTACGTGCGGACTTTTTTTCTCGATATCGGATACCTGTTGAATATAGTGGTTTACAATATTATACACTCCTTTGGGATACATCCGCTTTCCCCGATTTGAAATAAAAACTGAACGAAGTTCTTTTTCAGAAGTTGTTCCTGAAAATAATTCTTCACGGCTCAGCAGGTATTTTTTCAATGCTGACTTTGCTTTTTCTCCAAAGGGAGTAATTCGAACTTTTCGACCCTTTCCGATAACTTTCAGTGTTTTATTGTACCAATCGATGTTTTCTAAATTCAACTCTATCAATTCGTTAAGCCGGATACCTGTGCTGTACAAAATCTCTAATAATGCTTTATCTCTTAGACCTGTTACAGCCGCTTCATTCGGAAGTTCTAACATTTTGATTATAGCTGATTCATCCAAAAATGAGGGTAATTTTTTAGGAATTTTTGGAGTTGCGATGTTTATAGTCGGATTCGATTTAATTATTTTTTTCCTGTATAGATATTTGTAAAAAGAACGTACCGAAGATAGTTTTCTGGCAATACTTTTTTTTGATATCCCATTCTCAATAAGATCGCCTAAAAAAAGTCGTATGGTTAGATTATCAATAGTTTTTAATTGATATTTTTCAGAAGAAAAATGTTTTATGAAAAACGAGTGCAGTTGTAACAAGTCGTCCTCGTACGATGATATTGTATTGGAGGAATAGTTTTTTTCGAATTTCAGATAATCTAAAAACGATGTAATATGATTGATCATATCAATTAGCTTGCTTCAGCTTCTACAACAGTTATTTCGATTTTGGCTTTACAACTTGGACATTCGTGATACGTGCCGGTTTTTTGTGTATATTTTTCGACTAAATATGCCGAACCGCAAACTTCACAAGGTTTATCAACCGGTTTATTCCACGATGCGAAATCGCACCCCGGGTATTTTGAACAACCATAGAAGATTCGTTTACTTTTTGTTTTTCTTTCTAACAAATTACCCTCTTTACATTTTGGGCATTTCATCGGCATCGAGATAGGTTTTGTATTTGTGCACTTAGGATAATTGGAACAACCGAGGAAAGTTCCAAATTTACTGGAACGAACGAGCATATCGCCGCCGCAATTTTCGCATTTCATACCTTCGAGATGTTCGTGCTTTGCTAAATCACCATCTAGGGGTTTTGTATTTTTGCATCCGGGGTATCCGCTGCAAGCTTTAAATCTACCGTTGCGTCCCCATTTAATTAACATCGGTTTTTCGCATAGTTCACAAGGTTCATCGGTTGTTTCTTGCAACGACTTTTTAATTTCACCGGCGAGCTTAACCCGTTTTTCTAACGCTTTGCTGAAAGGGATGTAAAAATCGTCCATCACTTTTTTATAAGTCCGTTTACCCGAAGCAATTGTATCTAATTCTTCTTCCATCTTCGCAGTAAACTTGACATTCAAAACTTCGGGAAAATTTTGACCCAACAATCGGTTAACGCTCATCCCTAATTCGAGTGCAAACAATTTTCTCTCTTTCTGCTCAACATACTTGCGGTCAACTATTGTACTAACTATCATAGCGTAAGTGCTCGGACGCCCAATCCCGAAAGCCTCCAAATCTTTTACCAAACTGCTTTCGGTATATCGAGCCGGTGGTTTTGTGAAATGCTGTTTGGGAATCATACTGAGTAATTGAGCATTATCGTTGATATGAAGATGAGCCGGAATCTTTGAAACAGGATCGGCATCGGGTGTAACTCCGTTCTCCTCTTGTATGTCGTCGTAAACTTGCAAGAAGCCTCGAAACTTAGGTGTCGTACCGGTCGCCCGGAATAAATACTCGCCGCCACTTAACTCGACTGTAACTTGATCAAATTCGGCTGAAGACATTTGTGAAGCTACAAAACGATTCCAGATAAGTTCGTATAAACTATACAAATCTTTATTATGAAGATATTTTTTAATTGCTTTGGGATTGTACTTCATAATTGTCGGACGGATTGCTTCGTGCGCATCTTGGGATGCTTTTACCTTTTTGAATTGGCGAGCTTCTTTTGGCAAATAATCGCCGCCATAATTGTTAAAAATAAATTCGCGAACCGCTGCAATCGATTCGGCACTTAAACGGGTCGAATCAGTACGCATATAGGTAATCAAACCTACTAATCCATCTTCTCCGATTTCGACGCCCTCGTAAAGATTTTGGGCTAACTGCATTGTTTTCTTTGCTGAGAAGCCGAGGCGCGATGCTGCTTCCTGCTGTATAGTACTTGTAATAAAAGGTGCCGGTGGATTTCGTTTTACTACTTTCTTCTGAAGAGTCGAAATCTTATACTGCTGTTTCGAAAGTTCATTCACATATCCTGTTGCAGTTGTTTCGTCCGAAATTTTTGGTTCCTGCCCGGCAACTTGAACGAGTTTGGCGAAGAATGGTTCGCTCTTATCGGTTTTGAACTCGCCTGTGATCGACCAGTATTCTTCACTCATGAAACTTTGAATAAGTTCTTCGCGCTCACAAATCAATCGCAAAGCAACCGACTGAACCCGCCCGGCTGATAAACCGTAATAAAATGTTTTCCAAAGGAAAGGACTGATTTTATACCCTACGATACGATCCATCGCGCGGCGTGCCCGTTGTGAGTCCACCAAATGCTGATCAATCTTGTGAGGATTTTGCATCGCCTCATTTATTCCGGATTCTGTAATTTCATGAAATAGAACGCGGTAGATATTTTTGTTATGCTTCTGAATTTCTTCTGCAATATCGTAAGCAATTGCTTCACCTTCACGGTCAGGGTCAGTCGCTAAATAGACAGCATCAACTTCGGAACTCAAACGACATAATTTCTTAACGACCTCTTCTTTCCTTTCGATTAATTCAAAATTCGGTTTGTAGTCGTTATCAACATCCACCGAGAGTTTATTTTTGGGAAGGTTTTTTATGTGCCCGACTGAAGCTTCTACTGTAAAATTTTTTCCTAAATATTTTTTCACCGTCTTTGATTTTGAGGGCGACTCGACGATGACCAGTGATTTATTCATATAATAATTACTTTCGTTTCAATTAATAGTTTCGTTGTCGTAAGAGGAGCTTCCCAAAACATGTTCGTCTTTTTGAAAAATTATTGAAGCAGTTATTGCTATCATTTCTCTTAAATCGACAGGATGCGAATAATTTATCATTATTCTTTCAATTATAAATTCCATTTCTATATCACTAACTATCTCGAGTTCACGTAGTTGTAATAAATAACCATAAGCTTCGGGCATAATAATTAATTTTTCTACATCGTGAAGAATCCGATGGGAATTCGATTTCTCCGAAGGTGTAAAATTCAAGTTCATTTCGGCTAGATACAATCTATCGAACAGCCAGCTGAATGCAGCGTTCATTTCCGAGTTCGTGAAGCCCAATTTCTCTAATTTTTGCACATCTATTTCCTGCAGAGATTTTTGGGTTGTCTTAATTTCGTTCAGCACGTAAACTATTATTTCTATAATTCTATCTTGCATTATTCTAATTTATAAATATTTTTGCATTTTTCTAAATACATATCTTCCAACAAACTCATTTTCTTTTTAGTTCGTTGGGTTGTGTCGGTGTATCCAATCAGGTGTAATGTCCCGTGGATAAGCAACCGATTTAATTCTTCTGATATCCTGACTTTATATTCTTTTGCTTGACGCTTGGTTTGTTCGATATTGATGTAAATTTCGCCTTCGATTTTATCATCATCATTCAGCGGAAAACTTATAACATCGGTGGTCCGATTATGATTCAAATATTGTTTATTCAGTTGGGTGATGTATTCATCGTCAACGAAAACAACGTTGATATTTTTTTGGAGGGATTTTTCTCCCTTTAAAACGAACTTAACGAGCGAAACAATTTCGCTCTTATCTATTTTTTTTTTTTTATAGTTATTGAAAACCGTAATCAAGATAATTTCAGATTATAAATTATTTTTCAGGAAATAAACTTTCGGTTAACGACAATGCGATACCCGACATCATTACTTCCGGAGCAAGCCGTGTAAAATCGCCAGAGAGGATTTTACGATCGACATTAGCATAGAGCGAACAGCCGGCTTCACGTTCGACAATTAAGCCGCTAAGTTTACCGTTCATATCTCCGATAAATGTAACTTCATTCAATTCTTCACTCACAGCAAATCCTGTGCAAAAATGTAATTGCAAAAAAGAATTGAGTGCGTAAACCGATACCATCGTACCAATTTTATCTCCGATTAATATATCAGGATAAATTTCTAAAGCAAGTTTTCGCTTTTCTTTTTCGTTACGGAGTTCGTACCGATAAAAGTTTCCAATTTTTTTTAGTTTCGTTTTTAGAACCTTACTAATAACCGATAAACTATTTTTATTGAAAGCATAAAACTTCTGGGTTTTACTTTTCATTTTATTTCCTAAGTTTAACAATAAAAACCCCGCAAGATTCCTCGACAGAGTATCTTCGGGGTATTTGAATATTTTAAAAAATACAATTATCTGACAACAAATACTTTTTTGGCTTGCAGTCCTTTATTTCCTTCTACAAGCTCGAATTCAATCAGATCACCTTGATCTAATTTTTTAAAATTTGCTTTGGTTTGGATTTCCGTGTAGTGGATAAAAATATCTTTTCCGTTTTCCCACTGAACAAATCCGTAACCTTTTTTTGCATCAAACCACTTTACTTTGCCTTTTGGCATAACTACCTCCTCTAAAAGTTTTACCATTAATAGCCGCAAAACATCTCAGGTTAATAATTTATTAATTTAGCGACTATCGCGGTAAAGTTACCTGAGTGTTTTTATAAAAAATTTAATTGTTTCAATTTAAAAGCATGCCACCTAAAATTCCGAATGACCAAACAAAAACACATTAAGAGGCAAAGTATTTGTTGCTAATATACAACACGAATTCAATTTTGTCAAGTCTTCAATTATTTAAACTTCAATTTCCAGACCTTCGTACGAGGCGAAACAGGTGAATTTATAATCACGAATTTTTATCTCTTTTAAGCATTTCTGTTGAATTTCATCAATTTTTTCATCATTATGAGATGGGTCGTGATGAAAAAGTATCAATTTTTTGACCTTACCTTCGGCAGCAACCTTTAGTGAAAATAAATAGTGCGAATGCCCCCAGCCAACCCGATCAATATATTCTTCGGGTGTGTAAGTCGTATCATAGATTAATATATCCGCACCCATCACAAAATTAAAAACTCGCTGATTTGGTTCGGGTTTGCATTCCAAGTATTTGTTAACAATATCTTGTTCAACGTTCCGAACCGATTGAGCAACATAACGATCGAACGGTTCATTATCGCTTATATAGACTATTGATTTTCCGTTTTGACTGATACGATATCCGATTGCAAATGTTGGATGATTCAAATATATACTTTTTACGTCCGCGTCGAACACTCTGAATTCATCTTCGCCGATAGGTTTGAAATTGATTTTTGCTTTAAGTTCATTCAATTGTATCGGAAAATATACTTTGTTCATCTGGTCTGAAATCATATCGGGAAGCGAAACACTTTTTGTCTCTCCGGAAACAATCGTAAACTCGTTTCCCGAAATAAATGCCGGCTTAAAAAATGGGAAACCCTGTATATGATCCCAATGCGGATGCGATATCAAGACGTAAGCATTTATTGAATCGCCGGTTTCAATCAGCTTCTCACCAAGATTCCGTATCCCGGTACCGGCATCTAAGATAACTAAATTATTGTCATCCAATCGTAACTCAACACAAGGTGTATTACCGCCGTATTTTACGGTTTGTTTACCCGGAGTTGGGATTGAACCTCTTGTTCCCCAAAAAATTAGTTTCATATTATTTTCCGACTATCATTTTATATATGACTTTGCTAAAGCAATATAATTACTTGCCGACTCTTCCAACATTTTCTTCTCGTCATCACGTAATTGCCGCATAACTTTTGCCGGCACACCAGCCACGAGCGATCCATCAGGAAATTTTTTATTTTGCAAAACTACAGACCCAGCTGCAACTAAAGTATAATCACCAATTATCGCTCCATCCAAAATACAAGAACCCATTCCTATCAAACTGTAATTACCCACAGTGCAGGCATGCAGAATTGCGCGATGCCCAACTGTTACGCCTTCGCCGATAATTGTGGGCAGAGCTTCCGATACATGAATAATTGCCCCATCCTGTATATTCGTTCCTTTCCCGATTGAAATACTATTAACATCGCCCCTTACTACAGCATTGAACCATATACTCGCATCTTCCATAATTAAAACATCCCCAATAATTTCGGCGCTATCGGCAGTGAACGAGGGTGAGTTTAATTTTGGAATTTTATTTTGATATTTGTGAATCATAATTATTTTTTCGATTGATAGATTGGAGGTTCCCAGTTTTTCTTTTCCCAAGATATTAATTCAATGCGGACTTTTCCGATTATCACTTTCATCTTAGCGAGAATAGGTACACGTGCTTCATCGTTACTGAACCATCCTTCGAAACCGCCCGAAAAGCCATATATTCCTTCAAAATCTGCCCGACCGTCAAATTCTATTACATCGACCGGATAATCGACTGCATCGATATTTACACTTTCAGTTTTATTTGAAAAATTTATTGTTGTATTCGACAATTTTTCGACAACTACAGTTGGTATTCGGACGGTTTCGTTCCGTAATAAATTATACCGTGCAAAATAAAAAAGGGATAAACCATCCTGCAACAATGTATCTATCTTGAGTGTATCTCGTTTATCCAACATTCCTATTCCCCAAATGCCATGTTCTAAATATATTTTATTATTCGGGTAATCAAAATCATAAGTAACATACTTAACTTTTGCCCCATCTTTAGACCTTGCTCGAAACCAATACGACGCAACATTACTATTAATTTTGCTCTCATAAATTTCATGCAGATCAATAAACGGCAATCCTTTATAACTATCCATGTATGCGATAGTTTTGTACATCACTTTACCATCCTGAATAATTTTTTCTGAAATTTTCAGGCGTATTTGCCCTAAGCTGATGAATGCATAACTTACATTGTAAGTAAGCTCTTCACCGACTTCAAATTCAAATGGTTTGTTCAAAGAATCTGATTCGGGATTCGGAAAAGCAGCAGTCAATTTTATTTGAATGAAGACAAATAATCCGACGATGAGATAAATTCTATTCAGCTTCATCTCTAATTTTTCTTAAACAGCACTACGGTTTTAGACCGGCAATTTTTTCGGCTTCGGGAAATAGTGATATCGCCTTTTTTAATTGAACGTCTTCCGACTGAATAACGGGGTATGAACCTTCGTTACCCCAGATGTTTCGACCAATCTGTGCTTTTGCAAAAGCTTTAATAAATCGAATATCTTTTTCGTATTGTTCTTTATTAAACTCGATTCCTCTTTTCTTGCCCAGCTCTACGATTTCTTCTAACATTCCATCGGAAATATTAAATTCGTTCAAGAATTTTTTGAAATCTTTTTCATAATTTTTACGGAACGCTATTCCTTCTTTTTCAAAAAATTTGTTGGCAAATTCTAAGAATATTGCTTTGCCGCGAAGTTGAGCAGAATAATTGGTTAACCTTTCGGATTTAATTATAAAATCCGGTGTGATTCCGCCACCGCCGTAAACTGTTCGCCCTTTGGCAGTTAAATACTTCGGACGCGAGGTATCGCTTTCAATTTTATGATCGATATTATCAACCTCTTCCTCTTCACCATCTTCGAGAGGTTTACGGTACTCTGCCATATCCTTACCAAACGGTTTTTGTATCAACCTTCCCGAAGGGGTGTAATACTTAGCAATAGTTAACCGGAAGGCTGAGCTGTCGGGCAAATCAAACTGCCTTTGCACTAATCCTTTACCGAAGGATGTTTCGCCTACAACTAAACCGCGATCCCAATCTTGAATCGCACCCGATACAATTTCGCTTGCTGATGCTGACCCATGATTGATAAGCACAATGATGGGAATGTTTTGATATTTTGAAATACCGCTCGAAATGTATTCTTCCTCAAATTCTTTTCGACGTGATTTTGTATAAACTATTTTCTTTCCCGGAGGAAGTAGCTCGTCAGCCATTCGGAAGGCTTGCTCTAAATATCCACCCGGATTATTTCGCAGGTCGAGTACCAACCGTTTCATACCTTTATTTTTTAGTTTTTGTAAAGCCTCTACAAATTCATCCCGCGTAGTTGCAGAAAAACGGTTTACACTTAAGTATCCTATTTCATCGTCTATCATATATGAAACATCAACGCTGTAGAGAGGAATTTTATCCCGAATAATTTCGAATTCGAGTAAATCTTTCATCCCCAACCGCAGAATTAGAACTTTAACTTTTGTCCCTTTAGGACCGCGTAATTTTTTAGGAACATCTTCACGCTTGATTCCAATAGCGGAAGTATCGTCGATTTTTAAAATTTTATCAGCGGCTAATATTCCTAACGCTTCACTCGGACCGCCAACAATCGGGGAAACCACCACCAATGTATCATTCAAAACATCGAATTCGATTCCTATCCCTTCAAAACTGCCTCTGAATTCTTCTTCTGCCCGTTTGGCTTGTGCGGCTGGGATATATACAGAGTGAGGGTCTAATTTTTGGAGTAACCCTACGATTGCTCCTTCGACTAACTCTTTTGAGTTTATATCTTCAACATAAAATTTTTCAGTTAAACTTAAAACATCCTTAAATTTGCTGAATTGCACATAAATATTATCACCTGAAAAAACGGTGTTTAATTGAGTTCCAAAAAATAAGGCAGCAGCCATCAATATAATGACCGTTGCCCACGAAAAACGTTTTATCATAAATAAACCTCTAATGATTGATTTCACTGTTTTAGTATATTTAAAAAACAAATTAAAGTCAAATGCTAACGCACTGGTTTCCACTCATCTACGATAGATTTTTTGAATAGTAACACTGTGATTGCATTTAGTAACCATAATAAAATTATTTTTATGTATCCGCTTTTTCGATACCTGCGTGGCGATTCGAAAACTCGTAATTTCCAATCGAATTTTATCTTGCCATACCAACGCACTCGGCGGAAAAAATCAAAGTCTTCACCGGCAGCAACTCTCTCGTCGTAACCGCCAACCTGATCGAACATCGCTCGTTTTACGACGTGGCATTCGCCCCGTCCCATCCCCAACCCTATCACATTTAAAAAGTAAAAATAAATATTTAAAAAATTGTGAAAAAACTTATCGGCAAAAGTTTCTATATCGGGATAAATGTAAACAGGGGCTGTAATTCCTTTTACTAATGGTTGGTCGATTACTTTTCTGATATGAGTGAAAAAGAAGTCGATGTCTGAAATCAATGTGTCGCCATTTATGAACACAAGTATCTCACCGCTGGATGCGCGAGCCCCGGTGTTCCTTCCGATTGAGATGTTTTGCTTAACACGGTTTTTGTTTTCAACCACAACGTCGGCATACTTCCGGGCAATTTCCATAGTCTTGTCAGTTGACCCACCATCGCTAATAACTAATTCAATGTTGTGGCGTTTTTTTAGATCAGTTGTAAATTGTGATAGTATCCCATCTATAATTTTTTCCTCTTGCAATGTGGGAATCACGACACTTATTTTTTTTGCCTCGCTCAAATATCGAAAATTCTTTGTGTAATTTGTATTTGCCAGTTGTCGATCAATTCAATGTTCCACACGGGCATAACAATTGAACTTTGATACACTTTTTCTAAACCGCCTTCTGAGAGTGAGACTGTTTCGACGGGACATCTCCAAAACTCGGCTGGTTTTTCGGTTTCAAGCTCAATGCGAATCTTCAACCATTCATCTACTAAACTAAGTTTAGTGATGTTGGATAAACTACCGATGCTTTTTAAACGGCGGTCAGTTAATCCGATTCCAGCAGCTTCATAATATCTATCGGGGGCATCACCGGCCATCAAGCCATAATTCCACTCCACTCCAAACCGAAGTTTTTGTGGCTTACTCTCTTGGTTGATTAGTTTATACTCGACTGTAATTTTGGATGCGTTATGTGAGATGAATATTTTTTTGATTAATTGAATTTTTGAGATTGTGTTCTCATAATTAACTGTGCCATCGTGAACAAGTTCGATGATAGCCGTTTTATTTTTTTTGTAAGACCGAACATCATATTTCCCAATTACGAAACTTCCCATTTCGTTGTAATTCATTTTCAGGAAATCATCGACCGAAGTATTTTCGTCAAAGAAATGGTCAATCAGAGATGCGTGTTGATATTTATCATAGATCAAAAATTCGTGCAGATTCGATTCTTTGGTTTGGTCGGGCGAGAGATTTTTCTGTAATAACTTTCTATGCGACGCTTCCGGACGACGGCTAACTATATCAAGAATATTCAGTCGTTTCGGTTTATGGTCGAACTCGAAAATTGCACCCCCAATATCCGGTTTTATATAAACATTTGATGCAGGTGATTCGACTATTACTTCCATCTGACCATCACAATCGAAATCGACAACTTCAATGGATATTTTTTTGTTCTCGATTTTATCAATCAAATTTTCAGCTTGTATTAAACTGCCATAAACCGGATGTCGTAGATTGGGCAGATACAAACCACCGAACACACCATGCCAATAAGCATCGTTGCATTGCCCCGCCAAAAGAAATTGTTTTGCTTCATCAACATTGTTCCCTTGATCTTCGGAATGCTGGATTTTTTTAGAAACACGAAGCATTTTCTTATGCATCCAGTTCGCTTCGGGGTATTTTGCTAAAAAATTCCGCCAATAACCGCCACGAACAAAGACTTCGTATCTCTCTAATTGATGGTGTTTTAATTCGTTTTCAAATTCCTCAAAATTTTGTGCCGACTCGAAAGGCAGCGCCCATTTTAACATCTCAGGATACGAGGCAGTTGGCAAATAAATTTTCCCAACTGCTGGAATATTATTAACCGCATCTGCAAAATGAATAGTTTTTATCCATTCACTATTCTCAACTAATGCAGTAAAAAAATTTTCTAACCATTTATTTTCGTAAACGTGTTGGTATGTATTGGGCCACGCACCGAATTTCTCGCCGTCGTCAGCAAAAACAACGATACGATTTCCAGCAACAGTTGCTTTACTTCGCAGCCAATTTATTGTTTCTTCAACAGGTGTAAACGGAATTGTATATCTTAATTTTTTACTGCCAGGAAAAATATTTACCAATCTCCCCTGTTCCTCTGTTGTATAATATCCATAGAGGGCATCCTCCTGTAAGCCAGCATACATAAAATGAGCTTCATCTATTGGCAAGAAGTTTACGCCTGCTTCAGAAATTTCTTTTGCGATAGCTTGTTCCCATACTCTTTCAGCGAGCCACATGCCCTTTGGATGATAATCGAATATGTCGGTAATGTAATTAGTAAGTTTTTCGATTTGATGAATTCTATCGCGAGGTGGAATAATAGATAAGATTGCCTCGTAGTATGAACCTGTTAAAAGTTCAACTTGTCCTCGTGCGGTTGCATATTTCAATTTTTCAATGAATTCGGGATGATGGCTAATCAGCCATTCAAGCAGGATGCCGGTGTAATGTTGAGTAACTTTAATGCTTGGAAATTTTTCTACAACCTCTAAAAAAGGTTTATACGATTTCTGATAAACATCTTCAAAAATGTGATCAAAATTTCCAATTGGTTGATGGTTGTGAACAGCAAAAATTAGATTGATGGCATCCATTACATTTATTATCCCGGAATAATCACTGTCGAAACAATATCAAGTTTAAATTCAGTATCAGGTGTTACAACTAATCCTAATTTTTTATATAACTTGATGTAAGCCTTTGCTTTTAAAATAAAGGGACCATAGCGAACTCTATTATCAGGAGTATCACTAGGTTGCTTACCTATCCACACATAAGAGTTATCCTGTAACAAGAGTTTTTTCCAAGATGCTTTAAGCCAAATTTTTTCACCCGGTTTTATTTCTAAAATTTCTTTATAAGGCGATAATGAACTGCTTGTGAAAGGCACAATTGCTATGTTGTCAGGATAAACAGGATCCCAAATTTTAAGATATCCTCCGACTTCAGAACTGTCCTGAATAACTTCATCATATACGTTCATCACTTCAAATCTGAACACAATAGAATCAGGTGTATAAAACGTAACTCCCGGACGCCAGCTAAGATCAGGATAAAATTCGCGGATGCTAAAGTAATACGACGCACCACTGTCAGGAATCGTGATTCTACCCGTCAATATATCAGGAGGAGCTTTATATTCGGGCAACGTCTCGTCGCAAGCTTGGAAGATTACTACAGAAAGAATAATCGTGATGAAACCTGTTAAATATTTTATAAATTTCATAAGTACTAATCCTTTTTAAAATTCTAATCTTATTCCAGCTCGCGTTCGCCGTGGCTGGTAATAAGCCGAGGGGTCATCCAATTCACCTCCGATTCGTCCGTTCGAATCGACCCATCTAACATTTTTAGCGTTTAACACATTTCGAAAATCAACATAAACATATAGTTTCATATTTTTCATAAACCCAAATACAATTTTTTTAGAGGCTTTAATATCTATGTTTGAAAAATCCTTCATCCTCGCGTTGTTCGGAATAAAAGATTTTATGAGTGTTGAATCTCGACTGGATGCCGGTGGATTAAAACCATCTTTTGTGGGATAATGAGTGTATGGTTTTGGTGTATTAAATTGGAATAAAACATTGATGAATAAATCGGATGGGAGTGAAAATTCAACATTTCCCTTCACTGTGTGGCGCTGGTCCCAACTAAGGTAAAAGGGTTTGGGAAAAAGAGCAAAACCCCATTGGGCATAATTTAATGATTGGTTTACGTACTCGCTCAAACCTTTCGCCACCATATAAGTGTATGATATCGTTCCATTTAAGTACTCTCCGTGTTCTCGGGAAACGCTTAATTCTAATCCATTGGCTTCAGCATAAGGATTATTCACGTATTCAGCGAAACCAAAATCGCCTGCATATCGGCTATTAAGTGGAATAAGAGTTTTAGTATCAATTTGGTTGGTAGTATTTTTATTGAAATAGGTTGCACTTACTACTAATTGATTCCAGAAAATATATTTCACGCTTATTTCCCAAGCTTTAGTTTTTTCAGGAAGTAAATCCGGATTACCCACTAATGCGCGGGCACCTTTTGAGATTGCAACATTGTTTAAACCTGAATATAAATAATCGAATAGTGGAAATTGAAAATACTCACCATAATTAATAAATATATAGCCATTAACATCTATTGGTGCCGACAATCCAATACGTGGACTTATAGAATATTTAAATTTTGATTTAACAAACTTTGCTATCCTTTGTCCATAAGTAGTGTCGCGAGTTAATGAATCGATAACAATATTTTCCACTAACGGTCTTTCCGCAGTCGGGTCAAGGAAATCAAACCTGCCACCAATATTTAGCGTGAATCCTTCTTCATCAAATTTATCCTGAATATAAAAACTACCGCTTCTTGGATAATACTTATAATTGGATGAATAATTCAACTGTGGTTCATTAACCAATGGTTTTCCGTAATAAGTTTTGCGTGGCTCGTATTTGAGCATATCCGAAAAAATTGAATATTGATTAAACTCAAAGCCTACTTTGAACAAATGACTTTTCACGATTTGGCTTGTGATGTCAGCTTTCAGTGTATATATATTTTGATCCTGATTCACCCACCAGGCTCTACTTCCTTCAGTGATGTATTGTAAATAAAAATCGTATTGATAGACTGAAGTATCAATACTATTTTTTGACCCCTCGTTGATTTTTTGATTTAAGGAATACAAACTTAAACTGACATTATAAAATGTTTTTTCGGAGAGGGAATGATTCCAAGCAGCTGATACTCGGATTGCATCTCTTGAACGTGGAGGTAATCCGTCCAGATTGAACCGCCAGCTAAATTCGTAGTCGCGCCAACGTTTGAATGAAGAAAGGGATGATAAACTTAATCGCTTACCGTTTCCGAAATTGTAATCGAGTTTTGAGAAGTTAGATAATTCACGTTGGATTGGATAATCGAAAAAGTGCTGGAAATCCTGCCACCACCTTGTATCAGTTAAATGCAAATTGAATGCGGTGAAATAACCAAAATTTTGTATAATCGGTCCGCTTGCTGATATTTCAGCATCCGTTACCTTACTTACCTGCTTCCCGCCGAACCAATTATCTTTATCAAGTCGGACTTGAAATTTGTGCCTGTCGGTACTCGTTTTTGTAATGATGTTTACAATCCCCGATAATGCGTTGCCGTATTCAGCATCGAACCCTCCGGTTTGTATGCTCATTTCTGTAATTGCACTTTTGGGAAGTTCAGCGCCGGCGCCACCGCCAATCACATCCTGTATCGGCAAACCGTCAACAAAGTAAAGGACTTCCGAAGTTTTACCACCTCGAACGTGACCTTCAAGCGTAACTCCCGGTTGCAGAGTTAAAACTTCCTGCATAGATGTTACGGGTAGTTTTTCGAGACGAACACTCCCGACGTTATATGTAGTCGATGTTACATCGCGCTGTATCAACGGACGTTCTGCAATCACCTCGATTTCGTTTAATTCGATGTCGGTGGCAGTTAGTGCTACATTTATTTTTGTGCGTAAATCGGGGGCAACAGTAATACCTTTTTGTAAAGCAGTCCGGTATCCTATAAGCGAGAATTGCACATCATAAGTACTGGCTTTTACATTTGAAATTTGGTAGTAACCATTTACATCGGTAACAGTACCCATAGTAGTACCAACAATTAGAACATTTACGCCGGGCAAAACTTGTCCCGACTCTTTATCTTTTATTGTCCCTTCGAGAATGCCGTATATACCGCTAAAAGCTGTTTGTAAAGATAAAATTACCAGCAACGAAATAAAAATAAAAACACGCATACTAATTACTCCGGTTTCATTTGTGGAAAAAATAATACATCTCTGATTGAATCTTGATTTGTCATTAACATTGTAAGTCGATCTATGCCGATACCTAAACCGGCAGTCGGAGGCATACCGTATTCGAGAGCTCGCAGGAAATCCTCATCAAACACGTTTGCCTCTTCGTCGCCGCGTGCACGAAGTTTAGCTTGTTCTTCAAAGCGGGCACGTTGATCGAGAGGGTCGTTGAGTTCTGAAAAAGCGTTGCAAAGTTCACTCCCATTAACAATCGCTTCAAAGCGTTCTACAACTCCTTCTTTCGTACGGTGTTTTTTTGCAAGAGGCGACATCGCAATTGGATAATCGGTGATGAATGTTGGTTGAATAAGTCTGGGTTCAACCAACTCGCCGAAAATTTCGTCTATCACTTTACCACCGTTTGCATTAGGATCGACATCTACATGTAACTCCTTTGCTACCTTGTGCAGTTCGACTTCAGTTAAATTACTAATGTCTTTGCCCGTAAATTGCTTAATTGCATCGAACATCGTTAAACGAGTCCACGGGGGGGTGAAATCAATTTCGTTATTTCCAACTTTAATCTTTGTGGTGCCGTGAACTTTCAAAGCGATATGGCTAATCATCTGCTCGACCAACTCCATCATCCAAATATAATCTTTGTATGCTACGTAAAGTTCAAGCATTGTGAATTCCGGATTGTGGGTTTTATCCATTCCTTCGTTCCGGAAATCTTTGGCAAACTCATACACGCCATCATAGCCGCCGACTATAAGTCGTTTTAAGTAAAGCTCATCCGCAATTCTCAAATATAAATCGATATCTAAAGCGTTATGATGTGTAACAAATGGACGGGCGAATGCGCCTCCGTATAGCGGTTGAAGTATCGGAGTTTCAACTTCAAGATAATCTCGTTCATTGAAAAATTCCCGGATGGAACTCATTATCTTCGAGCGTTTAACAAATACTTCTCGCACATCGGAGTTTACAATTAAATCTACATATCGTTGACGGTAGCGAAGTTCTTTATCTGAGAATGGATCGTATATGATTTTGTTTCCGGCTTCGTCAACTTTTTCTTTTACAATCGGAAGCGGTCGCAGCGATTTCGATAAAAGTTCTAAACTTTGTGCATGGATGGAAATCTCGCCCATTTTAGTTCTGAAGCTATAACCCTTCACACCAATTATATCCCCAATATCCATCAACCTGAAAGCATCGTAAATTTCACCGAGTTCATCTTTTTTAAGATAAACCTGAATTTTACCGGTTGAATCTTGGATATGACAAAAGGAAGCCTTGCCCATCCGGCGAATCGACATAATTCTGCCTGCAACCGAAATATCATGTTGGGGCGAATCGTCCGCCTCTGGCGGATTAAAATTTTCGATTAACTCTTTTGTGTAATTTTGGCGGTCGAATTGATATGGGTATGGATTGATACCGCGGGCAACAAGCTCGTTGAGTTCTTCGCGCCGTCGCAGCATCAATTCATTCAATTCCTGGTGATATAATTCTTCGTGTTTTTCTGTATTAGTATCGTCGTTCACTTATTAATCTCATTGTTAAAAATTAAAGCAGAGAGAAAATAATAAGAATTTAGACGATAATCAAATAACTAATACCTTAAAAAGAATTGAAGTGCGTATTTTGTAATCTGTGCAGAATTCGATTTTATTCCTTTTTCTTCTTCAGCATAAAAATGTTCAGGACCGAATCGGTATTCTAAGAAGCTATAAGGATTGATTAACAGCCCTACACCGAGTGTTGCACCTTTTAATTTTAGTTTGACAGATGGTTGAATATAAAATGGAAGCAAATTAACAACACCAAAAAATTTATCTTTAAAAACGCCCCCCTTCATATACGAAATCGTCCCGCCGATATTAAAAAATGTAACTGCAAACTGTCCGATTAAAGCACGCTCGCCAATCAAAGGTAAATGGTATTCGGCGTTCACGTTCAAAGAGTACAAATCTAAAATTCCGGTTAGGTGATTTACCTCGTGAGGCGATTTTAAATCCGACGGATACTTAAAACTTGTATCGGTGATAACAGGAATACTATTTACTTCCATCTTGCCCGAAGTAAAACCGAGTAAAAGGTCTCTACCTAAATTGATAGATAATTTTCCGACGGGACCTATTTCGATTTCATCAATAATTTTTACATTTGAACTTGAACCTATTCCGAAACCATTATGATAAAGAGGCTCAACTGAGATATATTTTTCAGGCATCGTGATACCCGTACGAAGCATACTGAATTCAAAATAACTAAAACCGAGCGAGTCCTGCATCGAGTATGATGATGGACCACTTGAGATTAGAGTAAACGATACAAACAAAATTAAGAATAAACGGTACATACTTCCTCCTTAAAAGAAAATTAATAAAAGGTGATTTATATATATATCGTTGCATTTAAGTACGCTTGCAGAAAAAATCAGGATAATAAATTTTATTTTTGCTTATAAACTCGAAAACAGCTATATTTTTGTCGTTATGAACAAAGAATATCTTTCAAAACTATTAGCAGATTATAAAACCGGCAAAGTATCGCAGGCTGAACTGTTAAAAACATTATTAACTTTTGAATCCGAGTCACTAGGTTTCGCGACAATTGACCATCACAGGACTATTCGGAAGGGATTCCCGGAAGTTATCTTGTGCCAAGGAAAAACTTCTGAACAAGTTGCAGTTATCGCTTCAAAAATAATTGAGCGGAATCAGCCACTCCTTGCAACCCGGGCAACCCCCGAACAATTCAAAGCTGTGCAGAAAAAAACAAAAAAGGCACACTACGACAAAGTTGCACGTATCATTTATGCAAACAAACCAAGCAAACCTGCTGCAAATAAAAAAAACGTTCTCGTCGTATCTGCCGGGACGATTGATATACCTGTTGCAGAAGAAGCCTGCCTTACTTTGGAAATGTTAGGAAATCCGGTGGAACGCCTCTACGATGTTGGTGTGGCAGGAATTCACCGTCTGTTTTCAAACTACAATAAAATAATGACAGCAAATGTTATCATTGTAGTTGCGGGGATGGAGGGTGCATTACCAAGTGTAGTTGGTGGTCTTGTTGATGTTCCTGTGATTGCTGTTCCAACCTCAGGTGGATACGGTGCAAGTTTTGGGGGTGTTGCAGCTTTACTCGGAATGCTCAATACATGCGCATCTGGAGTTACTGTTGTAAACATTGATAACGGATTCGGAGCCGGCTTCGCTGCGAGTATGATGAATAGATAAGGAATTTTACCCGCCCGACTGAACGATTTCAGTCGTTCGGGCGGGGATTTTTGATTTTAGATTTATGATTTGAGACATCTGAAATATTAAGAGACTGTGTGATAATACCGAACTCACCCTAAATGAGGGTGACTAAAAAGTCGGTTTTCTCGATACGTTCGCTTCGCGAACACTCGAAAACCGACTAAATAAGCAGGTTCTCGAGTTCGATTTCGTAGAAATCGAGTAACGAGAGAACTTATTAGTCAACCTCACTTGCTGAATCTGAGTTCAATTCTCCCCTTCTCTTTTTAAGAGAAGGGGCCGGGGGATGAGTTCCTACAGTTAACCCACGGACTGTTAAGTCGTGGGTTAACCAAAAGACGTTTCACCTTGTAACCGTTTCATTTATCCGCCTCTGGCGGGACGGTTTTTAAATAATTTTTCAGAAGACACAATTTGAGATTAATGATTTTTTCTGTTTCGATATAAACAACTATTAACTAACTACAAGTAAAAAATGGATATCAAAGAAAACATTTTAAAAACAATTGGTAACACACCTATCGTAAAATTAAATAAAATTTCGAGAGGTTATAAACCGCAAATTTTTCTTAAATTAGAATTCTTTAATCCCGGCGGTTCTGTGAAAGACAGAATCGGAATTGAGATAATCGAGGATGCAGAGCGTGATGGCCGGCTTCGCCCAGGTGGAACAATCGTTGAAGCCACATCGGGTAACACAGGTGTTGGACTCGCACTTGCGGCAGCCGTTAAAAATTATAAGTGCATCTTCACGATCCCCGACAAAATGAGTAACGAGAAAGTTCAATTATTGCGGGCTTTCGGCGCTGAGGTAATTATTACTCCAACAGCAGTCGCTCACGAGTCACCCGAAAGTTATACAGAAGTAGCAAAGCGTATCGTTCGCGAAACTCCGAATTCAATTTTAGCAAATCAGTTTTACAATCAAAAAAATCCTGAAGCTCATTACAAAACCACAGGTCCGGAAATTTGGGAACAGACCGGAGGAAAAATTGATTACTTCGTCGCTGGTGTAGGAACAGGCGGAACAATCAGCGGTGTTGGAAAATTTTTAAAAGAAAAAAATCCCAATATAAAAATAGCAATCTCCGACCCGAGGGGATCGATTATCTGCGATTTCCACAAAACAAAAAAAATTCCAGACATGGCTATGCCTTATAAGGTTGAAGGAATCGGTTCGGATTGGATTCCCGGCACACTACACTTGGAATATGTTGATGAAGTAATTGAAGTTACCGATAAAGAATCGTTTTTGATTGCCCGAAAATTAGCCAGAGAAGAAGGAATTTTTGCCGGCGGATCGGCAGGCACTGCTTTAGCCGCAGCTTTAAAAATCGCAGAACGCCTGAATGAAAAACAAACTATTGTCGTCCTCATCCCCGATACGGGAGAGAGGTATTTGAGTAAGATGTACAACGACAACTGGATGCGCGAGCACAGTTTCCTGATTCCCGAAAAAGTTACAATGCGCTTTGTGATTCAAGGAAAAGCCAAAAACCTGCCTCAGCTCATCTCGGTCGATTCATCAGCAACTATTCAACACGCATTCGACCTTATTAAACAATTCGATATTTCTCAGATTCCTGTAATCGACAATGGAAAATCTGTGGGAAGCATTGACGATGGCGATTTGATGACAGCAGTTCTTGAAAATTCATCTTTACTCGATAAACCTGTTAGTCAAATTATGAAACCGACATACCCTATCATCGGCATCGAAGCTCCAATAGAACACGCAGTCGAATTATTAACAAAGAAAAACTCTGCAGTCATCATAGAAGAGAATAAAAAAATTGCCGGTATCGTTACGCGCTACGACGTGATTGAATATATGTCGAGATAATGGATAGTCTCACTCTTATATTATTTATTTTAGGACTCGTTTTATTAATAGTCGGAGCTGAATTATTGGTAAGAGGTGCTTCGAGGATTGCAACATTAGTCGGCGTCTCACCTCTTGTAATTGGTTTAACGGTTGTAGCTTACGGAACGAGCGCCCCCGAACTTGCTGTAGGTGTTCACTCAGCGTATATCAACCAACCTGATATTGCACTCGGCAGTGTAGTGGGCAGCAACATTTTTAATATACTTCTGATATTAGGCATCTCTGCAATAATCACTCCGCTTATAGTTAAACAGCAACTCATTAAAATTGATGTCCCTATAATGATTGGAGTTTCAATTTTAGGTTGGATACTCTCATTTGACGGGCAAGTCAGCCGAACGGATGGCATCATATTGTTTTTTTTCATCATCGTTTACACTGTATTCTCTATTCGCCAAAGTCGAAAAGAAAGCAAAGCGATTAAAGATGAATATGAAAAAGAATTCGGAACTGTAAAAATTAAAAAGCAAAGTTCCCTTATATTTCAGATAACATTAATAATTGTTGGAGGTGCTTTATTAGTTTTAGGTTCAAACTGGCTTGTTAAGGGTGCAGTAGAGTTGGCAAAATATTTTGGTATAAGTGAATTAGTAATTGGTTTAACTATAATTGCGGCGGGAACTTCTTTGCCGGAAGTTGCTACATCGGTCGTAGCCGCAATCAAAGGCGAAAAAGATATTGCAGTAGGCAACGTAGTTGGCAGCAACATCTTCAACATTCTTTCCGTACTCGGACTGACGAGTATAGTTGCACCGAACGGAATTTCAGTATCGCCCGCAGTATTAAATTTTGATATACCGATAATGACAGCAGTCGCCATTGCTTGTCTCCCTATTTTTTTTACAGGCAATTCTATTTCACGATGGGAGGGTGGCTTATTTCTTGGTTATTATATAGCGTATATTTTATACTTATTCTTCGACGCAACTCAACACGACATGCTGCCGGCATACAGTTCGGTTATGATTATTTTCGTAATACCCATTACAGCCGTAACACTGATACTGATAAGTTACAGAGAATTTAAAAAAAATAGGTTAGTATAGAATACCTTACGAATGCTCTCGCACCAAAAAAATATCTCTGAGGTTTTGGAAGATTTTGGTACTTCGCTTAGTGGTTTATCTTCAGAGGAGGCGACAAAACGGCTCGTTGAATACGGTTCCAATGAATTAATAGAAAAAAAGAAAAAACATCCAATTATGATGTTCTTTGAGCAGTTCAAAGACTTTATGATAATGGTGTTAATCGCAGCAGCCGTAATAGCCGGAATAGTTGGTAAACCTACCGATGCCGCTGCAATTTTAGCGATTGTGATATTAAATGCTATAATTGGATTTGTTCAGGAGTACCGAGCCGAAAAAGCTATGGCTGCACTTAGAAAAATGGCTGCTCCTTTTTGCACCGTCATCCGCGATGGGCTTCACAGCAACATACCCGCTGCCGAGGTTGTTCCGGGAGATATCGTTATACTCGAAACAGGGCAAATAATTCCTGCCGACGTCCGACTTTTTGATGCTGCCAATTTAAAAATAGAAGAAGCCGCACTTACGGGTGAATCGGTTCCTGTAGAAAAAAATATTGCACGCCTTCACGATGAACATCTGTCAATCGGAGACAGATTAAATATGGGATACCAAGGGACTGTGGTAACTTATGGCAGAGGCGCCGGCGTAGTAACTGCAACCGGTATGAATACTGAAATAGGAAAAATTGCAACACTTCTTCAGGATGATAAAGATATTAAAACCCCACTCCAACAACGTCTTGCACTCTTCGGTAAAAAACTTGCTCTTGTGATTCTTGTTATTTGTGCCATTGTATTTGTTGCGGGTTTATTACGAGGCGAAGATGTAATGCTGATGTTTTTGACTTCAATAAGTCTTGCAGTTGCCGCTATTCCAGAAGCACTACCGGCAGTCATTACAATAGCATTAGCAATTGGCGCCAAAAAAATGGTGAAACTGAACGCACTGATCAGAAAACTCCCGGCAGTAGAAACACTTGGCTCGGTAACTTACATCTGCTCGGATAAAACTGGTACGCTAACACTTAATAAGATGACTGTAGAAGAGGTTTATGTAGATAATAATTTATTCAGATTTACAGAAAAAAATCTTAAAATAAATTTGGTGGTTGACGATCATAATAATACTACCATCAATTACTTTATGTCTGCCCTTGCACTTAGTAACGACGCGAGAATGGACGCTGAAGAAAAATTGTTGGGCGACCCTACCGAAACCGCTCTCTATGCTTTCGCAAAGCAAAATCATTTTGATAAGATAGAATTGGAAAAAAAATACCCTCGCATTTCCGAAATTCCTTTTGATTCAGATAGAAAGTGCATGACCACCATTCATAAAAATCTGTTGGATGAAAATAATCAAGTAGGAACCGGAGAGTTCTTTTTTTCTTTCACAAAAGGGGCTGTGGATGTTCTGATTGAAAAAGCAGATAACATACTAACATCCGAAGGATTATCGCCAATAGATAAATTAGCTCTTACTAATATTAATGATAAGATGGCTGCCGACGGACTTAGGGTTCTTTGCATCGCTATGAAAAAATGGAATTCACTTCCTGAAAATATAACTCCTGAAAATTTTGAATCGAATCTCACAATCGTAGGATTCGTGGGAATGATGGACCCTCCGCGGGAAGAAGCCAAAGAAGCAGTCGCACTTTGTAAAACCGCAGGCATTAAACCTGTGATGATTACCGGCGATCATCCTTTAACAGCATTTGCAATTGCCAAGCGATTAAAAATTATCGAGGATGGAGCTAAATCAGTTATGACCGGCAGAACACTCGAAAAATTGTCTCTTGAAGAATTTGAAAAGAGCGTGGAAAATATCAGTGTGTATGCGCGTGTAGCCCCCGATCAGAAACTCAAAATTGTAAGAGCGCTGCAAGATAAAGGGCAATTCGTAGCAATGACCGGCGACGGTGTTAACGATGCTCCGGCTTTAAAATACGCAAATATTGGAATCGCAATGGGTATTACAGGAACGGCTGTGTCGAAAGAAGCTTCAGCTATGATTTTATTAGACGATAATTTCGCGACCATTGTAAAAGCTGTTAAAGAAGGAAGAAAAATATACGACAACATACTCAGGTTTATAAAATATACGATGACTTCAAATGCCGGAACGCTCTGGGCAATTTTCCTCGCTCCATTTTTCGGACTTCCGTTGCCTATGCTTCCAATCCAAATTTTATGGATGAACTTACTTACAGACAGCCTTCCGGGACTCGCTCTTACTGCAGAGCCGGCTGAACGAAATATAATGAAAAGACCACCAAGGAATCCGAACGAAAGCGTTTTTGCCCACGGCACTGGAGCTTTTATAATTATATATGGTTTAATTATTGGTGTTTCTGCTCTCCTCTTCCAAGCCCTTGCAATAAGTGAAGGAATGGCTTGGCAAACTATGGTCTTCACCGCTCTCGTAATTGGTAGAATGTCCGTTGCAATGAGTGTGCGCTCCGATGCAGATTCGATCTTCAAAATTGGTTTTTTCAGTAACAAACCACTTTTGGCTGCGATAGTTTTAAATATCTTCTTACAAATGATTGTCGTATATACTCCGTTTTTAAATCCTATTTTCCATACAGAACCGCTTAATCTCGTTGAGTTGATATTAACTCTTGCTCTATCATTAGTAGTATTGTTTGCAGTAGAGATTAAAAAACTTTGGAAAAAAAGAAATCTTTAATAATAACAGAAAGGTAAAAAATGAAATCGAAAACTGAAACCGGCTTTTCAACAAAAGCAATTCACGCGGGACAAGAACCCGACCCAACTACTGGTGCCGTAATGACACCTGTCTATCTAACATCAACTTATGTGCAGGAAGAATTAGGCAAACATAAAGGTTACGAATACACGCGCGTCTCAAATCCGACGCGGACTGCCCTCGAGCAAAACATCGCGGCACTCGAAAACGGTACCGAGGGAATGGCGTTCGGTTCAGGTATGGCTGCTATAGATTCTCTTTTCAGAATGCTGAACATCGGCGATCATGTTATCATCTCGCACAATGTTTATGGCGGAACTTACCGCATTGCAAAAACGATTTGGGAAGATTTCAGATTGGAATTCGATTTTGTTGATACTACCAACATCGCAAATGTAAAAAAGGCGCTTAAGCAAAATACAAAAATGATCTTCATCGAAACACCTACTAATCCGACGATGGAAATTACCGACATTGCCGCGATAGCAAAATTAGCAAAAGCCGAAGGTGTTCTTTCGGTAGTTGATAATACTTTTGCAACACCATACTTACAACAGCCACTAAATTACGGAATCGATATCGTGATGCACAGTTTAACTAAATATCTGAACGGACACAGCGATATGGTCGGCGGGATTGTAGTAACAAGCAACAAAAAAATTGCAGAGCGTTTACGATTTTTCCAAAAAGCTATCGGTAGTATTCTAAGCCCGTTCGATTCATGGTTGTGCTTGCGCGGAACTAAAACACTCGCAGTCAGAATGGAACATCACGGTAAAGCCGCTATGCAAGTGGCTCAATGGTTGGTAAAACAAAAACAGGTAAAACAAGTTTATTATCCCGGACTCCCCTCCCATCCTCAATACAAATTAGCAAAGAAGCAGATGAAAAATTTTGGAGGAATGATTGCATTTGATTTAGGAAGTTTAGATGCAGCGAAAAAATTTTTGAAGAAAGTCCGTTTGTGTGCACTTGCCGAAAGTTTAGGCGGAGTCGAATCGCTTATCTCGCATCCTGCTACAATGACGCACGCATCAATCCCACCCGAACAGCGCAAGAAAATCGGTGTAACTGATGGCTTGGTTAGAATTTCAGTAGGACTTGAAGACGTGAATGATATTATTGATGATTTAAAAAATGCGATGTTGTATGGTAGGTCGGATTTTTAATCCGACTTACTGCTCACCGCAGCGGATTTGCGAACCTGCGTGCCGAAGTGCCTTCGGCACGCAGGCAGGCTATCAAATGACACATTCTCTGTGAGCAAAACGGTGGAACGAGCACAACGGATTCTTTCACCAAGTTTTAACATAGCCTTATCAAATGTGCGAGTGTCGTTGTTTGCCGTGTTAGCCGCAGCGCAGCGAAACGAAAAGGAAAATGATGCGCTAAGTTCATCTGTGAGATTCTTCGAAAGATTGAGCCTTGATGTAATCGAGAAACTCTCGTCAAAGTTTGCTCGTCATCGGGTTGTAGACTGAATTGCCGCTTACCATACCGGATAATCCGTGTAGGAGTCCACGCCTTTCGAGTTCAGCAAGAACGACTTCCTTGAAATCAGGGTCTTTTGCAATTTCGGGGTAAGCTTGATTCAGGACTTCGATCCTTGCGGCTGTATAGAAGTCATTGGGTTTGCGATTCCGTCGTTTGAACCATTCAAGTGGGTTGCTGTAGAGAAGAAGTACCAGCACTTGGTTAATAGTCAACTCATCGACGAGCCGCAAGAAAAATGTCTGTTTATCCAATTCTGGTGGTGTCGGAGACCCAGCGGAAACAATTGCATTTGCGAGCAAACGTCTTTTTTCATATTGATGGGTTCGCAGTGCTACATCGGTCGCTCGGTGAAGGATGGTGATGAACTCGTTGTTCTCGGCAAGCTTCTCAGGAGTCAAGCCATCGACTTTCTGGCTGAGTTCACGAAAAGCCCTTTCGAGCTCTGCAAACCATTCGGTGCGTCGTTTTTCTATGGGAAGTAGATAGCAGTAGTCAACGACTTCGGCTAAGAAGGAGCCCAAGACCGGTATAGAACCAGACGTAGCCCTTGTGAGTCTCTTGAGTACGTCTGCAGCCTTGTCTTTGCTGCCTTCGGTTGGAAGGTCAGGGAGCTTGGGATTGGTCATTTGCGACTATTTGGTTGAGCTGCGTTGCGCCTAACGGCGGGCGGATGAGCGAAGTGTCCCCCCGCAGGGGGACATTTATGCTTCAGCTCAACGAGTTGAGTTGTCAACCGTTCATCCGTTTGATAGCCGAAGTGCCGCTTCGTATTTCTAATATATTTTATAGTAATCATAACTTTTTATTTACAGGCTGAAGCCCCGCTGTTAGCGGGGCTCATCCGCCCGCCGATAGCCAAAATGTTCCGCCGAAGGCGGAAAGCGAAGCGGCATTTTGGCTATCGGTTTGCGGCTTGGCGAAGGGCGGGATTTTTAGCACTAAAGTTCATACGAAGCACAAATGTTTGTTTTAGCACAAATGTTTCTACGAAGCACGTCAACCCGCCTTTTGCCAAACCGCTGTTACCTGCTGGGCTTTTTTGATCGTAATGCCAGTATTTCTTCTACGTTTTCAAGTTTGAGATTTTTTGCTTTAAGTAAAATTAAAAAATGATACAGTAAGTCTGCCGCTTCATTTTTAAATAATTCTACGTTGTCATCCTTTGCCTCTATTACTAATTCAACAGCTTCTTCACCAACTTTTTGAGCAACTTTATTAATCCCTTTTTTAAATAGTTTATTGGTGTAAGATTTTTCGTTATTTTCATCAATTTGTTTCGAAATAGTTTCTTCTAATTCATATAAGAAACCTTTGCTCATATTTTCCCCAAAACAACTAACAGCTCCTGAATGGCAGGTTGGACCATTCGGGTCAACTTTAATTAATATAGAATCATTGTCGCAATCAATTTTCATATCTTTTACTATTAGAATATTTCCTGAAGTTTCACCTTTTGTCCAAAGTCTGTTTTTACTGCGACTAAAAAAAGTAACCTTATTTTCGGCTTTTGTTTTTATAAAGGCATCTTCATTCATATATCCCAACATAAGAACTTGTTGGTTCATATAATTTTGGATAACTACTGGAACTAATCCATTTGACTTATTAAAATCTATATTCATCTTATTGGTATGTTTTGAGTTTTTAAATAATTTTTTAATTCAGGAATTGAAATTTCACCAAAGTGAAAAACGCTTGCAGCTAATGCACCACTCGCTTTTGTTTGCTCGAATACATTTTTGAAATGCTCTCTTGCACCTGCTCCACCGGATGCAATTACAGGGATGTTCACGGCCTTGCTAATTAAATTTGTAATATCAATTTCAAATCCATTTTTTGTGCCATCGTTATTCATGGAAGTCAATAATATTTCGCCAGCTCCAAGTTCCTCTGTTTTTTTTGCCCATTCAATCGCTTTTAATTGTGTTGGCACTTTCCCTCCGTTTACATAAACAAGCCACTCATTTGTTTCTAATTTGGTGTCTATTGCAACTACCACACATTGATTACCAAACTCTCTTGCAATTTCCGAAATAAGTTCTGGTCGTTTTACTGCAGAAGAATTTATACTTACTTTATCAGCACCAGCTTTAATAATTAAAGAAACATCTTCAATAGAATTTATTCCACCACCAACAGTAAATGGGATGTTTATTTCCTGAGAAATTTTCTCAACCAAATCTACCAGAGTTTTTCTTTTTTCAATGGTTGCTGTTATATCCAAAAAAACCAATTCATCTGCTCCTTCAGCTACATATTTTTTTGCTAACTCAATTGGATTTCCAGCATCTCGGATATCAATAAAATTAACCCCTTTTACTGTTCGCCCATCCTTGATATCCAAACAAGGAATAATTCTTTTTTTTAACATAACTTACTCAATTCTTTTAACGTTATTTTATTTTCATAAATGGCTTTACCCACAATAGCTGCTTCACACCCCGTTTTTTTTAATAAAATCAAATCATTTAAACGAGATACACCACCACTTGCAATTAATTTAATTTTTGTTTCTTTAATTATTTCAAGATACAATTCATTCGATGTTCCTTGTAGCATACCATCTTTACTGATGTCCGTACTTATTACATATTTAATTCCTTTTTGCTCATATTCCTTTATAAAATCAATTACATCTAATTCCGAACTGTTTAGCCAGCCGTGTGTTGCTATTTTTCTGTTGTTACAATCGGCTCCTAATATAATTTTATCTGGTCCGTAAATTTTTAACCATTCCATAAAAAGTGTTGGATTAGTAACTGCAATACTTCCACCGGTTATTTGGGATGCACCGTTTTCAAAAGCAATTTTTAAATCTTCGTTACTTTTTAATCCTCCACCAAAATCAACTTTCAAAATTGTTTTGGTAGTGATATCATTTAACACTTTATGATTAATTATTTTTTCTGATTTAGCACCATCAAGATCCACTAAATGCAAATACTCAATGCCATTTGCTTCAAACGCTTTAGCAACTTCCAAAGGGTTTTCATTATAGATTTTTTGTGTTGCATAATCTCCTTGAGATAGTCGAACACATTTGCCATCGATAATATCAATAGCCGGAATTATTCTCATAGTTCTAAAAAGTTTTTTAAAATTAGTTCTCCTACACCAGCCGATTTTTCTGGGTGAAACTGGGTAGCATAAAAATTATTTTTTTGCATTGCAGCAGCAAAAGGTAAAATGTAATCACAAACAGCTGAAGTATCATTAGTGATTTCAGCATAATAACTATGTACAAAATAAACATTGTCATCATTCTTAATTCCATTAAATAAATCACCTTGCATTCTACTTAAACTATTCCATCCCATGTGAGGAACTAATTCCAATGGAGGGAATTTTTTCACTTTTGAATCAAATATTCCCATACAGTTAGTATCTCCTTCTTCTGAATACATACACATCAATTGCTGCCCCAAACAAATTCCTAAAACAGGTTGCTTTAAGGATTTTATTAAACTATCCAACTGATATCTATTTAAATATTCCATAGCCGAACTCGCTTCACCAACACCAGGAAAAATAACTTTTTTGGCAGCATCTATTTTTTCTTTATCATCCGTTACGATACAATCAAATCCAAGTCTTCGAACAGTATTTTCAACTGACTTAACATTACCCGCATTGTATTTTATTATTGCTATCATAAGCTTCCTTTTGTACTTGGTATAGAAAAATTATTTGTTTTACTGATTGCCATTTTTATTGCCTTTGCAAAAGCTTTAAAAATGGATTCTATTTTGTGGTGTTCGTTTTCTCCTTCAGCTTTAATATTCAAATTGCATTTTGCATTATCGCTGAACGATTTAAAAAAATGCATAAACATTTCTGCTGGCATCTCACCAATTTTTTCACGCTTAAATTCTGCATCCCACACAAGCCACGGTCTTCCACCAAAGTCTATTGCAACCTGCGCCAAACAATCGTCCATAGGTAATAAAAAGCCATAACGTTCAATACTTTTTTTGCTTCCTAATGCTTTTATAAATGCATCTCCTAATGTAATAGCAACATCTTCGATAGTGTGGTGTTCATCAATTAGTAAATCGCCATTTACATTTATTGATAAATCTATGTTAGCATGTTTAGCAATCTGTTCCAACATGTGATCAAAAAAACCTAAGCCTGTTGAAATAGAACTTTTCCCTGAACCATCTAAATTAATTTCCACTTCAATAGTTGTTTCAGAAGTATTGCGAATTAACTTTGATTTTCTTGACTCTGATTTTAAAAGTTGATAAATATCTGACCAGCTTTTTGTAATTAAAATTGCATCCTCATTTTTTTCTTCACTTAAATAAATTGATTTGCAATTCAACTTTTTAGCTAGTTGTATATCAGTTAATCTATCGCCTATAACAAACGAATTTTCAATATCATAGTTACCTTTAATATAATGCGTAAGCATCGCTATTCCTGGCTTACGTGTTGGTAAATTTTCATCAGGGAATGATTTATCAATTAGAATTTCATAAAATTCAATTCCTTCATTTTTGAATGCCTGAATAATTTTGTTTTGTGTTGGCCAAAATGTTTCTTCCGGAAACGATGCAGTTCCTAATCCATCCTGATTAGTAACCATTACCAATACATAGTCTAACTCTTTTGCAATTTTTGAAAGTGATTGAAATACTCCTGGATAATATTCCAGTTTTTCTAAACTATCTAACTGGAAATTTATTGATGGTTCAATAACCAATGTTCCATCTCTATCTATAAATAGCACTTTTTTCATTTTAATTGTTTTTTAATGCATTAATAAGTTTTATGTTTTCTTCTGGAGTACCTACCGTTATTCTGATACAGTTCTTCACTAAACTATTTCTATTACGTGTAATCACTTTTTGTGAAACAAGGTTGTTGTATGTTTTGTTTGCATCCAATGTTTCAATCAATATAAAATTCGCATCTGATGGAAATACTTTTTTTACACAAGATATAAAATTTAATTCATTTTCTAACCATAATTTTTGTTCTAAAATGATTGCTTTTTTTTCTGCGAACTCTTTATAGTTTTCTAGTGCTTGTAATGCAGCTTCCTGATTAAGTTCACTTACATTGTAAGGCGCTTTTACTTTATTGAATAAAGAAATGATTTTACTATTCGAATAAGCTGTTCCAACTCTTGCAGCAGCCAAGCCCCATGCCTTACTAAATGTTTGTAATACAATTAAGTTTGGATACCTTTCTGTTTTAGAAATAAATGAATCCTTTTCACTGAAGTCAATATAGGCTTCATCAACAATTACAACACCATTAAATTGTTCCAAAATCCAATCAATATTTTTGAGAATATTTCCAGTTGGATTATTAGGAGAGCAAATCAAGATGAGTTTTAAATATTTATCATTCATATAAATTTCTAATGCATTAAAATCTATTTGAAACTCTTCGATTAATGGAATTTTTATCAATTCAACATTATTTATTTCTGCCGATACATCATACATTCCATAGGTTGGTGAAAACGTTAAAGCTTTATCTTTCCTTGGCTCACAAAATATTCGAAACGATAAATCAATAACTTCATCACTACCATTGCCAATAAAAATATTTTGAGTTGGAATAGATTTTAATTCACTTAATTTATTTTTTAATTTTTTCTGTTGTGGGTCGGGATAACGATTGAGTGTTCCATAAGGATTTTCATTCGCATCTAAAAACACTCCATCTTTACCGGAAAACTCATCTCTTGCACTCGAGTATGGCTTTAAGTTGAGTATATTTTTTCTTACACTATTTTCTAGTTGAAACATCTTGTATCTTTTTTAATCGCAGTGTTACTGCATTTTTGTGAGCAAATAATTGTTCGGCTTCAGCCATTAATTCAATAGCATGTCCAATGTTTTGTAATCCTTTTTTTGTTAATTCCTGAAAAGTAATTTTTTTTAAAAAACTATCTAACGATACACCGCTATATGATTTTGTAAATCCATTTGTTGGTAATGTATGGTTGGTACCACTTGCATAATCACCTGCACTTTCGCAACTGTAATTACCTATAAATACTGAACCTGCATTTACTATTTTTGGAACTATTTTCTTCGGATTTTTAACTGCTAGTATTAAATGTTCGGGTGCATATTCATTGCTAAAATCAATGCATTCATCAATACTTTTTAAAATAATTGCCTTACTGTTTTTTAATGCTTTTTCTGCAATCGTTTTTCTAGGCAATAACTTCACTTGTTTGTTTAATTCAATAATAGTTTCGGTAACTATTTTTTCATTGGTTGACAATAAAATTACTTGACTATCCGCTCCGTGTTCGGCTTGTGAAAGTAAATCAGACGCAACAAATTCTGGAATAGATGTTTCATCTGCAATTATTAATACCTCACTTGGCCCTGCTGGCATATCAATAGCAACACCATTTGTTTGTGCTAATTGTTTTGCTGCAGTTACATATTGATTTCCTGGTCCAAATATTTTATCAACTTTTGTAATGCTATTCGTCCCAAATGTCATCGCTGCAATTGCTTGAATACCTCCAACAGAAAATACCGAAGTGATACCAACTAAATTAGCTGCGTATAAAATAGCACGATTTATTTCGCCATTATTATTTGGTGGTGTACACAATATAATTTCTTTGCATCCTGCTATTTTTGCTGGTATCCCAAGCATCAATACTGTTGAGAACAAAGGTGCAGTTCCACCAGGAATATATATTCCGATTTTTTCAATACCTCTGTTTTCTCTCCAGCATTTTACACCAATTGTAGTTTCAATAATTTTTGAAATTTCTTTTTGTGATGTGTGAAATTTTTCAATATTATTTTTTGCTAATTGAATTGCTAATTTTAATTCTTTCGAAAGTATTTTTGATGCCTCTGAAATTATTTCTTCACTTACTCGTAACGTTTTCAATTCAGTTTTATCAAAAAGAAAACTGTATTTTTTTACAGCAGAATCTCCATTTATTTTAATGTCATTAAAAACCTTTTTTGCTAAGTCATTCAATTCTTCTCTTTCAATAACAGGCCTTTTAGCAAGCTTTTTCCAGTCTTTTTTATCTGGGTATTTTATTGTTTTCATTCTATATTTTTTTTAATATTATCTAAATTATATTACCATTTTTTCTATTGGTACAACTAATATACCTTGTGCTCCAAGCACTTTTAATTGATCAATTATTTCCCAAAATTCATCTTCTTTAACAACAGAGTGAATACTTACCCACCCTTCTTCCGACAAAGGAAGTATGGTAGGTGATTTCATGCCAGGCAGTATCGATGATATTTTTTCGACAGAATCTATTGGTGCATTAAGTAAGATATATTTGTTTTCAGATGCAGTTCTTACAGCTTTCATTCTGAATAATAATTTTTCTAATATATCACGTTTTTCAGAATTCAAATTTTTGTTAGATATTAAAACGGCTGTGCTTTGTCTTAATACCTCCACTTCTTTTAAACCATTCATTATAAGTGTACTACCAGTATTTACAATATCAAAAATAGCGTTAGATAATCCAATGCCAGGTGCTATTTCTACGCTTCCTCCAATCTCTTCAATCTCGACAGGAATATTTTTTTCATTAAAATATTTACTTAATATTTTTGGATAGCTAGTAGCAATTTTTTTATTCTTGAAATAGGATAGTCCATTATATTCTTCATCTTTCGGTATTGCTAAAGAAAGTTTGCAACTGGCAAAACCTAAACTTTCAACTGTTATAACATCCTTGTCTTTTTCCCATACTTCATTTTCGCCAAGTATGCCAATATCGGCAACACCTTGCTCTACGTATTGAGGTATGTCATCGTCACGGAGGTATAATACTTCTATCGGAAAGTTTGATGATTCCGCTTTTAGTTTACGGTCTCCATTCGATAATTTTATGCCGCAGCTTTTTAAAAGCTCCAACGACTTTTCGCTTAAACGACCACTTTTTTGAATTGCAATTTTTAGTTTATTCATTGTTTGATTTTTTTGTATCTGAGTAAAACGGAAGGTCAATACAACAAAAAACCCGTCTGATTTACTCAGACTGGTTTTGAAATATGTTTTAGTTACTGCATACCTTTATTACCTCGACTGAGCGAACAAATTGTGATGATGGTGTAATATATTAAAGTTCATGTTGATTCGTAATAGGTCGTAAAGAAATGGAAAATATTTGATTCAGCAAAATTTATTATTCGATTTGAAATTATTAGCATTGCAGGTAACGTCCTTGGTGTTTGTGAAGTCCCGACTTGTCGGGATTTGGGCGAACGAAGTGAGCCACAAACACCGTGTTAGGCGATGGGCTAATCATAATCCTTGTTTATCTGCATTATCAAAACTTTCTAAATAAGGTTGTTTCTCTGTCCGCTGACCCACAAGTCGAAAACAAGAAACAAGTTTTTCTGTATCATTCAATAAGGCATTAACAATCTTTTGTTCACTTTCTAATTCTTTAAAAACTTTAATAGCTTCTTGTAATATAAACTCGCTATGTGGGAGAAATTCGTCATGTAAAATTTTAACTAATCCTGTTTTCTCCCAATGATTTTTCCACCAATCAATGGAATGGAGAGAGTAAAAATCAAAATCCTGATAAAAGGACTTTAAATATTCAGGAACCTCTGATAAAGAACTCATCTCTCTTGTATAACACCAATCAACAATTCCTATTAACCCTTTTGGTTTTAGGAATTGACTTATATACGGTAGATACAAATCGTCTGTGCCAAAATATGAATACTCAAGAGCAATAACTACATCAAAGAATTCTTTTGGGAAATGAAGATTACGAGCATCAGCCTTTATAGGAAATACTTTGTTATCACAATTCATCTCGATAATCCGTTTGTAGTTTTCTGTAGGAGAGATTTCCTTATCAATAGCCCATACTTGAACATCAAACTCACGAGCCAAGAAAATCGAGCTTACAGCTTTGCCACAAGCTAAATCTAGAACTCGCATTCCTTTCTCAAACTTAAGAACTTCACAAAGGCTTTCAACGTAATAAAGTACATTTTCAATAATTGAGTTTTGCATCACCCAATCTTTATCATATTTTGCTGTTAAGGGGAATAATTTCTCGCTCATAAATTTTACACTCCTTGTTGATTAGCCTTTCGCCTAACGGTGGGGCGGATGAGCGAAGTGTCCCCCGCAGGGGGACATTTATGCTTCAGCCGTTCATCCGCTTGATAGCCGAAGTGTCGCTTCGTATTTCTAATATATTTAATAGTAATCATAACTTTTTATTTACAGGCTGAA